>CAWEDO010000004.1:0-5551 GCA_963807915.1 uncultured Chloroflexia bacterium | reverse complement strand
AGCCGAACGTCACGCCGGCGGCCGGGTAGAACGTCCGGTCGGCCACGAACGAGCCTCTCGCTGCTGCAAACCGGCCCGTCCCACCGGTGATGACCGCGGTCTCGTGGATGGTGAGAACACCGGGGGCCACCATAGTTGCCTGCCCGGTGAAATCGGCCGCCAGGGTGTCCCCGTTGGCCGCCGTGAACAGGTACGTCCCAGCACCCACGCGGGTGGCCTGGTTGACCTGATGGGGAACCTCAAGCGTGAAATGACCCAGATGCGTCCCGATCCCAGTCGCCTCGATGAGCACCGATGCGATAGGCGGGACCAGCGGCGTGACGGTCACCGTTCCGTCCAGGCTCCCCTTGAACGGCACCTGCTCGCCCGCGGCGACTGGTCCGGGAAGCGACACCGCAAGGGAGAGGAGTGCGACGGTTAACACCTGCAGCCTGAGAGCCCGTTTCATCGATTGACCTCCATGAGGAATTTGGTGAGCTCAAGACTGCGGCGGCACGGTGGCTCGCGGCGTCGCGGAAACCCCTACAACATGGCTCGTCCCGCCAACACGCGTTGTATCGTCAGCCGATGGAGGTGCGGATCGATTCCCCCGAGCTCGTGGGACGCGACGCCGACTTGGCGGTCATCACGCGCAGCCTCGATCTCCTGGCGACCGGGCCGGCTGGCATCGTGATCCAGGGCGAAGCGGGAATTGGCAAGACCAGCGTGTGGTCGGCGGCGATCGCGATGGCGAACGAACGCGGCCTGCGGGTCCTCATCGCACGACCGGTCGAGGCAGAGCTGGCCCTCGGCTATGCCGCGCTCGGCGATCTCTTGCAGGGGGCGGCTCAGGAGGTCATTTCTGCGCTTCCGGGACCGCAGGCCACGGCGCTGTCGGCTGCGCTTTCCCTGGCGGCGGATGCGCAACCCGGGGAGCCGCTCCTGGTGGTACGTGCCACCCTTAGCGCGCTGCGGCTGCTTGCGTCCGGGGCCGGCCTGCTGGTCGCGGTCGACGATGTTCAGTGGCTCGACGCACCCTCCGCGCGGGCACTGGCGTTTGCCGCGCGGCGCCTGGGCGATGCGCCCATCGGCTTCCTCACCGCGCTGCGGGATGGCCACGATGATCCGCTGCAGACCTCGGCTGCGCTGGGTGAGCGGTGCGTGCACATCACGCTCTCCGGACTCAGCCTGGGCGCGACCGGGCATCTTCTCCACGCACGGACCTCCGGAGTGATCCCGCACCGCCGCCTTCGGAGCATCCACGAGCGAGCGGCGGGAAACCCGTTCTTCGCCATGGAGATCGCCCGAGCCGACAAGGACAGCGACGGGCTGCCCGCGACGCTTCGCGAGCTCGTGCTGCGCAGGCTGGAATCGGCCCGCGCCGGTCAGCCGGCGGTCGAGCTGCTTGCCGTCCTGGGGCCGCTGTCCGTCAGCGCGTTTCCCGATCCAGCCGCCCTCGACGCCGCAGTGACCGATGGCGTGCTGGTCGAGCGTGGAGGCGAGGTCCGGTTCGCTCACCCGCTCCTTGCGGCTGGGGCGTACGAGCGGATTCCGCCCGCACGCCGGCGAGAGATGCACCGGCAGGCGGCAGCATCGGCCGGTTCGATCGAGCAGCAGGCGCGACACCTGGCCCTGGCAGCCACGGGCCCTGATGCCAGCGTGGCGCTGATCCTTGACGACGCGGCTCGATCGGCGCGCGCGCGTGGCGCGGCCGAGACGGCCGCGGACCTAGCGGCTCAGGCACGCCGCATGACGCCGCCGGAGGATGTCGCGGCCAGCAGCCGGCGGATGGTCGATCAGGCCGAGTACCTCCACGTGGCTGGCGAGGAGGCGGCCGTTCGAGAGCTGGTGGACCAGTTGCTGGCAGGCGGGGCCCGTGGTGCAACCCGCTGCCGTGCGCTTGCCTTGCGCGCCCTCACGACGCTTGATCCAGCAGTCGCCGTCCAGAGCCTCGAGGCAGCCGTCGCGGAGCCGCACGATGACCCCATCCTGGCGGCTCGCACGCTGGCGCGGCTGGCCTGGCAGCGCGGAGCGTGGTTGGGCGACGTGCAGCCGGCGGTCGGCGAGGCGCTCGCCGCCGTCGCGAAGGCCGAGGCGGCGGGCGATCGACGGACGCTCGCCTCCGCGCTGACGACCGCCGGGCTCGTCCTTTCGCTCAGCGACCAGCCCGGTGCCGCCGAGCACTTCCGGCGCGCGATCGAGATCCCCGAGCCGAGCCTGCCCCCAGCGGGCGATCCCCGGCCCCACGTGGCCTTTGCGATCGAACGAGGGTGGCGCGGTGAATTCGGCACCGCCAGGCTGCTTCTGGCAGAGGCGCGTCGGGCCGCCGAGGAGGAGGGCGACGAGCGGGCCCTCATGCGCCTGAACGAGTTTGATGCGGATCTCGCCTTGCGGAGCGCCCGGTGGGACGAAGCAGCGCTCCTGCTCGACGAAGTCCTGATCGACGCAGTCGACTACTGGCGAGCCAGGAACCTGGTCCTTCGCGCGATCCTGCGGGCGCGGCGCGGCGATGCCCGTGCCCTGGACGACGTGAACGAGATCCGCGCCTCGCCGGCAGCGAGGACGGATCCACTCATGTCTGCCGCTGCCGCCTTTGCCATCGGCATGCTCTACTACGCCGCCGGGCGCATCGATGAGGCCGCGACGCGGGTCGCGCGGCTCGTCGACGGGCACGCGCTGGCAGGGTCGCGATCCACGGAGTTCGCCATGGTCATCCCAGAGATCGTTACCGTCCTCGTCGAAGCCGGGCGGCTCGACGAGGCGGCATCGCTCGGCCAGGCGCTCGCGGCGCGAACGACCCAGCTGGCACCGTGGAGTGACGCGGCAGCCGCACTCTGCCTGGGCCTAGTGGCGCACGGCGCGGGACGGCTGGGCGAGGCGCACGCGCGCTTGGCCGAAGCGCAGGCTGGATTCGGTCGCCTCGACGCCCCGTGGGAGCTCGCACAGACCATGCTCGCCCAGGGCAGCGTCCTCCGACGGTTGGGCCACCGGCGGGATGCCGGCGCGCTGCTCGATCAAGCCGTCGCGATCTTCGACGCGCTCGGTGCCGCGCCGTCCGCCGGGCGGGCGCGGGACGAGCTGCGGCGCGCCCGTCCACGACAACGCCACGATGACAGCCTCACGGCTGCCGAGACGCAGGTCGCAGCCCTCGTCGCGCAGGGCCTGACCAACCGGGAGATTGCCGCACAGCAGTTCACGACCATCGCGACCGTCGAAGCGCACCTGACGCGGATCTACTCGAAGCTGGGTATCCGCTCACGGACCGATCTCGCCCGGCGCGTGAGCGACGGGTCGCTCAACCTCGTCGCCAACGGGTAGTGCCTGCCGACGGGCCGACGCTACCGACCCCAGGCAAATCGCCACTCCTTGCACGACGCGCTCGACGCGGAGGCCCGCGCGGCCGCTTGCCTCGAGCGCGGCGCTCGCGTTGGCCGCCCGGAACACGTGGAAGGCGACCTCGTCATCGGGCAGCATGAGCGCGCCCAGGTAAACGACCCCGGCGTTTGCTGGCCGCAGCTCGGCACATGCTGCCGCCACCCTGTCGGCCGCCGCGGTCGAGGCCTCGGTGACCGATGCAGGTGCGTAGCACTCCACCAGGAACACTGCCTGCGGCGTGGGCTGCGGTACGCTCACGGTGTCCCACGATGACTCTCAGCCACCCCCGGTGGCGTCCTGGGATGCCCGACAATTCGGGCAGCCTCCCCGTAATCAGCCTGAGCGTCGGAGCGGGGATCCATCGAATGGATGACCCGAACGCCCAACGAACTTCGGGTGCCCGCCCAGTCAGACCTTCTTGACACGAGACGAATACTGACCGTAGGTCCATGAACGTCCCACGGGGGCCGCGCCCCAGGGTCGACGCATCACTCGGGCTTGACGCGGAACCGGTTCTCGACGCAAGCCCCGATGCCGTTTTGGCTGTCGACAGTCGGGGCCGGATCGTTTATGCCAACGTCAAGGTCCACCAGCTGTTCGGTTGGTCGTCGGAGGATCTCCGTGGGCAGCCGATCGAACGTCTGGTGCCCTCGCAACTGAGCGGCCGACACGCGGCGAAGCGGGTCGCGTACAAGCGCCACCCAATCGCTCGTCCGATGGGGAGCGGACGGGAGTTTGCTGGACGCCGGCGGGATGGCACCGAGTTCCCGGCAGAAATCAGCTTGGCTCCGGTCCGATCGCATCGGGGAACGGTGGTGTTCGCCACCGTCATCGACATCACGGCCCGGACGATCCTCACGGAGCAACTCGCCAATGCCCACGCGGAGCTCCAGGACCACGCCGACGAACTTGAGCGGCGCGGGCAAGAGATGTCCCTGCTGGCTCAGATGGGGGAGCTGCTCGAGTCCTGCCAGTCGCTCGATGAGGCGTATGCCGTGATCGCCGCTATCGCCGAGCCGCTCTTCGCCGGTGACGCAGGCGCGGTGTATTCCCTGGCCTCGACGGGCACGCTGGTCGAGGCAGTGGCCACTTGGGGCAATCCGCCCCCGGTGCGACAAGTGTTCTCACCAACCGATTGCTGGGCGCTCCGGCGTGGCCAGCTCCACATCGTTCATGCGGGGGATCCCGAGCTCGAATGCCCCCACGTAGAGGAGCCTATAGGGACCGGCCTCATCTGCGAACCGCTCGCCGCGCAAAACGAAACACTGGGGCTGCTCCACGTTCAAGTTCGGCGCCGCGCGACGAGCAAGGCGCGGGCGGCACTGATTGCCGATCGACAGCGACTCGTCGAAACGCTCGGGCAGCAAATGGCTCTGGCCCTCGCCAACATCCGCCTCCGAGCGACCCTTCGAGAGCAGTCCTGGCGCGACCCGCTGACCGGGCTATTCAACCGCCGGTTCATGGAGGAGTCGCTGGACCGGGAGATTCGGCGGGCCGCCCGTGAGGGGTACGGTTTGGGGATCCTGATGGCAGACCTCGACCATTTCAAGCAACTCAATGATGCCTTCGGTCATGCCGCCGGCGATGCTGTGCTCCGCGGTTTCGGTCAGTTCCTTGCGCGAGCCGTCCGCGCCCAGGACATTGCCTGTCGGTTCGGAGGCGAGGAGTTCGTGGTCATCCTGCCGAAGGCGTCTCTGGATGACACCCAACGCCGCGCGGAGGCGCTGCGGGAAGGAATCAAGAGCCTGCAGCTCGATGAACCGACTCGCTTGTACCCGACCACGACGATGTCGCTCGGGGTCGCGGCCTACCCTGATCACGGTACGTCGGCGGAGCAGCTCATCCTCGCGGCCGACTCGGCGATGTATCGGGCAAAGGCTCTCGGCCGAGATCGCGTCGTCGTTGCCGGCGGCTCGGAGGACCTTCCCATTGCGGAGCCGGCCGGGTAGCATCGGTCAGCTTCATGGGTGTGCCTGTTGACGCAAGGCGATCACGATGTTGCCATCGTGTCGCGTCCCTGAAGTAGATCCGCGTCAGCAGACCGCGCCCTATCGCGGTGCGGCTACAGCGGCCTCGGCTGCCCACGAGCGTGGTTTCAGCAGGCCGACCTGATTGCGGAGATGCGCGCCCATGGCGGTGTCCCGAGCCAGGGTCCCTTCCGCCGGGCGTCGACTCCTGATCCTGACCACGACCGGCG
>CAWEDO010000003.1:0-9521 GCA_963807915.1 uncultured Chloroflexia bacterium | reverse complement strand
ACGGGACACCTGACCTGTCCAGGCTCGCTGCTAGAGTCTCACGACCGATGATCGACGACCAGACCCAGGCCGATTTCCTCCAGGTCGCCCGCGAGCGAGGCGTCCGCAGCCTGCAGGTTGCCTGGCACGCCGAGTACGTATCGGCGTCCCAGATCGGCTGGCGCATCGCCGAGCTGGACCGGGAGGTGCGCCGGGCCGCGGTCGACCTGCGGACGGACGGGAGCGCCCGCGTGCCGCCGCCCCAGGATGGCGGCCTTGCCTTCGTCGACGCGGCCCCGGGCTCGGCCGACATCCTCTTCGAGGTGTTCGGCTTCGTGCGGGACGTGCTCGCATCGGATGCCGTGCGCGTGCTGCTCACCGCCATCGGGCTGACCGGCGCCATTGGCAAGGTCTGGGGATTCGTCTTCAAGGACCGGGACCCGCTGCGCGGCGTCACCGGGCGCCAGGTCCTCGAGATCCTGCATGAGTACCACGAATTGAGCGCCACGCCGGCGGGGGCCGATGCCATCGGCGACTCCACTGCAGGCACGGAGCCTGCCCCCATCACGATCTCGGTGCTGGTCGAGCACGAGGACGACTCGCGCTCTGTGCTCGTGGTCGAGATGCGCCGCTGACCTAGCCCAGACGGCCTATTCGTCCGGCATCAGGACCATGGACGATCGCTCGGGCGCCGCGTCATGATCGGCCGATGGAGAGCGTGTTTCGCACACGTTGGGCAGGGCTGGCGCTCGCAATGGCGCTGGCCGTCGGCGGCTGCCAGGGGGCCAGCAGCCCGTCCGTGGCGCCATCAGCCGACCCGACGCCGACGCCGCCGCCACCCACGGACGACCAGGTCATGGGCCGCTTTCTGGCGCTGACCGGCAGTCCCACGCTGACGATGCACGTCGTCGCCGACGGGAAGGTGACCGTCACCAGCAGCGGGACGAGCGACACCGTGAAGGTCGGGTTCGACATGGACCTCAGCGGCGCGGACGGGGTCGGCAAGGCGGTCGTCGACACCGGCCCGTCGGACGTCACCTTCGGGATGCTGCTGACCGGGGGCCTTGCCTACATCGACGACGATGGGATCTGGACAGAGGTCCCCGACTACCATCCCAGTACGCCGCTGAACCCATTCGCCGGGCTGACCAGCGCTGCCGAGCTGAGCTACCGCGGGCACGAGATCCGCGACGGGCACCGGATTCACCACCTGTCGGTGCTCGCCTGGCTCGGCGGCGACCTCAGCCTGCTCGAGGCGCAGGGCTGGACGGGCGTGAAGGTCGACTACACCCTGACCACCCTGACAGTCGACGACGCTGGCGCCCCGATCGAGATGAGCTTCTCGGGCGGGATCTCGGGTCGCTTTAACGACGTGGGCGCCTCCGCGGCCTTCGAGGTCACCTACGAGTTCACGAAGATCGGCGAGCCGGTGGAGATCCCGACTCCCGCCTGATGGATGGACCCGCCATCGCTGGCGGGCCGTGCGGAGCGACACCAGCGGCGCGCTCCATTACCCTGCCGTGATCCGCAGAGAGGCAGACATGCCTTCTCCTGATCTCGTCTTCCTGGGTGCCAGCGTCGAGACGATCACGCCCCACAGCGGTCCGGTGCCCGATGCCGTCGCCGTGACGGACGGTCACATCAGTGCCGTGGGGAGTCGCGCGCAGGTCGAGCCGCTGGTCGGATCACGGACACGGGTCATCCGCCTGGATGGCGAGACCCTGCTCCCCGGCTTCCAGGACGCCCACATCCACCCGGTCCAGGGCGAGCTGACGGCGATGCGCTGTGATCTCAAGGACGTCGCGCCGGACCGCATCGCCGATGCGATCAGGCGCTACGCCGCGAGCCACCCGGAGCGCGACTGGATCATCGGGGCGGGCTGGTCCGTCACCGACTTCCACGACGCCGCCCCGCGCCGCTCTGCGCTCGACGACCTCGTCCCCGACCGGCCGGTCTTCCTCTGGAGCCGCGACGGCCACTCGGCGTGGGTGAACAGCCGGGCGCTGGAGCTGGCGGGCATCTCCGCCACCACACCCGACCCGCCGGGGGGCCGCATCGTGCGAGAGGCAGATGGATCGCCGGCCGGCACGCTGCGCGAGGGAGCGATGTCGCTGGTCGAGGAGCTCGCTCCGC
Source organism: uncultured Chloroflexia bacterium (assembly GCA_963807915.1). Classification (GTDB taxonomy): domain Bacteria; phylum Chloroflexota; class Limnocylindria; order QHBO01; family QHBO01; genus CF-167. The sequence continues at coordinate 7,409 of CAWEDO010000003.1, read as the reverse complement.
CACCGACCGCGGAGGATCACGTGGCCGCACTGGCGGCTGCGCAGCGCCGCCTGCATGCGCTCGGCATCACCGCCTGGCAGGACGCATCGGTCTATGACCCGGACGCCTGCGCACGGCAGCTGGCGGCCTATCGCTCCGCAGCCGGGGCCGGCAGCCTCCAGGCCAGGGTGGTGGCCGCCCTCTTCTGGGATCCACGGCGCGGGGCGGAACAAGTCGCCGGCTTCCTCGCGCAGCGCGCCGCGGCAAGCATCGGCCGGCTGCGAGCAGGCACGGTCAAGATCTGGGTCGACGGCGTGATCGAGGGCCTGACCGCCGCACTGCTCGACCCGTACCTCGACGAGGACGGCCGCGCAACGGAGAACCGCGGCATGGCGCTGGTGCCGCCCGAACCGCTCCGCGAGGCGGTCATCGCCCTCGACGCCGCCGGGCTGCAGGTGCACCTGCACGCCATCGGCGACGCCGCCGTGCGCAGCGCGCTCGACGCGATCGAGGTCGCCCGCGCGCGGAACGGCCCTTCGGACCTCCGGCATCACATCGCGCACGTCCAGCTGATCCATCCCGACGACTTGGCGCGCTTTGCCACCCTTGGCGCGACCGCGAACATGCAACCGATCTGGGCCTGCCACGAGGCGGTCATGGACGAGCGGACCATCCCGTTCCTGGGACCCGAGCGGACGGGCTGGCAATACCCATTCGCCAGCCTCCTCCGGAACGGCGCCCGGCTGGCTGGCGGCAGCGACTGGCCGGTGACGAGCGCCAACCCGATGCGCGAGATCGAGGTGGCAGTGACACGCATCGCCCCCGACGCCCGAGCAAACGCTCCCTTTCTCCAGGAGCAGCGGCTGGTCCTGGACGAGGCGCTCGCCGCTTTCACCATCGGATCGGCCTGGGTGAACCACCTCGACGCCGAGACCGGCTCCATCGAGGTCGGCAAGCTCGCCGACCTGACCCTGCTCGACCGCAACCTGCGGCAACTGGGTGGGACACCGCTGGGCGAAGCAGGGGTCCAGGGGACCTGGGTGGAGGGGCTCGAGGTGCATGCGGCGCCGATCTGATCGCGCCCGACCCCCTGCTACCCTGCGCGACAGATGAGAGTCCTCGCCTGGCTGGGCCGTGCCTCGAACATCCCCATCCACCCGTTCCTGGCCGCCAGCTTCCCGATCGTCTTCCTGTATGCCCAGAACGTGCACGAGGCAATCGCGCTGTTCGAGATCCTGCTGCCGCTGGGGCTGTCCCTCGGCATCACGGTGCTGGTGCTGCTCGCCTTCCGTGCGCTGACCGGCAGCTGGGCCGCGGCAGCCCTCGTTGCGACGCTGCTGACCGGCCTCTTCTTCACCTACGGCATGGTGTGGCAGTTCCTGGGCACGGTGCTGCATGGCCAGTGGATCCTCATCGCCGCCTGGGTGCTGGCCGCGGTGGTCGGCGTCTCGCTGATCTGGCACTTCGACGCGCACGCGGGGCGCCTGACGACGCCGTTGAACGCCATCGGCCTGGTGGTCGTCGGCTGGAACCTGGCCAGCATCGGCGCCTTCGTGCTGGACGTGCGCCCGACCGTGGCGGTCAGCGGGCCGGGTCTGACGATGAGCCCGGCACCCTCATCCGGCGAGCACCTGCCGGACGTCTACTGGGTGATCCTGGACCGATACGGGTCCGGCAACGTCGTCGACAAGTACTTCGACTACGACAACTCGCCGTTCCTCGACGAGCTCCGGTCGCGTGGCTTCTACATCGCCGAGCACGCCACGGCCAACTACGTCAAGACCGCCCTCAGCCTCGACTCGTCACGCAACATGGAGTACCTGGACTTCAACGATCTGCGCGAGCGCGCATTGAGCGACAGGGATTGGGGACCGCTCTACCGGAAGCTGAAGGCGCCGTTCGAGGTGGAGCATTACCTGGGCAGTGCCGGATACCACTTCATCTACCTCGGCACCTACTGGGGTCCGACCTCCGACCACCCGTCGGCAGAGATCAGCTACGTCTACAGCGGTCTCTCCTCGGAGTTCCTCGACGTGCTCACCAGCTGGACGCCGCTCCGCGCGATCCAGGACCTCGTGCCCGACTCGCCGTTCGACTGGCGCCTGAACCGATGGAACCAGTCACGCTACGAGTGGGACAGCCTGAACCGCGCATCAGAGATCGGCGGGCCGAAGTTCGTGCACGCCCACTTCGCCCTGCCGCACGACCCGTTCGTCTTCCACGCCGACGGCAGCTTCGTCACCGAGCAGGAGGAGAAGGAGCGGCCGCGGGAGGTCAACTACGTCGACCAGATGCGCTATGCGAACGCGCAGGTGCTCAAGTGGCTGGACTCGCTGCTCGACGTGCCAGCCGACGAGCGCCCGATCGTCGTCGTCCAGGCCGACGAGGGGCCGTTTCCGATCCGCTACGCCCGCGACGAGGGTGCCTTCGACTGGACGACCGCCACGCCCGACGAGCTCGAGGAGAAGTTCGGGATCCTGAGCGCGTTCTACCTCCCCGGCAAGACGCCGGAGGAGGCTGGCCTGTACGACTCCATCACGCCGGTCAACCAGTGGCGCGCCATCTTCCACGCCTACTTCGGCCTCGACCTGCCCCTCCTGCCCGATCGCAACTGGACCTTCACCGACCAGCTGCACATCTACGACCAGATCGACATCACCGACAAGGTGCGCCGCTAGGGGGCGTTCAGCTCCTGCCGCAGGGCGGTGAGGTCGGGATCGTCCTTCGCCAGCTCGGCGAGCTCGTGGCGGCGCACGAACGCGGCCTTCAGGAGGCGGCGGGCGTCGTCGAGCTCGCCGGACAGCGCGCGAGCGCAGGCGATGTTGTAGAGGATCACCCCCGAGTCCCGCGGCGGCAGGTGCCCGGACCCCAGGATCGCCTCGATCGCGTCCGCGAAGGCGTCGAAGCGCGGGCGACCGGCGGCCAGGTCCGCGATCTCGGGCAGGTGGCCGACCGCGTGGTTCACCCCGTTGGCGCCGATCCCCGCCACCGATCCGTCATCGCACTCGCACAGGACGTCGGTGGAGCTGCCCTCGATCGCCGCGACGAGGGCCTCGACACTGGCGTCCGCCGCTCGCGTCACCTCGTCCCAGGTCCACTCCGCGTGCCGCTCCTGCAGCACGGCATTCGACTCGTCGACCGGTTCGGCGGTGGACGGGTCGCCGGCGTGCTGGGGGTCGACGTCGCCGGCGCGGGCCGCGATCCGTCGCGCCTCGATGGCGCGCCACGCTCCGAGGTGGGCCAGGACGTCCTTGACCGACCAGTCACCCAACGCGCCGGCGGCCTCGCGGGCTTCCGCCGGCACGGCAGCGAAGAGGTCGCGCTCCGCGTCGCGCATGGCACGCAGCATCGCGACGAGGTCGGCCTGCAGGGGCGTTCGAGCGGCTGACGCGGTCTCCACGACGCGCATCGTAGCTCTGCGGCCCGCTCATCGGCCAGGCGGTGCGATGATCCGGTCATGGTGGAAGCTCCCGTTGCCCTCCGCACCTGGACCGATGCCGACCTCCCGCTCCTGCGCGGCCTGCTTGGCGATCCGGCGATGATGACCCACCTCGGCGGCCCTGAGTCCGAGGAGAAGCTGCTGGTGCGCCACCAGCGCTACCTCGACATCGCCCGGACCACCGGACGGGCCTTCGTCATTACCTTCGGCGCGGAACGCGTCGCGGCGGGCTGGGTGGGCTACTGGGAGACGACCTGGCACGGCGAGCCAGCCTGGGAGACCGGCTGGAGCGTGCTTCCCGACTTCCAGGGTCGCGGCGTGGCCACCCGGGGTGCGGCCCTGGCGATCGAGGCCGCGGCTGCCGAGCGGGTCCATCCCTTCATCTACGGCTTCCCGGCGGTCGAGAACGGGCCGTCCAATGCCGTCTGCGCCAAGCTCGGCTTCGAGCGGCTCGGCAGCGAGTCGCTCGAGTACCCGCCGGGGACCCGGATGGAATGCGCGATCTGGCGCCGTCGCCTGCCGCAGTAGAGTTGGAGCCATGGCCGCGGACGAGTCGCCCAACCCGCAGAACGAGGAATTCTGGCGCGATTTCCTCACGAACGGGGATTCCCGGGACCGGAAGCTGCGTGGCATCTACCGGCGGATCCCGCACGAGCCGCGCTGCAAAGTCTGCGCGGCTCCCTTCAGCGGCGTGGGCGGCCCGCTGATGCGCATGATCGGCAAGCGTCCTTCACAGCAGAGCCCGAAGATGTGCGGCTCGTGCTTCGACTTCCTGGCCGAGCATCACGGAGGCGCGGAGATCGAGGTCACGCTCCTGTTCGCCGACGTGCGCGGCTCGACCGCGCTCGCGGAGGGAATGCCGGCCGCACAGTTCCGGGACGTCATGAACCGCTTCTACTCGACCGCCTCGAAGATCGTCTTCGACCACGACGGGAGCGTCGACAAGTTCGTCGGTGACGAGCTGGTGGCGATGTTCTTCCCGCTGCTGACCGGCGAGCGCCACGCGGCAGAGCCGTGGAGGCCGCCACGGCGCTCCTGCGCGCCACGGGCCACGAGGATGCGGGCGGACCCTGGGTGCCCGTGGGCGCGGGCGTCAACACCGGCCCGGCCTGGGTTGGATCGGTGGGCGAAGGTGCCCGGACCGAGATGACCGCGCTTGGCGACACCGTCAACGTCACCGCTCGCCTGGCCAGCGCCGCGGATGCAGGCGAGATCCTCGTCACCGGCGCCGCGGCGGCCGCCGCCGGACTGGATGACACGCTCGAGCGGCGCGAGCTCGAGCTGCGGGGGCGCGAGGGCCACACCGAGGTCGTGAGCCTGCGCATCGGTCCGCTCTCATGACCGAGCCCGCCCGTTCCCGCCTGACGCAGTACGAGCCGCGGGCGGGGGTCATCGACCTGGCCTGGGGCCATCCGGACCCGAACCTGCTGCCGGTGCAGGAACTGCGCGACGCCTCGCATCGGGCGATGGAGCGACACGGCTCGGACATCCTCGAGTACGGCAGTACGGCAGGCTCCCCGCCACTCATCGACTTCATCTGCGAGCGACTGGCAGAGACCGATGCCCGGGCTCCCCGCCCGGAGGAGGTGGTCGTCACCAGCGGGGCGTCACAGGGGCTCGACCTGGTCTCGACCCTGCTGCTGACGCCCGGCGACACGGTGCTCCTCGACGTGCCGACCTACCACCTGGGGATCAGCATCCTGTCGGACCACCCGGTCCGGCTCCAGGCCGTCGCCTCGGACGCCGATGGGATCGTGCTCGAAGACCTGGCGCGGGTGGTCGGGCAGCTGCGGCGGGACGGCGAGCGGCCGCGCCTGCTCTACACCATCGCGACCTTCCACAATCCGACCGGTCGCAACATGTCGGTCGCGCGGCGGCAGGCGCTGGTCGACCTCGCGGCGCAGGAGGGCCTGCTGATCGCGGAGGACGACACGTACCGCGAGCTCTCCTACGACGGCCCGTCACCGCCTTCGCTGTGGGCGCTGGACCGGGCGGGGGTCGTGGTCCGCATCGGCAGCTTCGCCAAGGCGGTCGCGCCGGGGCTGCGGGTCGGCTACGTGAGCGCCACCCCGCACATCGTCGGCCGCATGGCGACCGGCGGGCTCCTCGACTCCGGCGGCGGGATGAACCACTTCGCGGCCACCGTCCTGGCCGAGTACGCCGCCAGCGGCGACTACGCCCGCCAGATCGAGCGCTTCAAGGCGGCGTACCGCGGGCAGCGAGACGCGCTCCTGGCAGGCCTGGCCGCGCACCTGCCTGATTCGGCCTCCTGGTCCCGGCCCGGTGGCGGCTACTTCGTGTGGGTCGACCTGCCGCCCGGCATGCGCGCGGACGAGCTGCTCCCGGTCGCCGTGGAGCGCGGGATGGCGTTCCTGCCCGGCCATCGCTTCTTCCCCGACGAGGGCCAGGCGCCGGGGGCCCTGCGGCTCGCCTTCAGCATGCACCCGCCCGCGCGGCTCGAGGCCGCCATCGCCAGCCTGGGCGACGCGATCCGGAGCGTGGCGGCCGGCTAGCACTCGGGGGGCAGGTTCCAGCGCTCCATGTAGCGGCCATCGGGGTCGCCGAAGCCAAAGCGCCGATACAGCTCGTGGGCGTCGCGCGTGTGCAGGCCCCACTTGCGAACATGGGCGATCGGCCCTTCCAGCACCGCGAATCGGAACAGCTCCACGCCGAGGCCTCGGCCGCGGTGCTCGGGCAGGACGTACACATCGGCGACGTAGGCGACCGTGTGGCGGTCTGAGACGACGCGCACGAAGCCGATCTGATCGCCGTCGTGGTAGAGCCCGACCACCCGGGCCGCGCCGTCGAGCGTCTCGTCCACGACCTCGCGCGACCGACCGAGCGCCCAGTAGGCCTCGGCGGTCAGGAAGCGATGGACGGCGTCACGGTCGATCCGGTGCGGATCGTCGTCGAGCTCGTAGCCGTCGCCGAGGTCGCGCTGCATCGGTTACGGAATGATGCCGAGCTCGTCCAGCGAGGCGTCGAGCTCGGCCGGATCGCGGTAGACCCGGAACGCCCCGGCGCGCCCCAGCTCGTCCTCGCCGTAGCCGCCAGTCAGCATCCCGACCGAGAGCATGCCCGCCCGCCGTGCGGCAAGCAGGTCCCAGACCGCGTCGCCGACGACCGTGCAGTCGCTGACCTGGACCCCCATCCGCTCCTGGCAGGCGAGGAAGAGGTCCGGCTCCGGCTTGGCGCGCAGCACGTCGCCACGCTCCACCACGACCACGTCCGCGCCAACGCCGAGCACCTCGAGCGACGCGTCGATCTCCGGGCGACGGCCGGAGGTGCCGATCCCGAACGGGACGCCGACCTCGCGCAGATGGGCGAGCAACGCGACGGCGCCGGGCAGCGGTCGTCGCTCCGGCATCAGCTCGCGAAACAGCCCGCCGTGGCGGCGCTGGATCTGCTCGACCTCGGCGTCGCTCAGCGGGCGGCCGAGCTCACGCGCCACCGCCCGCGTGAAGAGCCCGCCACTCATCCCGATCCGGCGATGAATCCGCCAGCCCTCGATCGGCAGACCGGCCTCGGCCAGAGCCCGCTGCCAGGCGAAGACATGGGCGTAGACCGTGTCGATCAGCGTCCCGTCGAGGTCGAAGATGAGTGCCCGCGTCATGCGGGCCACATTAGCCGGTCGTGCGGGTCAGGCCCCGACCGGGATCCCCTCGTACGCCTCCTCGAGCTTGGCAACGTCGATCTTCGTCATCTCGAGCATTGCGTTCATGACCCGCTGGGCGCCGGCGCGATCCGGCCCGTCGAGCAGCTCGGGAAGCTGGCGCGGGATGACCTGCCACGAGACGCCGTAGCGGTCCTTCAGCCAGCCGCAGACGCTGTACTCGCCACCGCCCTCGACCAGCTTCTCCCAGTAGCGGTCGACCTCGGCCTGGTCCTCGCAGTCGATGCTGAACGAGATGGCCTCGTTGAACTGGAAGTCAGGCCCGCCGTTCAGGCCGATGTACTGCTGGCCGGCCAGGGTGAAGTCGACGGTCAGGAC
>CAWEDO010000002.1:0-825638 GCA_963807915.1 uncultured Chloroflexia bacterium | reverse complement strand
CCGCCGACGCACAGGAGTCGCTGGCGAAGGGCGAGATCGTGCGCTGGGATGGCTCGCTCACCACCCGCACCATGGCCGATGGATTGCGCGTCGAGCGCCTCGGCTGGCTCCCCTTCCTCCACCTGCGCCGGTTCATGGACGAGATCGTCACCGTCAGCGAGGAGGAGATGGCCGACGCGATGCGCCAGCTCGCGACACGCGCCCGCCTCGTGGTCGAGGCCTCCGGCGCCGCGGGGATGGCCGCCCACCTGTCTGGTGCGGCACCCCAAGCGGAGGGCGACGACCACCGGGTGATCGTGATCAGCGGCGGGAACGTGGATCCCGCAGCCTTCGCAGGGATCCTGCGGGGGTAGCCGGCCAACCGTGAGCCAGGCGGTCGAGGACCTGAACCGGCGTCTGCTGCGCGCCCGCGACGCGATGGACCGCTCCTACGCCGAACCACTCGACGTCCGCGCCGTCGCCGCAGTGGCGCACGTCTCGGAGGGGCACTTCATCCGCAGCTTTCGCGCGGTATTCGGCGAGACGCCGAATCGCTACCTCCAGCGGCGCCGGGTCGAGCGCTCGATGTTCCTGCTGCGCGAGACCGACCGCAGCGTCACCGATGTCTGCCTCGATGTCGGCTTCACGAGCCTGGGGACATTCAGCAAGATGTTCCACGAGATCGTCGGCGAGACACCGTCCGCCTACCGGATGGGCCACGGCCCGATCGTCGCGCCCAACTGCGTCCAGCTGGCTGCCATGCGTCCGCTCCGCACGCCGGACTGAGGATGCATTCGAGCAGTTTTGGAGAAGCCGCAGCCGGTGCGGCTGCCTAGGATCAACGTCATACCAACCGAACGCGCACGAGAGGAGATCGGATGATCACCAGCCTGAACGTCGCTTCGATCTACGTCCTCGACAAGGACGAGGCGCTCGACTTCTACGTCAACAAGCTCGGGCTCGAGAAGGGCAACGACGTCCGCCAGGGCGACTACCGCTGGCTGACGGTCCGCGTCCCGGGCGAGGGGGCGACCGAGGTTTCGCTGGAACAGCCCGGCCCTCCGCTCCACGACGAGGCGACCGCCGCGCAGCTCCGCGAGCTGATCAGCAAGGGCGCGCTGGGTGGGCTCGTCTTCATCACGGACGACGCTCAGGGCCTGTACGAGACGCTCAAGGAGCGCGGCGTCGCCGACTTCACCCAGGAGCCGACCGAGCACTTCTACGGCACCGACATGGGCCTCCGCGATCCGTTCGGCAACCACATCCGGATCCTCCAGCAGGGGAAGGTCGCGCAGCCCGCGACGGCCTAGCTCGGCGGGCCACCGCGCGGCACGCGTCGCGCGCCGATGAGCAAGAAGGCGGCGATCCCGGCCACCGCCAGGCCCATGGCCGCAACGCTCGCGTACCCGATCCCGAAGCCGCCCGACTGGGCCACCGAGCCCGCCACGAACGGACCAATCCCCAACCCCGCCGAGAGCGCGGTCGAGTAGCCGCCCAGCCCGGTCGCCCGCAGCTGCGCAGGCGCCCGCTCGCTGATCACGACCTGGATCATCATCAGGGTGAAGGCGAGCGCGAGGATCCCCGTCATGAACACGAGCGCGATTCCCAGCGGCCCGGTCTGCAACCCGAGCAGCGAGGTGATGACGGCGTAGGCGGCGCAGCCCGCCGCGGTGGCCAGTGGCGGCACGGCACGACGGTCGATCAGCCTCCCAAGCGGGACCCGTGACAGGCCATTCGTGATGGATTGCAGCGCCAGCAACAGGCCGATGGAGCCCGCCGCCAGGCCGATGGACGTCCCGAACAGCGGAAAGAGGCCGCTGACCGCGCCCCACGGCAGCCCGATCCCGAAGCCGGCCACCCAGCTGCCGACCACCACCCGGTCCCGCGCCAGCGCGCCGACCATGCCAGGCAGGCCGCGAACGTCGATGCGGGTGCGCACCGCGCCGCCCATCAGGATCGGGCCGGCCAGGGCCGCGACGGCGAGGGCGGCGGCCAGCAGGTAGGTCTGCGGAATGCCCAGGTGCTGCCAGGCCAGGCCACCGACCGCCGGCCCCAGGGCGATGCCGCTATGCGTGCCGAGGGTCATCCAGCCGAATGCCGACCCGCGACGAGCCTCGTGCGCGCTGCCCGCCACGTACGCCCCGATCGCCGGCAGGAACAGCGAGGAGGTGAGCCCGGAAAGGATCGCCCAGCCGTACAGCGGGGCGGTGCTGCCGGTCGTCTGCGCCAGCAGCGGGACGAGGTTGACGAGCGCGCTGCCGATAACGGCCACCGTCACGGTGCGCCGCGTCCCCCACGCATCGGCGACCGCTCCGAACGGCAGGCTGAAGATGGCACCCAGCCCGAACCGAATGGCCGCGATCGTGCCCGCCTCGGTCAATGAGCCGCCGAGCGACTGGACGTGGAGCGGGATGGCGACCCCGGAGGCCCACTGGCCGAGGGTGAAGGTGAACGTGGCCAGGTACGCCGGCCACAGCGGCCGGGCCTGCAGCCGGGCGGTCACGCGCCGCGCAGGCCGTTCAGCAGGGCAACGGCGTTATCCCCCAGCGCGTCGACCGCATAGCCGCCCTCCTGCAGCACGATGACCGACATCCCCAGGCCAGCGACCATGCGGCCAATCTCGCGGTAGTCCGGGGTGCGCAGGGCGAGGTCACCGATCGGATCGCGTTCGAAGGTGTCGAAACCGGCCGAGATGACGAGCGGCGCGTCGGGATCGAAGGCCACGATCATGCGCAGCGCCTCCGCCAGCGCGACCGCGTAGCCGTCGAGGCCCGTCTGCGCGGCGAGCGGCCAGTTCCGGTTCAGCCCTTCCCCTTCTCCCGCACCGAGCTCCGCCGCATACCCGGAGAAGTAGGGGTAAGCGCGCGCCGGGTCCGCGTGGAGCGAGAGGTACAGGACGTCGCCCCGCTCCCAGAAGATCTGCTGCGTGCCGTTGCCGTGGTGGTAGTCGATGTCGAGGATCGCGACCTTGCGCGCGCCCCTCTCGCGGCGCAGCCATTCGGCCACGATCGCGGCGTTGTTGAAGTAGCAGTAGCCGCCCAGCATCGCGTGCGCGGCGTGGTGTCCCGGCGGCCGGCACAGGCCGTAGGCGAGCGGCGCGCCAGCGACGGCGCGCTCGGCAGCCGTCACGGCAACGTCCACGGCCGCCAGCGCCGCCGCCCAGGTGCCGCCCACGATGGGCGTGGCGGTGTCGAACAGGTAGGCGCCCAGCCGATGGTGGGCCCCGGCCGGCATCCCGTCGAGCGCCATGCCTTCGCTGTACGCGCCGACCAGGAACACGTCGGGAAACCACGGCCGCGACCCGTCGGCACCGCCGGCCTGCGCATCGGTCCAGGCGTGCTCGAAGACCTCGACCATGGCGGCGTCGTGCACCGCCAGGATCGGTCCGCGACCGTGCTCCGTGGGTGGCTCGAAGGCAAAGCCGCCGTCGGCCTTCAGGGCGGCCTCGATGGCCAGGATCCGCTCCGGGGACTCGAAGCAGGGGATTTCGACCCCGCTGGCGAGCTCGATCAGCCCGGTATGGGCGAGGTGCGCATCGGAATGGATGACGGGGACGGCATCGGACACGGGCGACTGCGAGTGTACCGATCCCTCCCTACTGGACGGCGCCCTTCGTGCCCCAGCGCTCGAGCTCGGCGTCGAGGTCGAGCGGCATCACCGTTCCCGAGTCCGTGTACTCGCCCCACGCCTCGCGCGGCACCTGCCACATGATCTCGAACTCGTTGCCGTCGGGGTCCCGCCCATAGAGCGACTTGCTGACCCCGTGGTCGCTGGCCCCGCCGAGCGCGCCCGCCTCGGAGAGCGCCTTGGCGGCGGTCGCGAGATCCTCGATCGTTCCGACCTCCCAGGCCAGGTGGTAGAGGCCCACCGAGCCGCGTGGCGGCCGTGGCGCTGCTGCACCGACCTCGAAGAGGCCCAGGTCGTGGTGGTTCCCGCCGCTCGGCGAGCGCATGAAGGCGGCCCGCATCCCCTGCGGGCGCTCCAGCTCCTCGAAGCCGAAGACGCGGTGGTAGAACTCCGCCGCCTTGTCCGCGTCGCGGACCCAGAGGACGGCGTGGTTGAGACGGGTGACGTTGAACATCGGTGGACCTGCTAGTTGCTGATACAACTAATGGTAGCACCCGATCCGCATCGGTCCGGGCGGTGGTGAGGGCCCTAGAATGGCCGCACCGTGTACTACCTGCAGCGCGGCCAGGTGCCGCACAAGCGCCACACCCAGTTCCGCAAGCCGGACGGCGGCCTGTACGCCGAGGAGCTGTTCGGGGTCGAGGGCTTCTCCGGCAAGGCGAGCCTCCTCTACCACCACACGCCGCCGACCCAGACCCACCGCATCGAGAAGGTTCGCGACGTCGCGCTGGAGCCCTGGACCGATGACGAGGCCGGCCCGCATCGGCATCACCTCGTCAACTCGGCGGGCGTGCCGGTTGCCGGCGACGCGGTCAGCGGCCGCGTCCCGCTCTTCTACAACGCCGATGTCACCTTCGGGGTGGTGCGCCCCGCTTCGGCGATGGAGCACTTCTACCGCAACGGCGAGATGGACGAGATGTTCTACGTCCACGAGGGGCACGGCACGCTCGAGACGGTCTTCGGACCGATCGAGTACGGACCGGGCGACTACCTCGTGATCCCCATCGGCACCACCTACCGCGTTCTCCCGGGCGGGGACGAGCAGCGGATGCTGTGGCTGGAGTGCCCGTCGCACATCGAGCCGCCGAAGCGCTACCGCAACGAGTACGGCCAGATGCTCGAGCACGCGCCGTATTGCGAGCGCGACATCCGGCCGCCGGCCGAGATGGAGGCGCACCACGAGACGGGCGACTTCGTGGTCGAGGTCAAGAAGGGCGGCCGGGTCACCGCCTACCACTACGCGTTCCACCCCTTCGACCTGGTCGGCTGGGACGGCTACCTGTATCCGTACGCCTTCAACATCGCCGACTTCGAGCCGATCACGGGTCGGGTCCACCAGCCGCCGCCGGTCCACCTCACCTTCCAGCCGCGCAACTTCGTCGTCTGCTCGTTCGTGCCCCGCAAGTTCGACTACCACCCGCTCGCCATCCCGGCGCCGTACAACCACAGCAACATCAACAGCGACGAGGTCATCTACTACGTGGCGGGCAACTTCATGAGCCGCCGCGGGGTCGAGATCAGCTCGTTCACGGTCCACCCGGCGGGGATCCCGCACGGGCCGCATCCCGGGACGGTGGAGGCGAGCATCGGCAAGGAGGCGACCGAGGAGCTGGCGGTCATGATCGACACCTTCCACCCGCTGCGCCTTACCCGCCAGGCGGGCGAGCTCGATGACCCGCGCTACCCGTTCTCGTGGCTGCCCCCGACCGAGGCCGATGCCGAAGCGCACGCCGCGGAGCTGGCCGATCGGGGTCCCGAAGCCTTCCCGGACTGAGTCCGATGGACGAGCGGGAGCGGCGCGTCGAGATGCTGCGCGCGATCGCCGCCGCATTCGACCAGCACGACCTCGACGCCATCATGAGCCACTTCACGGATGACGCCGTCTTCGAAACGCCGCGCGGCCCGGAGGCCTGGGGGAGGCGGGTGGTGGGTCACGATGCGGTCCGCGCCGCCTTCGCTGACCGCTTCACGGGCATCCCGGATGTGCGCTACCAGCACGATGACCACTTCGTGGATGGCGATCGCGGCGCGTCCGAGTGGACGCTGAGTGGCACGACGGTCGATGGCGAGCACCTCGAGGTCCGCGGCTGCGACCTGTGGACGTTCCGAGACGGACGGGTCGTCAAGAAGGACTCCTACTGGAAGATCCGAACACCCCCGGCACCGTGATCCTCTACTTCCTGCGGCACGGCGATGCCGGCCCGTACCGTGGCTCGGACGATGACGCTGCCAGGGAGCTGACTGCCGCAGGAGTGGATGCCCTGCAGGCTGGCGCACCGCTCTGGCGAAGCCTCAACCTCCGCCCCGATGTGGTGATCGCCTCGCCCCTGACCCGGGCTCGGCATACCGCCGAGCTGTTCCTGGCCGGGATGGGCCTCACTGACGCACCGGTCGTCGACGAGCGGCTGAGCCCCGGCGCGCGATGGGGCGACCTGGCGCGAGCGATGACCGCCCACCCGGACGCGCGGCGGGTGATGTTCGTTGGGCACGAGCCGGACCTGTCAGGCGCGGTGTGTCTCCTGACCGGCGCCGCTTCCGTGCGTCTTCGTCCCGGTGGCGTGGCATGCGTCGAGTTCCCTGGCACCCCGGAGCCGGGCGCCGGCGAGCTCGCCTGGCTGCTCGACTCGGACGCCTATCGGGGCGCTGCCCCGGCTGGCACCCAGGTGACGCGGATCGCAGCCTATGCCCTGTGCGTCGACGAGCAGGAGCGGGTCCTCCTGGCCCGCCTCACCTACCCGGAGCTCTATGCCGGCTGGTGGACGCTGCCCGGCGGCGGACTCGACTTCGGCGAGATGCCGACGGAGGCCGTCCTCCGGGAGCTGGCCGAGGAGACCGGCCTGACCGGCGAGATCGACTCCCTGGCCGGGATCGAGTCCTGGGTGCGCCGCGGACCGTCGCCGGGCGGCATCGCCGATCAGTTCCAGGCGATCCAGATCATCTACCGGGTCCGGGTCACCGGTGGCAGCCTCACGAACGAGCTGGACGGATCGACCGATGAAGCCGCCTGGTTCACCCGCGGCGAGCTGGCCGAGATGAAGATCGTCGAGCTGGTCCAGGCGGGGCTTCGCATCCTGGACGGCGGATGAATCTCACGCCGCGCGCCACTCGCCCGTTTCAGTTGGTGAACCCGCACCGAGACTGATCCGAATGGCACTCTCCGTCCCCAGCGCCCACGACCGCCCGGTCATCGCTGTCCACACCACCGGGATCTTCTGCCGCGATGGCTGTCCCGCCCCCGCCCCGAAGCCGGGGAATGCGGCCCGGCTGCCGTCCGCTGGCGTGGCGCTCTTCTCCGGCTACCGGCCGTGCCTGCGCTGCAAGCCGCTGGAAGAGCCCAGCGTCGCCCTCTCCGATGCCGAGGTGCGGCGCGCCGCGCTGCTGCGACCGATCCTCGCCGCCGCCCGTCGCACGCGGCGCAACCGCTCCGGTGCGACCTCTGTCGTCACGACCCTGATCGAGACACCGCTCGGCCCGATGCTGGCCGGCGCCACAGACGACGGCGTCTGCCTCGCCGAGTTCGCCGACCGCCGCATGCTGCCGACGCAGCTCGAGACCCTGCGTCGCCGCCTTGGCCGACCCATCGTCGCCGGCAACCACCCGCACCTCGACCAGCTGCGCGCACAGCTGACCGAGTATTTCGCGGGCGACCGGCGCGCCTTCGACCTGCCGCTCGTCGCACCGGGCAGCCCGTTCCAGCGGCGAACCTGGGCCGCGCTGCGATCCCTCGAGGCCGGCACGACGGTCACCTACGAGGAGCTCGCCGAGCGGGTTGGGAGGCCGAGAGCCCAGCGCGCGGTCGGCACCGCCAACGGGGCGAACCGGATCGCGCTCGTCATCCCCTGCCACCGGGTCGTCCGCAAGAGCGGCGAGACCGGCAACTACGGCGGGGGCCGCTGGCGCAAGGAGTGGTTGCTGGCGCACGAGGCCGCGAGCGCCGCGCCGGCCTAACGGTGAATGTCGGTCCCCATGGCGTGGTAGCCGCCGTCGACGTGGATCAGCTCGCCTGAGGTCATCGTCGACCAGTCGGAGAGCAGGAAGCAGCACATCTGCCCGACCGCGGTCGCATCGGTCATGTTCCAGCCCAACGGTGCGCGCTTCGTCCAGGTGTCGGAGATCGCGTCGAAGCCGGGGATGCTCTTGCCGGCCATGGTCCGGATCGGGCCGGCCGAGACGGCGTTGACCCGGATCCCGAACTCGCCCAGGTCGCGCGCCAGGTAGCGGGTCGTGGCCTCGAGGCCAGCTTTCGCCACTCCCATCCAATCGTAGATCGGCCAGGCGAAGCGGCCGTCGAAGGTGAGGGTGACGACAGAAGCCGCGCCGGCCGCCTTCATCGGCTCCAGCATGCCCACGGCCAGCGCCTTGAGCGAGAAGGTGGATGTCTGGAGGCCGAACGCCACGCTCTCCCACGGGGTGTTCAGGAAGTTGCCGCCGAGGCCATCGTCCGGCATGAAGCCGATCGCGTGCACCACGCCGTCGACCTTGCCCCACCGTTTCATGACCTCGGCGCTCACCGCCTCGACGTGCTCAGGGTTGTTGATGTCCAGCTCGAGCACGTCCGGAGTGGTCGACAGCCTCCGGGCGACCCGCTCGGTGATGCGCAGTCCGCGCCCGACGCCGGTGAGCAGGATCTCGGCACCCGCCTCCTGGGCCACCCTGGCGACGCTGAAGGCGATGCTGTCGTCGGTGAGGACGCCGGTGATGAGCAGCTTCTTGCCGTCGAGCAACATGGCGGCGATTGTACCGGTCGGTCCACTGCACGCGATACTTCGCGGGTGATGGTCCACCTCTACGACTACGAGCTTCCGGTCGCCGATGCGGCTGCCGGGATACCGAACCTCCGCGAGACGATCAGCGACCTGGGCGACGAGGATCGCAAGGCGCTGCTCGGCGGCCTCTTCAAGCAGGAGCGCATGCCCGGCACCATGGAGCGCCTCTCGACCCTGGTCAACGACCTCGACGCGAGCTTCGGCGACCTGCTCACGGTCCTCGACAACTCGGCGCGTCCCCGCCGGTTCGTCGCGATCGACGAGGCGAAGGCCGTCCTGGACCGATACGTCCCGGCATCCGCCATCGCCGGCACCCACGACTGGGACGTCGCCCGCCTCCACGAGCCATACGGCGACGGCACCTACCACGGCAAGCTGCTGAAGCGGGTCCGCAAGCAGCTGCGCAGCGTCGGTACCCGCGAGGCGCTGACCACGCCGTTCCTGCTGCGCCGCGAGTGGGGCCGATGAGCCGCCGCTCGTCGCGCAAGGGCCGCCCCTACCAGCCGCTGCCGACCCGCTCGGTCAACTGGGGTGCACGCCTGGTCATCATCTTCGTGGCGTTCATCCTGGTCGCCGGCTTCGCGATCCTCAGCTTCGCCCGCTGAGCTCCCGGCTCGTTTACGCTGGGCGTACATACCGAGGAACGAGCGCCGCAATCGGCTCGGCGGGGCCGATGGTTGATGCGGGAGTACGCTCGCCGATCGCCAGGATCGGCTCGAAAAGGTCCGAGATGCGGCCGAACGTGGCGGTTATTGCTGTTATGTACGCTGGGCGTACAGCCACCATGCGGTCAGTCGAGGATGAGCGGCTTGACCGTCAACACCTCGTCGACGCGACCCTCCCACTCGGAGCGTGGGGCGTCGCAGTAGAGCTCGATCTCGTTGCCATCGGGGTCGGCCGTATAGAGCGACCGGGTCACGCCGTGGTCGATCGCGCCGCGCAGCAGCCCGCGCTCGGTAAGCAACGCATGCGCCGAGCGCACGGCGTCGAAGTCGGCCAGCTGGATCGCAACGTGGTAGAGGCCGACCGCGCTGGGAACCGGCGATGGAGCCTGCTGGCCGACCCGGAGCAGGGCGAGGTCGTGGTGGTTCTGCCCATCGGCCGCCAGGAAGATCATCACGTTGCTGAGCTCGGAGACCACCTTGAAGCCCAGCAGGTCACGGTAGAAGGCGAGCGATCGGTCGAGGTCGCGCACCTTGAGCACGACGTGCCCGATGCGCAGCGGCTGCAGCATCGCCGGATGCTACCAGCGGTCAGCTGAGATGGACGGTGACGGTAATGACGCCCCTTGAAAGGTTGCTGTCGCTGATCGCCGCCCACGCCTCCGGCGAGAGGTCGGCGACCTTCTGGCTGGCCGTGCCCCACAGGCAGCCGCAGTAGTCCGCCACCGGCAGGACCGCGCAGCGATCGGCGCAGACGGTCACGTAGCGGGCGGCGGGCGGTGAGTCGTAGTGCCCGCCGAGCGCCCCGGGCAGCGCCACCACGGCGATGCCTCGCCAGCCGAGGGAGCAGCAGTACCAGGTCGCCTTGCCGGTGATGGCGTCGCCAGAGAACGCGGCAGCAACGGTCTTGACGACCTTGCGATACAGCGTCGCCTCCATGGGAGCGCTGGGCGGCGTGCCGAGGGCGGGGTTCAGCCCGAGGTCCTCGATGCCGATCGGCTGGCTGACGCCGGAGAGCGAGAGGGCGGCCGAGCGACCGCGACCCTCGCTGGCGGAGCGCTCGGAGAGGTTGAATGGCTGGTCCGCCACGGCGAGAAGCCGCATCGACTCCGCGGTCGTGGGCGTGGCGGATCGCGTGGTGAGCGGGGCCAGCAGGCCGATCGCGACGGCGCTGACGATCGTCAGCGTGGCGACACGGCGCAGGAGGTCCGGCAATATGATCCTCGCGATAGCGGGTTGGTTCGGCGACGGGCACGGTCGCGACCCCGCACGAAACGACACCTCACCCTACCATCCGTACGTTGGACCTGTCGAGCAGGAGATGGTCATGGCAACGAAACGCAACCAGCCGCACCGCAGTGGAGCGGTGGTCATGCGCGGTGCCGAGAAGCGGCCCACCGAGGACCAGCAGCTCCTCCAGCAGGCGGGCACCGATTCCGACTTCGTCAAGACGGATACGTGGCGGGCCCTCCGAATCCTGGGCGAGTTCGTGGAGGGCTTCGATGCCCTCGCCGGCATCGGTCCGGCGGTGAGCGTCTTCGGCTCGGCCCGGATCGGCCGTGGCGACCCGTCGTATCGCATGGCGCGCTCGCTCTCGCGGAAGCTGGCCAAGCACGGCTACGCGATCATCACCGGCGGTGGACCGGGGATCATGGAGGCCGCCAATCGCGGCGCTCGCGAGGCGGGCGGCGTGTCGATCGGGTGCAATATCGAACTGCCCTTCGAGCAGGGCCTGAACGAGTTCGTCTCGCTCGGGATGGAGTTCCGCTACTTCTTCGTCCGCAAGACGATGTTCGTGAAGTACGCGGAGGCGTTCTGCATCTTCCCGGGCGGCTTCGGCACCCTGGACGAGCTGTTCGAGGCGCTCACCCTGATCCAGACCGGGAAGGTCCAGCACTTCCCGGTGGTGCTCTTCGGAACAGCCTACTGGCGCGGGATGCTGGACTGGCTGAAGAAGACCCCGCTGACCGAGAAGAAGATCAGCCCGGAAGACCTGGGCCTGTTCACCATCACCGATGACGTGGACGAGGCGGTTTCAGTGATCCTCGCCCACCACGAGATGCACGTCGCCGAGATGGGCGAGGAGAAGGCGGAACCGGCGCGCCGGGCGCGCTAGCCCCGAGAGCCCTCGGTCACCTCGCCCTTGTGCGCCGCGAACGCGGCCAGGACCTCGCCCTTCTCCCGCTCCGGGACGCCCACCGTGTCGAGCGTCCGGCCCAGCTCCGCCGCCACCTCGTCGAACTCCTCGGGCGAAATGCGGAGGTTCCGATGCGCCTCCTCGAGGCCGAGGTCGGTGCTCCCCGGGCGCGTCGCGACGTACTCCTGCGGCCCACCGGCGACGTCACAGACCCACAGGGTGCGCATCCACTTCAGGCCGGGCAGCCGGCCAAGGTTGTTGGTGTGCCACTCGCGCAGCTGCGGATTCGCCGACCGCTGGCCGACGATCGGGTTCTTCACGATCGCATCGCTGAAGTGGTCGACTACTGCGGCGATGGCGAAGACGCCGCCCAAGCGGTCGTACAGGCTTTCCTCAGCCATGGGGCGATACCTCGGTCCGACGCTGCGATGAGGCTCGGTTGCCTTCTATCATTAGCGTGCGTTAGTGATACACCGCCCGGGACCACGCGTCAATACGCTGGCCGACGACGAGGAATGGCGGGCCCGACCGGATTCGAACCGGCGATCTCCAGCGTGACAGGCTGGCATGTTGGGCCGCTACACCACGGGCCCGCGGGAGCGACGGTGGCGGAGTATAGCAGGGGCGCTTTCCGACCTCAGATCGGCTCCCCCCGGGCGCCCAGCACGACGGCAGTGACGATCCCGTACCCAACGACCCCCACTCCCAGCCCGATGGCGGCCGGGACCATGTAGATCGCCGGCGCCGAATCCGACGCGATGCTGACCACCGCAGCGACCGCGAATCCCAGGGCGAGGAGCGCCATGGTGGAGGCGAGCACCACGGCCCCGGTCGTCGCGACCCCGAGGCCCTGCCGGAGGGCGACGGCGGTGATCCAGTGGACGATGCCGAGGAGGGCAATGGCCACGCCCAGGGCTACCGCGGCGCCACCGACTGCCGGGGCGTCGACGGCAGCGTCGGGAGGGAGCTGCGAGCTGATCAGTTCGGGGTTGAACAGGCCGACCGCGATCGAAGCCGCCCCCGCGAGCACGAGCACGATGCCAGCCGCGAGGAGGATCGCCCACGCCAGCCGGGACGGCCGCCTCATCCGCGACCCGGGTGGGGCTAGCGCTTGAGTCGCGCCAGGATCACGGCCGCGCCACCGAACGCGACGACCGCCACCCCGAGCGCGGCGAGGAGGACGAGGTCACGGCGGGTCGGCATCATCAGGATCACGAAGGCGGCGAGCGCCAGGAGCGCCGTGAGCCCCGAGACACCGGCGGCGAACGGCCGGCTGCCGCGGAGGCCGCCCAGCAGCGCCGCGGCGCTCCCGACGATCAGGATGCCGAGCACGAGCAGGCCCATCCCGCCGACCACCTGCCCGATCCCCAGCTCACCGACGTTGGGCGGCGGGTCCTGGCCGGCGTAGCGGCCCGGAAGCGTCAGCCCGCTGACCGTCATCGCCACGGCGGCGATGAAGATGGCCATCCCGCCGATGGCGGCCACGAGGGTCGCCGCTGCGCCCCGCTCGCCGAGATGCTCGGGGGCGAGGGAGTGGCCGCGGTGCCTCGGCACGGCGGTCCTGGTGGCGGGCTTGCTGACCTTTGGACTAACCACGGGCCCGGATTGTAGGGGAGCCGGTCATGGGGCACCACCGTATACTCGGCCGAGTGCCGTTCGAGCCGCCACCCGATCCACGCCAGGCGCGCCGTACCGCAATCTGGCGGTTGGTGTCCTTCGTGATGGCCCTTTCTCTCGTGGTCCTGGTGGCCTACCTGGCCTACGTCGGCTACGACGGCTCGCAGACATTCGGCGCCCACGCCCGATCCGGCGACTGCCGCACGCCGGCCTCCGCCTTCGGCTGGTCGTACGAGGCGATCAACTACGACCGCGCCTCCGACCAGGACCTCGAGGCCTTCTCCGACCGGACAGACTGCCCACGCGCCGGCGAGGCGGCTGGGACCGCCCTCGTTGCAGCCGACGGGGTCCGGATCGCCGGCTGGTACATCCCCGCAGCCAATGGGAGGGCGAGCGGACCGACCATCGTCCTCGCGCACGCCAACGGGAAGACGAAGAGCGAGATGCTCGCATGGGCCGAACCGCTTCATGGCGCCTACAACCTCGTCCTGTTCGACTTCCGGAACCACGGCCAGAGCTCGGGTAAGGTGACCACGCTCGGCGTGCAGGAGGTACGCGATCTGCAGGCGGTCCTCGATTGGCTGGAGCGCGCCAAGTCGCCGTCGTCGATCGCGGTGCTCGGTGTCTCCATGGGCGGCGCCACCGCCATCGATGAGGCCGCCCGAGACGAGCGCGTGGCGGCGGTGATCCTCGATTCGACGCACGCGACCGTGGTCAGCGCCCTGCAGGCACAGCTCGAGAGCCGGGGCTTCCCCCTGGCTCTGCCCGGCTCGTGGTCGATCCTGTTCGGCGGCCTGCTGCGGACCGGCGAGGACCTCAGCCTCGCCGACCCGGTCCAGGCCATGGCTCGCATCGGCGAGCGACCGGTGCTGATCGTGGCCGCCGGCAAGGACGACGCGGTCGGCCCGGGCGACGCAGCGGAGCTGATGAGCGCTGGTCAGGACGAGGGAGCCAGCGTCGAGCTGGAGACCTGCCCCGCGGCCGGCCACGGCGAATCCGTCAAGGCGTGCTCCGGGGAGTACGCGGGCTGGGTGCTCGGCTTCCTCCAGCGCTCGCTGCCGCAGCGTCCGTGACGACGGCCCGTGGTTGCGGGTGGGTGGCGGCTCTCGCCATCCTGCTGACCGCCTGCGGACCGGCGCCGGTGGCCAGCGTCCACCTGGGCGCCTGCCCGACCGAGGCCCCAAGCGCGGGGGGCGCGGCCGACATCCTGGCCGAAGCGGCGCGCGCCACGGTCACGACCACGCTCGGGCGGTTCACGATCGAGCTGGATGCCAGCTCCGCGCCGATTGCCACCGCCAACTTCGTCGCACTGGCCCGCTGTGGCTTCTACGACGGCATCATCTTTCATCGGGTCCTCGCCGGGTTCCTGGCTCAGGCAGGCGACCCGCAGACGAAGACGAACCGCGGAGTGTTCGACGGCCTGGGCCAAGGTGGGCCGGGCTACGGGTTCGAGGTGGAGTTCCCGAGGGCCGACCAGGCCTACGATCGCTACACGGTGGCCATGGCGAATGCCATGCAGTACGACCAGGTCAGCGGCGAGATCACCGGTGGGACCGATACGAACGGCAGCCAGTTCTTCATCGACCTGGCGAGTCTCGCCGGTCAGCTGCGCCCGTACTACACGGTCATCGGCGCGGTCGTCGGGGGGACGGAGGTCATCGACGCCATCGGCTCGGTAGCCGTCAACGACCCCGCGCAGGGGGTGCCGATCGATCCGGTGATCATCGAGTCCATCCGGGTCGAGGCTGATGCCTGAGGAGCCCCGGTGGACCTTGAAACCGCTTCGAAATGTAAACGATTCTTAGCCCCCAAGCATTGACCCAAACCCGACTCGGCGGGTATCCTTTGAGCGCTGTTCGCACAGCGATTCACCACTGATCGCAAGGCCATGGGTAGGTTTGGGTAAGGGTAGAGCGGGAAACCGCTCGTGAAAGATGCCCTTGCGGTTAGCGAATCCGGCAGCAACGGAAGGCCCCTCTTCGGAGGGGCCTTCTCCTATCTCCACGTGTTCTGGTACTTCCCCCTCGAGGAGGGCTGGGGTTCAGGGTGATCACGTGGTGCAATGCGCCGTCGACGACCCCCTCAACAGCGAGCTGACCGGCAGCCTGCGCGGCGTGGCCTACTGACCCTCTCGGGTCAACGGCTCCGGTGCGCTAGACTCGGTCCCCCGCGCGCCGGTAGCTCAGTGGATAGAGCGTCGGCCTCCGGAGCCGAAGGTCGCAGGTTCGAATCCTGTCCGGCGCGCCAATTTCAGGTCCACGGCCCGAATCAGAGGGGCGCGACCTACAGCGGCGCCAGCGTCGTCCCCGACGTTTCCCTGATCCAGTAGGACTCGAACGTGCCGTCGATGACGTAGTACCACTTGCCGGTCTGGCCTCGCAGGGTGCTGTAGCGGCTGACCGGCGCGGAGGACGGGGCGGTAAGAGTAGCTTTGTACAACCCCGCCAGGATCCCGTAGCGACTGTATTGATAGCCAACGTACGTTCCGGCGGCGAGCCGCAGCGTACGCGGCGGATCGTAGATCGCGATCGGTTCGGGGTACGGTGGGGGCGCGGCCCCGAGCTTCATCCCCACAGCCTCAGGGATCCAATACCCCCTGAGCGGCCCGACGGTGATGTACCACCACCTTCCCTTGTTGGCCGGAATCGTGCTTCGCTGGGTGGTCCACAGCACCGAGCCGGCTGCATAGGTGGCCGATTTCGAGGCGGTGATGGCCCCGTAGGTGTTGAACTTGCGTCCGACATACGTGGCGGCCGGCACCGTCAGCGGACGCGCCGTGTCGAAGAGGTCGACGGTTGGCACGAACGGGGCGGCGGCGCTGACCGTGATCCTGGAGGAAGCCTGGACCCAATAGCCGGCCCACACCCCTGCCGTGACGTAGTACCACTGCCCGCTCTGGGTTGGGAGGGTGGCAAGCTGGTTGGCCGGGGCCGATGACTGCCGCGAGAGGGTGTACCACTTCGAGGCCGTGAGCGCGCCAGCCGCGTTGAACTGACGTCCAACATAGGTTCCGGCCTGGAAGTGGAGTGTCCGCGGCGGGTTGTAGACGTCCCCGGGCCACAGGTTCATGGCCGCGGCGACCTGGTTGCGGATCGTGGGAAGCAACGCGTAGAGGGCGCCGCCCGGGCACGAGGTGGCCTGATAGTCCCGATGGCCGGTGATGTTCGAGGTCGTGCGCCTCAGCCCGGTCTGGGGGTTCACATAGGTGGAGGTGGCGCGCGGGTCGATGTGGTACTTCACCGACGCCCAGGCGAGCATCCGGACGAGCGAGGCGCGCGCCGCGGCGGTCGGAGCCTGAATGCTGAAGGTGCCGAGCAGCGCGATCCCCATGGTCCCGGGGTTGTGGTACTTGGCATGCCCGCCCGCCACCGCCAGCCCCGAGGCGTCGTCCGAGGTCGGATTCGTACCGTTCCAATAGTCGCGCGAGTGGCGGCCCTCGTACACCCGGCCCGCCTCATCAATCAGGTAGTTGTAGCCGATGTCGCCCCAGCGCCTGGTGACGGCGTGGAAGTAGTAGATCGCCCGGACCGTCGCCGCTGGATTCGGGTCGGCGTTGCGCCCTGCCGTGTGATGGACCACGAGCTTCTGGAGCGGGAAGTACTCGCGCGGCCAACGCTCGTCGCCGGCGCCGTCGAAGCGGAGTGACTCGTCCGCGCCCCACGCGGCGCGGGAGATGACGCCGGGGATCGGCGTCCCGCCCAGCGCCGCGGCCCCCAGGCCGAGCGGCTGCGGATCAGGGCCGGCGGCATTCAGGGCAAGCACGGTGACGCGCGCCAAGGGCCGGTCGGCGTGGACCCGCACTACCGTGGATCCGTCGACTCCCATCAGCGGGCCGTAGGTCTCGGGGGTGGCCTCCGTCGCGTCCGGGGCCTCGTCGGCGTCTTCGGCCGCGATGGCATCGGGCTTCGAGAAGGTCTTTCCGTCGCTGCTGAACGCGACGGTCAGTTGCGCGCCGGGCTCGCCGGCCCAGTGGATGTTGACGTGGGTCGTATCGGCCGCGATTGCGAAGTCGTGCGTTCCGTCAACCGCGTGGCTGACCTCGGCGGCGCGGACCTTGATCGAGCCTGGCTGGGACGCCGGCACCAACGGCGCCATCCCCACGAGGAGGATCGCCGCGCCCAGCGCGGCGGTGAGCGGGCGGGGTACGCGTGCGCTCAGCTGCATGCCGATGGCCGGGCCTCGGATGGGTTTGGACCGATCGCCACTACCGTAGTCCCATCCTTGCACAGATGCCCTCACCCGGACCGCCCAATCCGCACCCGGACTATCGGTCATCATCGGTCCATGCCAGGCCTGATTCGGCGTGACCGGCTCGCGCGCGAGGGCGAAGAGGAGCGGCTGTCGGCCGCGGCCGCACGCTCGACCCGCAGCCGGGGACGTGCGCGTCGGGAAGAGCCAGATCCCTTTCGCACCGCCTACGAGCGGGACCGCGACCGGATCATCTACTCGAAGGCCTTCCGGCGGCTGAAGCACAAGACGCAGGTCTACCTCAACCCGGAGGGCGACCACTTCGTCACGCGCCTGACGCATACCCTGCAGGTGGCGCAGATCGCTCGCGCCCTGGCCGCAGGGCTCTCGCTCAACGAGCCGCTGGCAGAGGCGATCGCGCTGGCCCACGACGTCGGGCACACCCCGTTCGGGCACACCGGGGAGGAGGCGCTGTCGCCGTACTTCCCGCCGGATGGCTGGCATCACGCGGCGCAGAGCGTCCGCGTCTACGAGGTGCTCGAGGACCTCAACCTGA
Organism: uncultured Chloroflexia bacterium; assembly: GCA_963807915.1. Classification (GTDB taxonomy): domain Bacteria; phylum Chloroflexota; class Limnocylindria; order QHBO01; family QHBO01; genus CF-167. Next base: position 808,106 of record CAWEDO010000002.1, on the reverse strand, counting down.
CCTGGGAGGTCCGTGACGGGATCCGTGCCCACTCCTGGAAGATCGACCCGCCGCCATCGACCCAGGAGGCCTTCTGCGTCCGCTACGCCGACCGCATCGCGTACCTCACCCACGACGCCCTTGACGCGATCCGGGCCGGGGTGCTCGACGCGACCTCATTCCCGGCCGCGGTGATGACCCGCTTCGGCGAGCCGGGACGGGTCTGGGTGGGCGAGATGATCGACGCCGTGATCGACAACTCCCTGCGAGTCGGCGAGGTCCGCATGGACGACGAGACCCTCGCAGTGATGCACGAGCTGCGGGCATTCATGTTCGAGCGGGTCTACCTCGCGCCGCCGCTTCTCCGCGAGCAGCGCGGCGCGATCGAGACCCTGCGAGCGCTGGTGGACCACCACCTGGCGCACCCCGACCAGATCCCGGCCACCTACCGCGAGGCCGATGCGCCCCTGGTCACCCAGGTCGCCGACTACGTTGCCGGCATGACCGATCGCTTCGCGCTCGCCGCCTTCCAGCGGCTGCGCCAGCAGGGCTAGGGCGGGGGGCTTTCCGCCGCGAAGAGTCGCACCGTGCCGTCGTCGCAGTCCAGGTAGATGCGCGTCGGCCGGTCCCCCGCCGAGGCAGACGGCGTGCTGCCCGGAGGACCCCACACGTTGCGTGTTGTCAGGCCGATGAAGGTCGAGCCGATCTCCACCGGAGAGCCATCCGCGAAGCTCGGCTCCGGGAGCGGCGAGCCGGCGGGAAGGTAGCCGACCTCGTCCCACTGGAGGCGATTCGGGCAGCCCTCGACGCGGTCGAAGGCCTTCGACATGCCCCACAGCCCGAGCGCCACGAAGGCGACGATGGCGAGCGTTCCGCAGCCGACGGCACGCCAGTTCATGGTCGCGTGATCTGGAAGCGCGGGTAGGTCCCCGATGCCGGGGACCGCGACGCCTCCACCCGGTCCACGACCGCGCCGGGCGGTCCCTGCTGGAGGAGCCGCTCGAGCTCGTCGAGCGCGGCGCACGGCCCCTCGGCAACGAGCTCGACCGTGCGTTCATCGTCGCCGTTCATCACCCAGCCGGTCAGGCGCATCCGATCAGCCGAGCTCCGGACCCACCAGCGGAACCCGACCCCCTGCACCCGCCCGGTGACCGTTGCGGAAAGCCGTTCGATGCCCTCCGCGGCCGCATCGCTCACCGGATGGTTGGCGTCGGCCAGGAAAGCATCGCGACCTCGAGCGCGAGGCGCGGAGCGGCGTTCTGGCGGAGGCCGTCGCGGATCCGCTCCAGCAGCGCGATGAAGTCGCGAATCGCGGGCTGGCCAATGCGTGCGGCGATCGCCGGCAGCTCAGGGTCGAGGGCGGCGGAGGCGGCGATCCACGGCCTGCCGGCCGCTGCCACGAGGAGGTCGCGCGTCAGGCCTAGCCAGGCGTCGACGATCAGCAACGCGGCCTCGCGCTGGGCGCCGCCGGTTGGGCGAACACCCTCGTCCATGGCCTGCCCGTCCGCGGGTCCAGCGGTTCCCGCGTCGGTACCGATGCGCGCCGCATCGTCCAGCAGGTCGCGAACCGATCCGAAGCGATCCGCGCGGCCGCGGCCCAGGAGTCCGAGCAGCTCGCGCTGGGTTCGTCGCCGCCAGTCGACCAAGTGCGGGGCGCGGGCGTACCCGATCGCGGTGCCCGCCATCCCACCGGCAATCCGCGCCAATGCATCGGCCTGGTCGGCCGGCAGGCGTTCGCGATCGACGAGCCAGTCGACGAGCTCGGCCCGCGGGACGGCTCCGACCCGCAGCGCCTGGCTCCGGGAGCGGATGGTGGGCAGGACGCGGGTCGGCTCGTCGGCCACCAGCACGAACATGTGACGGCTGGTCGGCTCCTCGAGCGCCTTCAGCAGGGCGTTCTGGGTCTGCTCGTTGGCTCGATCGACGCCCTCGATCAGGATCACGCGCCGGTCGCCGGCGATCGGCGCGCCGGCGGCATCGGCCAGCCAGCGGCGGGCCGCCGCCACGATGCTCTCCCCGGTCGATCGATCCTCGCGCCAGCGCTCCGGTGAGCCGATGACGAGGTCGGGGTGCGTCCTGGCGCGTGCCCCGCGACAGCCGAAGCAGGCATTGCACGGGCGGTCGCCGATGGCGGCGCCGCACAGGAGCAGGGCCAGCAGGTCATCGACGAACGCACCCTTGCCGCTGCCGGCCGGGCCGTGGACGAGCAGCGTTCGCTGCAGGCGGCCTCGCGCCGCCGAGCGCTGAGCGATCGCCCGGGAAGTGGCCTGACCGAGGCTCAGGAAGCCGGCGGTGGCGGTCATCTCGGTCACCGCCGGAGTATAGGCAGGCGGCCGGTAAGCCCTCGATAAGGAGCCGATGAGGCCCTCGGCACGACCATGCGGACGCCCCGCCGTGACCGTCCCGGGCATGCGCGCTGGCGGCCGGCCGGCAACCGGACCCGCCACACCGTCAGGCGGCCGGCGGGGCGCCATCGGGCGATTGGTGCGATACTTCGAGCACGTCCCCCAACCTGAGAACCAAGGAGATGCCAGCCATGGCGGATCAGGTACCGACCTCTGCAAGGTCGCTAGTTGAGCGATTGTTCGATCCCAAGGTCCAAGACAATGTCACGAAGCGCGGCCGCGCCCTGCTGGCCGCCCTAGGCGAGGCCGCCGAGATGGCGTCGGAGCGTGCAGCAACCAGCTGGCGCGACGCCGAGCCGATCCGACGCGATGCCGCGCGCGCCGGGCGCGAGGCCCTCCGTCGCGGTGCCCGGACATGGAGCCGCGACGTGCTTCCCGGCCTGAACCGACTGTGGAGCAAGCGCACCATGGCGCTCGGAGCCGCGGGCGCCGCCGTCCCGGTCGCGCGAGAGCTGATCGACGATGCGGCAGTACGGATGGGCATTCGCGCCCGCCGCGAGCCGCGTCACTGGGGCGCCTTCCTGGGTGGCCTGCTGCTCGGGGCCATCGGTGGCCTCATCGCCGCCATCCTGACCGCGCCGAAGGCCGGTCGGGAGATCCGCGACGAGCTGGCCGGCACGGCGAAGGACGCGGCCACGCGCGCCCGTGAGGTGGCCTCGACCGGTGCTCGCGAGGTCGCGAGCCGCGCTCGCGACGCTGCGGCGTCGGCGGGCGAATGGGTCCCGATCTTCCAGCGACCCGAGGCCGAGGCCGACCTGAACGGTGGGACGACGGTGGAACCGATCGCGGAGTCGATCGACGCACCGGAGGTCACGCCGCCGGCAACTGCCCGCAAGCGCACGCCCAGGCCGTCGACGGTCGGCGAGGTCGACGAGGTCGAGTAACCCTCCACCTGCGACATCTCCACGAAGAAGGGCCGGCCCGCATGGGCCGGCCCTTTCGTATGCCGCCGCGCGCCGGTCAGGGCGTCTTGCTTCGAGCTCCGCGAAACCGCTGCCAGATGCCTTCCTCGGAACCCTCGGCTCCACCCTCGGCGTGTGCCGCGTCCTGTGCCGGCTTGGCACGGGAGCGGGTCCTGGGCTTCGGCTTCGCCGCCTCGGGGGCGGCCTCCTTGACCTTCGTCGCACGCCCGCGTGGCTTGGCCTCGCTGGCGGGGGCCTCGTCGGTCGACGCCTTGGACGCGACCGCCGAGCGGGTGCGGCGCGGCTTGGGGGCCTCCGCCGGCTCGCTGGGTGCCGCCTTGGCGGCCGGCCGGCGGCTGCGCCGTGGCTTCTCCTCGGACGCAGCCTCTGGGGCCGGGGCGGCGAGAGCCGCCACGTCGTCGGCTGAGAGGCCGAGCTCCGCAAGCGTCGCGGCATCGGCCTCCTCGAAGGAATACTCCTTCACCTCGTCACCGTTGGCCTGGGCGTCGCCCTGGCCGGCCTGCGCGATGTCGTCGAGCTCGGTCCAGCCGATCTCGGCGTCAGCGGCCGGAACGATCGTCTCGGTCCCCTCGTCGGTTCGACCGCGGCCACGGCCTCGGCCGCGACCGCCGCGTCGGCGCCGGCGGCGGCGGGCCTCGCCAGTCGCTGCGTCGGTTGCGGTTGCGCCATCGGTCGCCGTCGGCGGCTCCGGCGGCTCTTCAGTCCCGGGCGCCATCGACTCGAGGACGGGCTCCGGTCGCGCCGCTCCACGACCACGGCCGCGCGACGCGGGCCTGGCTCCGCCCTCACGTATGGCGGCCAGTGCGGCGGCCGCCACCGCGGCGGGTGCCTCGCGGAAGCCGAACTCCGGAACGACCTCCTTGGCGGGCATCGGCGGCGCGCTCATGACCTTGCTGGCAGCCTTGTCGGCATCCTTGCCGCGACCGATGCCGATGATCTTCATGATGTCGATGAACTCATCGGCCACCGCGATCAGGTCTGAGCTGGTGTTCGGCCGGAAGCTGATGACCTCGCAGCGCACGCCCTTGTCCTGGAGCGCGCGGATCGCCGGCGCGAAGTCGCCGTCGCCGGAGACGATCACGGCGATGTCCATCCGGTCGGCGAGGCGGAACAGGTCCACCACCAGCTCGATGTCCAGGTTGGCCTTGACGCGGCCATCGCCGAACTTGCGGATGTCCTTGTGAACGACCTTGTAGTCGTTCTTCCCCAGGAAGTCGATGAACTTGCGCTGGTTTTCGTTCTCCGGGTCGAGCCCGGAATAGGCGTATGCGCGAATGAGGTCGCGCCCCTTGGTGGCCGCTTTCAGGAGGGCGACGTAGTCGACGTCGACCTCCAGCCCGCGGGCCGAGTAGTACAGGTTGGCAACGTCAACGAAGACGGCCACGTTCTTGCTCAAGTGAGCTTCTCCTAGGTTTGATTCCGATGCGGTTGACGCCTCGGGGTCCCGGCCCGGCGCGCCCCATCTGAGACGTTCAGACGGTGGCGCGGCTCAGCAGCGCCCCTCGTCTCGCGAACCCGGCGCGCTTCAGCAGCGCCGGCTCTGCGGTGGCGAGAGGATCGGTGACATCCACGCGCGTACAACCCTTATTGCGCGCCGAGGTGACGAGGTGCTCGAGAATCGAGACGCCCAACCCCTTGAGCTGCGCGGCGTCTGCTGCCGGCGCGGCGCTCCCCGACCGTCCCGCTGCGGTTGCCACTCCGAGCTCATCGACGACGCCGATGAACGGACCCGAGCGGACCGACGGGCGGATCGAGAGGACCCCGATGCCGATGACCTCGCGCCCCACTTCCGCGACGACCACGGTGGCCGATGGCATGAAGAGAAGGGTGCGGAGCCGGTCGGCGTCCTGGCGCTGCTGGTCGGGTTCGGCCGGATCGCGCATCAGGATGCGGATTGCGGCGTCGACATCGGTCAGGCGGGCGCTGCGGACGTGATACTCCACGGGAGCCTCTCGGGAGCGAAACGCAGCGCGTGGGCTGCAGACGTACCCAAGGAAGCATACCACGCCCCTTGCGCTGCCACGAGGAGCCCCCTTATGATGCCCGCCACTCTTTACTGAGCTGGCGTGCTCGCGCCTACCCGAGCCATTGGAGGATCACTGGATGCGGAATCTCTTGCGTTGGAGCGCCGTCTCGACGGCCATGCTCCTCGTCCTCGCCGCGTGTACGCCCGCAGGGAGCGGGTCACCCGGCGCAAGCGAAGCGGCGCCGAGTGCGTCTGTCGCAGCCGACCCGGCTGCCGCCTGCGACGCCCTCACCAACGGCTGCTTCAAGGTTGACGCGGGGGAGCCCCTGACGGTCGCCAGCGCCAATGCGATCACCGGCGACGTTGCCTTCCTGGGCAATGACATCAACGCTGGCATCCAGGTGGCGCAGGATGAGCGCGGCCAGGTGCTCGGGCGCGACGTCGAAGTGGTCAAGGAGGACGCGGGCTGCGGCGACGCGGCCACCGGCCAGACCGCCGGACAGGCGATCACGGCCAATCCTGCCATCCTCGGAGTCATCGGCACGACGTGCTCGCGCACGGGCGTGACCATCATGCAGGTGCTCGGCCCGGCTCACATCACGACCATCTCGCCGGCAAACACGGCGCCTGGTCTGACCGACCCGGCGCACGAGCAGTACGGCGGCGAGTACTACTTCCGCACCGCGTACAACGACAAGGTGCAGGGCGCCGCGGTCGCCAAGTACGCCTGCGAGGTCCTCCAGATCAAGAGCGCCGCAACCATCCACGATGGCAGCCCGTACGCTGATCAGCTCCAGCAGGTCTTTGCTGACGAGTTCAAGTCCCAGTGCGACGGAACCATCACCTCGCAGAACGCGATGGCTGTCGGCGACACCGACTTCCATCCGCTCCTGACCACCATCTCGGCCGAGACACCGGACATGATCTTCATGCCGATCTTCGACCCCGAGGGTCCGCTCATGGTCAACCAGTCGCGGGACATCCCGGGCCTGGCCGACACCATCTTCTTCGGCGCCGATGGCGTCAAGGATGCTGGCTTCATCGGGGCAGCCGGAACGGTTGCGGAAGAGATCGGGATGTACTTCTCCGGTCCTGACCTCAACTTCGGCACCCGGTACACCGACGACTTCCTCCCCGCCCTCCTCGCGATCGAGGGGACGACGGAGCCGCAGGCGCCGTACCACGCGCACGCGTACGACGCGTTCAACATCCTGCTGGACGCGATCGTCGCGGCACACGTTGGCGACGACGACTCGGGCGCCTCGTACTTCTCGCGGGACGGGATCCGCGAGTACGTCGCGGGCCTCACGGACTACGCCGGGCTCACCGGCACGCTGACATGTGGAGGCACCTTCGGCGACGGAGACTGTGGCGCCAAGGATGTCTCCATCGCTCAGCTGGTCAGCGGCGTCTTCACCGAGGTCTTCACGACCCGGTCCGGATCGTAGCCAACTGACCGGTTGAACCCCTAGCCACCGAGAGCGGGTGGGCCGAGCCGGCCCACCCGCTCTCTCTTGCGTCTGCTCGGTACACTCCCCAGACCCCCTCTGATTGGCAGCCCACCCAGGAGGAACCGGACCCGGTGCGACGGCCGTCCAACGTATCCCTGGTAGACGTCATCCTCTGGGCCCTCCGGGTGGCCATCGTCGTGGGCCTGGGCGTCAGCGTGTTCGTCACCCTCTCGACGACCCGCCTCACGGGAGACCTCTGGCGCGACCTGCTGATCTTCGGAATCTCCCAGGGCAGCGTCTACGCGCTCATCGCCCTGGGCTACACGCTCGTCTACGGCGTGCTGCTGATGATCAACTTCGCCCACGGCGACGTCTTCATGTTCGGGGGCATGACTGCGTTCTTCGTCGCGGACTACCTGAACCACATCGGCCTCCTGAACGGCAGCCCGTTCATCGCTGTCCCGATCATCCTGCTCGTTGGAGCCCTCAGCTCGATGATCGTGGCGGTCCTGCTGGAGCGCATCGCCTATCGGCCGCTGCGGCGGGCGCCACGACTGGTGCCGCTCATCACGGCCATCGGGGCCTCCCTGTTCATCGCCAACAGCGTGCGCGGCCTGTACGGCGACGGGGTCAAGGCGTATCCGCGCATCGACGCCTTCCAGGGAAGCTTCAACATCCTCGGAGTCCCGATCTTGAAGTCACACGCGATCGTGATCGTGTCGGCCATCGTGCTCATGGCCCTGCTCTACTGGTTCGTGGAGCGGACGCGCACGGGGCGGGCCATGCGTGCGGTGAGCGAGGACAAGGACACCGCCGCCCTGATGGGCATCGACGTCGATCGGATCATCTCCATCACCTTCGCCATCGGCGGCGGGCTGGCGGGAGCCGCCGGCGTCCTGTACGCCATCGTCTACAACCAGGTGATCTGGTCGATGGGATTCCTGCCGGGGATCAAGGCCTTCACCGCGGCGGTGCTCGGCGGGATCGGCAATATCTTCGGCGCCATGCTCGGCGGCCTCTTCCTGGGGATCCTCGAGTCGGTGGCACCCACGCTGCTCCTCGCGGGATATGGCGTCCCCTCGCCAAACCAGCTTCGCGACGTCATCGCCTTCTCCGTGCTCGTGCTGGTCCTCATCTTCCGCCCCTACGGCCTCCTGGGCAGGCCGGAGGGCAAGTAGGTGCCACGCACGGCCAGGCTGCGCGATTCGATCAGTTCCGGCCTCATCACGGGGGCCGTGATGATCTACCTCGTGGCGGTGGGCATCGCACCCGTCTTTGCCAACCGCGAGGTCGTCACCGGCTACCTGACGCTCGGACGGCTGATGCTCGTCATCCCGCCACTCGCGGTCGGCTACATGGTTGCGCGCAAGCCAATGACGACCACGTCGCGCGCTGGGCATGCCCTGGCCGCGGGAGTCGCGGCGGGCGTGGTCTTCGCCGCGTCGTTCCTCGCGGCCGTGGCGCTCTCCCCAGGGATTCGCTTCGTCCTCAACCGAGTCTCGGGGTCCGTGATCGACTTCGTGGGGTTCCGCGACCTTGGCCTGGAGCCGGCAATCGGTGCGCTGCTGAACCTGGCCATCGCGGCTGCCCTCGCCCTTGCCGGCGGCCTGATCCGGGTCGCGCCACGGCAGGTGAGGCGCGCCGTCGTCGGGGCGGCGGCCGCGCTCGTGATCATGAGCATGGTCGAGCCCTTCCTCCGGCCACGGCTCCTGAGCTTCGAGCTGCCCAGCGTGGCCCGCTTCTTCTACGTCTCCCATGGCCTCACCACCATCAGCGCGGTCCTGATCATGGCCATCGGTGCGACGCTGGCGGTGACCTGGCCGACGATGCGGGCGACGGCACGCGCACGCTTCATCTCGGCCGATCCGGGGGTCCAATCGGTGGTGCGCTGGGCGATGCTCCTCGTGGCGATTGCCTTCCTCTATACCCTCCCCGCCCTGTCCGGCTCCTTCCTCACCCAGGTGCTCGTGCTGGTCGGCTTCTACGTGCTGCTCGGCCTTGGCCTGAACATCGTGGTTGGCTACGCCGGCCTGCTCGACCTCGGCTATGTCGCGTTCTATGCGGTCGGCGCGTACTTCACGGCGCTGATCACCTCCCCGACCTCTGCGCTCGGATGGGGGCTGAACTTCTGGGTGGCGCTTCCCATCGTCGTCCTCCTGTCCGCGATGGTCGGCCTCTTCATCGGCGCACCGGTGCTGCGGCTGCGCGGCGACTATCTCGCCATCGTCACGCTCGGCTTCGGCGAGATTGCGCGCGTCCTGCTCGGCTCGGATGCGCTGAAGCCATGGCTCGGCGGTCCGAATGGCATCTTGAGCGTGCCGTTCATGATCGACGAGGGGACGTACTTCCTCCCGATCGTCGGCAAGGTCACGGGGCCAGCCGCGACGTACTTCCCGCTGGTGGGCTTCTGCATGCTGGCGGCCTTCGTCGCGTATCGGCTCAAGTACTCGCGGACCGGTCGCGCCTGGAACGCGATGCGCGAGGACGAGGACGTGGCGCAGGCGACGGGCATCAGCACGGTCAACTACAAGCTCCTCGCGTTCGCGATGGGCGCCGCCGTGGGGTGCGTCGGCGGCGCCATCTACGCCACCCACCTCCAGGGCGTCGTGCCGGGCGGCTTCGTGCTGCTCGTCTCGATCACGGTGCTGGCGGTGGTCGTGCTGGGGGGAATGGGCAGCATTCCGGGGGTCATCGTCGGCGCCTTCGCATTGATCGGCACACCGGAGCTGCTGCGCGAGTTCGCCGAGTACAAGCTGCTCGTCTATGGCGCGGTGCTGGTGGCCGTGATGGTTCTCCGCCCCGAAGGCCTCATCCCGGACGCGTCGCGTCGGGCGGAGCTCGAGGAGGCGCGCCACGAGGAAGGCGAGCTGCAGGTCGAATATGACGAGATCAGCGGGGAGGCCTGACCGATGACCAGCGCTGAGGCCAATCCCACCGTGGACACCGCCACCGACGGCGCCCTCCTGGTGGCCACCGCCGTGACGAAGACCTTCGAGGGCCTCGTCGCGAACCGCGAGATCAACTTCGAGATCCCGCGGCATTCGATCGTGGCCATCATCGGTCCGAACGGCGCCGGCAAGACGACCTTCTTCAACCAGCTGAGCGGCGTCTACCACCCGACCTCGGGGACGATCGAATTCGAGGGCTTCGACATCTCGGCCCTGGCACCGCACCTCGTCGCCGGGCTCGGCGTCGCCCGCACCTACCAGAACATCCGCCTCTTCCAGAACATGACGGTGCTCGCCAACGTGATGGTCGGTCGCCACACCCGGATGCACGGGCAGTGGTACCAGGCGATCACGGGCCTCGGCGGCATCGGGGAAGAGGAGAAGCTGACGAAGCGGAAGGCCTTCGAGCTGATGGAGCTGGTCGGGATCCCGCGCGCCGCGGCGACCGAGATGTCGAAGAACCTTCCCTATGGCGACCAGCGGCGGCTGGAGATCGCGCGCGCCCTGGCCAGCGACCCGAAGCTGCTCCTCCTCGACGAGCCGACCGCCGGCATGAACCCCGGCGAGACGCGCCAGATGACGGACTTCATCGCGCGCCTCCGACGCGAGCTCAAGCTCACCATCCTCCTGATCGAGCACGACATGAAGGTGGTCATGGGCGTCAGCGAGCGGATCACCGTGCTCGACTACGGCGAGAAGATCGCCGAGGGGACGCCGGCCGAGATCCGCGCCAACCCTCGCGTCATCGAGGCCTACCTCGGAAAGCAGGCGACCGCATGACCGGCTCCCAGCACACGCTCGAGCTCGTCGACGTCCACACCTACTACGGCAACATCCACGCCCTCAAGGGCATCTCGCTGACCGTGGACCAGGGCGAGGTGGTGACGCTCATCGGCTCGAACGGCGCGGGCAAGTCGACGACCCTGCGCACGATCAGCGGCATCGCCCGCGCGCGCGAGGGGAAGGTCTTCCTCAACGGCACCGAGATCCACGCGGAGAAGCCGCACAACATCGTGGCGGCCGGCATCGCGCAGTCGCCCGAGGGGCGGCACGTCTTCGCGCAGATGAGCGTCTACGAGAACCTGCTGATGGGCGCCTTCAGCCGCAGCGGCTCGTTCGATGCCGACATCGAGCGCGTCTTCGACCTCTTTCCCCGCCTCAAGGAGCGGCGCAGCCAGAAGGCCGGCACGCTGTCGGGCGGCGAGCAGCAGATGCTGGCCATCGGCCGGGCGCTCATGGCCAAGCCGAACGTCCTCCTCCTCGACGAGCCGTCGATGGGGCTCTCCCCCATCCTCACCGAGCAGATCTTCAAGATCATCACCGACATCAACGCCCAGGGCACGACCGTGCTCCTCGTCGAGCAGAACGCCCAGATGGCACTCAACGTTGCCTCGCGCGGCTACGTCCTGCAGACCGGGCAGATCATCCTCGCCGACACCGCCGCCAACCTCGCGGCCAACGTGCAGGTCCGCCAGGCCTACCTGGGCGAGATCTAGCCGGAGCCGATGGCCGGCGACGCGCCACCGCCCCGCCGGTCGCCGGGCGACTACCGGCCCGACCTGCGACCGATGCTGATCCTGGGCGGCCTGCTCGTCGCCGTGGTGGTGGGCTGGATCCTCATCAGCCCGCTCCTGCTGCCGGCGGCGCGCTAGGCCCCGCGCCGCGCGCCGAACCCGCGTCCGGCGCCGTACAGGACGAGGCCCACCCCGACCGCGGCCGCGGCAAGACCGGGCGAGCGCTGCGGCAGCGGCAGGAATCCCACCGACCACAGCTCCCAGATCCGATAGGCGACCGCCCCCGCCGCGACGAGGCCGAGCGCCAGGTAGACCCACGGCCCGTCGAGGACGAACCCCCACCGGCCGCGCATGTAGCCGATGTCGAGGAGCACGAGGGTCGCCAGGGCCGCGCCGTAGACGACGATTCCCGGACCCTCCAGCCCGATCCCGGTGCTGGCGGGAATCGGGACCCCCTCCACCTGCTCGCCGCCTGCCTGCCACCAGGTCAGGAAGCCGGCGGCCACCATGAGAAGGCTGCCGAGCAGGATCGGGACGCGATAGCGGCCGCCCGGGGCGTCGGGCATCTGCTCAGCCCGGGGTCGCGGCGCCGTAGACCGATGGCCGCAGCACGCCGATGTAGGGCAGGTTGCGGTAGCGCTCGCCGTAGTCGAGGCCGTAGCCGATCACGAAGCGATCGGCGATCGTGAAGCCGCGATAGTCGATCTCGATGGGTGCGAGGCGGCGCGCCGGCTTGTCGAGGAGGCAGCAGATCCGGATCGAGGCCGGTCCCTTGTCGTGCAGGTAGCGCAGCAGGTAGTTGAGCGTCAGCCCGGTGTCGATGATGTCCTCGACCACGATGACCTCGCGCCCCTCGATCGAGGTCGACAGGTCCTTCAGGATCCGCACCTGGCCGCTCGACTCGGTCGAGGTGCCGTAGCTGCTCACCTCCATCAGGTCGATGGAGAGGGGGATCGGCATCGCGCGCACGAGGTCGGCCAGGAAGATGATCGAGCCCTTGAGGACGCTGACCAGGACCGGCTCGCGGCCGTCGTAGTCCGCTGCCAGCTGGGCGCCGAGCTCCGCCACCCGGGCCTGGACTTCCTCTCCGCTGAGCAGGATCTCCTCGACGTCGGCGTGCATCACCGGTTCAACGGACCGTTGCCGTTCATGGCGGCCACGTCGGCCATGAAGTCGAGGCGCCCGTACTTGAGCATCAGCGCCCGGAAGTCACGCGCGTAGAAGAGCTTCACGCGGATCTCGGGGTAGAGCTGGCGAAGCCAGCGCAGCTTGCGGTTCTTCTTGCGGACGAGGGTCTGCTTGAGGGTCGTCAGCTCCAGGTAGATGTCGATCTCGGGCAGGTAGAAATCGGGGGCGAACGACTCGACGACCGCGCCGTCGGCGTTCCAGGAGATGGGGAAGAGGTCGGGTTCGTATCGCCATGCGACACCGTAGAAGTCGAGGATTCGGGCCAATTCAGCCTCGCTCTGGTGAGCGAAGCGCGGCGAGCCGCTGGTCAGCGTCGCCGCCACTGGTCCCCGATCGTACCGGCCCGCCGGGCCCCTGGCGTCATCGAAGCCGAGTATAGCCCGGCCAGTTATCCACAGATCGGCTGCGGCTGCGGAGATTGGTGGATAACCCGGTTGCCCGCCCCGGCCGACGGCGGTACGCTGGTCGTCCTGCTTCCCCGGCGGCCGAGTACGGTAACCGGGCACGCGCGGGGCCGATGCGAAAGCCGGCCATCCAAACCGCTCGTGACCGGGAAGACCGAAACGCCACCGGAGAGGCATTTTTCGTTGCCCACCACGGACGAGTCGGCAGCTGCCGAGGCGCGCGCTGCCTTCGAGGGCCTGCTGGCCGATGCGCCGGCCATCGCCGCGACACCTCCCGGCCGGCTACCTGGACGCTGCCGAGCGCTTCGTCTCGCTGCTGCTGGCGGGCAATCGCCGCGTGAACCTGACCCGGGTCACCTCGCCGCCCGAGGTGGCGCGCCTGCACCTCCTCGACTCGCTCGCGGCCCTGCCGCTCGTCGATGCGATCGGCCCCGGCGAGGCGATCGACCTCGGCTCGGGTGGCGGCCTGCCCGGGCTGCCGCTGGCCATGGCGCGGCCCGCGATGCGCTGGACGCTCGTTGACTCGGTCGGGAAGAAGGCGGCGCTGCTGGTCGAATTCGCCGAGGCGCTGGGGCTGCGGAACGTCGCCGTCCTGAGCGACCCGCGCCGAGGCCCTCGGACGCAGCCCCGACCACCGGCAGCGCTACGGCCTCGTCACCGCCCGCGCCTGCGCCCCGCTGCCCGTGCTGGCCGAGCTTGCGCTCCCGCTGCTGGCGATCGGTGGCTCGTTGCTGGCCTGGAAGGGGCCGCTGACCGACGACGACCAGGAGGTGCGGCGGGGCCGCGCCGCCATCGGCCAGCTGGGTGGCGGACGCCTGCGCTTCGTCGAACCGGGGCTGCCCGCCCTGGGCGGCCATCGTTTCGTGATCGTGCCGAAGGAGCGCGACACCGACGCTCGATTCCCGCGGCGGGAGGGCGAGCCGGCGAGGCGGCCGCTGGGCTGACCATCGGTATACTCCGACCCCCATGCGCCTCGCCGTCCTCTCGGACATCCATGCCAATCTCGCCGCGCTCGACGCCGTCTGCGACGAGATGGGCACGGTCGACGAGGTCTGGGTGCTGGGCGACATCGTTGGCTACGGGCCGCAGCCGAACGAGGTCATCCGCCGCCTGCAGGAGCTCGGCGCGCGGGCGGTGACCGGCAACCATGACGGCGCCGCCATCGGCACCGTCGACGCGTCCTGGTTCAACCCCGACGCACAGGCCGCGATCCGATGGACCACCACCGTGCTCGACGAGAACGCCCGGGCCTACCTCGCGGTACTCCCCGAGGTGCGTCGAGATGGCGAGCTGACCGCCGTGCACGGCTCACCGCGCGAGCCGATCTGGGAGTACATCACCGATGCCGCCATCGCGGCCGCCAACATGACCGCCTTCCAGACGCGCCACTGCCTCTACGGCCACACCCACCTGCCGGTCATCTACCGCTCCGACGGCATCCACATGACGGTGGTGCCCGCCACGACTGCGGCGCCGATCGCGCTCGACGCACGGCGCGCGCTGATCAACCCGGGGAGCGTCGGTCAGCCGCGAGACGGCAACCGCGACGCGTCGTACCTGATCCTCGACACCGAAGCGGGCGTGGCCGAGTTCCATCGGGTTCGGTACGACATCCCGCTGACCCAGCGCCTGATGCGCGACGCCGGCCTCCCGCGCTGGCTCATCGAGCGGCTCGCGATCGGTCGCTGAGGCGTGAGGCGCCGTAGGATATCGGTCGCATGATCTTCGGCCGACGCGAGAAGCGCCCCGCCCTCCTGACCTTCGACCGCATCCTGGTGCCGTTGGCCGGCACCGAGGCGGACGACGCGGCGCTGCGCCTGACCGCGATCCTGCTTGCCGGGACGGCCGGCCAGGCATTCCTGCTGCACGTGATCGAGATCCCCTTCGAGCGCCAGCTCGACGCACAGGACCCGACCGCCGTCAGCTTCGCGGACGAAGCGCTCGGCCACGGCGAGCAGTTCCTCACCGAGCACGAAGTGCAGGTCGAGACGGGCATCGCCCAGGCCCGGGCCGCCGGCGCCGCCATCGTGGATGACGCGGTCGAGCGACGCGTCGATCTGATCGTGATGGGACTACGCTATAAGCGGCGCTTCGGCGGTGGATGGGATGCGGGACGCACGGTGCCGTACGTCATGCGCAACTCGACGGCGCCGGTCTGGTGCCTGCGAGCCGAGACGGAGGAGCTGGCGCACACGCCATGAGGGTGATCATCGTCGGCTGCGGCCGGGTCGCCGCCCGGACCGCGGCCGAGCTCGACCAGCGCGGCGACCACGTGACGGTCATCGATATCGATCAGCGCGCCTTCAACCGCCTGCCGAACACGTTCGGCGGCGTCACGGTGCGTGGCAGCGGCAGCGACGAGGACATCCTGCGCGGCGCCGGAGCCGATCTGGCCGACCTGCTGATGGCGCTGACCGAAGGCGACAACCGCAACGCGATGTCGGCCCAGCTGGGGAAGCACGTCTTCGGGATCCCGCGCGTGATCGCCAAGATCAACGACCCGCTGCGCGCCGAGGCCTACCGCACGCTGGGCCTCGAAACGATCTGCCGCACCGTGATCCTGGCCGATGCGCTGGTGATCGCCGCCACCGAGGGCGCGGAGGCGACCGGGGGCGCGGTCGAGCCGCCCACCGCCGAACCGCGGCAGGGCGTACCGCCGACCGGGTCCCGCGCGGCGGCACAGGCGGAGGCCGCGATCGCGGAAGCGGCAGCATCCGAAGCGGCACCTTCCGGCAAGGACGGCTGACCGTGTACGTCGTCGTCATCGGCGGTGGAAACGTCGGCTACTACCTGACCAAGGAGCTGCTCGCCGCCGGGCACGAGGTGGTCATGATCGAGAAGGATCCGGGACGCGCCCGCACGATCGCCGACGAGCTCGGCAGCATCGTGATCCCGAATGACGGCTGCGAGGGCCGCTACCAGGCCGAGGCCGGCATGGCTCGCGCCGACGTGATCGCCGCGGTCACTGGCGACGACGAGGACAACCTCGTCGCCTGCCAGGTGGCGAAGATGAAGTTCAACGTCCCGCGCGCCATCGCCCGCGTCAACAACCCGAGCAACGAGGCGCTCTTCCGACGGCTGGCAATCGACGACACGGTCAGCCCCACCCGCAGCATCCTGGCCCTGATCGAGCACGAGATCCCGGTCCACGACCTCCTTCACCTGGCCGAGCTGGAGGGTGGCGAGGTGCAGATCGTGGAGGCGCAGCTCGACGCCAGCTCGCCGGTGATCGGCAAGGTGCTGCGCGACCTCGAGTTGCCCGAGGGAAGCTCCGTCGCCGTGGTGGTGCGCGACGAGCACGCGATCGTGGTCCGCGCCGACACCACCCTGCGCGCTGGCGACAAGCTGCTGGCGGTGACCTCGGCCGAGCACGAGGCGGAGCTGCGCAGCCTGCTGATCGGGGAATGAGCGACCCCGCCCCCAGCCCCGGCGGGTCGCGCTTCCTGGACGAGCTGGGATCCAGCGTCGCCACGGCCGTCGTCGGCGCGGCGGTACCCCTGCGCCAGATGGCGACCGCACTGCTGGCCGAGGGCCACGCCCTGCTCGAGGACGTGCCCGGGGTCGGCAAGACGCTCCTGGCGCGCGCCTTCAGCAAGGCGCTGGGACTCACCTTCGCGCGCGTGCAGGGCACGCCGGACCTGCTCCCGACGGACGTGACGGGCAGCAGCATCCTGGACAAGGGCGAGTTCCGGTTCGTGCCAGGGCCGGTCTTCGCCAACGTCCTGCTGGTGGACGAGATCAACCGCGCCACGCCGCGCACCCAGTCGGCGCTGCTCGAGGCGATGCAGGAGCGGCAGGTCTCGGCCGAGGGCCAGACTCGCCCGCTGCCGGATCCGTTCCTGGTCCTCGCCACCCAGAACCCGATCGAGCTGGAGGGGACGTTCGCCCTGCCCGAGGCGCAGCTCGACCGCTTCCTGCTCCGGATCGGGATGGGCTACCCCGACGAGGACGGCGAGCGGCAGATCGCACGGCGCTACCAGGCCTCGGCCGAGCCGCTCGACGCGGTCAGGACCGTCATCGACGCCGATGGGCTGCTCGCCCTCCGCACCCAGGCCCGCGGCATCGTCGTCAGCTCCGACGTGGAGTCGTACCTGGTGGCCCTCGTGCGCGCCACGCGCGAGCACGCGGACCTGCGGCTCGGCGCCTCACCGCGCAGCAGCGTCGCGCTCTACCGCGCGGCGCAGGCCTGGGCACTCCTCGATGGGCGCGGCTTCGTGCTGCCGGACGACATCCGGGACGTCGCCCACCCGGTGCTCGAGCATCGGCTCCTGCTCGACATCGACCGCGAGCTGCGCGGCGCGACGGTGCGGGGCGTGATCGAATCCGTGCTCGAGGCCATCCCGGTGCCCCTCGCCGGCGACGGCGACTAGGCCTCCGACAAGCCGATGGCTGGCTGGCTGGCGCTCGCGGCGGCGATGGTGGCGGTCGGCGCGGCGACGTCGGCCCCGGGGCTCTTCATGGTCGCGGCCGCGACGCTCGGCTACGGGTCGCTGACCCGCCTCTGGAGCCGATACGGGATGGGGCGGGTCGAGTACGAGCGCCATGTCGGGTCCACCCGTGCCGTCGCCGGCGATACCGTGCCGCTGGACGTCACGATCTGGAACCGCAAGCCACTGCCCCTCCCGTGGATCGCTGCCGAGGACCTCGTGACGGACGGCATCGGCGTGCGCGAGCGGCCCTTCATGGAGCGGGACGACGAGCGGCTCGGCCGCCGGGTCCTCGCCAACGCCTGGGCGCTCGCCTGGTTCGAGCGGGTCGTCCGCCACTTCCACCTCGAGGCGAAGCGCCGCGGGCTCTACGAGTTCGGCCCGGTGCGGCTGCGGGTGCGCGACATCCTGGGTCGTGACGCGGGCGGAGGCGACCTGGTCGCCGACGAGCGGCTGCTGGTCGGGCCGCGCACCTTGCCACTCCGCCTCGTCGGCCAGGACGCGGCGCCGATCGGCGAGCGACGGTCTCGCCGCTCCCTGCACGCGGACCCGGCGCTGTACGGCGGGGTGCGACCGTTCCAGCCCGGCGACTCGATGCGGCAGGTCCACTGGCGTGCCAGCGCCCGCCTGGGCGCGACGGTCAGCCGCCGCTTCGAGCCGGCCCGCGGACGCGAGGTGGTGATCGCCCTGGACGTGCAGACCATCGAGGGTCCCCACTGGGAGATGACCTACCACGACGCGAGCTTCGAAGGGCTGTGCGTGGCGACGGCCTCGCTGGCCCGCCAGCTCCTGGCGGAAGGGGCGTCCTGCGGGATCGCGGCGGCCAGCTTCACCGGCACGATCCAGCAGCTCGCCTACCTCCCGCCCCGGGCCTCGTACGGGCAGCTGCCCCGCGTCTCCGAGCTCCTGGCGCGGATCGGGCCGATCAGCTCCCGGCCGTACGCGGGCCTCCTCACCTGGCTCACCCGCCGCGTCCCGCCTGGCTGCGTGGTGCTGACCCTCTCCTCGCGCGATCCGGCCACCTACCTCCCCGCCATGCAGCGCCTGGCGCGCAGCGGCTACCGGGTCGAGCACGTCGCCTTCGGCGAAGACGCCGTGCCCCATGCCGCGACGGTCCGTCGAGCGGGCCTCCCCGCATGCCACGGCCACCCTCGATCCGGACTGGGAGGAAGCCGATGCGCTCGTCCTGGCCGGTTAGGGTCCTCCTTCCCACCGTCCAGGTCCTGGCCGAGGGCGGCTGGCTGGCCGTGGTCTACGCGGCGCTCCAGGCCTTCTTTGGGGCGATCCCCCGCATCGGGCCGATCGAGCTGGCGCTGCTGGCCTGGATGGGCCTCGCCTGGGGGCGCCGCAGCCGTTGGTCGAGCGCGGGCGCCGAGGCGATCGGGCTGCCGGCGCTGATGCTCATCGGTGGCGTGGTGGGGTGGCTGCTCGCACCGGAGGCGCGGACGCTGCTCGTCCACGGCCAGCCGCTCGCCGCGCTGGGCACGCACATGGCCGGCTGGATCGGGGCGATCGCGGTCTGGCGCGGGGATGCACACCGCTCCGTCGACGACGACGACGAGATGGCGGGACGGCTCCTGCGCTGGGCGGTGCCCGGGCTGGCCATCCCATGGCTCCTCGGCCACCAGCTGACCTCCGGCGCCGCCGAGATCGCGTTCACATCGGCCGCCTTCATGGGGACCATCGTCTTCACCGGTTCGGCCTTCACGGCGATGGGCCTGGCGCGGCTCGAGGCAGTGCGACAGGCGACCGGCAGCGACTGGCGCGCGAACCGGTCATGGCTGCTGCTGGTGCTGGGCGTGGCGCTGTCGCTGACCGTGATCGGGATCCCGGCGGCGGCGCTGCTGGGGGTGCCGGCCAGCGCGCTGCTCACCGCGTTGATCGGGCCCCTGCGGGTGACCTTCCTCGTCCTGCTGCTGATCACGACGCCGCTGATCGTGCTCATCGCGGCGCTCACGGAGTTCGTCGGCTCGCTCCTGCCGCACGGGTTCCAGCTGCCGAACATCCAGCTGCCGTCGTTCTTCGCGGTGGATCCGGGGGACGTCATCAGCGATGCGCCAACGGTGATCGTCTTCTCCGGCGTGATCATCCTGGTGATCGTCGAGCTGGCCATCCTGGCCCTGATCATCTACCTGCGCTGGCAGGAGCGGCGGCGATACCGATTCGCCCCGGAGGATCCCTTCGAGGAGCGCGAGATCGCCATCCCGCCTGCGGAGGTGGCGGCCGTCGCAGCGAAACCGCCGCGAAGGCGGCCGCGCCTCGACCCCAACGACCCGACCGGCGCCTACCTGTCCGCGCTCGACGTGCTGGAGCGGGATGGACGCTGGCCCCGGCGCGCCACGGAGACTCCGGCGGCGCATGTCGACCGCGTCGCCGCCGCGGGGCTGCCCGGAGGGCCCCTGCGGCGCCTGGCGACCGCCTACCAGCTCGTTCGTTACGGGGAGCGCCGGCTCGGTCCGCGGGAGGCGAGTCGCAGCCGCGGGCGACTGGCCCGGCTCCGCGACATCCTGCGAGGCATCGCCTAGGGCTGTTCCTCCATGGGTAGCACTGTTGACAACGCCATTGGTAGACCTTAGGGTATCGGGACGTTGTCAAACCCACCGACCATGCAGGGCAGATGAGCTCACTCCGCGACCCGCAGCGACCCCGCTACTTCATCAGCATCGCGGCCGAACTGGCCGAGGTGCATCCGCGCACGCTGCGCATCTACGAGGAAGAGGGACTCCTCTGCCCCCAACGGCGCAATAACCTCCGGCTCTACTCGGAGGCCGATATCAGGCGGGTGCGTGTCATCCGTTTTCTCACCCGACGCCAGGGGGTCAACCTGGCGGGCGTCAAGGTCATCCTTCAGCTCGAAGCGCTGGGCAAGATCCGCGTGTACGACCTGTTCGATGGAGACGATGTCGAGCGATACGTCGAGGAGGACGCGCCGGAGCCGGTGAGCGCCTCGACTGAAGGGACAGCAAGCTAAAAGCATGGATGACAAGAACGTCGAGCCCGAGGTCGAGCAGATCCAGGTGCTCCCACTCGTCGCCCTGCGCGACACGGTGATCTTCCCGGAGATGATCGTCCCGCTGCAGGTCGGCCGCGACCGCAGCGTCAAGGCGCTCGACCGCGCGGTCCGCACCTCGCAGCCCGTCGCGCTCATCACCCAGCGCAGCAACGAGACCGAGGAGGTCAACTCGGTCGAAGAGCTGTACTCCATCGGCACCCTGGCCAAGATCGCGCAGGTGATCCGCCTCCAGGACGGCACCATCCGGGCGATCGTCCAGGGCCAGAAGCGGATCCGGCTGCTCGACCTGGTGCAGACCGATCCGCATCTCGAGGCCCGCATCGAG
This sequence comes from uncultured Chloroflexia bacterium, assembly GCA_963807915.1. GTDB lineage: Bacteria > Chloroflexota > Limnocylindria > QHBO01 > QHBO01 > CF-167. The sequence continues at coordinate 787,563 of CAWEDO010000002.1, read as the reverse complement.
GTGATCGATGACGAGCAGGAGAAGAGCCTGGAGATCGAGGCCCTGATGGCATCGGTCCAGGGGCAGATCGAGCAGTACGTGAGCTCGGGGGCGTCGGTGCCGCCGGAGGTCGCGGTCGCCGCGCGCAACATCAGCGATGGCGGACTGCTGGCCGACATGGTCGCCTACTCCCCCGACATGACCACCGAGGCCCGCCAGCAGCTGCTCGAGACGATCGACGTCGCCGAGCGGTTGCGGATGGTGGGCCAGTTCCTGGCCAAGCAGATCGAGGTGCTCGAGCTGAAGGGCCGGATCCAGAGCGAGGTCAAGTCCGAGATGGACAAGACCCAGCGCGAGTACATCCTGCGCGAGCAGCTCAAGGCGATCCAGAAGGAGCTCGGCGAGGACGATCCCGCCGTGGCGGAGGCCGGCGAGCTGAAGACGAAGGTCGAGGAATCGGCCATGCCGGACGACGTCAAGGAGAAGGCGCTCAAGGAGGTGGACCGGCTCAACCGGATCCCGTCCGCGTCTCCCCGAGCAGGGCGTCATCCGCACCTACGTGGACTGGCTCGTCAGCCTCCCGTGGGGCGTCCAGACCGATGACAACCTCGACCTCGACGAGTCGGAGAAGGTCCTCAACGAGGACCATTACGGCCTCGAGAAGCCCAAGGAGCGGATCCTCGAGTACATGGCGGTGCGCAAGCTCGCCGAGAAGATCCGCAGCCCGATCCTGCTCTTCGTCGGGCCTCCCGGCGTGGGCAAGACGAGCCTTGGCAAGAGCATCGCGCGTGCCATGGGCCGCAAGTTCGTGCGGATGAGCCTCGGCGGCATCCACGACGAGGCGGAGATCCGCGGCCACCGGCGCACCTACATCGGTGCGCTGCCGGGACGCGTCATCCAGAGCATCAAGACGGCCGGATCGGCGAACCCGGTCTTCATGCTCGACGAGATCGACAAGGTCGGGATGGACTTCCGCGGCGACCCGTCATCGGCGCTGCTGGAGGTGCTCGATCCCGAGCAGAACAACAGCTTCCAGGACAACTACCTGGAGGTGCCGTTCGACCTGTCGCGGGTCCTCTTCATCGCCACCGCCAACATGGTCGACACCATTCCACCGGCCCTGCGCGACCGGATGGAGATCATCCAGCTGCCCGGCTACACGCAGCTCGAGCGGCTTCGCATCGCGCAGCGCTTCCTCATGCCCAAGCAGCTCGAGAACCACGGGCTGACCGCCGAGCAGCTCGAGGTCAGCGAGGAGGCGATGGTGCGCCTCATCCAGGCCTTCACCCACGAGGCCGGCGTCCGCAACATGGAGCGCGAGCTGGCGAACATCGCCCGCAAGGTGGCGCGACGGGTGGCGGCCGACGCATCGGTCAAGGTCGTCGTCAAGCCGGAAGACCTGGAGACCTACCTCGGCCCGGCCCGCTTCGACTACGGCGAGCTGGATGCCGAGGACCAGATCGGGATGGCCACCGGGCTGGTGGTGAGCGACGCGGGCGGCGACATCGTCCAGGTCGAGGCCACCAAGATGGACGGGAAGGACGAGTTCATCCTGACCGGCCAGCTGGGCGACGTGATGAAGGAGTCGGCGCGGGCCGGGATGTCGTACATCCGGGCACGCACGAAGGAGCTCGGGATCGACCCGGCCGTCTTCGAGAAGCAGACCCTGCACATCCACGTGCCGGCCGGGGCGACCCCCAAGGACGGTCCGTCCGCCGGGGTCACGATGGCCACCGCCATGGCCTCGCTGCTCACCGGGCGACCGGTGCGCCGCGACCTCGCGATGACCGGCGAGATCACGCTCCGCGGGCGGGTGCTTCCGATCGGCGGCCTGAAGAGCAAGCTGCTGGCAGCCCACCTGGCGGGCGTCAAGACGGTCCTCATCCCGAAGCGGAACGAGAAGGACCTGATCGACGTGCCGGAGGAGGTCCGTACCCAGCTGCGGCTTGTCCCGGTCGAGACCATGGACGAGGTGCTGGCCGAGGCCCTGATCGACGCGCCGCGACCGGCGGCCCGCATCAAGGCGGAGCGGGCAGCTCGGCAGCAGCGGGTCACCCCGCGCAAGAGCCGCGCCACGCGAGGCAAGGCGCCGACCCCCAAGCTGCCGGTCCCCGGCACGCCCGAGATCCCCGCCGAGCAGCCCCCGGTGGGGGGCGTCTGATCGGGCGAAGGCGACCGGACTAGCCGATGGAGTACAAGGACTACTACGCGGTCCTTGGCGTGCCGAAGACGGCGACCCAGGCTGAGATCAAGAAGGCCTACCGCCGTCTGGCACGCGAGCTCCATCCGGACAAGAATCCCGGCAACGCGGATGCCGAGCGTCGCTTCAAGGAAGCGAACGAGGCGAACGCCGTCCTCTCCGACCCCGAGCAGCGCCGCCGCTATGACGAGCTCGGGGCGAACTGGCAGGCCTACGACAACGCCGGCTTCCCCGGCGGACAGACCGATTGGGCCGGCTTCGGCGGTGCCCCGGGCGGCGTTCGCTGGGAGACCCGGCGCGTCAACGCCGAGGACCTCGGCGGCTTCAGCGACTTCTTCCGCGCCTTCTTCGGCGGAGAGGCCTCCCCACGGGCGGCGTCATCCTCGGGGTTCGACCAGGTCTTCGACTTCGGCAACCTGGGAGGCGCCACCCCGCGTGCGGCCATCCGGCCGGCCGAGGCCCACGCCACCGCCGAGGTGACGCTGGCCGAAGTGGCGCGCGGCGCGGAGCGGATGGTGAGCGTCGACGGACGCCGGCTCGAGGCACGGATCCCGGCCGGCGTGAACGACGGAGCGAAGATCCGCCTGCGTGGTGCGCTGAAGGATCCCAACGGCGGGCCGGCGGGTGATGTGGTCATCAGCGTCCGCGTGAAGGCCGACCCACGATTCGAGCGACGCGGCGCCGACCTCGTCACCGAGCTGCCGCTCACCCTTTCCGAGGCCCTCCTCGGCGCCGAGGTGCCGGTACAGGTCCCCACCGGGTCGGTCAAGCTGCGGGTTCGTCCGAACACGCAGAACGGGCAGGAGATCAGCCTCCCCAACCGCGGGCTGCCGAAGCGCGGCGGCGGGAAGGGCGACCTGATCGTGCGCACCCGGATCGTCCTCCCCACCCTCGACGAGGAGGCCCGCGAGGAGCTGGCCAAGGTGCTCGGCAAGCACCCCCAGGCCGATCCGCGCCAGGAAGGCAAGGTGCAGTAATGCGCACCGAGCGATTCACGACCCGAGCGACCGAGGCGATCGCCGCCGCGCAGCAGCTGGCGGAAGGCGAGGGTCATCCGGAGCTGACCGCCCTGCACCTGCTTCTCTCCCTGGTGGACCAGCCGGATGGCGTGGTCCCGGCGGCGATCGAGCGGATGGGGAAGGATCCCGCGGCCCTGGCCGGCGCGGTCCGGGGGGAGCTGGCCAAGCTCCCCAAGGTGAGCGGAGGCGCGCAGCTCACACTGGGAGCGGACGCGCGACGCATCCTCTCCGACGCTCACCCCGTGGCCGAGCGGATGCGCGACGACTACGTCTCGACAGAGCATCTCCTGCTGGCCATCATCGAGGATGAGGCCGGCAACCCGGCGCAGCGGCTGTTGAAGGCGAACGGCGTGGAAGCCGCATCGGTCCTGGAGGCGCTCACCAGCATTCGAGGCAACCAGCGCGTGACGAGCGAGAATCCCGAGGCGACCTACGAGGCCCTGGAGAAGTACGGCCGCGACCTGACCGATGCCGCCCGCAAGGGGCTGCTCGACCCGGTGATCGGCCGCGACGAGGAGATCCGCCGGGTCATCCAGGTGCTCAGCCGGCGGACGAAGAACAACCCGGTCCTGATCGGCGAGCCGGGGGTCGGCAAGACGGCGATCGCCGAGGGGCTGGCCCAGCGGATCGTGCGCGGCGACGTCCCCGACGGCCTGAAGGAGAAGCGGGTCGTGGCGCTCGACCTGGGCTCGATGGTGGCCGGCGCCAAGTACCGCGGCGAGTTCGAGGAGCGCCTGAAGGCGGTCCTCAAGGAGGTCGCCGCGGCCGAGGGGCAGATCATCCTGTTCATCGACGAGCTGCACACCGTCGTCGGCGCGGGCGCCGCCGAAGGCGCGATGGACGCCGCCAACATGCTCAAGCCGATGCTGGCCCGCGGGGAGCTGCACGCCATCGGCGCGACCACGCTCGACGAGTACCGCAAGAACATCGAGAAAGACGCGGCCCTCGAGCGTCGATTCCAGCCGATCATCGTCGACCAGCCGAGCGTCGAGGACACGATCAGCATCCTGCGCGGCCTGCGCGAGCGGTACGAGGTGCACCACGGGGTGCGCATCACCGACTCGGCGCTCGTCGCCGCCGCGGTGCTCTCGGACCGATACATCAGCGAGCGCTTCCTGCCGGACAAGGCGATCGACCTGGTCGACGAGTCGGCCTCGCGGCTGCGGATGGAGATGGACTCCATGCCAGCGGAGCTCGACGAGGTGGATCGGCGCCGGATGCAGCTCGAGATCGAGCGCGAGGCCCTCCGCAAGGAGAAGGACAGCGCCTCGAAAACCCGCCTCGAGGCGCTCGAGAAGGAGCTGGCCGACCTGCGCGAGCGTGGCGACGCGATGAAGGCCGCCTGGGAGCGCGAGAAGGAGGTCGTCTCCTCCATCCGCGAGACGCGCGAGCAGCTGGAGAAGCTCACCCCGGAGATCGAGGCGGCCGAGCGTGCCGCCGACTACGCAAAGGCAGCCGAGTTGAAGTACGGCCGCGCCAACGAGCTCCAGCAGCAGCTCGCCGCGCAGGAGCAGCGCCTGCGCGAGCTGAAGTCATCGGGCTCGCTGCTGCTCAAGGAGGAGGTCGACGCCGACGACATCGCCGAGGTCGTCAGCCGCTGGACGGGGATCCCGGTCAGCCGCCTGATGGAGGGCGAGACGGAGAAGCTGCTGCACATGGAGGAGCGGCTGCACGAGCGGCTCATCGGCCAGGACGAGGCGGTCATCGCCATCTGCGACGCCATTCGCCGGGCACGGGCCGGGCTGAAGGATCCCAAGCGGCCGATCGGCACCTTCATCTTCTTGGGTCCCACCGGGGTCGGGAAGACGGAGCTGGCGCGCGCGCTCGCCGAGTTCCTCTTCGACGACGAGGGCGCCATGGTGCGCATCGACATGAGCGAATACATGGAGAAGTTCGCCGTCTCGCGGCTGGTCGGCGCCCCGCCCGGCTACGTCGGCTACGACGAGGGCGGCCAGCTGACCGAGGCGGTGCGACGCAAGCCGTACCAGGTGGTGCTCTTCGACGAGATCGAGAAGGCCCATTCCGACGTCTTCAACATCCTGCTCCAGCTCCTGGACGACGGCCGCCTGACCGATTCGCAGGGCCGGACGGTGAGCTTCCGGAACACCGTCGTGATCATGACCAGCAACATCGGCTCGAGTGCGCTGATCGAGGCCGGCGAGGCCGGGGCCGATGCCTTCGCCGCTGCCGCGGAACGGGTGAAGACCAGCCTGCGCGACCACTTCCGCCCCGAGTTCCTGAACCGGATCGACGAGATCATCGTCTTCCAGCCGCTGGGCAAGGAGCAGCTGAAGGAGATCGTCCGGCTGCTGCTGGCAGCCGTGGAGCGGCGCCTCGCCGAGTCGCGCATCGGCCTCGAGGTGACCGATGCCGCGCGCGCCCTCGTTGCGCGCGAGGGCTACGACCCGCAGTACGGCGCCCGCCCGCTGCGCCGCGCCATCCAGCGCTCGATCGAGAATCCGCTTGCCAAGCAGCTCCTCGCCGGCGAGTTCTCGGCGGGGGACACCGTCCGGATCGACGAACGGGACGGGTCGCTCGTCTTCGAGAAGGTCGCCAGCGCCACCAAGGCGGAGACGGTCAGCGCGTAGCTTCGCCCTGCCGCGTGCAAGCCGGCTGCAAGACAACCGGTCGCTGCACGCCCGTGGTTGGCACGGGCCTTCGCCGATCGTCCACGCGTGGGAATCCGTGCGCTGCTGTATGACGCCAAGGGCGACAACAGCGATATCGAGCTGACCCGCCGCGCCGTCACCGGACTTCGCGACGACCAGCTGCTGTGGGTTGACGTGGAGCGGCCCGAGCGAGGCGACCTCGACCTGCTCGGCGACGCCTTCGCCTTCCCGCCTCCAATCATGCGTGCGTTGGAGAAGCCCGGTGAGGAGGAGCGCCTCGTTCGCTCACCCGAGGCGATCCTGCTGACCGTGGTGTCGGTCGAGGAGCGGGAAGGACGTCACGCCGCCCTCCCCGTCGACATCGCCGCCACCCGCAATGCGGTCGTGACGGTCCACGCGCGGCCAGTCCCGGCCCTGGCCGAGTTCGAGGCGCACGTCAGCGACGAGGGCGCGCTGGGACGGCTCGACGCCGGATCCTTCATGGGCGGCCTCGTCGACACGATGCTCGGCTCGTTCCGCCGCGAGGTCGAGGAGATCGAGGAGCAGGTCGACCGGCTCGACGAGGTCGCGCTGCGGGGCAATGACCCGGGCCACTTCCTGGAGCGCGTGGTCGCGCTGCGCCGGCGGGCCGCGACGCTGCGCCGGATCCTCGTGCCGCAGCGTGAAACGTTCGGACCGCTCACGCGCCCGGACTTCGACCTGCACGAGGACCTCGGCCGGCCCTGGCCCGGCCTGGTCGAGCAGCTCGAGAAGGCGATCACCGGCGTCGAACGCGCGCGCGAGCTGCTGGTTGGGTCATCGGACATCTACCTCGGTCGGCTCGGTCAGCGCTCAAACGACGTCATGAAGGCGCTGACCATCCTGTCGGCGGTGCTGCTGCCTGCCGTCGTCCTCGCCGGCGTTATGGGCATGAACTTCAAGCTCGGGTTCTTCAACGAGCCGGGCAACTTCTGGTTCGTGGTGCTGGCGATGCTGGGTCTGGCGGCGCTGATCCTTGGCCTCGCTCGCCTCCGGCGCTGGATCTGAGATGGCGATCCTGGCGACGCTCTTCGGGCTCGTCGGCCGCTTCGCTGGCAAGCTTCTGACGATGAGCCTCGGCTGGGCGAGCCTCCTCCTCTTCGGCCGCGTGCCGAAGGACAAGGAGGTCTTCCTCGCCGCCATCACCTTCGGCTCGGTGATCTGGGTGGTGCTGATCATCGGCGTCGCGGTGCCCGCCGCCGGTGTCTGGCTTCTCTCCTTCGCGCCTATTCCGGATTGGATCGACGAGGGGCTGGTGCGGCTTGTCATGCTCGGCGCAGTCCTGGTGCTTCCGCCCGTCCTGAGCCTCGCCAGCCTGAAGCTGCTGCGCGATCAGGACCGGCCAGAGGGCATGGCGCCGATGCTCCTGCACTTCGCCCGCGGCTACCCGCTCGCGGCCGGCCTCGCGCTGCTGCTGGTCTTCCTTGGCATCATCGGCCTGGTGCGAAAGGTGAACTCGCTGGCCAGGCGATGGACCGACACCCACATCCCCATCGTGGTCAAACCCGGTGGCTACGAGCAGCTCGCCGCCGATCTCGACAAGGCGATCAGCGACGCTGGCATCGACATCGAGCCACGCGACGCGCCGGCGGTGATGGTGGTCCCCGGAAAGCTCCTCGCGGTCGTCGCCGGCACCGCGATCCGGGGGTTGCTGCCCGACCGGCTGGTCCGGTTGGTGGGCAGGGACGTCGAGGTGCTGATCTATCCCTCGGACGTGGCGATCTCCGGCAAGCAGCAGGTCCCCGCCCGCGTGCAGGCGGCGCTCGCCAGCCGCCTCACCACCGCCCAGGCCTGGCTCACGATGTCGGCCGATGCCCAGAAGATCGAGGACCAGCTCGGCCAGCTGGCCGACAGGGGACCCCACGAGCCCGCGCGCAGCGAGTCCCTCGCCGCCATCGACGACCAGCTCGCCACCAAGCACCTGCCTTACGACGAGTGGGAGGTCCTCTACCGGCAGCGGCTCCAGGTCGAGCGGGACCTGCTGGTTGGCAACCAGCCGGGTGAGGAGATGCCGGCCGCCGGCGGGACGGCAGGCAGTCGCCGCGCCACGACGGGCTTCCTTGGACTCTTCCATCGCGATCCGCTTGGAGCCAGTTTCGCGGCGGGTGGCGCTGCGCTCATGGCGCTGAATGCGGTGCTCATCCTGCTGGAGCGCCGAGGCAACGCCCCGCGTCGCTGAGGCTGCGGCATGATCCCGGCGTGAGCGAACGAGTTCTGACCGCGCGTCAGCTGAATCGGGCCCTGCTCGCTCGCCAGCTGCTGCTGAGACGGTCGAGCCTGTCGATCCCGCGGGTGCTCGAGCAGATCGGCGGCATCCAGGCGCAGTACGCGCCATCGAGCTACGTGCGCCTCTGGACGAACCTGAAGGGGTTCGCGATGGCGGATCTCGATCGGCTCCTCGAGCAGCGCAAGGTCGTGCAGGGCACGCTGATGCGCTCGACCATCCACCTCGTCTCGGCCGCGGACTACTGGCCGATCGCCGAGGGGATCGGCCCGTCCCGGCAGGAATGGTGGCATCGGACCTTCGGCAAGGAGTTCAGCCGCGAGGAGATCGACGCGATCGCCGCCCAGCTCGACGCGAAGCTCACCGGCCGGGTGTGGCCACGCAAGGAGCTCGACGAGCAGATGCGCTCGCACAGCACGACCGTCTGGAGCGGGGCGTGGGTGGCGCTCATCCGGGTCCCACCATCGGGCACCTGGGAGCGGCGCAGAGCCGATCTGTTTCAGCGCGCGGCGGAGTGGATCGGCTCCTCCACGGCCACCCACGACGAGGGGCTGGACCTGCTCCTGCGCCGATACCTTGGCGGCTTCGGCCCGGCCCGCCTGGCCGACGCCGCCCAATGGGCAGGGGTCGACGTTCCGAAGATGCGGGCCGCCGCCGAGCGGATGACCCTCCGCTCCTTTCGCGACGAGCATGGGCGCGAGCTGGTGGACCTGCCGCGCGCTCCCCTGCCGGCGGGGTCGACGCCGGCCCCGATCCGCTTCCTCCCATGGTTCGACGCCACGATCCTGACCCACTGCCGGCGCGCTCGCATCCTGCCCGAGGAGTATCGCCCGCTCGTCTTCAGCATCCACGTCCCGCAATCGATCGGGACGCTCCTGGTCGATGGCGCCGTGGCCGGCAGCTGGCGCGTCGAGGCGTCCGGTGGCCGGGCCGTGCTCGGCTACACCCTCTTCGAGAAGATTCCCGCTGCAGCGCAACGAGAGCTGCGCGACGAGGCCGCCCGCTTCGTGCGGTTCGTCGAGCCGGAAGCAGCCTCGTACGAGGTGGTCCGCAAGCCCCACCACTGAACTTGGCTACCACCCAGGTGTACCCTCGATGAGCGACCAATGCGTCGCGAAAGGACAGATGCGCCATGGTCTGGCTGATCCTGCTGGCGGTGGCCGCGGGGATCCTGGCAGGCTTCTGGTTGGGAGCCCTGTGCGGCGTCCTGCTGGTCCCAATCTTCGTCGGCATCGTGGTGGCGCTCGAGGAGCGACGCACGCGCCAACGGCGCGGCCTGGGCGACCGCTCCGCTCACTTCGACGCAAACAAGCCGCCGTTCGCGAACTACAACGATCGGTACGGCCAGGACCCCGTGACCGCCTGGGCAGGACGAGCCGTCGCGTGGGCCGGCCCCGCCCGGCGTCAAGGTCGACGAGGGCGACGAGGCCCCGTAGCTGTCGGATCCCTGAGCATATATTGACAGCGGTCTATATACTCAGCGTGTGAAGCCAACCGATCCCGACGTCGAGCTCCTCCAGGCGATCGCCGACCCCGTTCGGCTGTCGATCCTGCGTCAGCTCGCGTCCTCGCCCGGATCGGTCTGCGCCTGTGACTTCACCGAGTGCTGCACCGTCAGCCAGCCGACCGTCAGCCACCACCTCAAGGTGCTGCGCGAGGCCGGCGTGGTCACCACCGAACGCCGAGGCACCTACATCTACTACGAGCTTGCCCCGGACTTCGCCCGCCGCTGGAGCGGCATCGGCGCCAGCCTGGCCGGGCTCGTCTCGCTTGCGTAACCCAGCCCGAAGGAGAACCCGATGACCAGCCAGATTCACGAGACGGTGCGCGAGCGATACGCACAGTCCGCGCTCCAGGTGCTCGCCAAGAACGAGACCGCCTGCTGCGGCGACGCCTGCTGCACCGATGGCAGCGTCGGCCCTGAGCTCTACTCGGCGCTCGAGCGCAGCGAGCTGCCGGACGCGGCCGTCATGGCGTCGCTGGGCTGCGGCAATCCCATCGCCGTCGCGGACCTCCATGAGGGCGAGCGCGTCCTCGACCTTGGTTCGGGCGGCGGCATCGACGTTCTGCTCTCGGCCAAGCGGGTCGGTCCCACCGGCCGCGCCTTCGGCCTGGACATGACCGATGAGATGCTGACCCTCGCCCAGCGCAACGCCGCCGAGGCGGGCGCCGGCAACGTCGAATTCCTGAAGGGCCAGATCGAGGCGATCCCGCTCCCCGCGGAGAGCATTGACGTGGTCATCAGCAACTGCGTCGTCAACCTGGCCGCGGACAAGCCCTCGGTCTTCCGCGAGATCGCGCGCGTGCTGCGACCCGGCGGGCGCATCGGCATCAGCGACATCGTGGCCGAGGACAGCCTCACTCCCGAACAGCGCGCGGAGCGCGGCTCCTACGTGGGCTGCATCGCGGGCGCGCTCTCGTTCGGCGAGTTCGAGGAGGGCCTGCGAGCCGTCGGATTGACCGATGTCTCCGTCACCCCAACCCACCCGGTCGCGGACGGGATGCACTCGGCCATCATCCGTGCCACCAAGCCGGAGGGCGCGGTGGTGCCGTTGCCCGAGATGCAGGCCAATCAACTCGCGATGGCGTCGACTGGATGTGGCTGCGGGGACGGCTGCTGCTGAGACGCAAAACGACCCGAAGAGATCTTTCGTCGTCTCCCCGGCTCTTTTCCCTCTCTCGAGTTCTTCTCGCCGGTCTTACGTCGTCCGACCTCTTCGGATCGACGTGACTATCGCAGACCTCCCGGGACCGCACCAGTGCCAGATGGCCTGTTTTGCACTCAGCGGTGCCGGCGGCGACGTCCCGCGGGGGTCGGCTTCGGTCGCTCGCGGACGTCGCGACGGGGCGGTGGCACAAAACGGCGACGCCGGATCTCGACGTTGGCCGCCTCGATGATCGGGGGGAACTTGATGAAGGCCGCGTACACGGCGACGGCCATCCCCGGCACCACCAGCAGGAGCAGCATCGCCAGCGGCACGTGGATGACGACCAGCAGCGGCACCACCAGCCACGGCCCGAAGATCGACCAGAAGACCCACTCGTGGAGGGCCAGGATCGCTGGGTAGCGCCGGTACGCGCGACCCGCGGCGTTGTACACCACGATCGCCCCCGCCAGGATCACGAACGCCCCCACCCACATCAGGGTGAAGAGGTCCTGGAAGTTGAGCGGCGTGAAGGGCTCGAACAGCTTTCCCATCGGTCCGGGAGTCTAGCAGGCGCCCGGCGCCGATCGCCCGAGCCTCAGGGTTGGCCCACGAGGTCTGCCAGCCACAGCTCCGAGCTCCCGTTGCCACCGATCAGCGACTCCACGAGGAGCCGCGGCTGACCATCGGTCGCCGCCAGGGCGATGGTGTGGATGCCATCGCTCCCGGGCACATCCGGCCGGTCGAGGATCGGCGAGGTGCCCGAGCAGGTCCATGCCACGCCACTGGCGCTGGTTGCGACACCAATTGCCGCGTCATTCCGCGTCAGGCCGTTGCCCGAGTAGAGCAGCGTGAAACCGTCCGCGGTCTGAAACAGTCGCGGCTGCGTCACCGAGCGATCGTCGAAGTCGCCGCACAGGCCCGGCGAGATCACTGGACCTTCGTGCTTGGTCCAGGTGATGCCGTCGGGTGAGGTCGCGACCCCGAGGTGCGCCGTGTTCCGGTCCGCGACGTCTGCTCCGACGAATGCCATCAGATAGCCGACTTCGGTCCGCACGACGCTCGGGGAGTCCACGCCAAGGCTGTCCCAGCCCTCTGGGTCGCCACGCAGCACGGGCTCCGGATCAGCAACCCACGGACCGGCGGGATCGGTGGCGGTCGCGCGCCAGATGCTCGGGCGGAACCCGGTCGGATCCGTGACGCCCCAGAGGTACATCGTCCAGCTGCCATCGGCCTCGACGAGAACGCTGTACGGAATCGGCCCAGGCGGGTAGAGCTCAAGTCCAAGGCCGGCGAGTGGATCGGCTTCGGCGACCATCCAGGTCACCCCGTCGGGCGAAGTTGCGTAGTAGGGCCGCTGGTCACCGCGCTCGGCACCGAAGCCCACGAAGAACCCATGGTAGGTGCCGCCGACGATAACGAAGGCGCCCGGCAGGACCGCGCTCTTGCCCTCGAGCCGCGTCGCCTCGAACACCGGGCCGGTGCCGACGAGCCGGACCTCGAGGTCCGAGGTGGCAGGGACGGACGGTGCAACCGACGGGCTGGCCGATGCCGACTCACTCGCACTGGGCGCGGCCGAACACGCTGACAGCAGCAAGGCGGCGGCCATCACAGGCCCGCGCATGGGCATCTCCATCGCGAATCAATAGCCCGGGCCGGGGCCGAGGGTTCAGCCGGCGAGGCTCCTGACGGCAAGCACCGAAGCGACGGTGACATCGGCGAGGGTCTCGTAGTCGAGCGTCGCCGGCTTGTCGCTGGGGCGGTGGTAGTGCGGGTTGCGGAAGTTGGCGGTGTTCGTCACCTGGATCGCCGGCAGCCGCTTGTCCCAGAAGCGGCGGTGGTCGCTCCGCGAGAAGTCGCGCGCCAGCGGCACCAGGTTCAGGAATGGACCGATGATCGGCAGGTCGCACGGGTCGCGCAGCATCACCACCCGCTCGCGGCCGATGGCTGCCGCGGCGCACTCGGCCCAGACCCGCACCAGCGCATTCGATCGGCGCCGATGGATTGCCACCACCCCGTCCCCCGCGTTGTCGCGGGCCGCGAGCCGCTTCATCTGTCCCGGGTAGAGCATCCCAACGCCGGGCGGCACCTGCTGGGCATTTGGCGCGGGGTTCATGTAGCCGATGGGGTCAAAGACGATCGCGCCGCGCACGCGGTGGCGCGTTCGCAGCAACCGGACGAGCTCCCGTGCGCCGATCAGGCCGATCTCCTCGAAGTCGGGCGTGGCCAGCACAACGGTCCGTCGCAGGGAATCCTCTGCGACGAGCCGCGCCACCTCCATCAGGACTGCGACGCCGGCGCCGTTGTCGTCGGCGCCCGGCGAGTTCCAGACCGTGTCGTGGTGCGCGGCCACCACGATCGCATCGGTCTCGCGGCCGGCCTTGGTCGCTAGCAGATTCGCGCCGCGCAGCTCCGGATAGCGAGTGATTCGCTTCCTCAGTCGCCAGTTGCCGCGCTCGTCGCGGAGGCCCCACTCGCCGTGGAGCTCGAGCTCCTGGCGCTCCGTCGTCCAGCCCGCGCCGCGCCACGCTTCGGTGATCAGCGCATCGGCTTCGTCCATCGCCGCCGGAGCGTTCAACCGATTCCGCGGACCGGGGAGGGACTCGACCAGAGCTCGGAGCCGAGCAGGCGATGTCTCCGCGCGCACCTCCGCCGCGGCCGCGAGGAGCTCCTCGGACGGGTCCGGATACCGCGGTTCATTCGTGCCCAGCACACTGACAGCCTACCCGTCGACGAGGCGCCCGAGTAGCATGCCCGAATGACCGTCGCGAAGGTCGCTCTTGCACTGCTCGCAGGGCTCGTCGTGCTCGTCCTCCTCTTCGCTGCGAGTGGAGTCGACACCTTTCCACCGGAGTGCTACTCGGTGTTCGGCTACGTCGTGCCGTGCGACCAAGCGTGGGCTGTTGCGGCTGGCGCGGCGGCGGCGGCCATTGTCGGCCTGGCAGTCGGGCTGAGGAGCCGCCGCACCTGACGCGGCTATACTTACCCCGACCCACACGCAACGTCCCCGCATTGAGGTCGCCCGTTGCGCGCTCTCCTCTCCGTCTCCAACCGCGAAGGTATCGTCGAGCTTGCCCGCGGGCTGACGGAAGCGGGGATCGAGTGCTACGCCACTGACGGGACCCGCGCCCACCTCGTCGAGTCTGGCATCGAGGTCAAGGCCGTCTCCGACCTCACCGAATCGCCCGAGATCCTGGGCGGCCGGGTCAAGACGCTCCACCCCAAGATCTTCGCGGGCCTCCTTGCGAGGCGCGATCAGCCGGATCACCTCGCGCAGCTGGCCGAGCACGGGATCGAGCAGATCGACCTGGTGGTGGTGAACCTCTACCCCTTCGGCGAGACCGTCATGGACGCCGATACCACCCTCGACCAGGCGCTCGAGAAGATCGACATCGGCGGCGTCGCCCTCCTCCGCGCAGCCGCCAAGAACTTCCCCGGCGTGGCCGCCGTGAGTGATCCGACCCAGTACGCATCGGTCCTGCGCGACGTGAAGTCGCAGGGCACGGTCAGCCCCGAGACCCGCCAGAAGCTGGCGGCCGAGGCGTTCGCCCTGACCGCCGCGTATGACGCCCAGATCGCGTCGTACCTCAACAACCAGGCAGGCACCCTCTTCCCAAGCCGGCTGACGCTCGTGGTCGAGAAGAAGGCGGACCTTCGATACGGCGAGAACCCCCACCAGCTGGGCGCCTTCTACGCCGATCCCGCCCAGCACCGCACCTCCATCAGCCGCGCGCGGCAGATCGCCGGCAAGGATCTCTCCTTCAACAACCTGCTCGACCTGGACGCGGCCTGGCAGATCGCCAGCGACTTCAAGACGCCCACCGTGACGATCGTCAAGCACGGCAATCCGTGTGGGCTGGCGTCAGTCGTCGACCTGGCCGAGGCGTTCCGCCTGGCCCTCGAGGGAGATTCCGTCTCGGCGTACGGCGGGATCATCGGCGCCAACCGGGTAGTGGACGAGGCGGCCGCGCGGGCGATCCGGCCCGGCTTCTTCGAGGCGATCGTGGCCCCCGGCTACACGCCCGAGGCGCTCGAGATCCTGCGCACCAAGAAGGGCTTCGAGATCATCGAGGTGCCCCAGACCGATGCCGACGGCCCGGAGCTGGGCATCGGCAACTTCGACTTCAAGCGGATCGGCGGCGGACTGCTGGTGCAGACCTTCGACAACCTGGAAGAGGACCGCAACAAGCTCCAGGTCGTCACCCAGCGGCGTCCCACCCTCGACGAGCTGACCGACCTCCTCTTCGCCTGGCGCGCGGTGCGGCACGTGAAGAGCAACGCCATCGTCCTGGCCAAGCGCCACGCGCTGGTCGGGATGGGCGCGGGCCAGCCCTCACGAGTGGTCTCCGTCGAGGTCGCGCTGCGCAAGGCTGGCGAGCGCGCTCCACTCTCAGTCATGGCGAGTGACGCCTACTTCCCCTTCCCCGATGGCATCCAGATCGCGGCGCAGGCAGGGGTGACGGCGATCATCCAGCCGGGCGGCAGCATTCGCGACGAGATGGCGATCGAGGTCGCCGATCGCCACCACATGGCGATGGTCTTCACGGGAAGGCGCCACTTCAAGCACTAGAGCCTGGCTGTGCGAGCGCGGCGATGGTGGATTGTCCTCGCGGTCGTCGGCGTCGGCGACCAGCTCGCCACCGCAACCGCGGTGAGCACCGGCGATCAGGTGCAGGTCGATCCGTTCATTCCGTGAGACCTCAACCGATGCTAGACCAGCAGCTCCGCTCCTGCTGCCGTCGCTGCCCGCGCGAGTGCGTCATCGATCGTTGCCAGCGGCGCGGCGCGACGGATGGCCAGCTCAACGTAGGCAGCGTCGTAGGCGCTGAGCCCCAGGGCACGCGCCAGGGGCAGCACATCTTTCAAAGCTGCGTCCAGCGGAATCTCCTCGATTCGTATCGGCAGTGCCAGGAGGAGTTGGGCAAGCGCCGGGAGTTCCCGCTCGTCGATTCGGCCGCGCCGCTCAGCAGATCTGATGCCGTTGGCGACCTCCAGGGGCCAGATAGCCGGCGCGGTTGCCTCTTCCGTCTCGAGGCGGGCGAGCAGCCTGTCGACAAACGGCGTCGCCTCATCCTCGAAACACCACGCCAACGCCACCGATGCATCGAGCACGAACACTAGCGACGCCGCCCCTCGTCAATGAGCTGGCGAATGGTCGACGGCCCCAGGCGATGACCCTTTCGGAAAGCGCGGAGCCCGGCAATGGCCTTTCCCGGCGTGATGCTGCTTCCGCTGCCAGCGGCGGGAACGAGCAGCGCGACCTCGCGCCCATGCTTCGTGATCGCGAAGCTCGCGCCTCGCTCGACCTCGTTCAGCAGGCGCGACAGGTGCGTTTTCGCCTCGTAGGCTCCGAGCCGCTTCATGTGCGGAGCCTAGCATATCCGACTAGTCGCAGACTAGTGCAATAGGTCCGCGCGGTCCGAGGCGCTTATCTGTCTCGACCCTGCGCTCTATCGTGTAGCCGATGTCGATTTCGATGAGCTGGGCCATCGCGCTGGCCGTCGCGGGCACGATGGGAGTCGTGCTGCTGGTTGCATTCGCAGCACGCCGCGGGGTGATCGCGGCACCGGAGCGCGCCCTCGTCCACGTGGCGTACCTCCTCGGCGGCGGAGTGGCTGCATTCCTGACGATCGCGTTCTATCCAGCGTGGCCGCTGCTGGCCGCGGTCGTCGGCATGCTCGTGGTGCAGGCCGTGCGGTCGCACCGAGTCCTGGACATCGGGCTCTTGATGGCCGGATTCGGATCTGCGTGGACGTTGCTCCTGGGCCTCGCCATCCTGAATGACCTCGCGGACCCGGCCGTGACCTCGACCCAGAACGACACCGGTGTGTTCGTGGTCGCAGCGGGCATCCTGCTGGCGGGCATCGCAACGGCGGTCATCGGCTCAGGCGCTGCTAGCCACCGACCGACCCAGCACAGATAATCCGCCCCAATGGACAAGCTGATCACCGTAGAAGCCGTCGCCGCCACGGAGGCCGGCGCGATCGCCGCCGCAAGGCTCATGGGACGTGGCGACCGGGACGGCGCCGACCACGCCGCCGTCGAGGCGATGCGCAACGCCATGGAAGAGTCGGAGATCAGCGGGACCATCGTGATCGGCGAGGGCGAGCGGGACAAGGCGCCCATGCTCTACATCGGCGAGCAGGTGGGCAACCCGGACGCGGCGACCTCTGTCGATATCGCGGTCGACCCGCTGGAGGGGACCAACCTCGTCGCCACCGGCTCCCCGAACGCCACGGTGGTGCTGGCCGCGGCCGAGCCGGGCGGCCTGATGCACGCCCCCGACACCTACCTGCGCAAGCTGGTCGTGGGTCCACAGGTGGCGGGTCACGTCTCGCTCAACGACCCGGTCGCCGACACCATCCGGATCATCGCGGACCGCCTGGGCCGCTCCCCCTCCGACATCACGGTCGTGATCCTGGAGCGCGACCGGCACAAGGACCTGGTCGAGGAGGTGCGCGCCACCGGCGCCCGCATCAAGCTCATCAGCGATGGCGACCTGACCGCCGGCATCTCCGTCGCGGTCTCCGGCACCGGCGTCCATGCCGTGATGGGGACGGGCGGCGCCCCGGAGGGCGTCCTCACCGCGGCTGCCCTCAAGTGCCTGGGCGGCGAGATCCAGGCCCAGTTCCGCTGGCGCTCGGACGAGGAGCGCGAGCGTGCCCGAGGCATGGGCGTGGCCGTGGACGACGTCGACCGCATCTACAAGACCGATGACCTGGCCCCCGGCGAGAACGTCGTGTTCGCCGCCACCGGCGTCACGGACGGCGAGCTCTTGCGCGGCGTCCGCTTCTTCGGTGGCGGAGCGCGAACGCACTCCCTGCTGATGAGCCATTCGCGCGGGATCGTGCGATTCATCGACACGGTCCACATGTGGGATCCCCAGCAGCCCCCGCGCGTTCGGCTGTAAGGACCAACGATGCAGGCCGATGACGTCCGCTGGCTGTTCGCCTACGACCGCTGGGCGACGCATCGCATCCTGAACGTCCTCGGCGGCGTTGACCCAGGTGCCTGGACTCGCCCGAACGTCGTGGGCGATCGCGGGCTGGGCGGCATCCTCGCCCACCACCTAGGCGCCTCGATGCGCTGGCGAGTCTCGTTCGAAACCCAGGGCGAGAAGGAGGGACGTCACCTCGAAAGCGAGCCCCTGCCAACGATCGACGAGCTGCGCGACCTCTGGGAAGCGGAATGGGCCGCGGTCGATGCCTGGCTCCCGACGCTGACCGACGACTTCATCGGCCATGTCTTCGACGGGGTGCCGGTCTGGCAGATGCTGGTGCACGTCGTGAACCACGGGACGCAGCATCGATCGGAGGCGGCGGCACTGCTCACCGACGCAGGCAGGTCGCCCGGCGAGCTCGACGTCATCAACTACGCCGAGGAGCTGGCCGGGCGGGGCCTCTAGTCGCCGTCACGAACCCTCGCCCCAGAGCGCTCCGATGCGATGCCTCTGTCACGCCGCGCGCCGCGCTGTTGAGGTCGCGGACGCCATCGGTCGCACTAGGGTGACCGTGCGCTCCTGACAACAAGTGAGCGCGAATGGAGGCCACACCATGGACGAGAAGCAGCAGGGCGAGACCAACAAGGAGTCGGGTCAGAGTCCGCAGGCCGGCAACACGCCGACCGGACAGGACCCCCAGGGGTACGGCAGCGACACCAAGAAGGACACCAGCTACCAGCCGGGCCAGGGTGGCACTGGAGGCGGTGGCTACCAGCCGGGCCAGAGCCAGATGCCTGGCGGGACGACCTCACGACCCGATGAGGGCCGCGGGACCGACGCCAGCGAGTCCTAGTCCCGGCGTTCTGAACCCGAGTCGGCGCCCAGCCCGCCACGAGTGCATTGGGCTGAGGCGCCGGCTCACCAATCCTGGCTCAGGCCCTCTAGCGGTCGGCCCATTCCGGTCCGCCGATGAGCTGGACCTCCTGGTCGGCCACGCTCGGCAGCAGGTCCGCCACCGTCACGTCCACCCGCAGGTCCGCGCAGCCGCGCCACGGGCGCAGGCCGGGATCCAGCTCCGCCAGCGGCTCGAGCGCGAAGCGGCGCTCCACCAGGCGTGGGTGCGGGACGATCAGCTCCAGCTCGGCGTCCTCGATGCACTGACCGTCGAAGGAGAGGATGTCCAGGTCGATCAGCCGCGGGCCGAAGCGGATCCCCTGCGGATCGCGGCCCAGCGTCGCCTCCAGGCGCTTGAGGGCGAAGAGGAGGTCCACCGGCTCCAGCTCGGTCTCGATCTCGACCGCCGCGTTCGTGAAATCGGGCTGGTCGAAGAGGTCTCGGGCGGCCGACTGGTACAGGCTGGAGGCACGGACCACCTGGCCGATCATCCCCAGCTCGCTCGCCGCGCTGACGAACGCCGCGCCCGTGCCCGGTTGGTTTCCCCCTAGACCGATGAAGGCGCGCATCTAGACGCCGACTCTAGACCATCGGCCGGTAATCCGCTGATAATCGGCACCGGGGTACCCTCGCCGGAAACGGCCGGGGTCGCGGGGGGCGCGTCCGCCGGGGTCCGTCGTCGTCCCAACGCCGAACCGGAGCGGCCGCACCGATGTCGGACATCCAGTACGTCTACCCGCTGATCCACAACAAGGTCACGCCTCCGCACTACGTGACCCCAACCCTCCGGCGACCTCGCCTGCTCAAGTGGCTGACCGACAACGCCAACTGCCGCGCGATCGTCATCGCCGCTGACGCGGGCTATGGCAAGACCACGCTCCTCTGGCAGTGGGAGCGGGAGGTCGACTTCCCGGTCTACTGGTACAAGCTCGACCGAAACGACCGCGACTGGTCGCTGCACATCAGCTACCTGATCGAGGCCATCAGCCAGCGCCATTCCGGGTTCGGCCACCGGGCACACTCCATGCTCCAGCAGCTGGGCGGACCCGGCTCATCGCGGCCCGGGGTCGCGGCCTACCTGCTGGCCGAGATGCATGAGCGGCTGAGCGAGCCATGCACCTTCGTGATCGATGACTGGCAGGCTGTCTCCTCTGTCACGGAGGTCCGCGGCCTCTGGAACCAGATCCTCCGCGACGCCCCACCGACCTGCCGTTTCGTCTTCCTTTCGCGTGCACGCCCGCAGCTCCAGTTCGCCCGCTTCAAGACGCACGGCGGCTATGCCGGCCTCCAGACCGATGCACTGCGCTTCACCGATCAGGAGATCAACGAGCTCTTCCGCGACACCTACAACGATCCGCTCGACCCAACCGAGCTCGTCGAACTCGAGCGCAGGACCGAAGGCTGGGCTGCCGGTCTCCAGCTTGTCGAGGTGTCGCTTCGGGAGAGGAAGACGCCAGCTGAACGGCGGGCCTTCATCAACTCGATCACGGCCACCACCGACAGCGACCTGTTTGCGTTCCTCGCCGAGGAAGTCCTGGACCAGCAGACCGAGGAGGTGCGCAACTTCCTGCTCTCGACCTCGATCCTGCACCAGATCGACGCCGAGTTGGCGGAGCGGCTGTCCGGCATCCATGACGGCGCTCGGATTCTCTCCGACCTGGAGCAGCGCGGCCTCTTTACGAACCGGCTGGACGAGGCCGAGGCTCGCTATCGCTACCACGGCCTGTTCCGAGACTTTCTCGAGCGTCGCCTGATCTCGGAGCGCACCGAGGGTGAGGTCACTGGGCTCCACATCCACGCGGCCTCGTATTTCGAGACGCACGAGCAGTGGCCTCAGGCGATTCACCATTACCTGAGGGCTGGCCTGACGCCGCAGGCCGCGCGACTGATCGCGCGGTACGGGGAGGACGTCGTATCCGAAGGGCGCCTCGGACTCGTGGACGAGTGGCTGCAGCAGCTCCCAGCCAAGGCCATCAGAGAGAACGCACGCCTTTCGCTCCTCTATGGCGAGGCGTGTGGCATTCGTGGTGACTGGGACAACGCGCTCGTGGCGCTGGGCCGCGCGCGTTCCTTCTTCGGCAAGAAGGGCGACCGTCGAATGGAGGCCCTCGCCTGCCTAAAGACAAGCTCTATACACCAAGCTCTGGGGTCGGTTAGCCTCGCCGAAATCGCGGCGGGCGAAGGGATGGCGTTGGCACCTGAATCGGCAGGTGCATTACGACTGCGCCTCGAGGGCAACCTTGCGGTAACCAAGACCTACCGGACAGGCTCCATCAACGCTGTGGTTGCAGCGCTGAAACGAGTAGCGGTGCGTGCGTCTAGCCTGGGTCTCGAACACTACGAGGCAATCGCGCACCACAACCTAGGCGTCATGTACCGGAGTCTCGGCCAATTGGAGGAGAGTCTCTCGAGCCTCGAACGGGCTACCCGCTTTTGGCAACTCGAACCAAGCAGCCCCTACGCTGACAATATGGACCTGGTTGAAACGTTGCTAGCGCGACGCGAGGTTGAGCGTGCTGAGCGAGCAGCCGCTCGTGGGATTGTCAGTACAGCTCCCTGGCGTAGGGCATCCTCCGAGGCGCTACTTGGCCAAGCGTCGATCCGTCTTCATCAAGGCAGGATTTCGGAAGCGCGGGAAATCGTTGAGACGGTAGCAAGCGCTCTTCCGCAGCTCGGGTCGAATCGCACTGCGGTCTATCTCGCGTTGGCTGACTGCTACATCGTTGATCACCAATCCTCCGCGGCAACTCAGGACCTGATCAGACACCTCGAAACGGAGGCGGACGACCCACGATACGAAGGCGATGTCGCCACGGCGGTTGTCGCCTTGAAGCACTCAATCGGCCTCTGCAAAGGCTCGTGTGCCGCGGTCGAACCAATCATCGACAGGTGGGAGGAAAAGGGACAACGCTTCGAGACTGTGAAGAGACGATTGCTGATGGCCCTCGCGGCAACTGACCACGGCACAGCGGACCCGGCCACGCGTAGAAAGGCCCTGATGGCTGCGGTAAGCAGCAACCAGAGTTGGTATCTCCGGCTATTTCTTCGACCCTTTGCGACCTTTGCCGACGAGTTGGTCCATGACCGTAACGATGCTGAACTCGTGTGCGAGTTTGTGAAGGTCGATCCTCAGGGCTGGCGTCAGGCCGTTCTCGCTGCGCTCCCCGGTGCGACGCGAAACCTGCGGGTCGTGCTGCTGGATGCGTTGGCCATCGAACCGAGCCCCGATACGATCGAAGGACTGAAGACGGTGGGTGGCCGCGATGTGGAGGAACTTCGGGCTCGTCTCATCCGGGATACGGCGGCGGGGGTCCGTGTGAGCGGTTTCGGATGCCTGAGGATCAGAAGAGGCGGGCCTGACGCACAAAGCATTCCGATCCGGCGCCCTCGGCAACGGACTCTCCTGGGCTATCTCCTCGCCCGCGTCGATACTCCACCATCGCGCGAGCAGGTTCTTGAGGCCATTTGGCCGGCTGCAGAGCCGGAGGACGCCGTGAACAGCCTCAATCAGACTGTCTATCAACTACGTCGAGTAATCGACCCAGGTTACCGAGATGGTGAATCGCCGCCGTACCTGGTCGCCACAGCCGACACGGTCGCTCTGGACGCAGCGCTCGTGACGACGGATCTGCAAGAGTTTCGGCTTCTCGCCCGTACGTTCGAGCGTGGAGAGTCCACGGACGTGCGCGCTTTGGGCAACGATCTCGTGGACCTCGTTGACGGGGAATTCTTGGCTGAGCTCGTCTATGAAGACTGGGCCAACTCATTCCGGATGTCCGTACATGCCGAGGTCCGTCAGGTTCTGATGCGCTTCACAGAGGATCCATGGATCGTCGCATATCCAGATCTTGCCCTGAGAGCGGCGACAAAACTCAGCGACCTAGATCCTTACGACGAGAAAGCCCAACTCGGGATCGCACTTAGCCTTCAGTCGATGGGACGCGGAGAAGCGGCAAGAATCGCCGTTCGTCGCTTCCTGGGCCGTTTCCATGAGGATCTTGGCGAGACACCCGAGACTGATTTCTCTGCATTCACAGCCGCTCGCAAGTCACTTGACTAGTTTGCCGGCGGTCAAATAGTTGTGGATTCCCCTTGACATCTGACGCGACCAGGGTCTATGGTCCTCCCGACCGATGGTACTTAGGTACTACCGGTAACCGAATCCGAGGGAGCTGAGATCCGCCACCGAATGTGGGCACTTAGGTCGTCGGGGAGCATGTAGTGCAACCGACCGTTCCTTAACCGGATTGTGTCGGTTGTGTTCGTTTCGTCACGGAAGAGGGCACCTTCTGATGGCTCGACAAGTCATTAAGGGCTGGTAGATCCAGCCCAGGGAGTCAGGCATGCACGCGTCGATTAGGCGCCTTGTAGCTGCGCTGACCACCCTTGGGGGACTCGTAACCTTGGCTATTGCCGGGGGAGCAAGTCTTCAAGGGTTGGTAAGCGTTCGGGTGGTAGACTCCGGCGCTTCACCCCGCTAGGGTGTCGTACCGGTGAATACGCGCGTCCGAAGCCTGATCCTAGCGACCGCAGCCGCCGCGGCACTCGCTGTCGCGGCGGCTGCGTTTTGTTCCAGCTCCGTTCCGACATCCACGGCTTGGTTGGTGTCGCCTTCTGGATCGCTCCTGACTCTGGCGAGTGGGGCCCTCCCAGTCCGGCTCCCCCAGGGACATCGTCGTATCCGTTTCAGCTGCGCCGGTTATCGCCTCGTTTGTCCTAGGCGGTCCCGTCGCAGCAGCAATCGTCGCTGCTATTGGGACGATGGATTCGAGGGAACTGCGCGGAGATGTCCCGTGGTACGGAACGCTCTTCAACCATGCCGCGCTCATGGTCGGCTCGTGGTCTTAGCGGCTTGGTGTACGAGGCGACCCGTTCAGCCTCGTTGGACTTCCCAGGCGCCGCTAGCCGGTCGTCTCTTTCATGGGCTTCTGCCGGCAGCGGGGTCTTCTACGTTGTCAATGGCGCGCTTGCCGTGCTGGCGGTCAGCGCTCAGCACGGGAACGCCGCTCCGCACAGTCTGGGCACAGGACCTCGGAGCCATCGCCCCGAATCTGGTCGGGCTTGCACCGCTCGTCATGGCTGATGGCGGAGATCTTTACCATTCCGAACGGGGTTGGCTGGTGGGCGACCGCGCTGTTCGTCGTCCCGCTGTTCACGACCCGACTGGCCTATCACCGGTACGTCGAGACGCGCGAGCTGTTCGAGCAGACCATCGGCGCCCTGGCCAACGCGGTGGACGCGCGCGATCGGTACACCCGAGGTCACTCCAACCGGGTGAGCCGCATCGCGGAGGCGATGTGCCGGGTCATGAACCTGCCCGAGACCGAGATCGAGAAGATCAAGTGGGCGGGGCTGCTGCATGACGTGGGCAAGATCGGGATCCGGGACAACATCCTCCTGAAGGAGGGCCCGCTCGACAGGGAAGAGCGGGTGCTCATGAACCAGCACCCCACCATCGGCTTCGAGATCGTCTCGCCGGCGCGCCAGCTGGTCAACGAGGCGCCGCTGATCCTGACCCACCACGAGTGGTTCAACGGCTCCGGCTACCCTGCCGGGGTGGAGGCGCTCGACATCCCGCTGGGCGCCCGGATCCTGGGCGTCGCCGATGCCTACGAGGCAATGACCTCCCCCCGCCCGTACCGCAAGACGCCGCTGAGCCACGAGATCGCGATCAGCGAGCTGCAGAAGTACTCGGGGATCCAGTTCGACCCCCAGATCGTGCCGATCCTGCTCGGCCTCGACCGGGAGATCCTCGATCGCAAACCGGAGTCTCCGGACGAGCTGCCAACCATGCTGCATGCCGGCGAGCCTCAGGCCGCGCCGGCTTCCCCCGAGGGAGGGAATCCACCGTCGAGGCCAGCGCTCGCCTCCGACGATGTTTCTTAGCTCCATCGTCCTCGCCCTGGTCGTCGGCGCGCTGGCCGGCGGCGGGCTCCCCCGTCTCGCCAACCTGCACCTGCGCTGGCTCTGGATCCTGGCCCTGGCGCTGGCCATCCGGTTCGGGGCCGGCCTGCTGCGCCAGGGGGACATCGGCACGGACCTGCCCATCGGCGCCGCATTCGTCGCCGGCTACCTGCTGATCTTCCTCTGGCTGTGGGGCAACTGGCGGGTGCCGGGGCTCCAGGTCGCGGCGGTCGGCATCGGCCTCAACACGCTGGCGGTCGTCCTCAACGGCGGCCAGATGCCGATCTGGAGCGCGGCCTTCGACGCGGCCGGCTTCACCCCCGCCGCCCTCGTCAACGACCCGTTCCACTTCCTGCTCCACACGGGCTCGGTCGCCGACTTCGTGCGGCAGGGCGGCATCTTTGGCGACGTGGTGCCGATCCCCATCCCGGTCATCCGCGACGTGGTGAGCATCGGCGACACGCTGCTGGCGGTGGGCATCTTCTGGGCGATCGTCTACTCCATGACCCGTCCCAACGCCCCCACCCGCGGGGCGCTGAGGCTCGGCCTGCGGCCGGGCGACCCGTTCGCGAACGCCTCCGCGTTCCCGGGTGGGCAGGCGCAGGCGGTGGGCAGCCTGCCCGCCACTGGCGGCAGCCGGTGCAGGTGGCGGGACCGTGGCGATCCCCCAGGAGCGGGCGCAGTCGCCCTACCTGGCGCTCGTTCGCAACCGCAACTTCAGCCTGCTGTGGGTGGGGCAGCTGGTCAGCTTCTTCGGCGACCGCGTGCACCAGGTGGCGATTGGCGTGCTCGTCCTCCAGAAGGGGACGCCGCTCGACGTGGGGATCGTGTTCGCCGCCACCGCGGTCCCGAACGTCTTCCTTGGCCCCCTGGCCGGCGCGCTCGTGGACCGATGGGACCGCCGCACCACCATGATCGCCTGCGACCTGGTCCGGGCCGGGCTGGTGCTGCTGGTTCCGCTGCTCATCAACGTGGACATCGCGCTGGTCTACCTGGTCGCGCTGGCGGTCGCGACGGTGGGGCTGCTCTTCCGGCCGGCCAAGACGGCCATCGTGCCGCTCATCGTGGACGAGGACCGGCTCGTGACCGCCAACTCGGCCTCGAGCATCAACGAGACACTGGCCGACCTGCTGGGCTATCCCGTGGCGGCCGCCATCGTGGCCGCCCTGGCGGGGCTCATCGGGGCAGCCTTCGTGCTCGACTCGGCGACCTACCTGGTCAGCGCCATCCTGATCTGGGGCATGGTCGTCCCGCGCGAGGAGCTGCCCACGGAGCCGTTCAGCGTGCGCGCCATCCTGCGCGAGATGCGCGAGGGCTGGCGCTTCCTGACCCACAGGGCGGAGCTGCTCGCCAACACGGTCGTGAGCACGGTGGCGCAGCTCGCCTTCGGCGCGGAGATCGTCTGCAGCCTGATCTACGCCAAGGACGTCCTCGACCAATCGTTCCTCCCCTTCCCGGAGAACTACGGCTGGCTGATGGCTTCGCTGGGGCTGGGCAGCGTCCTGGGTGGCGTGGTCATCGGCTGGTTCGCTCCGCATGCCCCCAAGGGACCGATGACGATCGCGGGCTTCATCGGCCTGGGAGCAGCGATGGTCGGGGTTGGGCTGACGACCAACGTCCAGCTGGCGATCGCGCTCTTCTTCGCCATCGGCGTCGCGAACATGCTCTACCTGGTGCCGACCATCACCCTCTTCCAGGAGCTGACCCCGCAGCGGCTGTTCGGGCGGGTCGTGTCCTCCCGGCAGGCGCTGACCTTCGGGGCGATGGCGATCTCGATGGGTGCCGCCGGCTACCTGGCCGGGGTTCTGGGGGCTGCGCCTGTCCTCATGCTCGGTGGCGGGCTGATCGTGGTGGCGGGGCTCGGCGGGCTGCTGGTGCCCGCCATGCGCAACGCCCGATAGAAGTTGCTACCCTTCGCCCGCCCGCCGGACCGGCGGCCTTCGTGATGGGAGAGGCATGACCGATCAGCGGCGTGGCGCGGCGTGGCGAGGAGCCGCCGGCACCCGGATACCGAGGTGCCCTGCCGCCCCGATCCGACTCGATGGCGCGGCCGTGGGTCCTGACCGTGGTCGCGATCTTCATCCTGATCATCGTGCTGGCGGTGCTGAACGTGCCGACCAAGCTCTTCCCGCCGGGCGCGGCCACTCCCACGCCGAGTGTCTCGGTCCAGCCGAGCGCCTCGGGGAGTGCCGCGGCGTCGGAGACTGCGTCGGCTGCGGCATCGGCATCGGCCTCGCCGGGCGAGTCTGCATCTGCAAGCGCGAGCCCCTCGGCGACGCCCTAGCCGGGCTCCGTTTACGCAGGGCGTACAGAACTGGGAAGTTGGCAGGCGATCCGCCTCGTCCGCCCTCCAATCCGCCCGTTTCTTCCTTCCGCTGTACGGCAGGCGTACACAGACGCGAAGTTGGCCGGACCCGATGACCCTTCTTCCTCGTTATGTACGCTGGGCGTACAGGCCGTCGCGCGATCCGCGGTCAGCCGAGCTTGGTGACGATTCCCGCCATGCTGGCGTCGATGCTCTTCTGCACGTTGCCGGCCAGGGTCTCGGACTTGCTGTAGCGCGCCAGCAGGTCCTGGATCTGGGTGACGAGCTTGGCCTGGTTCGTCCGGATGATGTTCAGGCGACGGAGGTCGGCCTGGATCCTGGTGAGGGCGCGTTTGTCGACGGCGGGGGCGCGAGGTGCGGCGGGCATGGCGGTCCTCTCTTGGGCGAGTCGAACCCGGTGAGTGTAGGCACGTCGGGAGCGCTGAGCGCTCGTGGGGCGCGGCCGGTACGTGCAAGATGCGTTCAAGGTGCTGAGAGGGCCTTGCAAGGCATCGGTGATATCCTTGGCACCTCGATATCCGACCCTACTGAGGACTTGTGTCCATGTTCAGCCGCGTACGCATCGCGATCCGCTTCTTCTTCATGGGACTGGCGGTCGGCGTGCTGCTCGCTCCTCGCTCCGGCCGTGAGACTCGCCGGCTGGTCCGCGAGCGGGCCGATCGGCTCCTGAACGATCTCCTCGACGCCGCGACCCTGGGCGCCTTCGACTCCGGTCCGGCGCTCGACGACGACGAGGCCACCACCGCCAAGACGGGCAACGGTCGCACCCGGAGCCGGGCCGCGGCCCCCGCCCAGGCCTGACCGCCGAATCGGCCAGACCGCGACCGCGTCACGCCGACGCGGTCGTTTGGTTTCTGGGGTGAACCGATGAACTGGCTCCGCCTCCGCTCCCGGCAACACGCGTCGGCCAGCTACGCCGAGGGGCTGGAGGCCGCTCGGAGGCGGATGGTCCACGAGCAGATCGCGTCACGCGGGCTGCGCGATCCCGAGCTGCTGCGAGCCTTCTCGAAGGTGCCGCGCCACCTCTTCGTTGAGTCGGGCAGCCCCTATTCGGACGAGGCGCTGCCGCTGCCGGCGGGCCAGACCATCTCGCAGCCGTACATCGTGGCGTTGATGACCGATGCCGCCCGTCCGGGGGGTGGCTGGCCGGGTGCGCGGGTGCTCGAGATCGGGACGGGGAGCGGCTACCAGGCTGCGATCCTGGCCGAGCTCGGCGCCGACGTGATCAGCGTGGAGCGCCACGCGCAGCTCTCCGAGACCGCGGGGCGCCACCTTGCCGACGCCGGGTATGACTCCGTCCGGCTGGTGATCGGTGACGGCACACATGGCTGGCCCGCAGGGGCGCCGTACGACGCGGTGATCGTGACCGCGGCCGGTCCATCGGTCCCGCAGCCGTTGCTCGACCAGCTGTCGCCGAACGGCGGGAGGCTGGTCATGCCAGTCGGGAGGCGGGATCACCAGGAGCTCACCGTGGTGGAGCGGCGCGGCGACGAGTACATCCGATCCGGCCGGGATCCGGTCGTCTTCGTGCCGTTGATCGGCGACCACGGATTCGGCGAGTAGGCGCTCTCCCGCAAGGTTCGCCGTAAGGTGCATCGGCTATACCTTCGCCGTGATCATCCTTCGACTCAGCTGCGCGTCCTTCTGGGTGGACGTGCGGCTGCGCGAGATCAACGGCCGATGGATCGCCTCGGCCGATACGCCCGATGGTCCGAGCCTGGGCCTGGGCAAGGGCGCGGTCGAAGCCATCGAGCACGCCTTGGCCAAGTTCGAGGGGATCGTCGACGAGCTGATGGAGAGCCTGCCCCGCAGCGCCATCGGCTGAAACCCGGCGCGCTAGCCTTCACAGGGCTAGTACAGCGCTTGGGACACCCAAATCGGTCTCATCCAAGGCTCTGATGCAACACCGTAGTCCCACCAGGGCTAGACCTGTGCGTCCCGGGCACGAAATGCGCCGATGTAGCCCTGTGGGGACTAACCGTGGCGGATCGCCAATTGGGCTTGACGGCGGGGTTGAGCGTCCCCATACTTAACCATCGTGTTAAGTGTCACGCCGGAACGGACCGTGAGCAAGGACCTGGATTTGCTGTTCGGTGCGCTGGCCGATGCCACCCGCCGGGGCATCGTCGAGCGACTCGCCGTTGGCGAGGCGACCGTGACCGAACTCGCCGCTCCCTACTCCATCAGCCTCCCGGCGATTTCCCGACACCTCAAGGTGCTCGAGCGCGCATCGATCATCACGCGAAGCCAGGACGGCCGATGGCGCAGCGCGCAGCTGTCTCCGACGTCGCTTGCCAGCGCAGCGAGATGGCTGTTGGTGCAGGAGCGGCTGTGGGCCGAGCGGTTCGATCGGCTCGATGACCACCTCGCGCGACTCGCCAAAGCGCCCAGGAAGACCAAGAGAGGAAAGCCATGACCACGACGACAGCCCCGCAGCTCGCCCTTTCGCGCATCGTCAACGCGCCGCGCGCGGCGGTCTACCAGGCGTTCACCGACCCCGATCAGTTCGCGACCTGGTGGGGCCCGATTGGCAACTCAGTGCCGCGGGATCAGATCGAGTTCGACGTGCGCCCCGGCGGGTCTTGCCGGTGGTCGGAGGTCTTTCCAGCCGATCCCGACACCTGGACCGAGGAGCGCCTCGACCTGACGGACGTCATCGACGGCGAGCTGCTCGACGGCGTCATGAGCATCACCGGTCATCTGCCCGGCGGCTTCGAGCCATTCGAGACGCGGATGCGAGTGGAGTTCCACGACGAGGCCGATGGACGGACGCGACTCGAGATCAGCCAGTGGCTCCCGGAGCATCTTGCGTCCCCCAGCGAGAACGGCTGGTCCGAGGCACTCTCCAAGCTGGATGCCATGCTGGCCGCCTGACGGCGGTCGCAGAGTAGGGCCGCTCTGGACAACGTCACAGTCCCGGCTCACCATTCGGCGATGCGGAGGATCGGCGCTCTCGGGGCATTGGTCCTCCTTGTGTCGAGCTGCGCAACAGCACCTTCACCATCCCCCAGCCCAACGCAGGCTCTGCCATCCGGGACCTCGTCATGCACGATGGCTCATTCCCTTTTCGAGGTCGGCTGGGACGGGGCGACCGACTCGATGGCCGGCGACCTCGTGATCACTAGCCTCGGATCGTCCGCATGCGTAGTGAGCGGAGGACCGGAAGTGGAGCTGCGGGCTGGTGGAACGACGATCGATGTAGCGGTCACCACCTACCGAGGCCTCCACGCAGATGGGTCCCAAGACGCTCCTCCGGTCGTCCTCGAGCCCGGGGCGCAGGCCCACTCGTCCGTACTCTGGTCGAACTACTGCGGAGACCCGCTGGGCCAGGTCCTCGTCTTCGTGACCTTGCCCGGCACGACCCAGCCGGTCCAGGCTTCGTTCGCCGGTGCAGGAGAGGACGGCAGTCTCACCCCGCGCTGCGATGTACCCGGGGCGCCGTCACATCTGGGGGTGTTTCCGTTCGCGCCGACGTCGGAGCCGTCCACGCTTGTGGTCCCGTACTGCCTTCATCGTGCTCAAAGCGCGAATCAGCGCAGTGAGCTGAACGCCGCGCGGAGCTCGGACGAGAACAGCTCCGGCTCCTCCCAGGCAGCGAAGTGGCCGCCCTTGTCGACCTCGTGGAAGTAGATGACGTTCGGATAGCTCGCCTCGACCCAGCTGCGCGGAGTCCGCCAGATCTCGCCTGGGAAGGCCGTGAAAGCGAACGGGATCGTCGGCGGCGCCAAGGGCTGCTGGCGAGCAGCCGGCGCGTCGGGTCCGTAGGCCTCCCAGTACGACCGGGCCGTGGAGGCACCGGTGCCGGTTAGCCAGTAGAGCGTGATGTTGTCGAGGATGTGGTCGCGCGTGAGGTTGCCCGAGGGCTGCCCCTCGACGAAGGCGCGAGCGATCTTGTAGTAAGCATCGGTGTCGTGGTCGATCATCCAGGCCGCCAGAGCGACCGGCGAGTCGAGCAGCGCGTAGCCGATCGTCTGCGGGCGGGTCGCCATCTCGACGAAGTAGCCGTTGCCGGACTGCTGGAAGGTGGCGATCTGCGCGGCCGCGGCGCGTTCCTCGTCGGTCTCCTTCGGCATGGGGCCGCCCAGCGCCGGCACGAGCAGGTTCGTGTGAATGCCGATCAGGCCCTCGGGGGCCTGGCGTCCCATCGCGTCGGTGACGCCGGCGCCCACATCCCCGCCCTGGGCGACGTAGCTGGTGTATCCGAGGCGGCTCATGAGCTCTGCCCAGGCCCGTGCGGTCCGGCCCAGGTCCCAGCCAACCTCTACCGGCTCGCCCGAGAACCCGTACCCGGGCAGGGAGGGCAGTACGAGGTGGAAGGCATCCTCAGCGCGGCCTCCATGAGCGGTCGGGTCGGTCAACGGGCCAACGCAGTCGATCAGCTCGGTAACGGAGCCCGGCCAGCCGTGGGTCATGATCAACGGCAGCGCGTTCTCGTGCGCCGACTTGGCGTGGATGAAGTGGATGTCCACACCGTCGATCTCGGTCGTGAACTGTGGCAAGGCGTTGAGCTTCGCCTCGGCCTTGCGCCAGTCGTACTCGGTCGTCCAGTAGCGCGCGAGCTGCTGGAGCGTCGCGAGCTGCACGCCCTGCGATCGGTCTTGGACCAGCTCCCGGGTGGGCCAGCGCGTCGCCGAGATGCGGCGATGCAGCTCGGTGAGCTTCTCGTCGAGAGTATCGAGGTGGAAGGGACGGATGTCGGTGGGTGTCTGGACCGTGGTGCTCATGGCGATCTCCGCTGTTGGTCTGGGCGGGACGACCTTCTGCCTGGTTCGGCAACTGGGCCTGTGCATTCTCGCACCGCGCGGTTGCCTGTGCGACGGTCGCCTTCCAGGACTAGAGCGGCGGGATCTCCAGCGAGGCGCGACCTAAGGGCTGGGCGCCTCCACCACGGGCGGGGGCGCGCTCCGGGGGGAGGGCGCCGGCGCGGACGAGCTCCTCGTCGTAGACGTCCTCGATCCGGCGGACCATCGCGTCCAGGCTGAACCGGGCTTCCACGGTGGCGCGGCCCGCCTCGCCCATCCGAGTGCGCAGCCCGGGCGAGCAGGCGAGGCGGATGCAGGCCTCGGCCAGCGCGGCGGGGTCGGCGGGCGGGACCAACAGGCCGTCGAGGCCGTTGGTCAGGACCTCGGGGATGCCGCCCACCGCGGACGCCACCACCGGCTTGTGCCGGGCCATCGCCTCGAGGATCGAGATGCCCTGGGCCTCGCGCAGGGACGGGAGGACCGCCACGTCCACGTCGCCGGTGATGGCCGCCACGTCCTCGCGGCGGCCGGTGAAGAGCACGCGGTCGCGGGCGGGGCCGGGCAGGGCAGCGGCCTGCGCGCGGAGCTCCGCGTCCAAAGACCCCTCCCCAACGATCACCAGCCAGGTCTCCGGCGCCCCGCGCAGGATGGCGGGCATGGCGTCAAGGAGGTATCGGTGCCCCTTCTCCGGCTCGAGACGGGCCACCACGCCGAGGAGCGGCGCCGAGCCGGGAATGCCGAACTCGCGGCGCAGGGCGCAGGCGGCGACCGGCAGGTCGAATCGGGCCAGGTCGACCCCGTTGGGGATGACGCTGAACGACGCGCCGCCGCGTCCCTCGGAGCGGACCTTGGCTGACGATGGAGGCGGACGGCACGATCAGCCGGTCCATCACCGGCGTCAGGGCAGCGAGCGTGGCGATGTCCTCCGCAGACCGCACCCGCGACGAGTGAACGGTGGCCATCACAACCGCCGTGCCGGCCGCGAGGGCGGCGCGCGCGCCCACCACCTCGGCGCGGTACATGTGCGCGTGGAGCAGGTCGATCTCCTCCCGGACGAGGAAGGCGGTCAGCTCGCGGACGGCGGCCTCGTCATCGGCCTCGTCGATGACCTCCACCTCCAGGCCAAGCTTGCGCAGCCGATGAACGGCCGACCCGCTGGACAGCGAGAGGGCGCGGACCTCGTACGCGGAGCGGTCGAGGCGGAGCAGCAGCCCGGTGTAGCTCTCCTGGGCTCCCCCGGTGCCGCCGGTCGCCAGCAGCTGGAGCACGCGCGGACGCGGGTGGCTTTTGGACCGATGGATCCGCCGAGACCGCCGGTACGGCGCCGATGCGATGGCACCCTCGTGGTCGGGGGCAGGAGCGCGGAGGGGGTTCACCGCCCGATGCTAGGCGGGGCCACTCTGTTCGTCAAAGCGGGTCGGCGGCACGCGCCGCTGTGCTCAGCCCGTGAGCACACGGACCGAGATGTGGGGCGTGGGAGGGCGTTTCCCGGCGATGCTGCTCAGCCGCCCGAACATTCGGCCAGGATGGAGCCTGAACCTGGCTCATGTGCTCAGATGCTGAGCACACAGCCGCGGACCACGCCTCGTCAGAGGAACAGCACCCCGCCGGCTCCGGGTTGGCGCCCCTCTGCGAGAGCCGGACGAAGCGTCCTGCCGTCGAGGGGGAGGTGCTGACGGAGGGTCTCGCCCGCCTCTCGAACCGCACGGCGATTGAAGTGCGTGTCAGCGAGAACCAGCACGAGGGTATCGACGGAGGAATCGCGGGCCTTGGCCTCCTCGCGGCGCAGGAGCGCCTGCCAGTCACGGAGGCGCGTTTCGGCGGCAACGCCAACCCGCGCGTTCCCAAAGCTGAGGAGCACATCCCAGGCTCGCTGATCTCGCGTCCGCGGGACGGGAGCCTCGAGCTGGCGCCGGACGCTTGGATTGACCAGCGCGAGGAACCGGCGCAGCAGCCGCACATGCCCGATATCGCGCAACGGCGAGCCCGCCGGGTAAGCGGTGATGACCAGGTCGAGGCCAAGGATCCGCATCAGCCGCGCGGCCTGCCGCAGGTCAATGAT
The DNA here is from genome assembly GCA_963807915.1 of uncultured Chloroflexia bacterium. Taxonomy (GTDB): domain Bacteria; phylum Chloroflexota; class Limnocylindria; order QHBO01; family QHBO01; genus CF-167. The sequence continues at coordinate 754,001 of CAWEDO010000002.1, read as the reverse complement.
GGGTGGCTCGCCGCGCTCCCACCGGCCGACCTGGGCACGGGAACGGCCGATGGCCCGCCCCACGACTGCCTGGCTGAGACCCGCGGCGTGGCGCGCAGCCCGAGCGTTGCCGCCGAACTCTCGAACGAGGCGCTCGCCTCGGCGTGTGCCGAGATCGACGGCGTGCTCCTTGGTCGCCATGCGCCGATTCTCCATCCCGCCCGATTACCCGCCCGTTACCGTCGGATCACGGTCCGTGGCTCCGCCGGTGAGCACACGGACCGAGATGTGGCCCGCGGGATGGCGGATCCCGGCCATCCTGCTCGGCGGCGCCAACATTCGGCCAGGAATCGGCGTGTTCGTGGCCCGTGTGCTCAGCTGCTGAGCAGGCCGCGACGCGGGGCGCGCTATTGACAGGTGCCGCTGCCCGAATCGGTGAAGGTGCCGCCGGAGGCCGGGACGAACTCCCAGGAGTAGTCGGTCGGGCCGAGGGTCAGCTCCAACAGCCCGTACGTGTCGTTGGCGCGCACCTCGGTCTGGGCGAGCGGTGCGCCGGGCCATTCGTAGAGGCTCCGGCCACCCGTGCCGACGACGAAGGCGCGCATCCCGTCGATCGGCTCCAAACGCTCGTAGTCGTGGTCGTGGCCGAAGAGCACGACATCGGCGCCGGCCGCGGCCAGGGCATCCCAGAGGGCATCGGTCATGTCGTTCGTCCCGTGGAGGCCTGAGGACCAGCGGGGGTGATGCCAGTAGGCGAGCGTGCACTGCGCGGGATGAGCCGCGAGGTCCGCCACCAGCCACGCCAGCTCCACGGAATCGGAGCCTTCGCAGCCGCCGCTGATGGCCCCGCAGTTCGAGTTCAGCGCAATGAGGTGCCACGCGCCGAGGTCGTACGAGTACCAGCCCTCGCCGACACGACCAGCCGCGGCGCCGAAGTACGCGAAGTAGCCGGCCGCCTCCTTGGTCTCGTACTCGTGGTTGCCCGGCGCCGGTCGCAGGCGACCGCGGAGCTGCCCCCAGGTCGGGTCGAAGCAGTTCGCGAAGTCGTCGTACGAGCCGTGCTGGTAGGCGATGTCGCCCAGCAGCGCGATCGTCCCCGGCAGGCGGGCGGCGAGCTCGCCGACCAGCTCGTCCGCGGTCACCTCGCACGACGCGATGTCCCCCACGGCCAGCAGCAGCGCGGTCGGGTCGCCGGAGGCGGAGGGTTCGGCAGAGCCGGCCGGGATGGCGGTCGGCAGGGCGATGGGCTGCGTTGGCGTATGGCCGGCGTGCGCGGTGGCGAGGAACGCGAGGCCCAGCAGCACGGCGGTCAGGGCGCCGAGGCGGCTGCCGGTGCGGTCGGGGGTGCTCACCATGGCGCTAGGCTACCCGCGATGCAGGACATCGCCGACTCCCGCGCCGCGCTGGATCCTGCATCCGACGCTGCTGACGGCGGCGTTCGTGCTGGAGGTGGCGCTCGCGAACCAGGTGGAGCCACCCGGCTTCGTGCGGTCCCTGGTCGTGGGCAAGTCGCGGGTGCGGCGGCACTGACCCTCGTCGCCTGGGGCGCGACCCGCGACCGGTGGCTGGGCGGGCTGATCGCGACCGCGTTGATCCTGGTCGCCATCTCGCTGGGGCCGCTCGGCGGCGTGTGGCAGATGGGGCGTGACCTGCTCGGTGGGAGCGGCGCGATCGTCCTGCTGGGCCTGGTGCTGATCGCGATCCTCGCGCTGCCCGCGTACCTCGTCGTGCGCGCTCGGCGTGGCGCGCCGGCCATCCGGCATCGGGCGACATCGGTCCTGAACCTGCTGACCGCCGTGCTGCTGGCGGTGGTGGTGATCTCGCGCATCGGCCCGGACCTGCCGGGGGCGCTGGCCAACCTGACCACGAAGCAACCGACGGTCGAGGTCAACCCACCGGCGGCGGAGCTGCCCGACATCTACATGATCCTGATGGACGGCTACCCGCGGACCGACATGCTGGCCAGCCGCCTGGGAATCGACAACTCGGCGTTCCTGGAGGAGCTGCGTGGCCTGGGATTCGAGGTCGCCCCGGAGAGCCGTTCGAACTACACCTTCACCCAGGTGACCCTGGCCAGCATGTTCCAGATGCGGCACCTGGAGGACGTGCCGGAGCTGGCGCCGCTGATCGGGACCGGGGGTGCGCACGTCAGCGCCCTGCGCGACGCCATGACCCAGGGACCGGTGTGGGCGGCGCTGCACGCGGCGGGCTACGAGGTGGTCGTGTCGCTGCCCGGCTACGAGCACGTCGCCCTGCGGGCCCCCGCCGACCGCGTCCTGGATCACGGTGAGCTGAACGACCTGGAGCGCGAGCTGCTGGCGCGGACCTGGCTGCTGGACCTGCTGACCCCAGTCCTGCCGGACATCTTCGCCGGGCCGCAGCACGACCGGATCCTGCATGGCTTCGACGACCTCGAGCGCCTCGCAGCCGAACACCGGGACGAGCCGCGCTTCGCGTGGGTGCACATCCCGGCGCCGCATCTCCCGCTGGTGGTGGACGCGGAGGGCGGCGTGCTGCCGCTCGAGCCGCGGCGCTTCGACCCGCCGACGGTCGAGGGCTTTGGCATGACCGATGCCCAGCTCCATGCCGCGTATGGCGCCGAGCTCGCGTACCTCGACGAACGGCTGCTGTCAGCGGTGCGCGCCATCCAGGCTTCCGCCGATGACGGCCGGCCCGACCCGGTGATCGTCATCTTCTCCGACCACGGCTACTACTACGACCCGGAGGACCTTCCGGCCCGATTCGGCAACTTCCTGGCGGCCTCCACGCCGGGCGCGCCGGACCTCCTCGACGGCTCGCCGACGCCGGTCAACTTCTTCCCGCTCCTGCTCAACCGATACCTCGGCACCGACTTCGCCCTGTCCGAGGACCGATTCTTCGTGTCCCGTGGCACCCAGGCGCTGCTCGAGCTGCAAGAGGTGCCCGACCCAGGCCCCAGCTTCTCCCCATGAGGCGGGACGATCGAGCCATTCGGGCGGTGCATCTGCGCACCTAGACTGGCGCGCATGCCGAAGCAGGTCCGGCTCGTTCTCCTCAGCTTCCTGATGCTCTTCGTCGAGCTCGCCCTCATCCGCTGGACGGCCTCGAACGTCATCTTCCTCTCCTACTTCTCGAACTTCGTGCTGCTGGGCAGCTTCCTCGGCATCGGCATCGGGTTCCTGCGGGCGAAGGCGAGGCGCAACCTCTTCCCATTTGCGCCGGTTGCGCTGACCTTCCTGGTCGGCCTGGTGCTGATGTTCCGGGTCGAGGTCGACCGTCCCGGCAGCGAGCTGATCTTCACCGGTGTTTCGTCCATGACCGGCCTACCGAGCTGGGTGATCCTGCCGTTCATCTTCATGGCGGTGTCGGCGGTCATGGCCATGATCGCGGAGGGCGTCGCGCGCACGTTCGTCCTGTTCGAGCCGCTCGAGGCGTATCGGTACGACATCACCGGCAGCATCCTGGGCATCGTCGCCTTCTCCGCGCTGTCCTTCACCTGGGCCCCACCGGTTGCGTGGGGCGTGCTAGTGGCGGTCCTCTTCGCCATCCTCCTGCGCCCTGGTCTCCGAGCCCTCCAACTGGTCGCGCTCATCGGCCTGGTCGTCATCCTCGGGCGCGAGTCGCTCGTGTCGGTATGGAGCTGGTCGCCGTACTACAAGGTCGCGGCCATCCCGCGGCCCGACCTGACCGGCGCGACCGAGCTGTTCGTCAACGGCGTCCCGTTCCAGGTGGCGATGTCGGTTGCGGACCGCCGGCAGAGCCCCTCGGTCTATTTCTTGCCGTACGAACGCGCCGGGGCCCGGACGCTGAATGACGTGCTGATCGTGGGGGCCGGGTCAGGCACCGATGTGGCGGTAGCGCTTGCTTCCGGCGCGAGGCACATCGACGCGGTGGAGATCGATCCGCGCCTACAGCAGATCGGCGCGGAACGGCATCCGGACCATCCGTACGCCGATCCCCGGGTCAGCGTCACGATCGACGACGCGCGGGCCTTCCTGGAGGGAAATGACCGGCAGTACGACCTGATCCTGTTTGCGCTGCCCGACTCCCTGACCCTCGTCTCGGGCCAATCGTCGCTTCGCCTCGAGAGCTACCTCTTCACCCTCGAGGCGATGCAGCGCGCGGAGTCCCACCTTCGGCCCGGCGGGACATTCGCCATGTACAACTACTACTACCAGGCATGGCTGGTGGATAGGCTCGCTGGGACGCTTGAGCGTGTGTATGGCCAGGCACCGTGTGTCGACAGCGTCGGCACCCATGCCCACCTCGCCGTGATCAGCGTGCGGCGAGACGGTCTGCCGGACGGCTGCAAGGCCGCATGGACCCCAACCGATGCGTCCGCTGCCAACACTCCCGCCACCGATGACTACCCGTTCCTCTATCTCCACGAGCGCTCGATCCCCGTCTTCTACCTCACGACCCTGGCGCTCATCCTCGGGGCATCACTGCTGCTCGTGCGCACGGTGGCCGGCCCATACCGCCAGATGCGCGGTTACGTGGACCTGTTCTTCATGGGCGCCGCCTTCCTGCTGCTGGAGACCAAGAGCGTGGTGCAATTCGCACTGCTGTTCGGGACCACCTGGTTCGTCAACGCCCTGGTCTTCGCCGGCGTGCTGGCGGCGGTCCTGATCGCGATCGAGGTCGCGCGCAGTGTGCGACTGCCCAATCCCGCCTACCTGTATGGCGCCCTTCTGCTTGCCCTCACCGTCGCCTGGCTCGTGCCGGTCCATTCGCTGCTGGCGCTCGATGCCGCTCCGCGATTCGTGGCCGCCACCCTGATCTGGTTCACGCCCATCTTCATCGCCAACCTGGTCTTCGCCGAGCGCTTCCGGAATGTCGAGTCGTCGAACGTCGCATTCGGCGCGAACCTGCTGGGCGCCATGGTTGGCGGGGTGCTGGAGTACGCATCGCTGCTGACCGGCTACCAGATGCTCGTCATCGTGGTCGCGCTGCTCTACGGAGCCGCCTTCCTGACCGGGCCGATGCGGCGCTTTCGGTTCCGCGCGCCTGCGCGGGCCACGGCTCCGGCCGAATGACGGTGGCTGCGACCCCCCGGGGACCGTCGCGCCGGTGGGGTCGGTTGGCGGTCACCGGCAACCCCGGGCGCGCGGCGCTTGTCGCGTTCGTGATCGGCACATGCTGGCTCTTCGCGCTCGCGAACGTCGTTCTCGTCACGCAACAGTGGGAGTTCAACGACATCCACGCCTATCTCGGGGCAGCGCAGCGAATCACGGAAGGCGGGCCGATCTATGCGCCCGCCCTGGATGACTCGGCGCTCTATCGCTACGCGCCCTGGTTCGCGGTCGTGTGGATCCCGTTCCTCCGATTGCCAAGCCTGGCGGTGGAGGTCGGCTGGGCCGTCGTGCTTGTGGCCGCAACCCTCCTCGTCATCGCGAAGTTTCGGCGGTCATGGGCCGAGCTGGCCCTTGCGCTTCTCCTCGGAGGACTCCTGTACCGGACTGCCGGCTGGGGCAACGTCCAGCCGGTCATCATGGCAGCGCTTGTCTACCTCCTGCCCACTCGTGCCGGACCATGGGCGGTGGGCGTCACGGCATCGCTTAAAGCCTGGCCGCTGTTGGCGGTGGCGGTCTACGCGTGGCGGCGCCAGTGGTCAGCCGTCGCGATCAGCCTTGGGGTCGCCGGTCTGCTGTGGCTGCCCGCGCTGTTTGCGGACTTGTCCGCATATCCCGCAGCGTCACGGCCCCCGAACATTTACGACGCGACCTTCCTGCTCGCTGTGCCGGCCCTCCTCCAGCGCCGCCAAGACGGCCGAGCTGGGCGAGCACAAGGCGTAGTTGAGGTGCCCAACCCGGGTTGAGCGCTTGCGTCGGTCGACTACGCTTGCGCCGATGAAGCTCCTGCTCTTCTTCCTGGTCGCGCTGTTCGTGATCGGTGCGGGCTTGAAGGCATTCGGTAACCAGCTCCCGATCCTCGACTACCCCCTGGGCGGACCGATGGCGCAGCCCCAGATCGAGATCCACCAGCCGACGCTGAACCTTCCCTAGGCGAACCAGCGGCGCCTCGCGCCCTACCATCGACTAACCGAAAGACCCATTTTGGTGCCCCGGTGCCCCGGCGCACCCTCGGGCGTGGTCCTTCTCTCACCGTGCCCGCCCCGCGCAGGCTACCTGCCCCTCCCGCCGGCGCAACCGGCGTGCGCCCCTGGCGGTCGCCCTTGTGCCTCGCCTGCGCGCTTGTCCGCGCTGTTCCGCGGGCGACCAGATGGCGCCGGAACCTTCAGCCCCGGGTCCGCAGCCGGCCTTCTCCAGCGGGGGCTCATCGGCGTCGCGCACAACAACGCGGACCGCAAGCCGTACCTCATGATGCTCGACAGATGGCGCCCGTTTCCAAGCCATCGCCGGGCCGCTGACCTCCGGCGACCGCGACCCCTCGCTTGACTTATCTGGGAGGGCAAGTACTGGATGGCAGCAACCCGACCCGATGCGGGCGCACTATTCGATGTCTGGCGGCGACCGATCCAGCCGAGGGCGCCAACTGGACTGCACACCGTGGTCGATGTCAGCGCATCGGGACCGTCTATCACACCTGGGCGCCGGAGTGGTTCATCGATCCGTCGGAGGCTCGGAGCCCCGGTCAGCGTCCACGTCTTCTTCGCGGCCACCACCGCAAATCGACTCAGCGGCCCATTTCGCCTCTACGAGATCCATCCGGTCGACCGCGCCATGAGCGCGTGGAGCAACGCCCGTCGAGGTCACGGGCACCTCTCTGCCGGTGGACCAGATCGATCCGTTCATGGTCTACGCGCCAGAGATCGGAACGCCGGGCAAGCCGTACAAGCTGTGGTACAAGGAGAATGACGGCGGCGGCATCGAGTACATGGAGTCCGCCAGCTTGACCAGTGGCTACACGGTAGTCGAGTCACGGGAACTGGGCCGGCTGGAATGTGCGGCCGCTCGATCGAGGCGATCTGCCTGGTTCGGCTGGACGACGGCAGCTGGCGTGCCTACTTCAACGAGAACGACGGCTTTACGACGGTCGGCAACTTCTTCTCCGATAGCCTTGATGGCTGGGCGACGTGGAGCCCACGTGCCAATGTCGACACGGAGAGTTTGATGAGTCACGGAACGTACATCCGGGTGGCGGTGCTCTCGCGATGACCACGGTCAAGGCGGGCAGTGATAGTTCTTCCGCTACAGGATTGGCAGCCAACTCGGACAGCGAGACTTCGAAGTTCGTCGCCCGTTCGTGACGCTGTCCTAGCCGCGTGACGATTCCATCGGCTCCCGCCGGGCGCCGATCCCGCGGGGGCAGTGTTTCCCCGCAGTTGGCCGCCCCTCATGGCCATGCGGCCGCTGGTCATTGGTCAGACCGACGTGTCTCGCTGTAGAGCGCTTCTTTCCACTGACCAGAGGAGCACAGTCCCGTGGCTGGCACTCCTCGCGTACTTCATCTTGGTCGGCGGAACTCCTGGCAGCGAGTTCAACGGACTCATCCGCAGCCTTAACGCATGCATCGCGGTCGTCTTGATAACGCGGTGGATCTGGACCCTGAGGGTTGACCACGATGCAACAGACGAGCTGACGCTGGCTGCCCTTCTCTTGTTCTTGGGGGCCTGTGTCCTTTCCATGTTTCCCCGCCAATCGCTGGACGCCGGCGTCCAAGCTACGGCCCTTGTTGCTGCCTTCTACTTCGCTCGCCGACGCTTGCCTGGGTCAGCACGACTACGGGTCGAGACCTGCGGTGCGTGGCTCTGTATTGGTCTTTCCTTGATCGTCCTAGTCGCCTGGGGGGCCACCTGGTTCGCTTGGCTACAAGCGAGCGGCGGGATAGCGCCTCCGCTGAGCCTTGTCCCTCCAACTGGGACATTCGGCAACCGGCATGACGTAGCACTCTTGGTGATGCTCCTGGTTCCGTTTCTTTGGACTCAGGGGTTCCAAAGGCGACGGCCGATATCCATTGTGGGGAGTGTTCTCGCGATCTCAGTCCTGCTGATCGACGGATCTCGGAACCTTTTGTTGGCGGCGGTCGCAAGCTCGTTAATCTTGTTCTTTGGATTCGGGCTTCATGTGCGATTGCCACGTCTCCGCGTTTTGGGCACGATGCTGGCCGCGATTGCACTCGCTGTCACTGTTCTCGTCGCCAACTCGCCGGCGCTCAGTTCACGCGTTGCGAACGTTGCAACAGTGTTCACCAGATTTTCGCTCTGGAATGAATCTGTTGGAGTGTGGCTTGCCCACCCACTGGCGGGGGTCGGCCCCGGGGGCTTTCCCTTCAGCTACCAGCTGTCGGAGCATTTTCGCAACAGCCTGTTTGATCCACGACACCCCGACAACGCCCTCATACAGCTCCTCGTGGAGACGGGATTACTGGGCCTGGCAGCAGGCACCATATGTGTCGCCGTGCTCGTTATCGGGGCTCGCACTCGCAAACGCTCTGAGCTATGCGCGGTCTGGGCACTCCTCTTCTTTGCCTTTACCACAGTTGGTGCCAACCCAACCGACTTCCTGTTCTTGCTCGCTCCGGCGGTTGTCTGGGCATCGTTTTTGGTGCCGTCGGATTCGGGGCCAAGGGAACACCGATCCTCATCACTCCGGTCGTCGACCGTAATTGCCGGGCTCTTGAGCTCCGGCAACGTCATGATCGCTGCGGCAGTTCTGGCGACGTCAGTAGCCTCCATCAGCTACCAGATCGGATGGATGGCGTACCAGCGTGGTGACGGAGCCGGCGCTGCGTCGGCGCTAGACCTTGCGATCACCCTTGACCCATCTCTCGCCATCTACCGCCGCGAGCGTGGGTCGCTGGCGTTTGCCGCTGGGCAGTGGGACCAGGCTGCCACGTCGTACGGCGACGCCTTGTCAATCAACCGTTACGACCCCGTAGCGTGGCGTGGCCTGGCCCTGACTGAGCTACAGCTGTCGAAAACGGCTGCAAGCATCCGCGCGGCTAAAGTCGCGACTGACCTGATGTTTCTGTCGCCGCAAAATCAAATTGTCTTGGCAGCAGCTGCAAGGGAAGACCTGTCGACGTTTGAGACCGCAACGAGGACCGCTCTCGAGCAGGCGCCCCAACTCGCCGTCGTGAGCTGGGACGGCACGATTCTTGGTTTCGCTGACCGAGTTGCCGTGGCCAGACGTGCGGCCGAGACAAGCTTGAGCGAGGTAGGTCCCAACGTAAGTTTCGGCCGACTCTTGCTTGCCGTTCTGACGGGCCGTCCCGACATGGCAGAAGCGGCTATGCGGGGCGTCCCGCCGGTGCAGCGTCGTTCGGCGGCCTCGTTGGCATCGTTTGCGGCCTGCGATTTGGACGCCGCCGACATGCTGATCGACGACGCCTCCAAGACCGAGGGTGAGTTTCCATCCTTTTGGATCGCTCGATCAGTCGTCTCTGCGGCCACTGGCCACCAGCACCAGCGCATCGTCGCCATGTCCGTGCGTGTGCTGCGACTCCCGGACGGTCCACCACAATGGGTGGTCAGTGCCCTCGCTGGTGACCGGTCGGATGCCTGGCGGTACCGCAGGGTCGCGCTCGGTGTTCGGTCGCCACTGGCCGGACTCCCTTCGAGCGGAGGAGGCCTCTCCTTCCTTATCTCTGATCCAGCCAGCGCGTTCGCCAGCCTCGGGACAACCTGGCCGCCGGCATGCCAGTAGACCAGTCGCGAGAGATGCGCCGCAGAGTCGCGGGACCGGCATTCGAGCCGAGCCAGCATGCCCCGCGATCGACGAGCGGCGGCGACGACCGCTTCGGTGATCTCAATCTCGGGTTTCTCATCACTGTGGTGGTGCTGATTGGCGCGGTCGTGCGCTTTCTGCCGCTGGCGGGATCTGCATATCCGCTAAATGACGGTGGCCTGTTCGCGCACATGGCCTCTGACTTGGAACGAAACGGCTTTCTTCTGCCCGCCTTCACTTCGTACAACGGCGAAGCGATTCCTTTCGCGTATCCACCGCTGGGCACCTATGTCACTGCCAGTCTGGCCGCCTTGCTTGGCGCCGATCCCATCGTGGTCTTGCGGTGGCTCCCCGCACTTCTTTCGACCGCTTCCGTCCTCGCTCTCTATCTAGTCGCCTCTGAACTCCTGCGATCCAGGTGGCGCGGTCTCGCGGCAGCTGGCGCATTTGCGGTGATGCCACATTCCTACCTGTGGCTGGTTGGCGGAGGCGGCGCTACTAGGTCGCTGGGCTTGCTGCTTTCGTTGCTCGCCCTGCACCAGGGCGTTCGGATGCTGCGCACACACCGGCCCTTGACCGTCGTGGCCACCGCCTTGCTCGGTGGCCTGACGGCGCTCTCACACCCTCAAGCCGCGCTGTTCCTGGCCGCCAGCCTGCTGATCCTCTTCGCTTTCCATGCTTATCGGGGACCACGCGCCACGATCATCGCGAACCTCTCCCTGGCCGGATTGGGCGGGCTGGTTGTCATCGCGCCGTGGTTCGTAGCCGTCGTGGCGACGCATGGGATCGCGCCGATCGTCTCAGCGGCAACGACCTCCATTGACCCAAGCACTGGGCTCACCCAGTTGCTCGGCCTCAGTTTCGCTGACGGCACTGTGCTCGACGTCATGACCGCATTGGGAGTGCTCGGCGTGATCGTTCGGATTGCGCGCGGTCAGTGGATGATCCCCATTTGGCTCGTCGTCACCCTGCTCGTCGACCCGAGGGCCGGATCAACGTATGCCGCCGTGCCATTGGCGCTTTCTGTGGTGCCGATCCTCGGGGAGCTGCTGCAACTAACTGCGGCGCGCCGCGGGGGTGGGTCTCTCGAGACTGAGTCGCTACCGGGCCTGATGCGTCATCACCGAAGCGCTGCAACCATCGTGGCCCTGCTCCTCTTCGTCACGTTGCGCACCGCTGCGCAGACGACCGTTGACCCGGCGGGCCCCATGCACGGGCTCACAGGTGCTCACGTGGCGGCGATGAGCTGGGTAGCGGCGAACACCAAGGACAGTGAGCGGTTTGCGGTCGTGACCGGGCGCGCGTGGGAGTCTGACTACGTGTCCGAGTGGTTCCCGACGCTCGCCGAACGAACCAGCGTCGCGACCGTGCAGGGCTCCGAATGGCGCGGACTCTCGGCGTTTCAGGCGGCTTGCCGCGTACCGTCAGCTCCAGGCGTGCGCTGACAGGACGGCGACCTGCTTCGAGCATTGGTCTAGCGCTTGGGACGAGCTATCGACCTTCGCATTCATCCCAAAGGGTGCGTTATTCGGGCCGAGATCGTCGCCAGATTGCTGTCCGGCACTTCGCGAGACGTTGAGACTGTCGGACCGCTACGTCCTGGTTTACGACGGGCCTGGTGCCTCGATCTTCGCCCCGGTGACCTCACCGTCCGCATTGCTGCTGGCGCCAACGAGCAGGTAGGTCAGGTCATACAGCAGCAGGCGCGGTAGCGCGAGAATTACCGCGGAGGCTGCCGCGGACGCCACGAAGCGCGGGGCTCGCAGCGCCACCACCAGAGCCCCAACCACGGCGATCAGCGCGACCGCGAGCCACGCGATCGGCGAGACCTGGTAGTACAGGCTCAGGCTCGCGCCGGGCTGCACCGTTCCGGCTTCCCAGCCGAGGAGCGGCATCGGCGCAACGAGGGCAGCCGTCATGGCCATGTCCAGACGCACTGCCGCCACTCCCGGCGCGCGACGTAGACCAGGACGAACAGGATGGGCACGGCCTTCAGCGACGCGGCTGCCGCGATCCAGATCGGCCCGGAACGACGATCGATGCCATGGACCAGGGCTGCGACGACGAGAGGATGGACGTTGCCCCGGGCAGCGGTCCAGAGCAGGACCGTCCCACCGAGGAGGCCCATCAGCCGTGAGGCCGCGTCCTCGCTCCTTAGCAGTGGCAGGACCGCAAGGATGGAGGCGCCGAACAGGCAGCACGCCCACAGGGCCTGACCTGCGGTGAATGGCAGCGCGGCGATCGGGACCCACACCGCGGCGAACCAGGGTGCGTACCGGAAGGCCTCCGCTTGTGTGCTCGCAAATTGGTACAGATCTTCACCGGACAGCAATCGCTCGGCGGCGGTTCGATAGGCATGAGAATCCGAGAGCGTGAACCCGCTGACCGACCAGATGAGCCAGGCGATCGACAAACCAATGGCCGCCGCCACGGCCAAGCGGCCGAGGATGGCGCGACCACGCTCGACATCATGGCGGCGAGCCGGACGTGACGCGATGGCCCTTGGGGCAGCGAGGGTAACCACGAAGCTCCTTCGCGCGGCACAGCGCGAACACCGGGTGGGCGCCGATAGTACTGGCCGCCGATAGTACCAATGGCCCAAGAACTTTCAAGGGTCGGCGGTAAGTCCGACTTCAAGATGGTGTTGACTCGAGGCAGCGGGGGCGCGGGCCCGCTGCATGTCAGAGTGATTTGGCGGACATCCCGAGCTCCGCCACCAACCGCTCGGCGAGCTCGATCGAGTAGTTCTGCCCGCGGTCGTGCGGGTAGACCTGGAACATGCTCGCCACCCACAGGCCGGGCATCGGCGTCTCGAAGGGCGGGATGTGATCGCGGTAGTCCACCGTGACGATGGGTTGGGCAAACGGCGCGGCGAAGCTCCACGCATCGGTCACCCACTCCGGCTGGAACGCCGGATTGATCCGAGCCAGATGGGACGTGAACTGGCTGACAACCTCGGCGGTCGGGGTGCGCAGGAGCGGGTCGTCCATCGGCCGGTAGTTGCCGAGGTAGACGAGGTGCCGGCCGCCGTAGTCGGCGCGGTCCATGTAGTTGGTGTGCTCGACCAGCGCCATGAACGGGAAGCCCGGATCGTTGACGTTCATCCAGTAGGACTCCGTCAGGGGCCGATCGAGCGCCAGCACCAGGCAGTGAGCGCCGTAGGCGGTGCCCCATTCGTGCTTGGCCCGATACTCGTCGGTCAGCTCTGGCGCCAGCCGGCAGGTGAGTCGGACGGCGAGGGTGGAGACGACCCGGTCCACGGAAAACACCTCACCCGTCGCCGTCTCCACCTGCATGCCACCCGCCGGGTCAGTGCGGATCTCGCGCACCTCGGTGCCCAGGCGGAGCGAGCCACCATGGTCGGCGATCCGTTCTGCCAGGCGGTCGTAGAGACGCTGGAAGCCTCCGCGCAGATAACCGAGCTGGGGGGTGCGGTCGTGGACGCGCGCCCAGAACCACGGCATCGCGATCTTGTCGGCCAGCTCGCCGAACTTCCCCTGGAGGAGCGGCCCCCAGACGACCTCGTACGGACGCGCACCCATCCGGCGCCGGACCCACTCCGCGGCGGTGTGACCCTCCAGCCGGTCGGGGCCGCCGAGCGTCCGCAGGTAGGCCAGCCAGACGCCCATCCGCAGCCGATCGACCAGCGGCAGGGGCTGAACCGCAGGAGCGACATCGGCGAATCCAGCTGGTGCGGCTTCCCGTCGCGGAGCGTCACCGTGAGTGGCCGGCGCCAGATCAGCTCCTCGCCGAGCCCGAGCTCGTTGATGAGGCCGATGGCGTGGCGATCGGACGCGAAGAGGTGGTGGTAGAACTTGTCGAGCCAGATGCCAGGCTCGATCTCGAACCCCGCGGCGAGCCCGCCGGCGAGCGGCTCGCGCTCCAGCACGACCACCTCGTCGCCCTGCTTCGCCAGGCGATAGGCGACCGTGAGGCCAAGGGCTCCAGCGCCGAGAACAGCGGTCTTGGGCTTCATCGGGGTCGGATGGTAGCAGCCGTGAACCGCGCCTCAACCCACGTGCGCTGGAGAGAATCGTAGGTACCGCAGACCGCTCGCCAGTACTGTTGACCTTTGGTAGCACCACCCATACCGTCTCCATTCGTGAGTGAAACCGCCCTGGCTGCCAAGAGCGTGACCCCCGAATCCCACGGCCGATCGCTGAATCGATTCACGACGGCCGTGCTGGTCGCGTACGTGGCCTTCATCGCGCGTTGATGGTCCTGCGCCGTGCAACCCTCTCGCCGGAAGTGTTCATCGCGTTCGCGGCAGTCATCGCCGTCATGCTCGGGCGCGGTCGGGCATTCATCCGCGACTGGACGCCGTTCCTGTTGATCTTCCTGGCCTGGCAGCTGGCTCGCTCGATCGCGGACGATATCGGCGGCCGCGTGCAATCGGACAGTGTCATTGCCGTCGAACGCTTCATCAGCTTCGGCTGGGTGCCGTCCGTCGAGGCGCAGAAAGCCTGGCATGTGCCCGGACAGATCAGCGCCCTCGACATCTCCATGACGCTCGTCTACCTGGCGCATTTCCTCCTGCCGCTGATTGCGGCTCTCCTGCTCTGGGTCTTCCGACGCCACCTGTACTACCCATACGTGATGGCGCTGGTGCTGCTCTCCTTTGCGCAGTTCGCGACGGCGGTGCTGATGCCCGTTGCACCGCCGCGCTTTGCCGGGCTCTACGGGGAGGCCCTGGCCGTGAAGGACATCTCGCTGGAGGTGAGCCAGGCACTTCACCTGGGCACCCTGAGCTGGGCGTACCAGAACCTGAATGGCAATCCGGTGGCGGCTTTCCCGTCCCTGCATGCCGCCTATCCGGTCCTTGCCTTCCTGTTTCTGCGTCAGGCCTGGCCACGAGCCGCCTGGCTGATGCTGGCCTGGGGGGCGGTCGTGATCTTCGCCATCATCTATCTCGCGCACCACTACGTGATCGACGCACTCGGCGGTGTCGCATATGCGATGGCCGCCTATTGGGCAATTGACCGGATGCGGCACGCCGAATGGGTGCGCGCCGTACTCGGACGATGGCGAGGCCGGTTCACATCCGACCGCGGCTAGCCCCAACGTTCGCGGGCGCTAGTGAAGCAAGCTCCACCACGCAGAGTCGCCGCTAATCGTCAAGACGGCATCAGTCTCAGGCGGCAGGTGACCGGCTTGGATCTCGTGGTCGCGATCGATGGCGCCCTGGTACGTGGCCATCGACGTCCATTCAAGTCCCATGGAAGTTCCCAGACTGACTCTGCCCGAAAGAGCCGGGAACCAATCGCGCGCAAGTCCTCGGACATCGTTGTTGACCGACACAATGGCAAACGTTGTCCCTGGCGCGGTCCCCGCTCCTGCGGCGACCATTGCCTCTCGAACAGCAGGTGCCAACGCGGCGTACCGCTGATACCCCGCGGTAAATGATGCAACGGCTACCCAAACCAGTCCGACGACGGCCCCGAGACGTCTCGCGCCGATGCTCTTGAGTGATTCAGCCAGGGTCGCAACACCGACCGCGGCCATCATCGCCCAGACGATGGCGGTGTTCCGCCCCAATGCACCGGGGACAAGGATGGCGAGCAGGATCCAGAGGGGCAGCAGCCAGTCGCGCCGGTGAACCAGGACAACTGCACCCAAAAGCGCCAGGGGGACGACGAAGTCGAGGGGTTCGCCCCACGATGGGCCGACGGTGAGAAGCCAAAGAAGGTTCGCGCCCACGCCGTCAGACACGGATGCGGCGGTCAAGAAGGCGCTGCTGCCGTAGCGCGACATAACCATGATCAGCCAGGGCAGGATCACAATGAATGCCACCAGGCCGGCACCCCCCAGGGCAGCGACTCGCCGTCGAGACGGCGCCATCGCCAGCAGAAGCAGAGCGGACGCTAAGCCAATCGGACCCACGCCTGGATGCGAGAGCAGCGGGATCGCCCCCACGATCCCCGCAACGACTGCGTTTCTGGCAGTGGGCGATCGCATCAGAATTGCCACGCGCCAGAGAAAGGCGGTCAGGAATGCGAGACCAAGGCCGCGCGTCACTCCTCCACCCTCGATGGTCCAGGTAATGGGCATGGCGGCAAACAGAAGCGCCGCAAGCCCTGCGCGTGTCTCCCCGGTTAATTCCCGCGCGAGCAGGTAAGCGAACCCAATGGCCAGCAGGCTGTAAACGAGCGGCAGCCATCGTTCTGTTTGAATTGGATCGCCGGGTATGGCGGCGAGGACGAAGAGGCCGAGCGGTGGGTAGGCGAAGGGCACATTCCCGGCGTTGAACGAGCTCCAATAGGGGACCGCGAAATGCGCTTGCCGAATATCGCTGGCCATCGTGGTGAAGAGGCCGCCGTCCAAGAGGGGAAAGTCGCCACCCAGGAGCGGACCGAGACGCAGCAGGAGACCGATGGTCAGTGCCAGCCCGAACAGCAATTGCCCCGGACGCAACTCGGTCTCTGGGCGTTCACCGCGTCGTCCAATGATCGCGAAGCGCCGCACCCGGGTCATGCGTGCTCCCGGACCGGTCTACGCCACTGTCTTCTGATGGGAACCCTCATGCACCGTGGATCTTATGGTTCGTGTGTCGTGACGAGCCTAGAGCCTGTTAGTCCTGTTGACGCTCTCCGCGGGGCGCAACTAGCCTCGCCGGGCATATGACCACGCACACGCCGTCGAGCGCGACCACGGCGGGCTGGGACCGCCGGACCCTGATCGTGGCCGCCTTCCTGGCGATCTTCCTGGTCTGGCAGCTCGCCATGCCCACCGCAGCGCTCTTTGGTCCGCGGCCGCAGCGCTTCGGATGGCAGATGTACTCGACCTTCCCGGAGCTGCCCAAGGCATGGACGATCGATGCCGCGGGTGTCGAGACACAGGTCGAGGTCAAGCAGTACTTCGCCCAGCTCCGCGCCGAGGTGAACTTCGCCGCAGCGCTGCGGGCCGGCCTCTGCGATGCTTCTGGCGCGGTCGCCGTGAAGGTCAGCGACCCGCGCGGTACGACGGAGACGATCCGGTGTCCTTGAGCGAGCGTCTGCAGCAGTTCATCCGGTCCGAGGGGCAGGCACGTCCGCTGGCACTGGCGCGCATCGGGATCGCCCTGGCGGCGCTGATGGAGCTGCCGAACAGCGCCAAGGTGCTGATGCAGCTCGACGATCCGGGAATCATCCAAGCCCCGATCCTGTCCTGGACGCCGGCGGTCAACGATGGGCTGGCGTGGGTCCTCATCGGCCTGTGGGGAGCGACGGCCATTGCGGTCCTCGTGGGCTGGCGCACGCGGCGTGCGGCGGCGGCCCTGTGCGTGACGCTCGCATCGGTCCTCCTGCTCGACCAGCAGCTCTTCAGCAACCACCTCTACCTGCTGGTGCTGCTCAGCGGACTCCTCGTCTTCGCCGACAGCGGAGCCGCCCTCTCCCTCGATTCGCGCAGGTCCGGCGAGCACCGCGAGGTCAGCCGCTGGCCGATCTGGCTGCTCCAGTTCCAGGTGAGCGCGGTCTACCTCTTCGCGTCCCTCGCCAAGGTGAACCCGGACTTCCTCTCCGGCTCCACCGTCGCCACCAGCCTCCGGCGGGTTGGCCCGCTGGCGGTTCCCGACGCCTGGCGGTCGATGGAGCCGATGCTGATCCTCGCGGTGCTGGCGGTCTGCGCCGAGGCGTTCGTGGCGCTGGCCATCTGGTCGCCACGCTGGCGTCCCACCGCCTTCGTGGTTGCGCTGGGGCTGCACGCCTCGCTCGCGGCCTGGTTCGCGCCCACCTATCCACTGATCATCTTCGGCGTCGTGATGCTGCCGCTGCTGGTCCTCTTCCTCGACGCCGCTCCGGGGCGCGTCGTCGTCTGGGATGACGGCTGCGGCTTCTGCGCGACCTGGGTCAAGTGGTTCAAGCGGCTGGACTGGCTGCACGCCCTCCGCTTCGTCTCGCGCTCCGAGCTCCCGACCTCCGGCCTCCCGGTGAGCGAGGACGCTGCGGCGCGCGCCCTCCAGATCGTCTGGACCGACGGCGTCCACGGCGGGTTCGCCGCGGTGACCCGCATCCTCGAGATCATCCCGCTCTCGTTCCTCTGGGCTCCGTTGCTCCGCCTGCCTCCCATCGCCTGGGCCGGCGAGATCGGCTATCGCTGGGTCGCGCTCCGACGAAGGTGCGAGCTGCCGGTGGCGGTTCCGGGCCCCGCGGTCTCTCACAGCCACTAGCCCGTCCCGTGAGGTGCTGACGCCGGTCCGGCTGGCCAGAACGGTCGCGCTCGCGGTGGTGATCGGCATCGGCCTGGTCGAGCTGATCCAGGCGGTCACCCACTGGACGCTCTCCGACGCATCCGCCTACTGGAACGCGGCGCTCCGGCTCCGCGATGGCGCCGGCCTCTACCCGGTGCTCGCTGACGTGGACGCCTCCGAGGTGTACCGATACGCCCCGTGGTTCGCCTGGCTGGCCGTGCCCTGGACCTTACCTCCCACAGCAGATCGCCGGGGCGCTGTGGTCCGCGGTGCTGCTTGCCGGGAGCGGCCTTGCGCTCGTCCCCCTCGTCCGTGCGCGCGCGTGGCTGGCGGTCGCCTTCTTCGCGCCGATCCTCATCGGCATCAGCGCCGTTGGCAACGTCCACCCGCTGATCGTCGCCGCGCTGGTATGGAGCCTCGAACGCCGGAGCGGCCCGATCTGGATTGGCGTGGCGGCGTCGCTGAAGGTCTTCCCGATCCTCTTTGCGCCGTCTACCTCGGCCGAGGGCAGTGGGTCCGCGCCGTGGCGAGCGTTGCCGTCGCTGCCCTGCTCTGGGCGCCCGCGCTCCTATACGACCTGTCCGGCTATGCGACCGAGCCGGGCCAGGCGGCGTCGCTCGTCTCCGTGCCAGTCCTGTGGGCCATCGTGGTGGGCGCGGCGATCGGGGTGACGCTGCGCCTGGCTCGCAGCCCCTTCGGCTGGCTGGCGGCCGCCACGGCGGTGGTCCTCGCGCTGCCGCGCCTCTTCGTCTACGACGTGACCTACCTGATGACCGGGACGTCGATGAGCGTGCCCACCAGGCACTCGGCTATGCAGGCTACGCCAGATGCCGCAGGGTAGGTCGCGGTTGAATCCGAGTCACGCCGCGGCCCCTCCTGACTCCGAAGGAGGTAGATCGGCCAGCCAGCAACGGTCTCGACCAGGTCATACCGCTCTCTGATGAACGACCGGAGGGGGTCGAGGAGGTCGAGGTCACGTCCGTCAGTTGCAATCGGTCGATCGATGAGCAGCGGCAGAAACCCTGGCTGCCCCGGGGCCGCTGAGCCGGCGTCGACCACGATCTCCGGCGGCTTCGCGGCGAGCTCACGCGCGACACCGTCGATCATGAGATCGGTCGAGTATCCGGGGGTTGTCAGCGGGTACATGTAGGAATAGCGAGTCGCCGGAGCGCGCCCCGCGAGGTCGTACAGGCGAGGGACATTGCCCCAGACCAGAAGGCTCCCGCTGGGCAGCTGGCCCAGGCGAGCGGCAACGACGTCCATCCGCCGTGATTCGTCCTGGATTGGGGTGAGCTGCATCGCGCCCGAGACGATGCCCGCAACCAGTGAGACGACAAGGGCGGCACCAAGGGGCAGGGCGATGAGTGCACGCCGCCCAAGGCTCATTGCACGACGCCACGACTCAGCCACGCGTTGCAGGCCAAGGCCGGCCAGGAGGCCTAACGGGACCGCCAGAGGGATGGCGTAGTGGGCATAGAACCGACCCTGCACCACAAATAACAGCAGAGAGAGTCCAATCCACACTGCGGATGCGATTCGCACAGAACGCTGCGCCGGCGGGACTCCCGCGACCGCGAAGCTGCCCAGCAGCGCTGGGGTGACCAGGAAGAGTGACGCAAGAACCGTCCAGGCCGCAACGGGCGCCGCGAGAATGGTCCCGTAGCTGCCGCTCGACCCGCGATACGCCGTCGAATAATGGACGACCGCATCGACGGCGTCGGGCAAGGCTCCGATCACCGCGAGCCAGGCCGCCACCAGCGCCAGCGGAATCACGAGGCCGACTCCCATCGCGGTTGAGGTCAAAAGACTCTCGCGCCGTCGGAGCAGGAGCGAAAGCAGAAGGACAGCAGCGCCCGCGGGAATGAGCTGCAATGACACCACCACCGCAGCGCCGATGAGAGCGCCGATCGCCGCCGACCGAAGTCCTGACGCCGGTCCGAGGGCGAGTGCCAGCGCCACGGCGACGAGCAACGTCGCAGGCGCCTCCGTCAACCCGCCGCCGAGCGCCAACAGGAATTGGGTGGCGTAGATTGTCGCCGCCAGGGCCGCCCCAGCTCGCGCCAACCCTATCACTCCCAGCCGCTGCAACGTCACTGCGATCGCAAGCCCCATGCCTGCCGACGCCCCGACGGAAACCAGCCAATCCGCGGTCCATGGCCCGAGCCAGCCCAGCGCGGCCTGGGCGGCAGCCGAGACGAGGTAGATCCCTGGAGGTTTGTGGTCCCAGGCGCCAACGTACGGCGGGACGCTGTCCAGGAGGCGGCCTCCAATGTGGCTAAAGACCGCAGCATCGAGTGACGGACCAATGAGCAGGCCGGGCGCCAGGAGGGCCCCGGAGACCAAGACGAGCAGTATTGCGAGTGCCACAGGCAAGGATTGTGGGCTACCTCGATGCCGGAGCGATGCCCATTGTGGCGGGCCGACCCGGCACCGGCTCACGATCGCGCTGGTTCCGGTTTACCGCTCGGCGGGGTTTGGATGGTCGGCGAGAAGTTGCGATCGATTGCTGACGGCGGACCGTGGCGGCGTCGGAATTGCAAGGCCGACCAGCAGGAAGCCGATCTCGTAGGTCAGAAGGCGTGGCAGCGGGTGCGATCTCTGCATGGCAGCGCCAGACGATACTCTGTCGGCCGTGACGCCCATCGCCGAACCGACCGTCCGCCGCCCTACGGGCCGACGGAGCTGGCCGGCCGGGTTCCAGGCCAGGAACCACGACGCCAGGCTGTAGCCGAGATAGCCGAGCACCAGGGCCATGACCAGGATCCGAGGCAGGCGTCGAGCGAGCTGGGCTGCCATAGGACGATTGTGGCCTGCCAAGGGTGCCGTGATGCTGGCAAGATCGCTGGCATGCCTTGGCCGCTGACCCTGCCACCCCGGTTGCGCCTGGTCCTGCTCAGCTTCCTGATGCTCTTCGTGGAGCTGGCGCTCATCCGCTGGACCGGCTCGAACGTGATCTATCTGTCCTACTTCAGCAACTTCGTGCTGCTGGGCAGCTTCCTCGGGATCGGGATCGGATTCCTGCGTGCGCGCGCTCGGGTGGACCTCTTCGGCTATGCGCCGGTCGCGTTGGCCTTCTTCATCGGCTTCGTGCTGATCTTCCCGGTGGAGATCGACCGCTCCGGCAACGACCTGATCTTCTTCGGCGCATTCCAGCCGACCGGGCTGCCGCTGTGGTTGATGTTGCCAATCGTCTTCAGCGCCGTGGCCGCGGTGATGGCCATGATCGCCGAAGGGGTGGGCCGCACCTTCGCGACGTTCGAGCCGCTCGAGGCCTACCGGCTGGACATCGCCGGAAGCCTCTGTGGCATCGCCGCCTTCTCCGCGCTCAGCTTCGCCTGGGCGCCGCCGCTGGCGTGGGGCCTGGTAGTGGCAGTCCTCTTCGTCGTCCTCCTGCCGCGCGAGGCTCGGCCGGTGCGAAGGGCTGTGCAGGCGGTGGCGCTCATCGGTCTCGTCTTCATGCTTGGCCGGGAGACCCTTGTCCCCGAGTGGAGCTGGTCGCCGTACTACAAGGTCGAGCTGACGAAGCAGAGCGAGGGACCGTACCTGTATCTCATCACGGTCAACGGGGTCCCGCACCAGGCGATCATCGCCACCAAGGATCGCCCCGAGGTCGAGCCCGTCTACGTTCTCCCCTACGACCACATCCAGGGGAACGCCCTCCGAAACGTGCTCATCATCGGCGCCGGCAACGGCAACGACGTGGCAACCGCGCTGTCGATGGGTGCCGCGCACGTCGATGCCGTGGAGATCGACCCGCGCCTGCTCGACCTGGGCCGCGCGCTGCACCCGGACCGTCCGTACGACGATCCCCGGGTTGACGCTCACGTGAACGACGGCCGGGCCTTCCTGGAGCAGACCGATGCCCGCTACGACCTGATCATCTTCGCCCTGCCCGATTCGCTGACCCTCGTTGCAGGGCAGTCCTCGATCCGGCTCGAGAGCTACCTGTTCACCCTCCAGGCGATAGAGACGGCTCGCGACCACCTCGCGCCGGGTGGCGCATTCACGATGTACAACTTCTACCGCGAGCGCTGGCTCGTGGACCGCTACGCCGGCACGCTCAACGCAGCGTTCGGGTCGATCCCCTGCCTCGACGACGTCGGCGCCGGGCAGCTTGCCGCCCTGACCGTCACGCTCGCTCCGCAGGACCTGGCGTGCTCCACACCCTGGGCGGCGGCGGGCGACGTGCCAGCGCCCGCAACCGATGACCACCCGTTCCCCTACCTTCGGCAGGCAGGCGTGCCACCGTTCTACCTCCTCACGATCGGGCTCATTCTCCTGGCGTCACTCGGCCTCATCCGGGGCGTTGCCGGGTCCCTGCGGCCCATGCGCGCCTACCTCGACCTGGCAGCGATGGGAGCGGCGTTCCTCCTGCTCGAGACCAAGAACGTCGTCCAGTTCGCGCTCCTGTTCGGGACGACCTGGTTCGTCAACGCGCTCGTCTTCGGAGGTGTGCTGCTCTCGGTGCTGGCTGCGATCGAGGTGGCCCGACGATATCGAGCGAAGCGGCCGAGCCTCATCTACCTCGCGTTGCTCGCCGCACTGGCCGTCTCGTGGGTGCTGCCGGCGTCGGTCCTGCTGCACCTTGACTTCTGGCCGCGACTCGCGGCGGCGGTGGGCGTCGCATTCATGCCCATCTTCCTTGCCAATCTCGTCTTCGCCGGTCGATTCCGCGACGTCGGCGACTCCACCGGCGCCTTCGGGGCGAATCTCCTTGGCGCCATGGTCGGTGGCCTGGTCGAGTACGCCGCGCTGGTGACGGGATACCAGGGACTGCTCCTGATGGTGGCGGCCCTCTATGGCCTGGCCTGGTGGCTGGGGCGCGGCAGCCTGCGAACCAGCGCGGCCTGATCGTCAGGTCGGCTCGGACGAGTCAGGTCGTCGCGCAAGGCCAACCAGCAGGAAGCCCGCTTCGTAGGTGAGCGCCCGCGGCAGCGCGGCAAGCATGGCGACCGCACCGAACAACCACCGATAGCGGGACTGGGCGCGTGCATAGGCGAGGAGGGCCGCTGCCACTGCGCCGAGCACGAACAGCGGCGTGGCGACCGCCATGAGGCTCATCTGCCCCGGGCCGGCCTGGGTGGGATAGGCCGACAGGTCGAAGAGGAGGGCGGGCAGCGCGAGCACAAGCGTCAGGAGCACGCGCCAGTCCCGCACGGCGCCATTCGCCCCGGCCGGCGTAGACGAGCGCCAGCAGCAGCGGGACCGCCTTGAGCGACGCCCCGATGGCGATCCACAGCGGGCCGGAGCGGCGCTCCACGCCCCAGAGCAGCAGCAGCACGAGCATCGGCTGGACGTTGCCGAAGACTGCCCCCTGGAGCTGCAGGGGGGCAAACAGCGCGAACGCGGCGGTCCCCGCCAGCCCGTGGCGCAGCAGCGGCAGCGTCGAGGCAGCCACGGCCGCCAGCATCAGCCCGACCCATGCGGCCGTCACCGCCTCGCGTGGGAGGAACGTGAGCGGCACCCAGGCGTAGGCGAACCACGGGGCGTAGCGGTAGAGGTCGGACGCGTTGGCCGGACCAGCCACGTAGAGCGGCTCCCCCGCCCGGACCCGTTCCGCTGCGCCCCAGTACGCGGCCACGTCCGCACCCAGCTCGCGGGACAGGGCATACGTCGTCAATGCGTAAGCCATCAGCGCCAGCAGCACGGCGATCCCCACGAGGGCAAGACGGCCGGGGAGCGTGCGCGGCAGCGGGTGCGGTCTCTGCATCGGCGCGCCAGACGATACTCTGTCGGCCGTGAGGCCCATCGCCCAGCCGACCGCGCGTCCCGTTCGGAGTCGAGCACGCTGGGTCGGACCGTTGGCGATCGGGCTCCTGCTCCTGTTCGCCATCGGCGACATCTGGCTCCTCTGGGGCAAGTGGGGCTTCGAGGACGTGCGGGCCTACTGGGAGGCTGCGCTGCGCCTGCGCCAGGGCCTGCCGCTCTATGGCGGGACGGATGACCCCAACAGCTACGCGGTCTTCCGCTATGCCCCGTGGTTCGCGTGGATGTGGGTCCCCCTGACCTACCTGCCCCGTCAAGCGGCCGAGCTGTTGTGGGGTGCCGTGCTGGCCGGGTCCTCGCTCGCCGTTCTCGCCGCGCTCGTCCGCCTGCGCACGGTGGCGGCGCTCGCGCTCGCCCTGCTCCTGCTTCCGATGTTCTTCTCGCTCGTCCAGGTGGGCAACGCGCAGCCGCTGCTGGTCGCGATCCTGGCCTTCGGGATCTCGCGGCGGAGCGGACCGATCTGGATCGCGATCGCTGCCTCGATGAAGGCAACGCCGATCCTGTATGGCCTCATCTACGTCGCGCGCCGCCAATGGCTGCGGCTGGCGATCGCCATTCGTCGCGACCGCGCTTCCTCCTCGCGCCCCTCCTGCTCGCCGACGTCTCGAACTACACCACCGACCCCGGTGCCTCGTTCAGCCTCTACTACTACGTATCGCCGCTGGCCTGGGCGATCGCCGCCGGCGCATCGGTCCTGGTGGCCGCCTGGCTGGCATGGCGACAGTCGGACTGGGTGTGGGTGGCCGCCTCCGTCGCCGTGGCGCTGTGCGCGCCTCGCGCGCACCCAACCTACGCCACCTTCCTGGCGGTAGGCCTTTTGGACCAGGCGCGTGATCGGATCGAGCGTCGTACACTGGGCACCGCCACTCGCGCGGCGGTGCCGCGCGACTCATCGGTCGAGGAGTGATCATGCATCTGGTCTTCGCATACATCGACCCGGGCGCGGGCAGCCTGGTGATCCAGGCCATCATCGCCGGACTCGTGTCGATCCCCTTCTTCTTCCGCAACGCCATTCGGAAGACCTTCGGTCGATTCCGGAGCAAGCCCACTGACGGGGCCGTCGCCGGTACCGGGAGCAGCGCGTCCGAGGACGAGGGCGCCGCAAGCACCGACTCGGAGTGACCGACCGCCCGGCCGCTGCGCGCGAGCCAGGCTCCTACCGCGACCCCAGCGGATTCGTCTTCCGTCGCGACGGCGTTCTGTACCGCCAGATCAACGCCTCCTTCGCCGATGACTGGGCCACCTTCGACGTCTCCGGCCTCCATTCGGCCCTGGTCAAGGAAGGCGTCCTCGTCGCCGATGCCCCCGCCCCCCTCGACCTGGCCCCCGAGCCCGGAGCGGTCGCCGTCATCCGGCCCGATGACATCGGCTTCATCACCTATCCCTTCGAGTGGTCCTTCTCACAGCTGAAGGACGCTGCGCTGCTGACCCTCAGGGCGCAGGAGATGGCCGGCGCGCGCGGGATGACCCTGCGCGACGCGAGCGCCTACAACGTCCAGTTCGTCGGCGGGAAGCCGATCCTGATCGACACGCTCTCGTTCGAGCGAGCCGCGGCCGACCAGCCGTGGAAGCCCTACCGCCAGTTCTGCGAGAACTTCCTCGCCCCGCTCGCGCTCATGGCGCGACGCGACGGGCGCCTCGGCCAGCTGCTGCGCACCTGGGTGGACGGCGTGCCGCTCGACCTCGCCTCGGAGCTCCTCCCCGGCAGCACGCGCTACTTCGCGCCGGGCCTTGCCGCGCACATCCACCTGCACGCCCGCGGGCAGCGGCAGCATTCCGGAGATTCCGGCCCGAATCCGGCGGCTGCGCCGCGCACCGTCACGATGAGCGAGAACCGCCGCCTCGCCCTGCTCGACCATCTCAAGCGGACGGTGGAGGGGCTGCACCTCCCCGCCCACGGCACGGTCTGGGCCGACTACGCGGACCAGACGAGCTACTCCGCCGCGGGCACCGCCAGCAAGGAGGCGATCGTCAAGCGCATGGCCGAGGCCGTCGCCGCCGAGGGCGGCAAGGTGGCCTGGGACGTGGGCGCCAACACCGGCCGCTACAGCAAGATCGCCGCGGATGCGGGCTTCTGGGTGCTCGCCCTGGACATCGACTGGGCCGCCGTCGAGCGCCACTACCTGGCGCTGAAGGCATCGGGCGAGAAGCGGATCATGCCGTTCCTGGCGGACATCGCCGAGCCGTCACCGGGCATCGGCTGGGGCAACACCGAGCGCGCCTCGCTCATCGACCGATCCAATGCCGATGTCGTCATCGGCCTGGCGCTGGTGCACCACCTGGCGATCGGGCGCAACGTCCCGCTGCCGATGGTCAGCAGCCTGATGGCCCGCCTCAGCCCGCACCTCATCCTGGAGTGGATCCCGAAGGCTGACCCCATGGTCCAGAAGCTGCTCGCCGCGCGCGAGGACATCTTCAGCGAGTACACGCCGGAGGGCTTCCGGGCCGCCTTCGGCCGCGACTTCGAGATCGTCGAGGAGGCGCCGATCGAGGATTCGGCGCGGGTCCTCTTCCGGATGCGTCGCCGGAGCTAGCCGCCCGCAAGCCTGGCGCAGCTGACCGAATCTGTGGGCCTCAGGTACAGAACCTGGCGCTCGTCGCGGAGCACTTCGCACCAGCCCGCGTCGTTCGCGGGACCTCGAGTGAGCGTCGTCGTCGGAGGCAGCAGGATCGCCTCGACGCCGTACTGGTCCGCGAGCTCCTGCCAGCCGGGATCGGCGGCGCGAATGGAGGTGTAGTCCTCCAGCACCTGCTGCGAGTACATGTCATTGCGGCCGTCAACGAAGACGTGCGCCCCGCCGTCGTGCATCCGCGAAATGACGTATCCGCCCCAGCCGTACTCGGCGAAGACATTCGCATCCGGGCGCGATCTGGAGAAGCCGATCGACACCCGCGATCGGGAACCGCTTGGCCAGGTTGGTGTCAATGGCGCCGTTCATGTCGCGCGGCACCAGGACCGCGATCGAGCCGACGACGATGGCGAGCGAGGCGGCCATCTCCATCCAGCGCCGCCCGCGGGCACGCGCGGGCGGGATCGGCTTCGGAGGCCGCCGCTCGGCCCGCTGGCGCAACCGATCCTCGAGGCCCAGGACGAGGGTCGGCATGCAGAGCACGACCGCCACCGGCACGTTGCGCAGGGCGAGCAGTCCCATCGCGATGCCGACCCATGAGAGCGCCACCAGCCAGCCCGGCGTTCTGCGGCCGCCGTTCAGCCCGACCGCGACGATGAGCAGCAGGAAGGCGAGGTGCGCCGGCTCGTGGAAGCTCGGCGACTGCCACTCCTGGATGTTGGCGAGGCCCCAGTCTCCCGCCTCGACGTACCGAAGCGGGTAGAGGATGCCAATCGGTCCGGCGGGCGTCAGCATCGAGGCGCCGATGGCTCCGGCGGTGCCGCCAAGTGCCCAGCCGCGTACGGGCGACATGGCCGTGCGGCCGGCCAGGGTGAAGAGCAGGTACATCCCCACCACGCCGAGGCCCACGACATACAGCCCGTGGAGATTGGCCCACAGGACGAACCAGGGGATCAGGAGCAGGAAGCGGCGAGGATGCTCGGCAGACGCCTCGAGCAGGAACCAGATGAGCCCGGCCAGCATCAGCCAGCTGATCGCCTGGGGGCGCAAGGTCACGTACGGGATGAGCGTGAATGCCCCCAGGGCGAAGGGCACCGCCACCGCCATCACCCTGGCGCCCTGGCGCGCGAAGGCGGCTGCCAGGAGCCCGAAGATGGTAGGTGGGAAGAGCGCGAACACGAACAGCGCACCGATACGGCCGAGCCCATCCACCAGGCGGAAGATGAGCAGCTCCGAGAGCCACTCGTGCGGCGTCCAGGGCTTCCCGAGCCACGTGAAGCTGAACGGGTCCACGGATGGAACTCGCGTTGTCTCCGCGATGAGCTTCCCGGTCGTCAGGTGCCAGAAGTAGTCGGGATCCTGCACGCCTTTCGCGATGGTGAGCGAGAACATGACGGCACCCACGGCGATGACCATGAGCACCATGGGGGACGGAAGCCGACGCAACATCGGCCGGAGTCTAGTCGGTGACGGCAGGCACCGGACCCGGACGGAAGTACCGCGGAGCTACCTCCGAGCCGAGGTCAGCCGCCGCCCAGGAAGATGCCGGACAGGGTGGCATTGGCGCCGCCGTTTGACCACCCGGATGGTGACCGTGCCGCCAGCGGGGACGTGGATCGGGAAGTGCATCCAGGCGCCGTTGTGGTATGAGCTATTGATGATGACGACGCTGCGCGTGCCGGACGCGTCGTCGACCGTACACGTCTCGCGCCGGGCCGCCCCGTCCCAGTCGAGCGCATACAGATGCAGGGTGCCGCTCGTAGGCGCCGGCGAAGGTCAGGTGCAGGGCAGGCTGCTGCTTGTGGACCCATTGCGCTGCCCGTCGCGTGGTCTGCGCCGCATCCTCGAGGGCGCGAACGTCTGGTGGTGCTGGCCAGCTCCAGCGATAGCGGGCGCCCTGGTCGAGCACCAGGCTGTTCAGCGGCATGACGACATCGGGGCCGGTCTTGCCGTTCCAGGCCAGCAGCGCGTAGCCATCGGCACCGTAGGCCCCCACCCAGTCGCCCTGGGGCCTGCGCCACCCCAGGCGCCGGTGTCGGAGTTGGAGTGGCGTCCGGGGTTGGGGTCGGGGTCGGCGTCGGCGGCTGAGCGTTGGTGACGGCGTTGCGGTGGGGGTTGGCGTTGCGGTGGGGGTTGGCGTGGGCACGGCACCGCCACCGCCCAGGAAGATGCCGGACAGGGTGGCATTGGCGCCGCCGGTCTTGTCAACCCGGATGGTGACCGTGCCGCCAGCGGCGACGTTGATCGGGAAGTGGAGCCAGGCGCCGTTATTGTATGGAGCGCTGATGGTTCGACGCTGCGCGGCCGGAGCGTCGGTGACATACACGTCTCGCGTCGGGCCGCCGCGTCCCAGTCCAGCGCATACAGGTGCAGGGTGCCGCTGTAGGCGGCGGCGAAGGTCAGGTGCAGCATGCAGGCTGCTGCTGTGGACCCATTGCGCTGCCCGTCGCGTGGTCTGCGCTGCGTCCTCGAGCGCGCGAACGCTCGGTGGTGCTGGCAGCTCCATCGGTAGCGGGCGCCCTGGTCGAGCACCAGGCTGTTCAGCGGCATGTTCACCACGATCGGCGGCCGGTCTTGCCGTTCCAGGCCAGCAGGGCGTAGCCATCCGCACCGTAGGCTACCCACCCAGTCGCCCTGGGGAGCGACGTCCCAGGCGCCGGTGTCGGAGCCGGGTGGGTACCGGAGTTGGCGTTGGGGTCGGCGATGGCGTCGGTGACGGCGTGGGCGTTGGCGTCGCGGGGGTCGCGCTCTTCTCGCTCGAGCGCGGTCCAGTGCCCAGGGCGTTCACCGCGGCCACCTGGTAGTAGTAGGTCGTGCCGTTCGTGACGCTCGCGTCCGCGTAGCCGAGGGCGGGACCGATGGTCGTCAGCTCGGTCGCGGTCCCCGGGGTCGTGCCGCGGTAGACGGTGTAGTTGGTGATCTGGCTTCCGCCGTCGAACGGCGCGACCCAGGACAGGTTGACCTGGCTGTCGCCCGCGGTAGCGGAGAGCGAGGGTGCGGCGGGCGGTCCGGGCGGCGGCGGCACCCAGCCATCGGCCAGCTGCGCGGCGCGCAGGGCGTTCACCAGCGGCTCGGCGATGCCGTCGGGATCATCGGCCCATTGGCCCTGGCCGGCGCAGCCGGGGACGCCATCGGCATCGGCCCAGGCACCGTTCGGGCATTCACCGCTCTGGCGGATCATGGCGATGACATCGGCTCCGGTGAGCGATGGGTTGACGGCCTTCATGAGCGCGGCCACGCCCGAGACGTGCGGCGTGGCCATGGAGGTGCCGCTGCTCGATTGGTAGCCCCCGTCCTTCCAGGTCGAGTAGATCCCCACGCCGGGGGCGATCACGTCGATGGACGGGCCGTAGTTGCTGAAGAACGCGAAGGTGTCGTCGCAGTCGAACCAGCCGAGGTCCGGGACCAGGCCGCAGCCCGGCGAGGCCGCCGGGCTGTCCGTCGAAGTCGGCCAGGGCCGAGACGCTGATGACCTCGGGGAAGGCCGCCGGCACGAACGAGCCGCCGTCCGCGGTGGAGTTGCCGGAGCCGCCGACCAGGATCATCCCCGTTGCCGAAGCACGGCAGATCGCCTCGTGGAGCGGTTCGGAGAGGCAGTCGCCCCAGGATCGCGACTCGCCGAAGCTCATGGAGGCGACGTCGACGTCGTTGGCCGGGTCGCCGTCGGTGTTGAGGCCGATGAGCTGCTCGAGGCCGCACAGCACGAGGGACTCGGAGGAGTTGCCGGCGTCGTCAAAGACCTTGATGGGGACCAGGGTCGCCTCCGGCGCGACGCCAACGACACCGACCCCGTTCAGTGGAGCCGCCGCCGAGCCGGCGACGTGCGTACCGTGGCCGTAGCCGTCATTCGGAGGCAGCGACGGGTCGACGCAGTTCTTGCCGCTGGCCTGGTCGATGGAGGCCGCCAGGTCCGGGTGGTCGAGGTCGATCCCCGTGTCGATGATGCCGATGCGCGCCGTGGCGCCCCGGTAGTTGCTCTGGTACGCGCCACCCGGCGTGCCGGGCACGTACGCGTCGATTCGCTTCACGCCAAAGGGCAGCGTCTCGGTCAGGGCGATGGCGTTGTCCGCAAACACCCCCAGCACGTTGGGGTTGTGGCGCAGGGCCTCGGCCGCGGAGGCGGACCCCTTGAACTGGAATCCGTTCAGCGCGTGGTGATAGACGAGCCCGACCGCGCCACCGTTCGCCTTGGCCAGTGCCAGACCCTGGCTCGAGTCAACGCCGGCGGCCAGCATGACGATCCACGAGTCGTGGACGGGCGTTGCGCCCGGGCGGGCCGTGGCCGGAGAGGTCGCCATCGAGACGAGGACGATCGCCGCCACGATGGCGGCTGCGGTGCGACGACGATGAGCTGGGCGCATGGGCGAATCCGATCCCTCCCGGCGACGCTCGGGATGCATTCACGAGCGGCGCGAATGCGGATCATGTCACCCCCCGTCGTCAATGGGAAGGGGTACGACCCCCTGACGTTGGATGCGCGCACCACTCATCCAAAGGACGACGAGCAGCCATCCCAGCTCGGCACCGAAAAGCAGCCAGGCAGCTGCCTGACTCTCCAGGGCCACGCCTCCCCACACGACCAGGTGGGTGCCGATTGCGAGTGTCGCCAGCCGTCCTCGCAGCCCGGGGACCGCTGCCACAGCCAGCAGGATGCCCAGGCTGGCCAGGACAAATTCGTGCTGGTTGGCGTGGGGCAGCACGAGCGGTGTGGCGAGGAAGGCAGCCGCAGCGCCGAGATGCCTCGACGAGCCGCGAGCCCAGATCACCGCGACGATCGCGAGCGTGACCAGCGATCCTCCGATCACCAGCCACGAGCCGGCGCTCAGCCGTTCCGCAACGCCACGCCAGTTCACCATCTCCGCCGGGTGCACGCCGAGCGCATCCCCGCCCGCAACGCCGAGGAGGTGCCGGGGGTAGTCGACGATGGCCTGGGGCGAGACGACCACGGCCGCGAGGCCGAGGAACACGAGCCCCACCAGCGCCGCCGTGCCAACCGCCCGCCAGTGCGAGCCGATCAGCTGCCACGCACCCCACAGCGGGGGGAGGGTTGGCTTCAGCAGGCTCAGCCCGAGCGCCAGACCGGACCGAAACGTCGTCAGCCCAACCGACAGCCCCAGCAGCCCGACGACGAGCAACGTCGACTGGCCGCGGATCACTGCCATGACCGTCGGCCACGCCGTGAGGAGCAGGACGACGGCCAGCGATGCCGAAGTGGCGGTCAAGCCGGCGTGCCGGGCCGCCCGCCACGTGCCCCATGCCAGCACCACCACGCCAACCAGCGTGAAGAGCGCGAACCCGGTTGCCAGCGACAGCACGACCCAGCGGGGCGATCACGGCCGCGAACCATGGGGGCGAGTTGAAGGGGAGGGCGCCGTTGACGAAGCTCGGCTCCTCGCCAATCAGCTTGAGCTGCTCGTCAGCCTGGCAGCGCTCGTCGTAAAGGCACGCGCCGCGGCCGTCGAGGACGATCCGGGCTGCCACGTGATAGGTCATGTAGTCGGATCGCTCGACCGCTCGATACGGCCCGAGCAGAATGGCCCCGGCGAGCACTGCGGCAGCGACCGTCGCCAGCAAGGCGTACGCCCCGGCCCAGGCCATCGGTCGCTTCATGGCAGCCGACGGTAGCACGCTGGCGAGGCCACTCCGTGGTACTTCGGGGTGGTGACGGCACGCACCCCACCGGCCGTAGACTCCCGCGAATGAGCGCACCCCAGCGCATCCCTCGCGGCGGCGTTCCGGCGGCGACTGCCGCGATCGTCGGCTTCTTCGTGGCCGCGGTCCTGCCCCGGGCGACCTGGCCGCTCATCGACGGAGACGTGTGGTGGCACATCCGCGCGGGAGAAGAGGTGCTGCGCACCGGGCGCGTCCCGAATGTGGACACCTGGAGCATCGTCGGCGCCGGGCGGCCCTGGACCAGCCAGGACTGGCTCGCCAACGTGCTGCTGGCAGCGGGCAACTCGTTCGGCTCGTGGGGGCAGACGGCGCTGTCGCTCCTGTTCGGGGCGTTCACCGTCCTCGCCTTCTGGATCCTGTGGCGAGCGATCGCAGTGCGGGTCCCGACCATCGGCTGGGCGAGCCGCCTCATCTGGCTCTCCCTGGGGCTCGTCCTCGCCGGCCCGGTGATGGGCGTCCGGGTCCAGGTGCTCGACCTGCTGATGGCCAGCGCCGTGGTCTGGATCTGCTGGCGCTACCTGGTCGATCCCCGACGGCGATGGCTGATCGGCCTCCCGGTCATCTCGGTCCTGTGGGCCAACCTGCACGCCGGCTGGGTGCTCCTCTTCCTGCTCGGCGGCGCGGTCCTGGTGGGAGAGGTCGTGGACCGGCTCCTGCGACGGGCTCCGGCCGGGCGCCCGGCACTCGGCTGGACGCAGCTGCGCGACCTCGCCGTCGCACTGCTCGCTGCGGCCGCGGCGCTGGTCGTGAATCCGAATGGGATCGACCTGTACGGCTACCCGGTCTATACGGTCGGGATCAGCGCCCTCAACCGATACGTCATGGAGTGGTTCCCCGCCAGCCTCGACAACCTGTTTGGCTGGCTGCTCCTTGCGTTCACCGTGGTGGCGGTGCTGCCGACCCTCATCCTCGGTCGGCGTCGACTGCGCACGGCGGACGCGCTGATCCTGGTTGGCTTGACGGTCATGGCCTGGCAGGCCATCCGCTTCCTCCTCATCGTGGGGCCGATCGGCGCCGCCATCGTGGCGGTCGTGCTGGCACCGACCCTCGCCGAAACGCGGCTCGGGCGGCGAGTCGGGCCGATCCTCGAGCGGCTCTCGGAGCCGCGAACGGGGCGGCGGCGGGCAGCCAACCTGGCGATCACCGGGCTGCTCGTCGCGGTCGGGCTGGGCGTGACGCTCCTGCGCGTGGTGCCAGCGACCCAGGCGAGCGAGATCGCGCGCGTGCTGCCCGCCGATGCGGTGAGGTGGCTTGACCAGCACGAGCCCGGGACCCGCATCTTCAACCGATACGAGTGGGGCGGATACATCGGCCAGCATCGGCCTCAACAGCTGGTGTTCATGGATGGCCGAGCCGATGTCTACGGCGATGCGCTGCTGCGCATGTACGTGTCGATCATCGGCGTCGAGGACGACCCCCAGGCCCTCTTCGACCGATACCGGATCGACTACGCGGTGTTCCCGCCGGACACGCCGCTCGCCGCCTGGTTCGATGCCTCCGACCGCTGGCAGCGCGTCCACGAGGACGTAACCGCCGTCATCTGGGTCCTGCGCTGATGCGACGAGGCGACGTGCTGCTCCTCTTCGCCGGTGCGATCGTCGCCCGACTGCTCGCCGCGGCGCTGGTCCCGTACCCGCCCTATACCGACCCGGCCTACTACAGCCTCGTTGCTCAGCAGCTGGCAGGCGGCCATGGCTTCAGCGTGCCGGTCCTGTGGAGCTTCCTGGAAGTGGGCGGGCAGCTGCCGGCGGCGCCGGGCCTGCCAGTGCCCAGCAACGGCCACTGGATGCCGCTCACCTCGATCCTGGCAGCCGGCTGGGTCGCCCTGCTCGGCTCCACGCTGGGCGCCTGGCGCGCCGCCGAGATCCCGACCATCCTGCTGGGCTCGGCCCTGGTGCCGTTTACCTACCTGGTCTCGTGGGAGCTGTGGCGCGCGCGCAGGACCGCCGTGGCGGCGGCAATCCTGGTCCTGCTTGCCGGTCCGCTGCTCGTCATGGTGCCGCTGGTCGACAGCTTCGCCGTCTTCGGTGCGGCAGGGGCGGCGGCCATCTGGTGTGCGACTCGTGCGGTCCTCTCTGGAAGGCCCGGGCCGTGGCTCGTCGCCGCGGGATTGGCTGGGGGCATAGCGACGCTGGCGCGGGTCGACGGCCTGCTGCTGGCGGTCGCGCCCGCGGTGGCGTGGCTGGCAGGCAAGGAATGGAGCGGCCGGCCCGCGCGCCTGGCCTGGGGGTTCGCCAGCGCTGCGGCATTTGCCCTCCCCCTTGCTCCCTGGCTGATCCGCGATCTCGGCGTGTTCGGATCAGCCTTCCCCTCGGCAGGCGGCCACACGCTGTGGATCACCTCCTACAACGAGCAGTTCTCGATCTCCCACGACCCGAGCCTCGGCTCGTACCTGGGATGGGGGGTCTTCAACATCGTGGGCTCGAAGCTGGCCTCCTGGGTGGAGCTGGTGGGCCGAACTGCGGTCCTGCTGGGCGGCCTCTTCATCCTTCCCTTTGCATTCGGCCTGTGGCGGGAGCGTCGCCGTCCGGAGCTCGCGCCGTTCCTCGCCTACTTCGTCGTGATGTTCGTGGCGATGGGCGCGGTCTTCACCTTCCATGCGCCCAAGGGGGCCTTCTATCACTCGGCGCTCGCCTGGCTGCCGGTCGCGGCCGGCCTGGGGGTCGCGAACCTCGGCCCCCTGGCGACGGCGACCAGTCGCGCATGGCCATTCCTCCGCCGTCCGGCAACGCACCGCTTCCTCCTTGCGGCGGGGCTCGCTGGCGCAGCCAGCCTGTCGCTCATCGGCTCGGGCGTGCTCATCGGGCAATGGTCCGACGCCCACGCCAAGCTCGTGCTGGCGGCGGACTTCCTGACTGCCCAGGGCGCAGCCGACGACCGCGTGATGGCCTACGACCCGGCCGCGTTGTGGGCGCTGAGCGGAAACCCGGGCGTGGCGCCGCCCTTCGATACCTTCCCCATCGTCAACGAGGTGGTAGACGCCTACGACGTGCGCTGGGTCGTCGTCACTCTCGCCGACGGCCAGGAGCGCGATCCGCTGGGGATGTGGAACGGCGCCGCGGCCACGGACTCCAAGGGGACGCACCCCGACTTCCTGCCTGACGAGCCTGCCTACTCCGCGCCTGGCGTGCGGGTCTTCGAGGTCCTGCCCTAGGGCCGATGCAGAAGGACGGCTTCTGCGGTCGCAAGCTTGGTCACCCAGCCCGCTGCCCGGAGCTTCGCGATGAGCACGTCCCGCTGTGGCAGCAGGACGGCCCACGCCACGCCATGCGAGGCGAGCTCGGCCGCCGGGTCGTCATCCCCATGCAGCAGCCCGAAATACCCGGCCCACGTCGCCCGGTCGCGGATCTCGATGCGGCCGTCCATCGCCGTCTCGACGCGGTCGCCGAGCCGGTAGGTGAGGTACCCGCCGTAGACCTGCTCGTTGAGGACTCGGACATGTCCGCCCACCGGCAGAGCGTCCTCCAGGAAATCTGTCACCGCCACCGGCTCGTTCTGCTCGATGCGGCCGATCTGGGCGGGCAATGCCGGCCGAAGCGGCTGCACTGCCACGACAAGCAGCATTCCCAATCCGAGGAACGTCATTGCGCGGCCGTCCCCGAGCGGCCCGGCCACCCGTCCCACGGCCCGGGCCAGGCCGGGGCGGGAAGCGAGCAGGAGGTCGATGTCGCTTGCCAGCAGGGGTGCCGTCACCAATACAAACCACGCGATCTGCCGGAGGCTGTACGCAGCAAAGACGGCGAGGCCCAGGACGAGGAGTCCCTCACCGAAGGACACGCCACCCCTCCTCCATATTCGCGCCGCGACGAGCAAGGCGAGGTAGATCCAGAAGATGGTCGCGATCGGAATCCATGGCCAGGCGGGCTGCCACGCAATCGAGATGCTCCGAATGACGTCGAGCCCCGGTTGTCGGTACGCGTAGGCGAGCAACGAGAACCCGGCCGGATTGAGGAGGGGAGCGACCATTGAGACGCCGGCGGTCAGCCCGATGATCCAGGGGAAGGCTGGCAGCCTGCCCATCCGCCAGCGAACCAGTTCGCCTGCGAACACGGTCAACGCCGCGACCTGACCGATGACGAATGCTCCATGCAGGTTCGCCCACACGACCAGCAGGAGTCCGTACCCGAGGGGCAGCCAGCGCGGAGTGGGCCGCCGCTCCAGGAGGAGCAGCGCCACCGGCACGAGCGCGATCGAGAAGGACTGAGCCTGCGCCAGCAGATGCGGCGCCAGTACGCCGAGCATCAGCAGCATGGCGATCGCGCTCGCCGTGACTCCAGCCCGGCGGCGAGTGCGCACCGCGGTCAGGATCAACCCAAGACAGATCAGCGCTGCGTTCACCGCGAGCGCTCCCCAGCTCGTCCCTGGCGCGCCGAACATCAGCTGGGCTCCCCACTGCGGGTTGATGGCGTCGGGGAGGGTCGGGATCCACGTCAGGCCGATGGCCCGGGCCGGATCGGCACCCGCGGCAATCTCCCGTGCGGAGGCCAGCGACAGCCAAAAGTCATCGATCGGGAGGGAAAAGGCCGCAAGCAGGAGGGCGAGCCCCAGTGCCGCCCACGCCGTCGCGGTCGCGACCAGGCGCGAGCCGGTTGGCATCATCGCTGCATCCTAGGGGCTCGCTTCGTGCGTCCCGTAGTACTTCCGGCGCCCGAAGTACTGTTGACCCGATGCACCTTGGGCGGGGAGCATGACCGCCGGGTCGGGTACTGCGCCGGACCCCGTACCAACGAGGACCAGCGCCTTGCCAAGGACCACTCGCCGCCGAGTGCCCGCCAACGCTCCGATCCAACTGCCGAGCAGCTTCGACCAGCTGCGGGCGCAGGCGGCGGAGAGCGTCACGCGCGACGCCTGGCGCCTGCGCGAGGTGGCCGAGATCTACCGCGGGCAGTACCGCAGCCGCCTCGACGAATGGGTCCAGCTGCGCGCCCGGGTCGACCATCGGGTCGCCGCCTCCCGCGGAACCGGCCCCGGCCCATCCCCTGCCGTCCTCCGCGCCGAGCGCGACGCGCTGGGCAGGGAGCTGGCGCACCTGCAGTCCGGCCTCAAGCGAATCGATGTCGCCGCCCGACAGCTGGAGCTGGTGCTGGCCTACCTGGGCAGCGACGACGAGCGCGCCTCCGAGCCGACCCTCTCCGAGGCCGATCTCTCGCCGGCTGCCATCTCGCTCAAGATCATCCAGGCCCAGGAAGGCGAGCGGCAGCGCCTCGCCGAGGCGGTCCACGACGGCCCCGCCCAGGTCCTGACCAACGCAATCTTCCAGGTCGAGTACCTCGATCGCGTGATCGACGACTCCCCGGAGACCGCCCGCGACGAGCTCGCCTTCCTGCGCACGATGCTGCGCGAGGGGCTCGACGACGTGCGGTCAACCATCACCGCGCTCCGGCCTCCATCGGTCGACGTGGGATTGAAGCAGGCGATCACCGATGCCGGGTCCGAGTTCTCGGGCAAGCACGGGATCACCGTCGAGGTATCGGTGCCGGGCATCGATGCCAGGGTTCCAGCCGAGGCCAAGGCTCCGATGCTGCGGGTCGTGCAGGAAGCCCTCCAGAACGTCCGCAAGCACGCGGCCGCAACCACGGTCCGCATCAGCCTTGAGGACGATCACCTCGTCATCGCCGACAACGGTCGGGGCTTCGACGTCATGCGGCTCGCATCTGCCAGTCGCAACTTCGGCCTGCAGTTCATGCGCGAGCGCGCCGAGCTGATGGGTTCGTCACTCCAAATCGAGTCCCGTCAGGGTGAGGGGACTCGCATCCTTCTACGCATTCCGGAGGTTCACTAATGGTTACCATGGCCACCAAGGAGAAGTCCGTGGCAGAGAAGAACGTGGCAGAGCAGGCAGCACCTGAACGCCGCCAGGGCGCCGACCGTCGAGCGGCAGGGGCGAAGGCGCGGATCGTGATCGTGGACGGGCACACCCTGTTCCGTCGCGGCGTGCGCAACATCCTCGAGCTCGAGGCGGACATGGAGGTCGTGGGCGAGGCCGGGACCGGTCGCGAGGCGATCACCACCATCCAGGAGCTGACCCCGGATGTCGTCCTGATGGACCTCACCCTGCCAACTCCCAACGGGATCGAGACGACCCAGCGCGTCAAGCGGGAGCTGCCGCACACGGCGATCATCGTCCTGGCGCCGAACGAGGACGAGGACCAGCTCTTCGAGGCGATCAAGGCCGGCGCCGCCGCCTACGTCCTCAAGGACATCGACCCGACGGACCTGATCGCGATCATCCGACGCGTCCGCTCCGGCGAGTACCTCATCAACGACAAGGTCTTCAGCAAGCCGGCCGTCGCCAGCCGCGTGCTGAAGGAGTTCCGCGAGCTGGCCGTCTACGGGGCCGATGCCCAGCCGATCTTCGCGCCGCTGTCGCCGCGCGAGGTCGAGATCCTGGACAACATCGCCCAGGGGATGACCAACAAGCAGGTCGCCTACGCGCTGGGCATCAGCGAGCAGACGGTCAAGAACCACATGTCGAGCATCCTGCGCAAGCTGTCCGTCAACGACCGCACCCAGGCCGTCGTGTACGCCATGCGCCAGGGCTGGATCAAGATCCCCGAGGACTGAGGGCCTCAAAGTCATTGGCCGCCCGGTACTCCTGCGCCATGGGCAGGAGCGCCGGCTCGGCCTAGTCTGCAGACCTGACGTCGCCGGGTATCCGGAGACGGCATTCATCTCCTCCTCCGGCACAGGGGCCGCGCTGCAGCAGCGCGGCTCTTGTGCTTGCCAGGGAGGCCGCACCCAGACGGCAGAGTCCTGTTGCTCAGCATGTGAGCACACGGACCATGATTCGCCGCCTTCCTGGCTGAATCGCTCAACGGCTGAGCAGAGTGGTCGAGATGCGTGCGATTTGAACGCATTGCCGACTGTTCGTGGTCCGTGTGCTCACCCACTGAGCGTGTAGCCGGGGGCCGCCGCCCGGTAGGCGGCGCTGTGCCAGGGCCGTCCATGTCCGCCGGACGTGGATCCGTCGTACCGCTCAGCCCCTGAGCATATGGACCGTGATTCGTCGTATTCCTGGCCGAGTGCTCAGCTCCAGATCGTGGCAGCCGGGATTCCCCCCGATCTGGATGCCGCGCGGGCTCACCTTGGTCCGTGTGCTCAGCCGCTGAGCACGAGCGCGCAGCTCACCGGTTCGCTCCCCTACAGGCCACTTGGTCCTTGACACCAGCGCGAAGCTGCGCGAAGGTACGCCTCCGGCGTGGGCAGGATGGGACCATCGGGTCATATTCAGACTCGCTCTGCGACCTCTACGCTGCCGGCGCCTATCCCGAAGGAAAGGAGGTAACGCTAGGAATGCTTCAGTTCATCAGCACTCTTCTCAACAAGTTCCGACGCGAGGACGAGGACGGCCAGACTCTCGTTGAGTACGGCCTGCTCCTGGCCCTCATTGCGATCATCGTGATCGTGGCCCTGCTCTTCCTGGGCCCGATCGTGAGCCAGATCTTCCAGAACGTCGGCGAGAACCTGCAGGGCCCGTAGTCCCGGCTTGTTTCACCGCTAGACACTCGAAGGCCCCCGAGAAACGTTTCCCGGGGGCCTTCGCAATGGGCGCAGCTCCGTCAGCCGCCCTACTCAGGTACCAACCGCGGCATAGCCGATAAGTCCGGTCGATGCAGGTTGGCACTGGCTCGTAGACTGTTGACCGCAGTCACAACGTCGGACAGACTGCACGGCCGGATTGGCATCATCCTCATCCTCGCTCGAAGGGAAATACTGTGAAGCGATCAAACCGCCTGGTCATCCTCGTCGGCGTGCTGCTGGCAGTCCTCGCGTTCGTGGGGATCGTCGTGCTGCTCGGGCAGCAGACGAAGCCGCAGACTGTCGAGGCGCAGACCGTCAAGGTCCTCGTCGCAAAGCAGGACATCGCCATCGGCGACTCCGTGACGCCGGCCCTCGTCGACGTCAAGGAGGTCGAGCCTGGCGCAGTGAGCGGGACGCGGATCGCGGACCCATCGCAGCTGACCGGCTCCCCGGCCCTCTTCCCGATTGGGAAGGGTTCCCAGGTGAGCCAGGAGGCGGTTGGCCTGACCAGCGGCGGGAGCATCTGCATCACCTGCCAGCTCGAGCCTGGGGAGAAGGCGATCGCCTTCCAGGTCGAGCGTGTCACCGGCCTGGACTTCCTGATTCAGCCCGGCGACCACATCGACATCCTGTTCCACGGCGACGTCCAGGTCGTCCAGCCGACGGTTGACTCGACCGACCAGGCTCCGCGCTTCGAGCCGATCACCGGCCTCGAGAATGCGCCGACCGTGAAGACGCTGCTGCAGAACAAGCGCGTCCTCTACGTCAGCGCCACCAAGATCAAGCCGATCAACGACCCGACGGCGACACCGGTGCCCAACGGCCAGGCGGCCGCGGCCCCGGCCACCATCGAGACGGTCGTGGTCGTCTTCGCCGGCAATGACGCGGACGCCGAGGTGATCAAGTTCGCGCAGAACGACAACAACATCATCGGTCCGCTGACCGCGGTCCTTCGCAACGCCAAGGACGAGGTGGCGGAGGACACGACCGGCGTTACCTTCAAGATCCTGATCGAGCGCTTCGGGATCCCGATTCCGGACCTCATCCAGATCGAGATCGGCCAGGCCCCTTAGGGCCTCCGGTCAGCCAGGCTCAGCACATCCAGGGGTACCGACGTGATCAAGGTCCTCATCGTGGACGACATCCCGGAGACGCGGGATCACCTCTCGAGGCTTCTCGGCCTCGAGAGGGATCTCGACGTGGCCGGGACGGCCGGCACGGGCGAGGAAGCGATCAAGGTCGCGATGGAGCTGCGCCCCGATGTGATCGTCATGGACATCAACATGCCGGGGATGGACGGCGTGCAGGCGGCTGAGATCATCGCCCAGCGCCTGCCGACCTGCCCGATCATCATGATGAGCGTCCACGGCGAGGCGGATCAGCTGAAGCGGGCCATCTCGGCCGGTGCCCGCGAGTTCCTCGTCAAGCCGTTCAGCGGCGACGAGTTCTCGGCCAGCATCCGCACCGTGTTCGAGCGTGAGCTCGCGCGTCGCACCCAGTTCGAGTCGTCCCTGCCGGCCATGGCCGCCGCCCCGCACGTGACCGACGAGGCCGACCACCAGGTCATCGCGATCTTCTCCCCGAAGGGTGGAGCCGGACGCACGACCATCGCCACCAACCTCGCGGTCGCCCTGCACCAGGACACGGGGGCGCGGGTCTGCCTGGTTGACGCGAATCTCCAGTTCGGCGACGTTGGCGTCCTCCTCAACCTCAACCCGAAGGATCGATCCATCGCCGAGGCGGTGGAGACCGGCGAGCCGGACGGCGACATCATCGACTCGGTCGTCGTCGACCACTCAACCGGGATCCGCGTCCTCCTCGCCCCGCCCTCGCCGGAGGGCGCCGACATGGTGACGCCGGCCTACATGCGCAAGATCGTCGACCACCTGCGCATTGACCATGACTACGTGGTGGTCGACCTCCCGTCGGGGCTCAGCGACCTCTCCCTGGCGGTGATGGATGCGGCCGATACCATCATGGTGCTGACCGCCCTGGAGATCACCACCATCAAGAATGTCCGCCTCTTCCTGGAACTGACCGAGCAGCTCGAATACGCTCGATCGAAGATTCGACTCGTGATCAACCGGGCCGATGCGGCCCAGGGGATCCGTATCGCTGACGTGGAGGCCTCCGTGCGCCGACCGATCGACGGGACGATCGTCTCGGACGGGCGGCTCTCCGTGCTGGCGGTGAATCGTGGGGTCCCGTTCGTCGTGTCCCATCCGGACAGCATTCTCTCGCGCGATGTCATGAAGCTCGCACGAACCTTTGCCGGCGAGGCCGGAGCTGCCCAGGACCAGCCCAACAAGCGCGGACTGTTTGCGCGCCGATAACGCGGAAGGACTGACCAGATGTCACTGCTGAAGAGGATCGAGCGAGCGCGTCCAGGCGGCGAAGGGGAGCCGCAGGTTCCGGCCGCGCCACAGACGACGCCAGTTCCAACTGGGAGCGGCCAGCCGACACCCCCCCCGGCGGGACCCGGCGGCGGCGGCGCCACGGCGCGCCCGTTCCTGGGGGCGATGCCAGCCCGCGAATCCTTCCGCGAGGCGAAGTACCGCGTCCAGAACCGGCTCATCAACGAGCTCGACCCCAAGCTCGACCTGAGCAACCAGGTCGAGGTCCGTCGCCAGATCGAGGATCTCTTCGGCAAGGTCGCCGACGAGGAGGGCCTGGCCCTCACCCGCGCCGAGCGAGTCCGCATGCTCGAGCAGATCACCGACGAGATCCTGGGCCTCGGACCGCTCGAGCCGCTGCTGCGCGATGAGACCGTCACGGAAGTCATGGTCAACGGGCCGCAGCAGGTCTACATCGAGCGTGAAGGCCGCCTGGAGATGACCAATGTCACCTTCCAGAACGACGAGCACGTGATGAAGATCATCCAGCGCATCATCGCCCCCATCGGCCGTCGCATCGACGAATCGAGCCCGATGGTGGACGCCCGCCTGGCCGATGGATCCCGCGTCAACGCCATCATCCCGCCGCTGTCGCTGGTGGGACCGGTGCTCACCATCCGGAAGTTCGCCGCGACCCCGTTCACGGTCGAGGACCTGATCCGCTTCGGGACCGCGACGCCGGACATGTTCGAGTTCCTGGAGGCCTGCGTGAAGGCGCGCCTCAACATCTTCGTCTCCGGCGGCACCGGCTCGGGCAAGACGACGATGCTCAACATCCTCTCCTCCTTCATCCCCGATGACGAGCGGATCGTCACGATCGAGGACGCCGCGGAGCTCCAGCTTCGGCAGGAGCACGTCGTGACGCTCGAGGCACGCCCGTCGAACATCGAGGGCAAGGGCGCCATCCCCATCCGCGAGCTGGTGCGGAACGCCCTCCGCATGCGACCCGACCGG
Source organism: uncultured Chloroflexia bacterium (assembly GCA_963807915.1). Classification (GTDB taxonomy): domain Bacteria; phylum Chloroflexota; class Limnocylindria; order QHBO01; family QHBO01; genus CF-167. Next base: position 711,370 of record CAWEDO010000002.1, on the reverse strand, counting down.
ATCGTGGTCGGGGAGTGCCGCAGCGCCGAGGCGCTCGACATGCTGCAGGCCATGAACACCGGCCATGACGGCTCGATGTCCACCGGCCACGCCAACACCCCGCGCGACATGCTGTCGCGTCTCGAGACGATGGTCCTTATGGCGGGCATGGACCTGCCGCTGAAGGCCATCCGCGAGCAGATCGCATCGGCCGTTGACCTCATCGTCCACCAGAACCGCCTCAAGGACGGAACGCGCAAGATCGTGAACATCACCGAGGTCCAGGGGATGGAGGGCGACGTGATCGTCATGCAGGACATCTTCGTCTTCGAGCAGACTGCGGTCGTCGAGGGCAAGATCGAGGGCCGGCTGCGGCCGACCGGAATCCGTCCCAAGTTCGTCGAGAAGTTCGAGGTGGCCGGAATCCACCTGCCGCCGAACGTCTTCGGCTCGCCCTTCTAGCAGGAGTCATCAGGCATGCTGCCGTTCCTCATCGCTGGTCTCGCCGCCCTCGCCGTGCTCATCGTGGCGATCGGCATCGCCATGAGCGGCGGGTCGGGCGGTGTCGCCTCCCGCCTTGAGCGCTACGCGCGCTCGGGTGGTCAGGACGAGGTCCCTGCCGGTGAGAAGGATTCTGTCGTGCTCGCCGGGCTCAGCCGCGTCATCGAGGGCCAGGACCTCGCGGCGCGTCTCTCCACGGAGATCGCCCGAGCTGACCTGAAGCTCCGGCCGGCCGAGTTCCTCTTCGCCTGGATCGCGTCGCCGTTCATCTTCGCCTTCGTGGCGTACGTGATCGGCTTCGTCCTGCCCACTCTCCACAACATCCTCGCGCTCGTCGCGGTCTTCGCCATCGGCGCCTACTTCCCGCGGTGGTACATCGGCTACCGCCAGCGAAAGCGCCTGACCGCCTTCAGCGAGCAGCTCCCGAACACCATCACCCTCCTCGCCAACTCGCTTCGCGCGGGCTCGTCGTTCCTGCAGGGCGTGGAGCTGGTGACCCGCGAGGCCCAGCCACCGATCTCGGAGGAGTTCGAGCGTGTCGTGCGCGAGATGAGCCTGGGCGTGGCCCTTCAGCCGGCCCTCAACAACCTCGTGCGCCGCGTGAAGTCCGAGGACCTCGAGCTGATGGTCACCGCCATCAACATCCAGAGCCAGGTCGGCGGCAACCTCGCCACCGTCCTCGACTCGATCGCCTTCACCATTCGCGAGCGGATCCGGATCATCGGGGAGATCCGCGTCCTCACCTCCATGCAGCGATACAGCGGATACGTCATCACCCTGCTGCCGGTCGGACTGGCCGGGATCCTCTTCCTGATCAGCCCCAGCTACATCACCGCGTTGTTCCGCAATCCACCCACGACCTTTGGACTGCCAACTGGAATCATCTTCCTCATCGTCGGGCTGATCAGCATGTCAATCGGCTACATCTTCATCCGTCGAATCGTCGACATTAAGGTCTGATACCAATGCCACCTCTCACGCTCCTCATCGCCGCAGCTGCCGCCGCCGCGGTCCTCGTCCTCACTTACGGCCTCGCGGCCCGTCCGGGGCGCGACGTCGTCCAGCAGCGACTCGATCAGCTCGTCACGACGCCCAAGAGCCTCGAGGAGCTGGAGCTGCAGCAGCCCCTGGCCGAGCGGGTCCTTCGCCCCATGGTCGAGCGCCTGTCACGGTTGGGGAACCGTGGCGAGTCGGGCGGGATCATCGCGCGCGCCGACCTCAAGCTGGAGAAGGCCGGTTATCCCGGCGGCCTGCGCGGCGCCGACTGGATGGGCGTGAAGATCCTGGCCGCGATCAGCCTCGGGCTTGGGGCCGCGCTCATCCTCTTTCTCCTCGGGAAGGCGCCGCTTGCCCTCATCTTCGGGGTGGCGGGCGCCGGGCTTGGCTATATGGCACCCGAGTTCTGGCTCGGTGGCAAGGCGCGCAAGCGCTCATGGTCGATGGTCCTGCAACTGCCCGATGCCCTCGACCTGCTGACCATCTCGGTCGAGGCCGGCCTCGGATTCGACGCCGCCCTCGCGAAGGTCGTCGAGAAGATGGAGGGGCCGCTCGTCAACGAGTTCCGGCAGGCGCTGGCCGAGATCCGCATGGGCCGGACGCGACGCGACGCCCTCCGCGACGTCGTCACGCGCGCCGATGCCCAGCCGATCAGCAACTTCATCGGCGCGATCATCCAGGCGGAGCAGCTCGGCGTGCCGATCGCCAAGGTCCTCCAGATCCAGTCGCAGCAGCTTCGCATCGAGCGGCGCCAGCGCGCGGAGGAGATGGCGGCCAAGGCCCCGGTCAAGATGCTCTTCCCGATGGTCGGCTGCATCTTCCCCACCATCTTCATCGTCATCCTCGGCCCAGCGATCATCTCGGTCATGTCCGGACCGAGCATCTGAGATGCAGCCGGCGCTGCGGCCGGCCCTCCTGCTGGTCGACGACGATCCGACCCTTCTCTCCGTCCTCGCGCGCCGCATGGCGCGCGAGGGCTATGAGGTCCTGACTGCCCCGTCGGGGGCCAAGGCGCTCCTGCAGCTCGAGCAACGCTGGCCGTCGCTCCTGATCGTCGACCTGATGATGCCCGGGATGGACGGTTTCGAGCTCTGCGCCCGGGTCAAGCGGATCGCCGACCTCCCGATCATCGTCCTCTCCGCGGTCGACGCCTCCGAGGCCAAGGTCCATGCGCTCGAGGATTATGCCGAGGACTACATCACGAAGCCCTTCGACCCCGACGAGCTGGTGGCGCGCGTGCAGCGCGTCCTTCGGCGTGCGGCGGCCGGCAAGCCGCAGCTGGTGCTCGACGGCGGAGAGCTGGAGATCGACCTCGCGGCGCGACGGGTGACGACGCCGATCGGGAACTGGCCCCTGACGCCGACCGAGGTCCGCCTCCTGCAGGTGCTGATCTCCGCGGCCGATACGACGGTGCCCACCAGCACCCTGCTCGACCGGGTCTGGTCCGAGTCCGATGGCGCCGATCCGTCCTACGTGTGGGTCACCGTCCGTCGCCTGCGAAGAAAGCTCGAACTCGACCCGGACAGCCCCCGCTACCTCCTCACAGAACGGGGAATCGGGTATCGCCTGGCGACGTCGCATTCCGGCGCCACGGCGGCCAGCGCTCCATAGACCGTGGGATTCGGCCGCTCATCGATCCGCCTGCTGGCCACCCTCCTGGTCGGAGCGATCCCGCCGGTGGTGGCGGTCGTGCTGATCGACCGGATCGGGGAGCCGCTGATCGCTCGTCTCGGGACGACTTCGGCCGCCCTGCTCGTGATCGCGGTGACGATCGGCTGGGTCGTGATCGTGACGATCCTCGCCTGGCGGGCATTCGCAGGCGAGACCCGCTCGATGGTGCAACTCGCCGAGCAGGGCACGAGCGGAGGGGCGGCTTCCGCCACGACGGGCGACGATGCGCTCACCGCTGCCCAACGGCGGCTGGCAACGGCGCTCGCCGAGCGGAACCGACAGATCGCGGATCTCGCCGCCCAGGTGCGGGCGGCGCCGATCGGCGACGACCCCGCTGCGGCTGCACACGCCATGGTCGATGCGATCCGCAACGTAAGCCACGACCCGACCTGGGTGCTCGCCGTCCTCCAGGTCGCGGAACCTGAGGCGCTGGCAGCCGGCGTCTATGGCCCCGATCCGACCGGTGCGGTCGAGCCGCTCACCGAGCTGCACCGATGGGCCTCGACCCTCGAGCTGCTCCCAGACGAGAGCCCTGCTGCCCGGCACGCCGACGGCCCATGGGGCGCCTTCGTGGTCGCAGACATGGCCACCGGCGAGCAATTTGCCGCCGTCCTGCTTGCGCCCTGGGAGGGACGAGCCGCGCCCACGCCGGCGGAGCTCGGCCTTTTCAGCCTCCTCGGTCAGCATGCTGCCACGACCATCGAGCACGCGCTTCTTGTCCGGCGGCTGCGGACGCAAACCGAGGAGCTGAACCGGATGGCCGCGGTGCAGGGCGATTTCCTGCGTGGGATCACCCATGACTTGCAGACGCCGCTGACCAGCATCCGCGCGCTCGCCTCGGAGCTCGGCCAGAGCAAGAGCATCGACGCGGCGGCCCGCATCGACATGGAGACGATCGCCCACCAGGCCGATCGGCTGCGGCGGATGGTCGGTCAGCTGCTGGCCGTGTCGCGGCTGGAGGTCGGAGCCCTGACGCCGCTGCAGGAGGTATTCCGCCTCGAGCCAATCGTGCGGCACACGTGGGACGCCCTGCGGCCGACGGACCGGGGCTTCGTCCTCGAGGTGGAGGGCCCTCCTCATCTCGTCGTCGCCGACGCCGGTCGGATGGAGCAGGTCCTGTGGGCGCTGCTCGACAACGCCGTCAAGTACAGCCAGCCAGGCTCGGTCATCGGCGTCCGGATCGCAGGACGTACCACTGCCGGCGGGGGGCTCCTCTCGGAGCTGGCGATCCGCGACGAAGGGATCGGCATGTCGCCCGCCACGCGCAGGCGCGCATCAGAGCAGTTCTTCCGCGCCGACGAGGCGCGCCGCCTGGTGCCGGATGGCAGCGGCGTGGGCCTGTATGCAGCGCGCGGCCTGGTGGAAGCTATGGGTGGCAGCCTGCGAATAAAGAGCGAAGTCGGCCGCGGGACAACCGTGACGATCCGCCTGATGGCCGAGGCGGCAGAGGAGCCGAGCCCCGCGGGGGCCGCGAAAGGCTGACCCGAAAGTACCGTTGTGGTACCGCACCATTCGATCCAGCTTGCAAGGTGCGTTGCAAGGTGCCCCCGATAGAGTGACCAACATGAATCTGAGTGAACGACCCAACGTGATCGCGCGGCGCCATGGTCGTGCGAAGTCTCGAGGCCAGGCGCTCGTCGAGATGGCGCTGGTGCTGCCGATCTTCGTGCTGCTGATGCTCATCGCCATCGACTTCGGTCGCGTCTACTTCTCGTACATCCAGATCACCAACGCGGCGCGCGAGGGTGCCAGCTTCGCGGCGGTCAGCCCCACCGACACGGCCGGCATCCTGGCCGCGGCCCAGAAGGAGACCGATGCCCAGGCGCAGCGCGGCGAATCGGCGATAGTCGTTCCCGCCCCGGTCTGCATGGACCCTGCCGGCACGGTCATCGCCTGCTCCACGGCCAAGGACCTCTCGAGCGGTCCGGGCAACACGATCACCGTGACGGTCAAGGAGAAGTTCAGCTTCCTCACCCCGCTCATCAACGGCTTCTGGGGGAACAACTTCAACATCTCGGCCGCGGCCACGTCGACGGTCTTCGGGTACGTCTCCTCAGGCCCCGGCGCCCCTCCGGGAGGCTGCGGGGGTCCGACAGCAAACTTCACGGTCATCGTCGACCAGACACTGCAGATCTACGCGAACCCTTCGACGTCGACGCCCGGCAGCGGCACCTGCGCCATCTCCGGCTACAACTGGACGTGGGATGACGGCAACGACGAGGTCGGTTCGGCGACCGGCAACTACCACACCTACGCGGCCGGAGGGACCTACCAGGTCAAGCTCGAGGTGACGAACCAGGGGGGCACGTCCACCAAGACCATCGGGGTTACCGTGCCGGCTCCGCCGCCTCCTCCGGTCTGCGCCAAGCCAACTCCCTGGTTCACCTGGACGACCACCGGCAACGGCTCCAACAAGGTCTACACGTACGTGGACGCGTCGACCGTGGCCGACCCGGCGCATTGCCCCATCACCAATTGGCTCTGGACCTTCACCGACCTCGGTACCCAGTCGAACGCGCAGTTCCCGGCACCGTTCGGCTACGGCAACAACAGCAGCCACCAAGTGACGCTGCAGGTCACGAACGCCGGCGGCTCGGCGTCGGTCACACGGAACTCATGATGGCGCGATTCACGCGGCTCACCGTTCGACGCGGCCAGTCCGATGCAGGAAGCCGCGGCCAGGCGCTCGTCGAGTTCGCGCTTGTCCTGCCGCTGTTCCTGCTCATCGTCTTCGGCACCATCGATGTAGGGCGATTCGTCTACGCCCACAGCACGCTGTCGCAGGCCGCTCGCGAGGGTGCCCGGCTCGGCGCGGTGGAGGCGTACTGGGTCGGGCGCGGCGATCCGCTGAGCGCCACCTACGACGCGAGCTGCAACCAGCCCGGCGGCCCTGTCTGCCCGGCCGATCTCGCGCACCTTCGGGCCGACATCCTGGCCGCCACGAACCGGATGCTCGTCCCCTTCAACAGCATCGTGGATGCGAATCTCTATACCAGCTGCGATGCCTCAACCGCCCCCACCGGGGCATGGACCACGAAGACCTGCACGTCGCGCAATCCCGGGAATCTCATCTCCGTGCGGGTTCGTCTCAGCTTCACCCCAATTACGCCGGTTATCGGAGGGCTCATCCCCTCCATCACCGAGGTGGCGTCCGCCACCATGGTCATCAACTAGGAAAGGCCCAAGACAATGTTCCCCTGGAATCGTCGCGAAAGCGACCCACGAGGTCAGATGATCGTCCTGGCCGGGCTGGTGCTGACGGTTGTCGTCTTCGCCGCAGGCCTGGTCATCGACGGTGGGAACGGCCTCGCTCAGCGGCGTGCTGCCCAGAACGCGTCGGATTTCGCGTCGATGGCCGGGGCACGCGTCGTCGCACAGTACATCGCCGGCGACACTACGCACGGCACTGACGCCAACGTCGAGGCATCGATCATCACCGAGATCGCGCGGAATGGCGGTAACCCAATCGTCTTCGGCGCGCCCAACGGACCCCGGTACGTGAGCGCGACCGGCGCCCTGCTCACGTACGTCGGCGCCGGCGCGATCCCCGGCCCAACCTGCGCGGTTAACGCGAACACATGCGCGGCCGGTGTCCAGGTCAAGTCGAACCGCGACTGGAGGCCGTTCTTCCTGGGCATCTTCGGCGTCGACCAGTGGGCAACCTCCGCCACGGCGACGGCCAAGGGCGGGTTCTCCCAGGCCGGCCCGACCCCGGGGACGCTCTTCCCGGCCGGCATCTCCCTCGCCTTCTTCCAGACCTATCCCGCCTGCGATGCCGATGTCGGCAGCAAGCCCGAGTGCGCCGAACAGCACCTCACCCCGGGCAACCTGAACGTCCCCGGCGGGTTCGGCTGGTTGTCGTTCGGCTGCGATGGATACGGCCTCGGCCAGGTCGCACCGGCGAATGTCGGCGGCTGCGCGAACAGCAAGCCGTTCCTCCAGGGAGAGATCGGACCGCCGTCGAAGTCCTACGGCTGCTGCACCTCCATCACCGATCCTGGCCTCGACCGGATCGGCAGCCTTCCGGGCAACAAGGTGAGTGCCGATTGCTCCTACTACATCGACAACAAGGTCACGGTGACCGTCCCGATCTGGGACACGGCGGGAGGCACCGGATCCAATGCGTGGTACCACATCGTCGGCTACGCCGGGTTCCAGATCACTGGCTGCTCGGGAGGCAAGAACATCGAGGGTGTTTGGCGGGAACCCTTCTTCCTGGGCCCCGTCACCACGACACCCGGCAACCCGGGCGTGCCCCAGGCGCTCGGCGTCCAACTGCAGAGGTAGGGCTGGAGGCCCTACCGCACGGTCCATCGGAGCCGCACCCGCGGGTGCGGCTCCACGGGTGGCGACGCCCCGGTCCTCTTCCGCGAACCGGGGCGTCTCCCTGCTCGCCGAGCCGGTAGCATCGGTTCGCATGGCCCGCTACGTCCGCATCACGAACGCAGCCCGCGGCACGACCGTTGCCGAGCGCTGCCGCGTGGCGGGCTCATTGCTGCAGCGCGTCTTCGGTCTGCACCTGCTCCCGCGGCTGACGGCAGGCGAGGGGTTGCTGCTGCCTGGGGCGACCACGATCGACACGATGTTCATGGGCTACGCCATCGACCTCGTATTCCTCGACCGATCCGGACGCGTGACCCGGGTCGCCGCGGAGCTCGTCCCATGGCGCATGGTCGTCCGCTCAGCCGGAGGGCGGGACTGCCTCGAGCTGCCCGCTGGTGCAGTGGCAGCCAGCCACACCCAGGCCGGCGATCAGCTCGCCTTCGAAGAGGCTCATGCCTGACTGCGCGGCTTCGTAAGCCGGCGGTAACCGCGCGGTAAGGTCCGCTCGGCCATGCTGCCGGGCCCATGGGTCTGCTGGAGGTCCTCCTGCCTCCCGCCTGCGCGGGCTGCGGGCGCTTCGGCCACCGCGTCTGTGCCGACTGCGTCGCGGGCTTTCGGCCGGCCGGCGCGCCGGACGATCGGTTCGTCGCCGCGGACCCTGGCACGCTCGTCGGCGACGCCCTCGAGCTCGCGGTTGCGGCCTTCGCGCACACCGGAACGCTGCGTCGGGCCCTGCAGCGCCTCAAGTACGGCGGCAGTGGCTCGATAGCGCTGCCGCTCGGAAGGGCCGCAGCGCCCGCCCTGGAGGCTCTCATGGTGGTCTGCGGGCCGCTTCCGCTCGTACCGGTGCCCGTGCACGAGGCCCGGCGGCGCCAGCGCGGCTACAACCAGGCGGCGCTGCTGGCCTCCGCGCTGGGCCGGGAGACCGGCCTGCCGGTCCTCGATCTCCTCGAGCGGCGGCGCCCGACGGCTCGACAGCACGGCCTCGGGAAGGCGGCGCGCCTGCACAACCTGCGCGGCGCGTTTGGGCTGCGCCAGGGAGTGAGCGTTCCCCACGGGCTGATCCTGGTGGACGACATCCTGACCACCTCCGCGACCCTCGAGTCATGCGCGCTCGTCCTGCGGGACGGCGGCGCGGCCTCCGTCTACGGATTCGCGATCGCGCGGGAGGTGTGATCAGAAGCTTCCGCGACGCTGGTGCTACCGTAGAGGCCACGGCAACGGAGGATCGAGATGAGGACCACCGTCAATTCGCGGAACCTCGAATTGACCGACGCCTTGCGCCGCCAGATCGACCGCAAGCTGCACCGCCTCGAGCGGATCACCCACCCCGACGCGGAAGCCACCGTGGAGCTGATCGTCCACGCGTCGCGAGCATCGGAGACCTCGCACGTCGCCGAGGTGAGCCTCGTGAACAACGGGACGGTCATCCGCTCGGTTGGCGCAGGCTCCACCATGCAGGCCGCGATCGACAACCTGGTCGACCGCCTGGAGCGCCAGGTGGTGCGCTCTCGGGAGCGCCCGCGCAGCGTCCGTGATCGGGCCGAGGGCGAGCTCCACAGTCGGCCCACCGAGCTCGAGACGCAGGGCGTGGCAGAGGACGACCGGCCGCACGGCCCCGAGGTGGTCGAGATCAAGCGCTACGACATGACGCCGATGTTCGAGGAGGACGCGATCGTCCGCATGGAGGAGCTCGGCCATGCCTTCTTCGTCTTCCTCAACGCGGCGACCGATCGAATCGGGGTGGTCTACCGCCGCGGAGACGGTGCCTACGGGATGATCGACCCGGTCGTCGCGCGCGCGGGCAGGTCGAGCTGAGCGGCGCGACGCGCCTCAGCGCGCCACGGTCGGCAGGATCAGCAGCGCGGCGACGATCACCAGCAGCGACAGGAAGAAGACCAGCAGCGCGATCGTCAGCAGATCGATGCGACGGGGTGCCTCGGGTTCGGGCTCCATGGCCGGCACCCTAGCACGACCTCAGCCACGTCGCCGGCTGACGTGGCCGGCCGGGGCGCCCCGCGTCGGCATCCACCTCGGCGTGCGGACCGGGCTGCTGAAGGCAGCGCGCCGGGCGCGCCAGATCGGGGCGACCGCCCTCCAGATCTTCAGCGACAACCCCACGGCCTGGCGACGCCGGCCCGAGCCTCCGGCCGATGCCCCCGCGTTCGTCGAGTTCTGCGCCCGCGAGGGGATCGCCCCGGTGGCGATCCACGCCAGCTACCTCATCAATCTGGCCGGATCGGCGGAGCCGTTTGCCCGGCAGTCGGTCGAGGGCCTGGCCTACGAGATGCAACGAGCGCCTGCGTACGGCGCAACGCTGGTGAATACGCACATCGGCTCGCACCGGGGAGGCGTGCGAGGGCACGGGATCGCGCGGCTGGCGACGGCCCTGGCAGCGGTCCTGGCCGACTCCCCGGCTGGCGTTCGACTCGTCCTCGAGAACTCGGCGGGCGGCGGCGACACGCTGGGCGGGACGATCGAGGAGCTGGCGGTCATCCTCGAAGCCACCTCGGCCGAGAACGCCTCCCAGCTCGCCTTCTGCCTCGACACCGCGCATCTGTGGGGCGCGGGCTACGACATCTCGACCGCGGCGGGGGCGAGGTCGGTGCTGGATCGGTTCGACGAGCTGATCGGGCTGGACCGATTGGCGCTCATCCACCTGAACGACTCAAGGTCAGCGCTGGGGAGCCGGGGAGACCGCCACGAGCACATCGGCGCCGGGAAGATCGGGGGCGAAGGGCTGGCGGCGTTCCTGCGGGATCCGCGGCTGCCGGGGGGTACGACCCTGGTGATGGAGACGCCCGGGGTCGACGAGGGGTTCGATGCGACGAACCTGCGGCGCACCTGGCTGCTCTACGCGGGGGCCACGGAGCTTCCGACGCTGCCGCCTCGGGCCTTCAGGACCTCGCGCGCATCGACCCGGAGGGCCGGCTAGGGCTGGTAGCCGCTCCCGTTGCCGTTGGGGTGGCTCGCCTCGCGCGCGCCGTTCGAGTCGTCGCGCATCCGGCGACCGCGCAGCGCGATGTAGGTCTGCATCAGGCCGCGGACATCGGCCTCGGAGAGGAGGTCGTCACCGCGCAGTGCATATTCGACGCGGGCAGTTGGCTGCAGCTGCCGGGCGCCCTGGGTGGCGAAGTAGGCGGGACCGTCGGACTCCTCGTGGATCTCGCGCAGGCCGCGCGCCAGCTTCGTGGCAGTTCCCAGCGAGGGCATCCGGTCGCCCTTGATGAGCCGGGAGATGGTCGAGTGATCGACCCCCGACTGGAGGGCCAGCTGGCGCTGGCTCATGTTCTTTTCCTTTAGCTGGCCTCGCAGCCAGCTGTTGAACGACCGCGGAGTCTGGAGCGTCATGCGCCTTCGTCCTGTGCCGTCGCCCACGCAGGTCTGGATCGCCCGAGTGGTGCGTGCGAGCAACCGCAGAATCGCAGCGCGACGGGGGTCTCTCAATGGGACAAAGGTACCGAGCCCGATCAGGCATGCGCCGTCAGGCACAGGTCGGCTAGCCCACCCCGCCCACAGAGGAGTCCAGCTCGCCCGCCCTGGCAGCGGCGCCGTGGGCTCGCCGGATCATCGGCGAGAACGCGTACAGCACGCCGCCGATCACGATCACGCTGAGCGTGCTGAGCACGAAGTCGGTCAGCGCCACCGCCGTTCCGGCCTCGGCCGGAACGCCGTACAGGTACAGGGCGCCCACGATCCCAGCCTGAACGAAGCCGATGCCCGCGGGGGTGAGGGGAATGGCAGTGAGGAGCGACGCCGCCAGTGCGACGAAGAGCGACGAACTGATGCCCAGCTGGAGGCCCGTGATGTTCAGGGCCTGGATCACGAAGAAGACGCGAGCGCCCTCGAGCACCCAGACCGCAGCGGTGATGGCGCCGACGGGCAGCAGCACGCGCGGGGTGAGTGCCCCGGTGCTCCCCTCGTGGAATCGCTCATAGAGCTCCTGCGCACGCTCTGGCAGCAGCCGGGTCAGGCGACGGCCCTGGTAGCGGAGCGCGACGACGAGCAGCAGCAGCACCAGCGCCACGACGAAGCCGGCCAGGAAGAGTGCATCCACTTCGGGCCGGTTCCGACCACGGAAGCTCCAGAAGCCGGCGGCCAGGGCGAGCGCAAAGATGACCAGGATGTCGGTGACCCGCTCGATGAAGATCGTGCCGACCGTGCGCGAGATGGACGCCCCGTAGTTGCCGCGCAGCAGGTATGCCCGGTACAGGTCGCCCAGCTTCGCCGGCACGATGCAGTTCACGAACCACGACAGGAAGAGGATCTCCATCGCGGCGCGATACGGCACGGGACTGCCGACGCGGCGAAGGATGATCGACCAGCGCAGGCTCCTGAGCGGGAAGGTCAGGTAGTAGGCAGCGAGACCGGCCAGCAGGAACCACAGGTTGGCGGTCCGCATCAGGTCGATCGCCTCGCCGAACTTGACGTTGAGGATGACCCGGAACAGGAAGAAGACGAGGACCAGGCCGAAGATGATGGAGCCGATGGTCCGCACGTTGAGGAGGCGACGGGCGAGGCTCACCTCGCGTTCGGGGATGGCCTCCTCGGGCGGAGCGTCGAGGAACTCGCCGGGCTCGTAGACGGAGTGCCCGTGCTCGTGCGGACCGGATGGGTGGTGGTGCGGCTGCCCGTCCTCCGGCGGCCGATCGCTACCCGCGGTCATCCGACGCCTCCGGATCGTCCGGGTTCGGCAGCTCGGCGGGCGCGGGCGCCTCGACCGGTTCCTTCTCGACCTTTCGCGGCGGCTCGGGGCCCAGGACGGGTGCGGTGGCGGTGCCGCGACCGAGCCAGCCGCGCACGATGTTGCTCCACACCGCCCATCGTGTCGTGAGGTGAATGAGGACGGTGGACCGCGTGCCGTGCCACTCGTTCTCGGCCAGACCCTCGCGGAGCTCCTCGGCCGTGGAGAAGGCGGGCAGGGCGTTGAAGCTCATCGCCACCTCGAAGGCGGAGTGGCTGTCGCTGCAGGCGATCCCCGGGATGGCGTATCGCGCGGCGAAGTCGGCGGCCTCCTCGTTGTGGCGGCCGAACGTCACCCGGCTGTTGAAGACCTCGATCATGTCGATCTTGCCGGCCGCGGCCAGTCGCTCGAGGGGCTCGCGCTGGATGTGCGACGCCCGGAACGGATCGAACGGATGCGGGATGGATACCAGGCCGCCCTGCGCATGGATCTCGTCGGCCGTCTGATCCGCGGTGAGACCACGCGGGATCGTCCGTTCCAAAAAGATGCCGACCACCTCGCCATCGGAGGTCGACACCTCCTCGCCCAGGATGACGGTGAGCTGCTCGTCGAGCCCGAGCGCCGCCACCCGGTCGCGCACCGCGATCGCGCCCTCGACGTTGTTGTGGTTCGTGACCGCCACGTGGGTGAGGCCGCGCTCCATGGCGACCCGGATGAACTTGTCCTCCGACAGGATCGAGTCGCGACTGAAGCGGGTGTGGATGTGGAAGTCGGCGAAGGCAAGGGCGCGGCGCTTCGCACGCACCTTTGGCGCGGCCTCCACATCGCCCCTGGGCGTCGCCGAGACCTGGGTCGCCACCGTCATGAGCCGCGCACCAGGCTCTTGCGGAACTCGTCGAAGTGCTCGAGCGCCAGCCCCGTGCCGACGGCGACCGAGTTGAGGGCGTTGTCCGCAACGTGGCACGGGATGCCGGTGACCTGGGTCAGCAGCGCGTCGATGTTGCGCAGCAGCGAGCCGCCACCGGTCATCACCATCCCCTTGTCGATGATGTCGCTCGACAGCTCCGGCGGGGTCTGCTCGAGCACGTTGCGGACCGCGGTGATGATCTGCGCCAGCGGCGCCTCGATCGCCTCGGTCACCTCGCCCGAGGTGATGGGGATCGTGCGCGGCAGGCCGGCGATCATGTCGCGCCCCTTGACCTCCATCTGCATCGGCTCGTCGAGCGCCAGCGCGGAGCCGATGCCGATCTTGACCTCCTCCGCGGTCCGCTCGCCGACCATCAGGTTGTACTTGCGCCGGATGTAGTTGGCGATCGCCTCGTCGATCTTCGTGCCCCCGACGCGGACCGAGTCCGCCACCACGATGCCGCCCAGCGCGATCACGGCGATCTCGGTGGTCCCACCGCCGATGTCCACGATCATGTTTCCGGCGGGCCCCGAGATGGGAACGCCGGCGCCGATCGCCGCCGCCAGCGGCTCGTCGATGAGGTACGCGTCGCGCGCGCCGGCCTTCATCGCCGCGTCGCGGACCGCCCGCTTCTCGACGCTCGTGACGCCGGATGGCACGCTGATCATCACGTCCGGCTTGAAGAGGCGGACGCGGGAGACCTTGTTGATGACGTAGCGCAGCATCGCCTCGGTGATGAGGTAGTCGGCGATCACCCCGTCGCGCATCGGCCGGATGGCACGGACGTTGCCGGGGGTGCGGCCGATCATCTCCCGGGCCTCCTCGCCGACGGCCACGAGGCGGTTGTCGTCGTCGTTGATGGCGACCACGCTCGGCTCGTTCAGGACCACGCCCTTGCCCTGGACGTAGACGAGGATGTTGGCCGTCCCCAGGTCGATCCCGATCTTCATCCGTCCGAGTCTACGCGTCGATCCGGGTGATCTGGGCGCCAAGCGAGACGAGCTTCGACTCGATCGCCTCGTAGCCGCGGTCGACGTGCTCGACCCCGGAGATCACACTCGTCTCGGCCGCCGCCAGGGCCGCCAGGATGAGCGTCGCTCCCGCGCGCAGGTCGGCGATCTCGACCTCACGGCCATGGAGCGGCGTCGGCCCGGCGATGCTGGCGTGCCGCTCGTCGAGGACCTCGATCACGGCGCCCATCTTTGCGAGCTCCATCGTGTAGTCGAGCCGGTCCTCGTAGATCGTCTCGTGGATGGTCGAGACGCCGTCGGCCTGGGTCATGAGTACCGCAACCGGCGCCTGGAGGTCGGTTGGGAAGCCGGGGTAGGGCTGCGTCTCGACATCGGCCGGGCGGATCCCGTCGCCACCGCGGACGCGCAGCCCACCGCCGTCCTCGGCGAACGTCTGCGTCGAGATGCCCATCCCGGTCAGCAGGTCCGTGAAGGCCCCGAGGTGCGCCGGATCGACGCCACGCACGGTCACCTCGCCGCCGGTGACCGCGGCAGCCATCGCGAAGGTTCCCGCCTCGAGGCGGTCTCCCAGCACGCGGTGCTCGACCCCGTGCAGCCGATCGACTCCCTGGATCTCGAGCCGGTTCGGCGCGGTCCGCTCGATCTGCGCCCCCATCCCGCGCAGCATCGTGATGAGGTCATCGACCTCCGGCTCCCGGGCGGCGTTTTCGATCACCGTGCTGCCGCGCGCCAGCGTCGCCGCCAGCATGGCGTTCTCGGTGCCCATGACCGTCACGTACGGGAACGCGACCCGCGCGCCCTTCAGCCCACCGGGGGCCTGGGCGAAGTAGTAGCCGTTCTTGTATTCGATCTCGGCGCCCAGTGCCCGCATCGCCTCGACGTGCAGGTCCACCGGCCGCCGGCCGATCCGATCGCCGCCGGGATTGCTGATGATCACGCGCCCGAACCGCGTCAGCAGCGGCCCGAGCAGGATGAACGAGGAGCGCATCTTCATCGCCGCCTCGAGCGGGACGAAGAGCCAGTCGGCCCCGGAGGCCTGGATCTCCAGCCCATCCTCGTCGAGCGGCTTCACGCCGAAGCCGATATCGGTCATGACCCCGCGCAGGATCCCCACGTCGCTGATGCGCGGCACGTTGCGCAGGACCGAGCGGTCATCGGTCAGGGCCGCCGCGGCCATCATCTTGAGGACGGCGTTCTTGGCACCGGCGATTCGCACTTCGCCGTGGAGCGGGACGCCGCCGGTGACGATGAACTTCTGCATCAGCGATCCCGCCTAGGCGGGATACGCCTCCTTCCATTCGTGGCTGCCGAGGTGATGCCCGTCGCACAGCCCCACCCGGCCGCCCATGTGGCGCGATGGGAGGTACGGCTGCATCCCCGCCTCGAAGGGCGTGGGGCCGGCGTTGCAGAGCATGTAGCGTCGCTCGCGCGCCCAGGCGTAGGCGTGGTCGCTCGAGCAGAAGGCATAGCCCTTGCTGAAGTTCGAGGAGCTTCCCGCCGGGAAGCCCGCGAGGCCGATAGGCCCCGACTCGCGGACGATCTCGATCCGCACCGGAAGCTGCTCGAAGCGGGCGCCGCAATGGTCGCAGGTCTGCATCAGCCCGATGCTAACCCAGCGGCTTAGGATGAGTCCCGATGGCCCTCCCGCACTGGCTCACGCGCGTCAACCTGCTGCTCACCAATAAGCTGACGCGCCCGATCGCCGGGCGCGTCCCATGGTTCGGCGTCCTCGAGCACGTCGGCCGGCGGAGCGGCACGGTGCGCCAGACGCCCATCAACATCTTCCCGCGCGCCGATCGATACGCCATCGCGCTCACCTATGGTCCGGAAGTCGAGTGGCTCAAGAACGTCCTCGCCGCCGGCGGCTGCCGGGTCCGCATCCAGGGGCGATGGGTGCCTCTCACCGATCCACGCCGCTTTCGGGATCCTCGGCGCAGGGCCGTGCCTCCGATAGTTCGCATACCCCTGACGATGCTTGGGGTTGAAGAGTTCGTGGAGCTGCGGCGGGCGGACTAGCCCCGCGAGCGGTGGCGCGTCGCGATCCGCTCCCGCATCAGCGCCGTCTGGAGGGCCGCCCGCACGCGGGCCACGTCGACGGCGTCGTGGACCTCGCCCAGCTCGGCCTCGGCGCGCTTCCGCGCCTCGATCGCCTTCGTCTCGTCGATCTCGTCCGAATGCTCGGCCAGGTCCGCCATGACGATCACCTTGTCGGCGCGCACCTCCACGAAGCCGCCGGCGATGAGCAGCACCTGCTCGGTGCCGGCCTTCTTGATGCGCAGCTCGCCGGTGCCGAGGGCGCTGATCAGCCGTGTGTGGTGGGGCAGGATCCCCAGCTCACCGTCGATCCCCGGCACGGTCACCATGTCGACCTCGTCCGAATAGGCGCGCCGCTCCGGACTCACGATCTCCAGATGCAGTGGCATCTCAGTTGCCTAGAAGGGGTAGCTGCGATGACGGAGAGTGAAGCCGGTGAGGGACCGGCGCGGAGGCGATCAGATCCAGGAAGGGGGTGGGCCCGGCGCCGCCGAAGCGCGTTGCGCAGCCGCGCGAGGCGGTGTCGGGACCGGCCCATGCCAGCATTACTTCATCCCTTCTGCGTTCGTGATCACGTCCTCGATCGGTCCGGCCATGAAGAACGCCTGCTCGGGCAGCGCGTCGTGCTTGCCCTCGAGGATCTCCTTGAAGCCACGGACCGTCTCGGCGCGCTCGACGTACTTGCCGTCGCGCCCGGTGAACTGCGCCGCCACGAACATCGGCTGGCTCATGAACCGCTGCAGGCGACGGGCTCGCGAGACGGTCACCTTGTCGTCCTCTGACAGCTCGTCCATGCCGAGGATGGCGATGATGTCCTGCAGGTCCTTGTAGCGCTGCAGCGTGCGCTGCACCTCGCGCGCCACGTTGAAGTGATCCTCGCCCACGACTCGAGGGTCGAGGACCGTCGAGGTCGAGGTGAGTGGATCCACCGCGGGGTAGATGCCCAGCTCCACGATCGAGCGGTCGAGGCGCACGCTGCTGTCGAGGTGGCCGAAGGTGGTGGCGGGAGCCGGGTCGGTGTAGTCATCGGCGGGGACGAAGACGGCCTGCAGGCTCGTGATCGAGCCGTCCTTGGTGGAGGTGATCCGCTCCTGCAGGTCGCCCATCTCGGTCGCCAGGGTGGGCTGGTAGCCGACCGCCGACGGCATCCGGCCGAGCAGCGCGGAGACCTCGGCGCCCGCCTGGGTGAAGCGGAAGACGTTGTCGATGAAGAGGAGCACGTCGCGGTGCTCCACGTCGCGGAAGTACTCCGCCATGGTTAGTGCCGTCAGGCCCACCCGCTGCCGGGCTCCAGGCGGCTCGTTCATCTGGCCGAAGACGAGGACGGTCTTCTCGAGCACGCCCGACTCGGTCATCTCGCCGATCAGGTCGTTCCCCTCGCGCGAGCGCTCGCCCACGCCGGCGAAGACGGAGTAGCCGCCGTGCTCGGCGGCGATGTTGCGGATCAGCTCCTGGATGATGACCGTCTTGCCGACGCCGGCGCCGCCGAAGACGCTGGCCTTGCCGCCGCGCCGGAATGGGGCGATCAGGTCGATCACCTTGATGCCGGTCTCGAAGACCTGCGCCTCGGTCTCCATCTGGTCGAAGCCCGGGGCGGCGCGGTGGATCGGCAGCGTGTCGGACTTGCCCACGGCTCCTTTGCCGTCGATCGCCTTGCCGAGGACGTCGAACACGCGGCCGAGCGTCACCGAGCCGACCGGCACCGTGATGGCGGCCCCGGTGTCGACGGCGTCCACGCCGCGCGGGAGGCCGTCCGTGGTGGACATGGCCACGGCACGGACCCAGTTGTTGCCGAGGTGCTGCTGCACCTCGACCACCAGCGTGTCGTCCGCCCCGGCCGCGGCGGTCGGGCGCTTGATGGTGAGCGCGTTGTAGATGCCAGGCAGCTCGCCCGGTGGGAACTCGACATCGACCACGGGCCCCGTGATCTGGATCACCTTTCCGGTCGCCATCGGTCTTTCTGTCTCTCCTGTGGTACGTGGCCTAGCCGAGGGCTTCCGCCCCGGAGGCGATCTCGGTCATCTCGCGGGTGATGTTGGCCTGGCGTGTCTTGTTGTAGACGAGGGTCAGGTCGCCGATCAGCTCCTGTGCGTTGTCGGTCGCGCTGCGCATGGCGACCATCTGGGCCGACTGCTCCGAGGCACGGTTCTCGAGCACCGCGCGGTAGATGTCGATCGCGACGAAGTGCGGCAGCAGGCGGCTGAGCACCGCCTCGGGCGACGGCTCGAAGAGGTACTCGTCGTTCGTCTCCGACTCGGCCTCGCCCATGCCCGGCTGCTCGACGGGGAGCACGGTGACGACCACCGGTCGCTGGGAGAGGGTGTTGATGAAGGTGGAGTAGGCGATCTCGATCCGGTCGTAGGTTCCCGCCAGGAAGTCCTCCGTCACCAGCCGGGCGATGGGCGTGACGTCGGCGAAGCTGGGACGGTCGCCGAGCTGCGCGAAGTGAGCGGCGATCGGCACGCCGGCGCGACGCAGCGCGTCGCGTCCCTTGCGACCCACGGTGATGGCGCTGACTTCGGCCTCCTCACCGTGCCTCGTGGCCTCCTCGGTGACGTGGCGCAGCACGGCCCGGACGGCGTTTGCGTTGAGCGAGCCGACCAGCCCGCGATCCGTGGTGATCACGATCAGTCCCACTCGTCGGACCGGGCGGCGGTCGAGCAGCGGGTCGACGTCGGCGCCGACTGCCGCGGCGACGCGGGCCAGCGCCTCGCGCAGCTCGTCCGAATACGGGCGCGCGGCCAGGATCGCGTCCTGGGCGCGCTTCATGCGCGAGGCGGCCACCATCTGCATCGCCCGCGTGATCTGGGCGATGTTGGTGACCGAGGCGATCCGCCGTCGGACCTCGCGCAGGGTTGCCATCTAGGCGCCGCTCCCCTTCTTGCGACTGGCCCGGGGCTTCTTGGCGGGAGGCGCTTCGTCGGCTGCGGGCGTGGCCTCGGCCGGCGTGCCCCCGGCGGGCGTGCCCCCGGCGGTTGCCTCGGGGGTCGGAGCGGCAGGCTCGTTGCCCTCGCCGAAGCCGCCCTGGCGTCGGTACTCGAGCACCGCCTTCTTCAGCCGCCCGGAGAGGTCATCCGAGATCGCCTTCTCCTTGGCGATGGCCGGGAGGAGGTCCGCATCGGTCGATTCGAGGAACCGGTAGAGGCCGGTCTCGAACTCGCGGATCTTCGAGGTCTCGACGTCGTCGAGGTACCCGTTGGTGGCGGCCCAGATGATCGCCACCTGCTTCTCGACCGCGAGCGGGGCGAACTGCGGCTGCTTCAGGATCTCGGAGAGCTTCTCCCCTCGCGTCAGCTGGTCGCGGGTCGCCTTGTCCAGGTCGGAGGCGAACTGCGCGAACGCCGCGAGCTCGCGGTACTGGGCCAGGTCGAGGCGCAGCTTGCCGGCGACCTGGCGCATCGCCTTGATCTGGGCGTTTCCGCCGACCCGGCTGACCGAGAGGCCGGCGCTGACCGCCGGTCGCTGCCCCTGGTTGAAGAGGTCGCTCAGCATGAAGATCTGGCCGTCGGTGATGCTGATCACGTTGGTCGTGATGTAGCCAGAGATGTCTCCGGCCTGCGTCTCGACGATCGGGAGCGCCGTCAGCGACCCGCCGCCGTTCGCCTTGTTCAGCCGGGCTGCTCGCTCGAGCAGCCGCGAGTGCGCGTAGAAGATGTCGCCGGGATACGCCTCGCGCCCGGGCGGGCGGCGCATCAGGAGCGACACCTGGCGGTAGGCCCAGGCGTGCTTCGAGAGGTCGTCGTAGATGCACAGCGCGTCGCGCCCGGTGTCCAGGAATTCCTCGCCCATCGCGACGCCCGCGTACGGCGCCAGGAACTGGATCGCCGCCGGGTCCGAGGCCGAGGCGACCACCACGATGGTGTGCGCCATGGCGCCGTGCTCCTCGAGCACCGCCACCACCTGCGCGACGGTCGACATCTTCTGCCCGATGGCGACGTAGATGCAGACCAGGTCCTGGCCCTTCTGGTTGATGATCGTGTCCACGGCGATGGCCGTCTTGCCGGTCTGCCGGTCGCCGATGATCAGCTCGCGCTGGCCGCGGCCGATCGGGATCATGCTGTCGATGACCTTGATGCCGGTCTGCACCGGCGTGTCCACCGGCTGGCGGACGATGACGCCGGGAGCGATGCGTTCGACGGGACGCGTGCCAGTAGCCTTGATCGGGCCCTTGCCGTCGAGCGGCACCCCGAGAGGGCTCACCACACGACCGATCAGCGCGTCGCCGACCGGCACCTCGACCACGCGACCCGTCGTCTTGACCTGGTCGCCCTCCTTGAGCTTGGTGTAGTCACCCAGGATCAGCGCGCCGACCGTCTCCTCCTCGAGGTTGAAGGCCATCCCCATCACGCCACCGGGAAACTCGAGCAGCTCCGAGGCGAGCGCGCCTGAGAGCCCATAGATCTGGGCAATCCCGTCGCCCACCTCCACGATGGTGCCGACGCCGGAGACATCGGCTCCTTCGTCGAAGCCGCTGATCTCGTTGCGAATGATCGACGTGATCTCGTCGGATCGGATCGTCATGAACTCCCTCGTCCTTGCCTAAACCGCGGTCAGTCGTGCGCGGAGCCGCTCGAGGCGGCTCCGCACGCTTGCGTCATACAGCTGATCACCAATCCGCACGGCAACGCCGCCGATCAGATCCGGATCGACCGTTTCGTCCATCTCGATCTCCGAGCCGGTGAGCGCCCGCAGCCGCGAGGCGATCTCGGCGCGCTGCGTGTCGTCGAGTGGCAGCGCGGTGCGCACCTGGGCCAGCGCGATTCCTCGCTCGCGGCGCAGCAGCTCCGCGAAGCGGGCGATCATCGGCTCGATCGCGCCGGGCCGTCCTCTGCGGACCATCAGCAGCAGGAGATTGACGACGCCCTGGGCGACGCCGCGGCCGAGGACGGCGCGCAGCACCCGTTCCTTGTCCGCGAAGGGGATCGCCGGGTGCTGCAGGAGCCGCCGCAGCTCGGGGTGCCGCATCGTCACCGCGATGCTGGCCATGTCGCGCTCCCACGCGTCCAGCGTCCCGTCGGCGCGGCCGGTCTCGAAGGCAGCCTCCGCATAGCGCCGGGCGGCCGTCACGCGTCGGGCCATCGGTCAGCTGCGCTCCTTGTCGGTGGGTGCAACTTCTGCGAGGAACTCCTCGACGAGGCGTCGCTGGGTCGGGGCGTTCATCTCGGCCCTGACCAGCCTGCCGGCCGCGTCCAGCGCCAGGTCGGCGACCTGGGCGCGGAGCTCGGCGATCGCCCGCTGCTTCTCGGCGGTGATCTCCTCGGTCGCTCGCGCCGCCACCTTCTCCGCCTCGGCGCGCGCCGCGGCCACGATCTCGGTGCGGGAGTCCTCGGCGATCTTGGTGGCGCGGGCGACCATTGCCTGCGCCTCCTTGCGGGCCTCGTCCAGCGCAGATTCGCGCTCGGCACGCGCCAGCTCCCGGTCGCGGGCGGCCGCTTCTGCGTCCTCCAGCCCCTTCGCGATCCGCTCCTGCCGCTCGTCGAGCAGCGCCAGCACCCGCTTGAACAGGAATCGGTTCAGCAGGTACAGGATCAGCAGGAAGTTGATGATCTGGAAGGCGAGCTTGAAGACGTCGACCCCGAAGGCGTCGAAGAAGGCCATTACGGGGTGGGTCCGCTGGCGAAGAGGATGATCAGCGACACGACCAGGGCGTAGATCCCGATCGCCTCGGTGAGGGCCAGGCCCAGGATGTACGGCACGAAGAGCGTGCCTGACGCCTCCGGGTTGCGCCCGATCGCCTCCATCGCCTTCGAGAAGCCGATGCCGAGGCCGATGCCCGGGCCGATGCCGCCCAGCCCCATGGCCAGACCGGCTGCCAGTGTGTGTAGGTCCACGAGTGGTCTTCCTCCTTGTGGTTGCTTACGCCGACCCGTGTGCGGGTGCGGCGTCCTGCTCGGGCGCCTTGCCCGAATGGTCGTCGGATGAGCCGTGCTGGCGATGCTCCGCGATCGCCAACGTGATGTAGGTCATGGAGAGGAGCGCGAAGACGAGCGCCTGCACCAGGCCGATGAGCAGCTCGAGGCCAAGGAACACCACCGGCACCACGAAGGCGAGCGGCAGGAGTACGAGGGTTGCGGTGGTGAGCGCCAGCATCGTGGCCAGCAGCACCTCCCCGGCGAACACGTTCCCGAACAGCCGCATCGAGAGGCTGATGACCCGCGACAGCTCGCTGACCAGATGGATCGGCGTGAGCAGCGGGGTCATGTAGCCGGGCTCGGCGACCAGCAGCTCCTTGAGGTAGCCACGCAACCCGTTGGCGCGCAGCCCGAAGGCGATGAACGCGACGAACGAGATGAGCGCCAGGCCCAGGGTGAAGTTCAGGTCGGCGGCCCCGGCGCGCACGAAGGGGGCGGTGATGACGACCTTCCCATCGGCTTCGGTTTCGGCGAGTCCGATGGTGCCGACCCCCGGCAGCAGGCTCATCCAGTTGGCGATCAGGACGTACAGGAAGATGGCGAAGATCAGCGGGGCGAACTGGCGCCAGCGCTTGCCACCCGTGCCGCGCACCACGCCGGCCAGGAACTCGATCGGCAGCTCCAGGAGGCTCTGGGCACGACTCGGAACAATCCCCGACCGACGCGTGAACCACCGCGCGGCGAGCAAAAGGACGGCGGACGCCAGCAGGACGCCAACCATCGAGTTGGTGACGATCAGCGGCCCGATCGCGAACAGCTCCTCGGCCTTGATCTCGACGTGTACCACTCGGTGCCTATCTCCCCATGCTCTGCTTTGCGACGTCCCAGATCGTGTACATGGCAGCCCCGATCCCCAGCACCATCCCCACCAGCGTGAAGATCGGGCTCGTGTGCAGCCAGCTGTCCAGCAGCAGGCCGCCTCCGACGCCAAGGATCACCGAGATCCCCAACCGCAGTCCCAGGTCGAAGGCCACGCCCCAGTTCGGGGGCGGCGGCCCGTTGCCGTCGCCCGGGTCAGGCCCCATGGCTGGCTCCGCCACCGTAGCCCCGGCGCGCTCCAGCGCGGATGAGGAGCCAGATACCGATGGCTGCGATCAGGCTTCCGACCACCAGACCGATGAGCACCAGCAGTGGCGAGGTGCCGAAGACCCCATCCAGGATGAGGCCGGCGACCGAGGCTCCCACGATCGGGATCACCATGATCAGGGTCACCAGGCCCAGGATCTTGACGAGCCCGGTCGGGGTCAGCTGTGGCATCTTCAGTTCGACTCAGAGCGGTCGGACGGCGCGAGTATAGCGGAGCCCGATCGAGCCGGCGATGGGGTGCCTAGGCGGTGGCGTGGCCGGCGACCAGGGTCTGGGGCAGTCCCGGCACCGGGAAGCGGTCGACGATCTCCGCCACGCCGCTCGCGAATGCCTGCCTGCGCCGCCTCGTCACCGCGAGCCGCGATCCCGTCGACGATCAGCTGCGCCGACCTGGCGCATCTCCGCTTCCTTCATGCCACGGCCGGTCACAGCGGGTGTCCCCACCCGGATTCCGCTGGCGACCATTGGCGGGTTGGGGTCGTACGGGATCGTGTTGCGGTTGACGGTGATCTTCACCTCGCCGAGGGCCAGGTCGGCCTCCTTGCCGGTGACGCCCAGCGGGCGGACGTCGACCAGCATGAGGTGGTTATCGGTCCCGCCGGTCACGACGGCTGCCCCCGCCTGGATCAGCCCCTCGGCGAGTGCCTTGGCATTCGCGACCGTCTGCTCGGCGTCGCGGCGGAACTCGGCGCTCATCGCCTGCTTGAAGGCGACCGCCTTGGCGGCGATCACGTGCTCCAGCGGCCCGCCCTGCAGCGCCGGAAAGACGGCCTTGTCGATGGCCTTGGCGAGATCTTCGTGGCATAGGATCATCCCGCCGCGCGGGCCGCGCAGCGTCTTGTGGGTGGTGGTCGTGACGACGTGGGCGTGCGGAACCGGGCTGGGATGGACGTCCGCCGCCACCAGGCCCGCGAAGTGGGCCATGTCGGTCATCAGGTATGCGCCGACCTCGTCGGCGATCGCCCGGAAGGCGGCGAAGTCCCAGAAGCGCGGATAGGCGGTCGCGCCGGTGACGATCAGCTTCGGCCGATGCTCCCGCGCCAGGGCCCGCACCTCGTCCATGTCGATCAGGTACGTGTCGCGGTCGACGTGGTAGGCGATGAAGTTGTAGTACTGGCCGCTGAAGTTGACCGGCGAGCCATGCGTCAGGTGGCCGCCCTGGTCGAGCGCCAGACCGAGCACGGTGTCGCCGCGCTCCAGGAGGGCGTGATAGACCGCCATGTTGGCCTGCGCCCCGGCGTGCGGCTGCACGTTAGCGTGCTCCGCCCCAAAGAGCTGTTTCGCCCGCTCCCGCGCCAGGTCCTCGCCCACGTCCACGACCTCGCAGCCGCCGTAGTAGCGGCGACCGGGATAGCCCTCCGCGTACTTGCCGGTGAGGATCGAGCCGGTCGCCTGCAGCACGGCGAGCGACGGGTAGCTCTCCGACGCGATCAGCTCCAGGTTGGACCGCGTCCGCTCCTCCTCGTCGCGGATGACGCGATAGATCTCGGGATCTTCGTACTCGAGCGGCGCCCAGGGATCCATCGGCGGGTGTCCTGTAGCGGGTGGGGCACGAGTGTAGACCGATGGATCGGGACTAGGTCGCGAGGCCCATCCTCGCCAGGAGCGCGGCGCCCGCTTCCCAGCTCGCCGGATCCTCCTCGGCCAGGCGGCGTGCCTCGACCGCCATCGCCGAAGCAATTGCCGGGCGATCCTCGCGCAGCACCGCGTGGCGGGCATAGCGAGCGCTTTCGAAGGCCACGAACGCCGCGTACCGCTCCAGCGGAGTGGCCGCCGAGATCGCCTCCTCAACCCCGGGCTCGAAGTCGATCGGCACCATGATCCGGCCGAAGAAGGCACCCAGCTCGAGCGCCGACTGGTCGACGTCCTGCGAGTGGCCGCCGAGCCGCAGGATGGGCCCGGGCGAGACGAAGACCGCGACGACCAGATCGATCGCGGCGGCGTCGAGGGTGACCGTCCCGCCAAGGGTTGCGAAGGCGTTCTCGATCCCGAGCCGATCGATCACCGTTACCGGTCCCCACGAGAACTCGGCACGCATGGGCACGTGGCTGCCGATGGTCAGCTCGGTCGCATGCCCGCGCCGATCCGTCCCGGTTCGCCAGAAGGTGACGACCTCCGGGTCGAAGTGCGCGAGGGTCGGTCGCGGCCGGAAGGCGACCAGGAGGCGCGCCTCACCTGGCAGCCCGTGCGGCGGCGTCTCGAGCAGGAATCCGAGGTGCGCGAGCTCCCGTGCCGGGTCAGACGAGGCGTCCACCGGCCGAGGATACGCCGTCAGCTGATCGTCACCCCACCACCCGGGCTGACCGTGACCACCGCGCCGTCGGGGATCGCCGCCAGGTCCGCCGCCGCGAGATGCAGCACGGGGAGGCGCATGCCGTACAGCTCCTCGGCCACGGCGGCGCCCACCGCCAGGATCAGGTCAGGTTCCCCGAGCAGGATCGCCGCCGGGGCGCAGCCGGCTCGGACCGTCTCGGCCAGGACCGACGACGAGGATGACGAGCCACGCGCCGACGGCATGACGAGGACGCGCCCGCTGATGGAGGTGCCCCGCTGCGGGTGCCGCGCGTCGATGATCTCGCCGGTCGCCGGGTCCACGCCGCCCCACAGGGAGAGCGGCTCGTCGAGGCGAAGTGCCGTCCCATCTGCCTCGCCGTCGGCGAGCACGCGGCCGTTCACGCCGTCCCCCACAGGCTCGCGTCTCGCCAGACGCGCCCCTCCACGGCCGATCGAATGCACTCCCGCATCGAGCCGAAGACCACCTCGACGCCGATGTTGCCCGGCGCGTAGAAGGCCCACTTGCCCGAGTCGGTCATGACCGGCAGCGGGCCGGGTCGCAGGACCGGGGCGATGTAGCTGCAGGTGTCGACGAGCAGCTCCACGCCCAGCGCGCGCAGCCGCCGCGCCAGCCCCTCCTCTTCCGCCTCTCCGAGCAGGCTCCGGGCGGTCGAGACGAGCAGCTCCACGCCGCGCGCCGGGCGCGCACCGGCCAGCTCGCGCTCGATGGCGCGCAGCTCCGCCACCGAGGCGTGCGGCGTGCCGAGCGAGACGGCACCGATCGGCGTGCCGGCCGCCGCACCACCGGTCGCGGTGGTGAGCTCGTCGCGCGCTGCGCGCAGCTCGTCCAGGCCGATCTGCACGACCTCGTCCGGCTCGCCGTCCTGCAGCGCGGCTGCCAGGGTCGGTGCCTCGGGCGTGGAGCCGACGGCGTGGAACATCGCCACCGCCCCCGAGGAGGCGGCCGCCGCCCCGATTGCCTTCAGACGATCCTCGGAGATCCCTGCCGGCAGGCCGTCGATGGCCGCGACCCGGCTGCCGGCGCGTCGGCCGAGGACGATCCCCAGCACCGGGTAGAAGGCATCGTCGTCGAGGAGAGCCTGTCGGCACGTCGGGACCCAGGCGCAGCACGAGCGTCGCCCGCCGCGCCTCGGTCCGGTGGAGGCCGGCGTCGGGCACCCGTCCGGCGATCGCGCAGGCGATATCGGTGAAGTCTCCGTAGCGCTCCGTGCGGGCGCCAATGACGCTGTTGCAGAAGACGATCGCATTCGACTCGGCCCACGCCACCTGTTCGCCAAGCGCGGGACGGGCCGCCGCAAGCTGGTACGGGGCGCAGGTGTAGGTCGGCTGGCATCCCAGCGAGCGGTAGTCGTCCATCAACAGCCGCCCGCGCTCCGCGACCCGCGCATCGCCGCGCCACAGCTCGGGATGGAGGAGGTCGAGCGCGCCCACGTTCAGCGTCGTCGGGACGCTCACTCGCGCTCCGCCCGCGATCAGTCGCTCGACGAAGTCGACCGTCGCCTCGCCGTGGTAGAGGCAGGAGTCGACATGCGCCTGCGTGATCGGGATGAGCCTGGTCGCGCCGAGCGCCTCGGCGGCACGCACGACGAGGCGCATCGCCAGGGCCGCACCCTCCCCGGAGGCACCCGACAGGATCAGGCGATCGCGATCCTCGAGGGCAAGGGTCAGCGCCCCGCCTCCTCGGCTTCGACCCGCGACAGCTTCTCGAGCCGCGCGACGTGGCGGCCGCCGGTGAACTCGCTCGTCAGGAACTCGCGGAGGCAGGCCTTGGCCACTTCGGTGCCGATGATCCGCGCGCCGAACGCGATCACGTTCGCGTCGTTGTGCTCCCGCGCCAGGCGAGCCACGACGGGATTCGTGCACTGCACGCAGCGGATGCCGCGCACCTTGTTCGCGACGATCGCCTCGCCGGTGCCGCTCCCGCCAAGGACGATCCCGAGCTCGTACTCCCCTCGCGAGACCGCGCGCGCGACCGGCGCGACGAAGTCCGGGTAGTCGACCGCGTCCGACGAGAAGGTGCCGAAGTCGCGGTATTCGATCCGCAGCTCATCGAGGAGGCTGCAGAGCTCGCCCTTCAGGGCGAAGCCGGCATGGTCGGAGCCGATGGCGACGCGCATGGCGCCGCTAGTCTATCGGCCCGATCACCGCCTCGATCTCGGCGCGGGACACGGCCCCCTCGCGCAGGAGGCGCGCGGCCGAACCGCTCAGGTCCACCACCGAGGACGCCACTCCACCCGGGACCCGTCCCCCGTCGATGATCGCCGACGGCTCGTCGGCATCGGCGAAGGCGATGGCCACGTCGTCCGCCTCGAGCGCCTCGGGCTCACCGGATCGGTTGGCGCTCGACACTGCCAGCGGCCCGGCCGCGGTGAGAAGGGTCAGGGCGACATCGTGGGCGGGCACCCGGAACGCCTGCGTCCCCGCCCCGTCATTTGCCGCCAGCACGAGGGTCAGTGCGCCTGGCCAGAATCGCTCCGCCAGGCGGGTCGCGCGGTCGTCAGGGCGGAAGCCGGCAGCGGTGACGTCACCGAAGGCCGAGATCAGCCAGGGGACCGCCTTGTCCGGATCCCGACGCTTCGCCGCGAAGATCCGCGCCAGGGCACCGGGGTCGCCGGTCCGGCAGCCGATGCCGTAGACCGTGTCGGTCGGGAAGGCGACAAGCTCCCCGGCGCGCAGCAGGTCCGCGGCCCGGGCGATCCCGGCCGGGTCGGCCGCAAGGCGATCGGCCACGGATCAGACCAGCGCCACGCGCACGACACGTTCGATCCCGGCGAGGTCCGCCAGGGTCGTGATCGAGGTCCGCACCGGGAGCAGGGCGATGAGCTGGCGAACGGCCGCCGCCTGCCCCTGGCCGATCTCGAGCAGCGCGACGCCGTCCGGCGCAAGGGCTCCGGGCAGGTCGCCGATGAGGCGGCGCAGCAGGTCGAGGCCATCGGCTCCGCCGTCGAGCGCGCGTGCAGGCTCCCAGGCCAGGGACCCGGTGCCGAACGCGACCTCGGCGCTCGTCAGGTAGGGCAGGTTCGCCACGATCAGATCGGACCTGCCACCGGGGATGGCGGCCGGCTCGAGCAGATCGCCGCAGGCCAGCGTGACCATGCCACCGACGCCGTGCGCATTGAAGTTCTCAGCGGCCAGCTCGAGCGCCTCGGCCGAGACGTCGCTGGCGGCGAGCCGCAGGCGGCCCAGCGCGATCGACGTTCGGAAGCGGAGCGCAATCGCAAGCGCTACCGCCCCGCTCCCCGTCGCCACCTCCCAGGTGCGCACGGGTGCGTCGTCGCGCACCAGGCGGGCCGCAACCTCGCTGATCGCGGCCTCCGCCAGCAGCTCGGTCTCGGGGCGCGGGATGAGGGCCCGCGAGTCCGTCGCGATCCGGAGGGAGAGCCACTCCTTGAAGCCACGGATGTAGGCGATCGGCTCGCCGGATGCGCGACGCTCGACCCAGCCGCTCAGCGCGGTCACCGACGACGGGTCGAGGTCCGCATCGGGGTGGGCATGCAGCCACGCACGGTCGCGAGCGAATGCGTGCCCCACCAGCAGCTCGGCGTCCAGGCGCGGCGACGGGATCCCCGCCGCACGCAGCGCCTCGGCGATCTCGGCGATCAGCCGCCCGGCGCTGGCCGCGGGGAGGATGGCCCCAGCCGTCGCCTCAGGCGGTGTCATCGGTCCCGAGCGCTGCCAGGCGCGCGGCCTGATCGGCTTCCGCCAGCGGCTCGATGAGCCGATCGAGATCCCCCTCCAGCAGGCCGGGCAGGTTGTGGACGGTGATCCCCACGCGGTGGTCGGTCACGCGATCGTCCGGGAAGTTGTAGGTGCGGATCTTCTCGGCCCGCTCCCCGCTGCCCACCTGCGAACGCCGCTGCTCCCCCCGCTCCTCTGCCTGCCTGGCCTGCTCGAGCTCCAGGAGACGGGCACGCAGGACCGAGAGCGCCTTGGCCTTGTTCTTGTGCTGGCTCTTCTCGTCCTGGATCGCGACGACCAGGCCGGTGGGCAGGTGGGTGATGCGCACCGCGCTGTCGGTGGTGTTGACGCTCTGGCCGCCCGGCCCGCTCGACCGGTAGACGTCGACGCGCAGGTCCTTGTCGGGGATCTGGATCTCGACCTCATCGGCCTCGGGCAGGATGCTGACGGTGGCGGTCGAGGTATGGATTCGGCCGGCCGCCTCGGTGGTGGGCACTCGCTGCACGCGATGGACCCCGCTCTCGAACTTCAGCCGCGAGTACGCGCCGTGACCGGCGATCTCCGCGATCGCCTCCTTCACCCCGCCGCCCGCGCCCTCGCTGACCGAGATGAGGTCGAACTTCCAGTGGCGCCGCTCGGCGTAGCGCGCATACATCCGATACAGATCGCCCGCGAAGAGGGCAGCCTCGTCCCCGCCCGTCCCGGCGCGCACCTCGAGGATCACGTCGCGGTCGTCGTTCGGGTCGCGCGGCACCAGGAGGCGACGCAGCTCGTCGTCGATGGCCTGCTCGCGGGCCTCGAGCGCGGTGAGCTCCTCGCGAGCCATGGCACGGACCTCCTCGTCGGGGTCGTGCGCCATCGTGCGCGTCGACTCCAGCTCGTCGCGGACGGTCGACCAGGCACGGATGGCCTCGACGATCGGCTGGAGGCGGGAGAGCTCCCGGCCGAGCGCCTGGAGGCGCGCCGGGTCGCTGGCAGCCTCCGGGGTCGCCATCTCGGCGACGAGGGCGTCGTAGCTCGATTCGATCTGCCGCAGCCGGTCGATCATCGGTCCGGCGGAGGCGAAGCCTCGCGGTCCGAGGCCAGGCACGACTCCAGCGAGGCGATGCTCACCTCCAGCATGCCGTGATCCGGCGGCCGGGTGGTGAGCGCCTGCAGCCATAGGCCCGGGGCGTAGATGGCCCGAACGACGGGATTGCCGTAATGGCTGGCGCCGAACCGCACCAGCTCGTAGGCGAACGCGGCGATGACCGGGACCAGCACGATCCGTGACAGGAAGAGCAGCGGCAGGGGCACCCCGGCTCGCGGGATCAGCCCGAAGAACAGGATGCTGATCACGACCACGATCAGCAGGAAGGTCGTCCCGCAGCGGGTGTGCGCGGTGCTGAACCGATCCACCTCGTCGGGCGTCAGCGGTCGCTGGGCCTCGTGCGCGCTGATCGCCTTGTGCTCGGCCCCGTGATAGGCGAAGACGCGGCGGACGTCCGCCATGCGCCCGATCAGCCAGATGTAGGCGATGAAGACCGCCAAGCGAATCCCACCCTCCGCCAGGTTGGCAAGCACATCGCTGGTCGTCGCTCGCTCGGCGAAGGTGGACAGGAACAGCGGCAGGACGAAGAACAGCCCGACCGCGAAGCCGATGGAGATGACCATCGTGACGGCCATCGTTCCCCGGCCGATCTGGATGTCCTCGCCCTCCGCGGCGATCGCGGCCGACCGCATCAGCATCCGGGTGCCGATCACGAGCGCCTCGTACAGCACGAGCACGCCGCGTGCGAAGGGAACCTTCACCCAGCGCCCGCGGGCCATGGCTCCGGGGAGTGGCTCGCTGTAGGTCCGGATCTCGCCCGACGGTGGTCGCACGCTCATCGCCACGGTCGTGCGGCCGCGCATCATGACCCCCTCGATCAGGGCCTGCCCGCCATAGAAGAAGTCGGGCATGCGGAAGCGCGGCCGCTCCCCGGCGCGCGCGATCGAGGTGATCACGAATGGCCCGGCGGCGGCCAGCAGCTCGGGGATCAGGAAGAGGAGATGGGGCGCGAGGCGCGCCCGCCACCCGGTCAGGTGGCGGCGCACGTCAGGACTCGCGCTGCGATCGCTCCATGCGTCGCTGGAACCGCTCGACCTGGCCGGCGGTGTCGACGATGTTCTGGGTCCCGGTGTAGAACGGGTGGCAATTGGCGCAGACCTCGACGCGGATCGAGTCCACGGTCGACCCGACCGTGAACGTGGTCCCGCAGACGCAATGGACCTGCGCCTGATGGTACTGCGGATGAATCTCGGCCTTCATGGCGTGGCTCCTGGGATCCGCGGCCTACTGGCCCGCGGTGCTGTCTGAACTGGTGACGCTGACGCGCTTCTTGCTGCGCGTCTGGTGGCTGAACTTGACGGTTCCGTCGCTCGTCGCAAAGAGGGTGTAATCGCGCCCCATCCCGACGTTCTCGCCCGGGTTGAAGGTGCTTCCCCGCTGCCGGACGATGATCGTGCCGGCGTTGACGCGCTGCCCGTCGCCGCGCTTCACGCCGAGGCGCTGCCCGGCTGAGTCGCGACCGTTCCGGCTCGAGCTGCCTGCCTTCTTGTGTGCCATCGATCGCTACTCCTCTGCCTTTGGCTTGGCCGCGCGCCGCGCCTTCGGCTCCTCCGCTCCAGCCTTCGCGTCTGCCGGCGCCTTCCTGGCCCTGGGCTTGGCCGCCACGGGCTTTGCCGCCGCGGCCCTCTTCGTCGCCGGTGCCTTCGTCGGTGCTGCCTTCTTCGTCGGTGCTGCCTTCTTCGTCAGTGCTGCCTTCTTCGGGGCTGCTGCCTTCTTCGGGGCTGCTGCCTTGACCGGTGCCTCATCGGCCTCGGGCGCTGCCTTCGCCGCCGCCTTCTTCCCCGTCGGGTTGATGGCGTCGATCCGGACGCGCGTCATGTGCTGCCGGTGGCCCGTCCGGCGGCGGTACTTGACCTTCTGCTTGAACTTGAAGATGACCAGCTTCGGCCCCATCGCCTCGCCCAGCACGGTGGCGCTGACGGAAGCTCCCGCCACGGTCGGCGTGCCGATGGTGACGTCGTCGCCGTCGCCGATGAGCAGCACGCGGTCGAACGTGACCTGGGCGCCGGCCACGCCGGGCTCACCGTCGAGCCGCTCGAGCATGAGCGTCGTGCCGGCCTCGACTCGATATTGCTTTCCGCCGCTGCTGAGGACGGCGTACATGGTCATCTCCGGGAAGCTGTAGATGGGATATCTGGGAATCGCGGGACGGGCGCTGGAGCGACGCACGGCGAAGCGGCCAGCCGATGCGCCCGCGGGACGGCGAGTCTACCGGGCGATGGGGGGAGTGTCAACGAACAGGAGGCGGGTACGGACCGCGGGGCCGGGACGCAGGCGCAGGTCGAGCGCGTTCACCACGTCCTCCGGCCGTCCGGCGCCGCTGGCGTCCAGGCGCAGCACCAGCCGCAGCCTCCCGCGGTGCGCCGCTTCGTCCACCTCCAGGACCTCGGCGTCTTCCAGCAGGGGCCGCAGGTCTCGCGGCCCGGCGTCGGCCCGTCGCTCGCTCTCGCCGCGGCGCCGCATCCCGGGCAGCTGGCGAGCGGCGAGGAGCCGCACCACGGCGCCGCGCAGGGCGTCGCTGGTCAGGTCGGGTCCGCCCCGCACCTCGACCTCGTATTCGGCCGCTCGCAGCTGGGACGCCGCTGACGGGAAGCCGTGCCACACCTCGCGCGCGTCGACCACCTCGATCCCCTCCGGCAGGAGGGACGCGGCGGCCTGGATCTGCCCGATCGGGACCAGGTCGTCGAAGTAGGCCTCCAGCACCTCGCCGCGCAGCTCGATGCCGACCGGCAGGTTGGCGGCGAACTTCAGCCGCGGGCGCGGATGCTGGGCGTTCGAGGTCGCGAGCGGTAGGCCCGCCTCGCGGAAGGCGCGCTCGAACTCGGTGAGCAGCTCCGCCTGCCGGATCCGCAGCGCAGGATGGCGGCGCGCGAAGAGGATCTGCCAGCGCTGCCGCGGCTGGTCGTTGTTCCTGGTGGTCATCGGCCCCGGATGGTACCGCGCGGCTAGAAGCTCGGCTTCCAGGCGTGCACCCGGACCGATTGGAGTAGCCCCATGCCGAACAGGAGCGAGATCATCGACGAGCCCCCGTAGGTGATGAACGGAAGCGGGATGCCGGTGACCGGCATGATCCCGGTCACCATCCCGACGTTCACGGTGATCTGGAACAGGAGGAGGCTCCCCAGGCCGGCGGCGATGTTGGCGCCGAACGGGTCGCGGGCTCCCCAGCCGACGCTCATCACTCGCCACAGCAGGAGGGCAAACAGGCAGAGCAGGATCATGCCGCCGACGAAGCCAAGCTCCTCGGCGACCACGGTGAAGATGAAGTCGGTGGACTGCACCGGGAGGAAGCCGAGCTGGTTCTGGCGGCCGGCGGTGAGCCCCTGTCCCAGCAGGCCCCCGGATCCCACGGCGTTCAGTGCCTGGACCACCTGGTAGCACGCCCCCTGCGGGTCGGCCGATGGATCCAGGAAGCAGAACAGCCGCTGGCGCTGGTACGTCTCCAGCGCGCCGATCGCGATCGGCGCAACCGCGACGGTCGCTCCACCCAGCAGGGCCAGCCAGCCGACGCCGGCGCCGCTCATGAACAGCATCCCGAGCAGGATCGCCACGAAGACGAGCGCCGTGCCGAGGTCGGGCTGTCGATAGACGAGGTAGGTCGGCAACCCCATCAGCAGGCCCGCTCCCACGATCGTGCTCAGGCGGCCGATCCGCTCCCGTCGCGAGGCCAGGAACGCGGAGAGGACCACGATCATCAGCACCTTGCTGATCTCGCTGAACTGGAAGTCGATCCCGGCCACGCTGATCGACATCTGGGCACCGAAGAGGTTCTTCCCGATCAGCTCGGTGGCGAACAGCAGGGCCAGCACCACCAGGTAGATCGGCGTCGCGAAGGTCTGCAGCCAGTGGTAGTCGATGTTGGCCGCGACGAAGAAGAGCGTGAGCCCGATGCCCGTCCAGATGAGCGTCTTCACGGTCTGTGACAACCCGTCCCCGCCGATGGCCTGGTAGTTGGCCGAGTACCCCATCACGATCCCGAGCCCGACCAGCAGGACGACGTACAGCAGCAGCTGCCAGTCGAACGCGCGCCAGCGTCGCGCCCTGGTCACCTCAACAAAGGTTGCGGTGGCGGTGCTCATCGGTCAGTTCGCATTGACCTGGAACTCGCGTCGCAGGTCCTGGTCGAGGTTGAAGTACTGCTGGAAGAAGTACTTGATCACCTCGAGCGAGACGTTGCCGCGCACGACCGCGGAATAGGTGAAGGTCACGATCGCCAGGTCGGCATCGGTAGCGCCCGCCTTGGACGGCAGGTAGGCGACGAACCAGGAGTGGAACGGGAGGACGCCCTGGCTGGTGGGGGTGCCGAACTCGGCCGTGCCGGTCTTCCCGGAGAGGGCGCCGGGCACCCGGAGCGCTCCGATGTTCGTGGCGTGGCCGGTGGTGATCACCTCGCGGGCGCCGATGCGCATCGTTTGGAGGTCAGCCTGGCTGGCGGCCAGCTCGCGGATCACCTCCGGGGCGTAGGCCTGCACGAGGTTGCCGTCGGCGTCCGTCTCGCCGCGCACGATCATCGGCCGCATCAGGTGACCGCCGTTCGCCACCGCGGCGTAGGCGTTGAGGAGCTGCAGCGGCGTGACCGCGATCGCGTTCTGTCCGATCCCCGCCTGCGCGAGCTCGCCGGTGAAGACATCCTGGCGTCCTTGTGCCTGCGCCCACGCCTTGCTGATGACTGTGCCCGCGGCCTCGGTCGGCAGGCGGATGCCGCTCTTCGCCCCGAAGCCCAGCTCCTCGGCCCAGCCTCCCAAGGCGATCGACCCCGAGGCCAACGGCCATCTGGTAGAAGAAGGTGTCGGAGCTCTTGGCGTAGGCGTCGACGATGCTCAAAGGCCCGAAGCCGCGATGGTTCCAGTCGAAGAGGCATTGCCCTGCCGGGGCGTCGGGGATCTGGTAGCAGCCGTAGGTCGGCCAGCGCTGCGAGACGGTCGTCACGCCCTCCTCGAGCGCCGCCAGGCCCGTCACCAGCTTGAAGGTGGACCCGGGCGGGTAGATGTCCGAGATCGCGTGGTTGCGCAGCGGCTTGGTCGGGTCGTCGAGGTACGCGGCGTAATCCTGGTCCGAGATGCCGGCAGCGAACTTGTCGTTGTCATAGGTGGGCAGCGACACCATGGCCAGGATCTCGCCGGTCTGCGGGTTCATGACGATCGTGACGCCCTGCGCCACGCCCGCCGCCTCCAGGCCCCACTTGAGCGTCTCGGTTGCGATCCGCTGGATCCGGCTGTCGATCGTCAGCATCAGGTTCTTGCCGGGCACCGGGTCGCTGAGCCGCTCGAGGACCTTGACGGCCCGGCCGCTCGCGTCTCGCTCGAGCAGCTCGCTGCCGTACGTTCCGCGCAGCGCTTCCTCGTAGCTCGCCTCCACCCCGTCGCGGCCGATCACGTCGTCCCGCAGGTAGCCAGCGGCCGACAGATCCTGCAGCTCGGCTGCGCGAGACCGGCCCGGTGTAGCCCAGCAGATGAGCCAGCAGCTCGCCGTTCCTTGCCCCGGTCTCGTCGAGGTACTCGCGCCTCGGCTCGGCGCGCGACGGAGATCCCCGGCAGACTGGCGGCCTTCTCGGCGATGAGCAGCGCCGCCTCGCGGGCGACGTCGGTGCCAATCGGAACGAGGTCGAACGGCGAGCCGCGGAACGCGTCGAGGCGCCCCTGCAGCGCAGCTCAGCGCAAGCCCGGAGAGGCTCGCGGCCCGGGCGAGCACCACGTTCCGCGCGGCGTCGGTCGGGGGAGGTCCGCCGGACGCGCGTACAGCGTCCACGACGGGGTGTTGACGGCGATCGGGCGCCCCTCACGGTCGAAGATCAGCCCGCGCGGCGCCCGGATCGGCATCTCCATCGTCCGCGCCGCCACCGCCTGCGCGGCGTATCGGGCGCCGTCGACGACCTGCAGCTGGAAGAGCCGTCCGCCGAGCACCCCGAACAGGGTGACTGCGATGACCCCGGCGGCAACGAATCGTGCTCGCGACGGGCGCACGCCGGTCACCTGGTCGAGATCAGCCATCGCGGCTCACCACGCCGCCCTCGCGCTTGCCCCGCCACGCGCGACGAGGATGCGGACCGGCAGCAGGACGATCGCCGCGATTGCCGTGTTCAGGAGGGCGCTCGCGAAGACCCGCTGCATCGGCCACGCGCCCTGCGGTGCGTCGACCATCTGGAGGATGGCCAGACCCAGCAGGTCGACCACGACCGATCCGATGGCAACCGATGCCAGCGGGTACGCCCAGGCGAGCCGTCCGAAGAGGCGTTCCCCGCCTGCCACTCCGGCGGCGACCAGCAGGAGCCCGAGCGGGAGGCTGCCGAGCGGATCGCGGGTCAGCAGGTTCGCCGTCAGGCCGCCGACGAAGGCCCAGGCCACCCCGGGACCGAAGCCGTTCATCGCGGTGACGAGCACGACCGCCACCAGCACGAGGTTTGGATGAACGTCGCCGATCACGAGGATGGGAGCCACTGCGGCGTGCAGGATCCCGATCAGGACGGCGAAGAGGAGGCTGACGGAGGTGATCTGCGTTCCTCGGCGGGATCGACGGCTGGAGCTCCAACGGGCGGTGGCGCGAGTATACCGACGGCCGAGGCCCGCGCGAGGGCCTGAATGTGCCTGTTTCACGTGAAACTTTCGGTGCCCGATAACGTCGCAGCAAGCCGGCGATAAGGGCTCTGACTGGTAGAATGAGGGTGCCGATTTCGAACTCGCAGCGGAGTGCCGGCGATCAGGGTCACGGCATGCACCAACCAGAAGGGCGGCGTTGGCAAGACGACGACCGTCGTCAACCTGGCGGCGTATCTGGCACTCTCCGGAACATCGACCCTGGTCATCGATCTCGACCCGCAGGGGAACGCGACGAGCGGCCTCGGCATCGACCGCAGATCCCTGGATCGGTCGGTGTACGACGCCCTCATCGATCGGGTACCGATCAACGAGCTGGTGCTCGGAACGTCGATCCCGGGGCTCGACCTGGTGCCGGCCGCGCTGGCCCTGTCGGGAGCTGAAATCGAGCTGGTTGGGCTGCCGGCGCGCGAGCATCGGCTATCTGCCAGCCTCGCCGAACTCGATCGGCGATACGACCGGGTGCTCATCGACTGCCCGCCCTCGCTCGGGCTGCTGACGGTGAACGCCCTCACGGCGGCGGACGGGGTCCTGATCCCGATCCAGACGGAGTACTACGCGCTCGAGGGACTCAGCCAGTTGGTGAACACGATCCGCATGGTCCGCGAAGGGCTTAATCCGCGCCTGGAGATCGACGGCGTCCTCCTGACGATGTATGACGGCCGCACCCGCCTTTCGGTCCAGGTTGCGGCGGAAGTGCGCCGGCACCTGGAGGGCGCAGTGTATGACACGGTCGTGCCGCGCAGCATCCGGCTGTCGGAGGCACCGAGCCACGGCGTGCCGATCGCGATCTACGACCCGTCGTCGCGCGGCGCCGAGGCCTATGGACGCCTGGCGGCCGAGGTCACGGCGCGTGGCTAAGACCTTCGGGCTCGGCCGGGGCCTCGACGCCCTCATTCCGCGAGCCACCGCAGCGGGGGAGATCCCCGAGATCCCCCTCGAGCGGATCGCGCGCAACCCGCTCCAGCCTCGCAGCCGCTTCGACGACGGCGAGACCGCCGAGCTCGCGGCCTCGATCGCGATGCACGGCGTCCTGCAGCCGATCGTGGTCCGGGCGTCAGCGGACGGCGGATACGAGCTCATCGCCGGCGAGCGCCGGCTGCGTGCAGCACGGCTGGCGGGTCTGACCCACATCCCCGCCGTTGTGCGCGATTCCGCCGACGGCGAGCAGCTCGAGCTGGCGCTGGTGGAGAACCTCCAGCGCCAGGACCTCAACGCGATCGAGGAAGCCGGCGCCTACCGGGAGCTGGTGGATCGCTTCGCCCTGTCGCACGAGGACGTTGCCCGCAAGGTCGGGAAGAGCCGGGTCGCCATCAGCAATGCCCTCCGCCTCCTGGACCTGACCGCCGAGACCCGCGAGGCGATCGCCGACGGGCGGATCACCGAGGGCCACGGTCGCGCGCTCGCCGCATTGACGGTCCCGGAGCTGCAGCGTGCCGCGCTCCAGATCGTCATCGAGCGCCACCTCTCGGTGCGCCAGACGGAGGAGCTCGTGCGGCGCAAGCGCGATGCCGCCCCGGCCCGGCGGGCCGGGGCGATCTCCGATGACCTGTCGGACCTCGAGGCGCAGCTGCGAGGGCTGCTTGCCACTCGGGTGGGAATCGTCCGCACCCGTCGCGGGGGCCGCCTCGTGATCGACTTCTACTCGGACGAGGAGCTGGACCGGCTGCACGCGATCATCGCCCGCGGCGTGGGAGGTGACGCGTGACCGCCCAGCCGGAGCGCCGACCACGCCGAACGAAGGTGGGCTCGGACTACACCGCCGAGAACATCCAGGTCCTCGAGGGCCTCAGCGCGGTGCGGAAGCGGCCGAGCATGTACATCGGCTCGACCGATGCCCGCGGCCTGCATCAGCTCGTCTGGGAGATCGTCGACAACAGCATCGACGAAGCGATGGCCAACGTCGCGACCCGGATCGACGTCACGCTCCATGCCGACGGCAAGGTCGAGGTCGTCGACGACGGCCGCGGCATCCCGGTCGGGAAGCACCGCTCGGGGAAGGATGCGCTCGAGGTCGTGCATACGGTCCTCCATGCCGGAGGCAAGTTCGGCGGCGGCGGGTACAAGGTCTCGGGCGGCCTGCATGGCGTCGGGGTGAGCGTCGTCAACGCGCTCTCGGTGGGGATGCGGGTCGAGGTGCTCCGCGACGGCAAGCGCTACCTCCAGGAATACAGCCGGGGAGCGCCAAAGGGCCTGGTCAAGCAGCAGGGTGGAGCGGCGGAAGCAAACCGCGGTCTGGCGACCGCCAAGGAGCGCCAGCACGGGACGCGCACCTTCTTCGAGGCTGACCCGGAGATCTTCGAGGACCTCGTCTACGACTGGGATCTGATCGCGACGCGGCTTCGGGAATCGGCCTACCTCAACAAGGGACTCTGGATCTGCCTGCGGGACGAACGGACGGATCGCGAGAAGAACTTCTACTTCGAGGGCGGGGTCACGAGCTTCGTGCGCCACCTCAACCGCCGGCGGGAGGTCCTCAACCAGCGACCGATCCACGTCGAGCGCATGGTCGGTACCACCAGCGTCGAGGTCGCGCTCCAGTACAACGACGGCTTCGCCGAGAACGTGCTCGCATTCGCCAACAACATCCACACCGTGGACGGCGGAACGCACGTGACCGGCTTCCGGGCGGCCCTCACGTCGTCGCTCAACGACTGGGCGAAGAAGGCGGGCGTGCTGTCGGAGAAGGATGCCAACCTGAGCGGCGACGACGTCCGCGAGGGCCTCACCGCGGTCATCAGCGTCAAGCTCACCGATCCGCAGTTCGAGGGGCAGACCAAGGCCAAGCTCGGCAACGCCGACGTCAAGGGCGCCGTCCAGGCGGCGGTCGCCGACGGCATCATCCAGCACCTCGAGGAGAACCCCGCCGACGGGCGGCGGATCATCGAGAAGTCGGTCACCGCGGCGCGTGCCCGCGAGGCGGCGCGCAAGGCGCGCGACCTCGTCATCCGCAAGGGCGCGCTCGACGGCATGGCCCTCCCCGGCAAGCTGGCGGACTGCCAGGAGCGTGACCCCGCGCGCAGCGAGCTCTACATCGTCGAGGGCGACTCGGCCGGCGGTTCGGCCAAGCAGGGGCGGGACCGACGATCGCAGGCCGTCCTGCCGCTCCGAGGCAAGCTGCTGAACGTCGAGAAGGCACGGCTGGATCGGGTTCTCTCGAGCGAGAACATCCGACCGCTGATCATCGCGCTCGGCGCGGGAATCGGCGACCAGTTCGACATCGCCAAGCTGCGCTACCACAAGATCTGCCTCCTCTCCGACGCCGATGTCGACGGGGCGCACATCAGCACGCTCCTGCTCACCTTCTTCTTCCGGCATATGCCCGACGTGATCGAGCAGGGCTACCTGTACCTCTGCCAGCCACCGCTGTACCGGATCAGCACCGGCAAGGTGACCCGTTACGCCAAGGACGAGAAGTCACGCGACCAGGCGGTCAAGGACCTGTCGCGGGAGGGCAAGACCAAGAACGTCAGCGTGCAGCGCTTCAAGGGGCTGGGCGAGATGAATCCCGAACAGCTGTGGGAGACGACCATGAATCCGGATACCCGCACCCTGCTCCAGATCTCCGTGCGGGAGGCGTCCGCCGCCGACGAGGTGTTCAGCACGCTGATGGGCGAGCGGGTCGAGCCCCGCCGCGACTTCATCCGAGGCGAGGCCCGCAAGGTCCGCAACCTGGACTTCTAGGAGCTCACGCGAACCGATGCCGAGCCGACACGTCGCCGACATTCGCCAGGTCGAGGGGAAGACCGGCCGCAAGGTCGAGGATTGGTGCGCCCTGCTCGAGGCGAACGGGGTGGGGGACCGACGCGAGGCTGTGAACTTCCTGCGGGACGGCTACGCGGTCAGCCACGCCTTCGCGCTCGCCATCGCTGCCCATTGCCTGCGCCCATCGCGGACCGACGACTTCGGTGCCGACGGCTTCTGGGACGACGAGGAGGACGATCGCTGGTGAGCACCGCGCGGGGCAGGGCTCCCATCGGCACGAGCCGGCTGATCGAGGCGTCCGACGGCCGCCGCTATGCATTCGCGGACCACAACTGCTTCGCGTGCGGCGGGACGAACCCGATCGGCATGCACCTGGCGATCGCGCTCGGCGAGGGGACGGCCAGCACGGAATGGACCCCCGGCCCCAACTTCGTGGGCTGGGAGGAGAAGGTGCACGGCGGCCTGCTGGCCACGCTCCTGGACGAGGTGATGGCCTGGGCGCCGTCGAGCTTCGATTCGTGGGCAGTCACCGCCGAGATGTCGATCCGCTACCGGTCGCCCGCCAACCCCGGCGAGAGCCTCGCCGCGCGTGGCTGGGTCACCGAGCGCCGGAGGCGGATCTACCAGGTGCGTGGCGAAGTCCGCGGCGCCGACGGCCGACTGGTGGCGGAGGCGCATGGCCGCTTCCTGGGTGCGAGCCCGTCGGACAAGGCAGCACTGAAGGCCAGGTACGGGATGCCGGCCGAGCTGACGGTCGCCGGGGCGAGAGAATGACCAGAGCGACAAACGCGACAGGCATGCAGGAGTAGGCGAAGGACCGATGGATTCCGAACGGACTGACGCCGTCCGCCGCGTCTCGATCGAGGACGAGATGCGCTCGGCCTACATCGACTACGCCATGAGCGTGATCGTGGCGCGGGCGCTGCCGGACGTGCGCGACGGCCTCAAGCCGGTGCATCGGCGAATCCTCTACACGATG
Source organism: uncultured Chloroflexia bacterium (assembly GCA_963807915.1). Taxonomy (GTDB): domain Bacteria; phylum Chloroflexota; class Limnocylindria; order QHBO01; family QHBO01; genus CF-167. The sequence continues at coordinate 669,966 of CAWEDO010000002.1, read as the reverse complement.
CACGAGATGGGGCTTCGCTCCAACACCGCCTACCGCAAGTGCGCGGGGGTGGTTGGTGACGCGCTGGCCAAGTACCACCCGCACGGCGACGTGGCCCTGTATGACGCGCTCGTGCGCATGGCCCAGGACTTCAGCCTCCGCTACCCGCTCGTCGACGGCCAGGGCAACTTCGGCTCGATCGACGGGGATCCAGCTGCCGCATACCGGTACACCGAGGCGCGCCTCACCGCGATCAGCGACGAGATGCTGGCGGATATCGAGAAGGAGACCGTCGACTACGTCGACAACTACGACGGCCGCCTGCGTGAGCCGACCGTCCTGCCGGCGCGCCTCCCGAACCTGCTCATCAACGGCAGCTCCGGGATCGCAGTCGGGATGGCGACGAACATCCCGCCGCACAACCTCACCGAGATCTGCCAGGCCGTCGTCGCCCTGATCGACAATCCGGACCTGTCCGTGGACGAGCTGTGCGAGATCGTGCGGGGACCGGACTTCCCGACCGGCGGCACCATCTTCCGCTTCGAGGACCAGCGCAACAGCGTGACCGGCGAGAAGGAGCGCGTCGACGTCATCCGGCACATGTACGCAACCGGGCGCGGCCGGGTGGTCATCCGCGGGCAGGTGGCATTCGAGGAGGATGCCCGAGGTCGCATCTCGGTCGTCATCACCGAGCTGCCTTACCAGGTCAACAAGACCACGCTCATTGAGAAGATGGCCGAGCTCGTCAGCGGCAAGCGGATCACCGACGTTAGCGACATTCGCGACGAAAGCGACAGGACCGGCATGCGAATCGTCGTGGAGATCAAGCGCGACGGCTCGCCGCACACCGTGATGCAGCAACTGTTCAAGCACACCGCCCTCCAGACGAGCTTCAGCGCGAACATGCTGGCGCTGGTGGATGGGCAGCCCCAGACACTCGGCCTCAAGCGGATGCTCGAGCACTACATCGCGTATCGGCGCGACATCATCCGCCGCCGCACCGAGTTCGACCTGGCGCGAGCCCGCGAACGCGCCCACATCCTCGAGGGTCTGAAGATCGCGCTCGACAACCTCGACGAGGTGATCAAGACGATCCGCGCCTCGGCGGACACGGAGGCCGCCCGGGAGGCGCTCGTCAAGCGCTTCAAGCTCAGCGAGGCACAGGCCAACGCGATCCTCGAGATGCAGCTCCGCCGGCTGGCCGCGCTCGAGCGCAAGAAGATCGAGGACGAATACGAGGCGGTGATCCGGCTCATCGCCGAGCTGGAGGACCTCCTCGCCAACCCGCGCAAGGTCCTGATCGCCATTCGCGACGAGCTCGAGGAGCTCATCCGCAAGTACGGCGACGACCGCAAGACCCGGATCGAGTCGGATGCCAACCGCGAGCTGACGGCGGAGGACCTGGTGGCGGCCGAGGACGTGGTCGTCACGCTTTCGCAGCGCGGCTACATCAAGCGCCAGCAGATCGGCACCTTCCGCTCGCAGCGTCGGGGCGGGAAGGGCAAGCTCGCGATGATCACCCGCGAGGAGGACGCTGTCCGCCACCTGCTGGTGGCCAACACCCACGACAACATCCTCTTCTTCACGAACCGCGGCCGCGTCTTCATCACCAAGGTCCACACGCTGCCCGAGGCGAGCCGCCAGGCGAAGGGGCTGCCGATCATCAACCTGCCCGGCGTGATGGTCGACCAGGGCGAGTACGTGAGCGCGATCATCACCCTGCCGCAGTTCGAGGCCGATCACTACATGGCGATGGCCACCCGCGGCGGCATGATCAAGAAGACCTCGCTGGCCGAGTACGCGAAGATCCGGAGCAACGGGCTCATCGCGATCAGCCTCGTCGAGGGCGACGAGCTGCGTTGGGTCGGCCTGACCGATGGCCAGAACGACATCATCCTCGCCACCAAGAACGGCCAGGCGGCACGCTTCCACGAGACCGAGGTCCGGCCGATGGGCCGCGACACGCGCGGCGTCACCGGCATCCGGCTGCGGGGCGACGACGAGGTGATCGGGATGGAGGTCGTCGCGCCATCAGCGGAGCTGCTGGTGGTCACCGAGCAGGGCTACGGCAAGCGCACCGTGCTCGAAGACTTCCCGGTGAAGCACCGCGCCACCGGCGGCGTGATCGCCAACTCGCTCAACGCGGAGACGGGCAGGGTCGCCGCGGTACGGGTGGTGGGCCGCGAGGACGAGGAGCTGATGCTCATCACCGAGGAGGGCACGATCCTGCGCACCGAAGTGAGCAGCGTGAACCGCTACCGACGCGCGTCACGCGGCGTGACGGTCATGAAGCCAGGCGAGGGCGATCGGATCGTCTCGATCACGGTCTTTGTCGATGATCGGCCGCCGGCTCCCGACGAGGACGCCGAAACCGAGGGCTGAGCCATCGCACGGAGCCGCTAGAATCGGCCTTCGGGAACCACCCGCACCGGAGACCCGTGTGTACGCCGACGAGTTCAGCATCTACGCCGGCAACGCCAATAGGCCGCTCGCGGAGCAGATCTGCCGCTACCTCCGGACCCAGCTCGGCAAGGCCGAGGTCTTCAAGTTCGCGAACGACAACATCTTCGTGCGGGTCATGGAGAACGTGCGCGAGCAGGACGTCTTCCTGGTGCAGCCCACGTCGCGACCGGTCAACGACTCGGTCATGGAGCTGCTGATCATGATCGACGCCTTCAAGCGGGCCAGCGCGGGGCGCATCACCGCCGTCATGCCGTACTACGCCTACGGGCGATCCGACAAGAAGGACCAGCCGCGAGTGCCGATCACGGCGCGCCTGGTCGCCGACATGCTCACCGTCGCGGGAGCCGATCGGGTCCTCACCATGGACCTGCACCAGGGCCAGATCCAGGGCTTCTTCAGCATCCCGGTGGACGAGCTGACGGCGGTCAACATCCTGTCGCGCTACATCCGCGAGAAGAACCTGCCCGACATCGTGGTCGTCAGCGAGCTCGGCTTCGCCAAGAAGGCGCGCAACTTCGCCGAGATCCTGCAGGCGCCGCTCGCCATCGTCGAGAAGCGGCGGGTCGGCAACGAGGACAAGACGGAGCTGATGAACATCATCGGCGAGGTCGCCGGCAAGACCGCGGTGATCATCGACGACGAGATCGACACCGCCGGCTCACTGCTCGAGGCGGTCTCCGCACTCGTCGCAGAGGGCGCGACCGCGATCTATTCGTGCGCGACGCACGGCGTCTTCTCGAAGGGCTCACTCGAGCAGATCGCCGCCAGCCCGATCACGGAGGTCATCGTCACCGACACGATCCCGCTGCCCGCCCAGGCCGATCGCGACAAGATCACGGTCCTCTCCATCGCCCCGCTCTTCGGCGAGGCCATCAAGCGCATCCATCGCGGCGAGAGCGTGGGCGCCCTCTTCTCCTCGGAGGTCCAGCTGGTCGAGGAGATGACCTTCTGGGGCAGCCACAACGAACACGAGGAAGAGTCCGGAGCCGCAGAAGCCGAGGCCTAGGCGCCACGAGGGCCAAATCGGCCCTTCCGGATATACTCGAAGCCTGAGATGCTGAAGTTCCTCTCCAGGCTGACGGACTCGAATGAACGCGAGGTCCGTCGCTTCGAACCGACCGTTGCCCGCATCAACGAGCTCGAGCCGGAGTACGCCGCCCTCACCGATGCCGACCTGCGCGGCAAGACCGAGCAGTTCCGTGCCCGGCTGCGCGACGCGCTCGGCGACCTCCTGATCCCGATCGAGCAGCGCGCGCTGACGGAAGCTGAGGCCGCGGAGTCGGAGCTGGTGGTCGGCGATCCGACGCGGATCAGCGAGGAGCGCAAGGAGCAGCACAAGCGGGAGCGGCAGCAGATCGACGCGGTGCTCGACGAGATCCTGCCCGAGGCGTTCGCCGCCGTCCGCGAGGCGATGCGGCGCGCGCTGGGGAAGCGCCATTACGACGTGCAGCTGGTCGGCGGGATGGTGCTCCACACCGGCGCCATCGCCGAGATGAAGACGGGCGAGGGGAAGACGTTCGTCGCCCCGCTGGCCGCCTACCTCAACGGGCTGACCGGACGCGGCGTGCACGTCGTCACCGTCAACGACTACCTCGCCAAGCGCGACGCGCAGTGGATCGGCGCAGGTCTTCTGGCGACTGGGGATGAGCGTCGGCTCGATCCAGCACGAGGCGGCCTTCGTCGTCGATCCCGAGTTCCAGCAGACCGACGAGCACCTCCGCGCCCTGCGGCCGGTCGCGCGGGCCGAGGCCTACGCCGCGGACGTGACCTACGGCACGAACAACGAGTTCGGCTTCGACTACCTGCGCGACAACCTGGTCATCGACCTGGGCCAGCGGGTCCAGCGGAGCCACTTCTTCGCGATCGTGGACGAGGTCGACAACATCCTCATCGACGAGGCGCGGACCCCGCTGATCATCTCCGGGGCCGCCGAGGAGTCGGCCGACAAGTACGTGCAGTTCGCTCGGCTGGTGCCGCGGCTCAAGGCCGAGGAGGACTACATCCTCGACGAGAAGTTCCGGCAGGTGGCGATCACCGAGGCCGGCACCGACAAGATGGAGAAGTGGCTGGGCGTCGACAACCTCTTCGACAACGACTTCTCGATGGCTCGCCACCTCGAGCAGGCCCTCAAGGCCGAGGCGCTCTACAAGCGCGACCGCGACTACGTCGTCAAGGACGACGAGGTAGTGATCGTCGACGAGTTCACCGGGCGGCTGATGCCCGGCCGGCGCTGGAGCGAGGGGCTCCACCAGGCGGTCGAGGCCAAGGAAGGGGTGAAGATCCAGAACGAGTCGCGGACGCTCGCGACCATCACCTTCCAGAACTACTTCCGCATGTACGACAAGCTCTCGGGCATGACCGGAACGGCCGAGACCGAGGCCGAGGAGTTCCACAAGATCTACGACCTCGAGGTCATCGCCGTCCCGACCAACCAGCCGATGATCCGCGACGACTTCGCCGACCTCGTCTTCGCCAGCCAGAAGGGCAAGTGGTCCGCCGTCGTCGACGAGATCGTCGAGGAGCACGAGAGCGGCCGGCCGGTGCTCGTCGGCACGATCAGCGTCGAGGTGAGCGAGATGCTCGGCGAGATGCTCAAGCGACGCGGCATCAAGCACAGCGTGCTGAACGCCAAGTTCCACGAGAAGGAAGCCGAGATCGTGGCCCAGGCGGGGCGCAGCGGCAACGTCGTCATCGCCACCAACATGGCCGGCCGCGGCACGGACATCATCCTCGGCGGCAACCCGGAGATGCTGGCCGACGAGCTGCTGCACAAGAAGGGCCTGACCGTCGTCGACGCCTCACCCGAGCAGTACGCCGCGGCCCTCGCCGAGGCGGATCGGCTCTGCGCGGAGGACCGCGAGCGGGTCGTGGCCGCCGGCGGGCTGCACATCGTCGGGACCGAGCGGCACGAGGCGCGGCGCATCGACAACCAGCTGCGCGGTCGCGCCGGCCGGCAGGGCGACCCGGGCAGCACGCGCTTCTACCTCTCCCTCGAGGACGACCTGATGCGGCGCTTCGCGAGCGACCGCGTCCAGTCGATCATGCGCACCCTCGGCTTCAACGACGAGACGGCGCTCGAGTCAAAGATGGTCAGCCGCACGATCGAGGGCGCACAGACCCGCGTCGAGGGCTTCAACTTCGACACCCGCAAGCACGTCGTCGAGTACGACGACGTGATCAACCGCCAGCGCGAGACGATCTACCACGAGCGGGAGCGGATCCTCCGCTCCGACACCCTGGCCCCGACGGTGCTGGCCATGCTCGAGGAGGAGGTCCGTGCGCTCGTCACCGAGCACACGGCGGCCGAGTACCCGTCGGAGTGGAACCGGGACGGCCTGAAGACCCAGCTGACGACCATGGTGCCGACGATCGAGCCGCCCGCCCTGGCGGCGATCGACGACCTGGTCGACGCGGAACAGGTCGCGGAGCTCCTCGTCGGACTGGTCGAGGAGGCATACGAGCGCAAGCGCGCCGAGGTCGGCGACGAGGGGATGCTCGTCCTCGAGCGGCTCGTCCTGCTGCGCGTCATCGACTCGCTGTGGGTCGAGCACCTCACCGCGGTTGACGACATGCGGCGGGGCATCGGCCTGCGGGCCTACAGCCAGCGCGACCCGCTCAACGAGTTCAAGGTCGAGGCGTACCGGATGTTCGACGAGCTCAAGTCGACGATCCGCCACGACATCACCCACACCGTCTTCCGCGTGACCCTCACCCGCGAGCCACCACAGCAGCGCCAGGCCCGACCGATGATGGAGAGCCGCCCGGACGTGATCGGAGGCGGGGTCGCGGCCTCCGCCGCCGGAGCGGCCAACCCCGGCGGCAACGGCTCCGGCGCGCGATCGCAGCCGGCGAAGGCTGGGCCGAAGCTCGGCCGCAACGACCCGTGCTGGTGCGGCTCGGGGAAGAAATACAAGCGCTGTCACGGCGCCTGAGCCAAGACTTGGGGGTTGGCGAATCGGAATCGACCGGCTACGATACGGGCTCAGGATCGCGAGGCCTAGTGACCTCGCGATTCCTTGCAAGAGGAGGGCTACGTGAAGCAGCTGACGACCCCTCGTCGAGAGTCCGAGACCCTCACCCCTGACCCTCCGACGAACGAGCTGCCACTGGTCACCCGCTTCCGAGACCCCTCCCTCCCCTACGAAGACCTCATCGTCTGCGAGCGCGACTGCATGCGCTGCAGCTACGCCATGAGCCTCGACTGCGACGGCAACTGCGGCTCGTGCCCGCGCAAGGACTACTGCCCCTGCGTCAACCCGGCCAGGGTCCGCAGCAAGAGCGTGCGGCTGAGCGAGATGGAGCTTCCCATGGTGGCGGCCCTTGGACGCAATTAAGGACGAGGCGCTTCGGCTCGCGCGCCTCGTGGCCGATACGGCGGTGCGCCTTTGACTTGCCCGCCAAGGAACTCGAGCTCGCGGAGCTGACCTCGCGATCCTCCGAACCCGGCTTCTGGGACGATCCCGCCGCAGCGCAGGCGGTGCTGCGCCGGGCCGATGAGCTGCGCGAGGAGATCGGCGCCTGGCAGGAGCTCGGCGCACGCGCCACCGGACTGGCCGAGATGGCCGAGCTGGCGGCGGCCGAGCCCGATGGCGGAGCGACGATGACCGCGGACCTCGAGCGCGACCTCGCCGGCCTCAGCGGCGACTGGAAGCGGATGGAGGGTCGGCTCCTCCTGTCGCAGCCCTACGACGAGCGACCGGCGATCGTCTCCGTGCATGCCGGCGCCGGCGGGACGGAGAGCCAGGACTGGGCCGAGATGCTGCTGCGCATGTACCTGCGCTGGGCGGAGCGCAACCGCTATCGGACCGAGATCCTCGACCAGACCGAGGGCGAGGAGGCGGGCCTGAAGAGCGTCACCGTCGCCATCGACGGGCGCCTGGCCTACGGCCGCCTGCGGAGCGAGCGGGGCGTGCATCGGCTGGTACGGATCAGCCCGTTCGACTCGCAGAATCGGCGCCACACGAGCTTCGCCCTGGTCGAGGTGATGCCCGAGGTGCCGGAGGATGCCGCCATCGAGATCGACGAGCGCGACCTCAAGGTCGACACCTATCGGGCATCGGGCGCCGGCGGGCAGCACGTCAACAAGACCGACTCGGCAGTGCGCATCACCCACCTGCCGACGGGCATCGTGGTCACCTGCCAGAACGAGCGCAGCCAGACCCAGAACCGCGAGCGGGCGATGGCCGTGCTGCGGGCCAAGCTGGTGGAGCGCGCCGAGGAGGAGCGCGAGGCCGAGATGGCCCGTCTGCGGGGGCAGCACGTGGAGGCCGGCTGGGGAAACCAGATCCGCAGCTACGTGCTCCAGCCGTACACCATGGTGAAGGACCTGCGCACCGGGGTCGAGACCTCGAATCCGTCAGCGGTCCTGGACGGCGACCTGGACGCGTTCATCGAGGGCTACCTCCGCTCGCAGATCGGTGGGGACGACAACGGCGTGGCGGCAACATGACCGATACCCTGCGCCGCCCCTACGTGGCGGTTCCCGAGGTCGCCGACCCGGTCATCAGCATGGTCGACGTCGGCATGACCTACCCGAACGGCAAGGTCGCGCTGGTCGACGTGAACGTCAGCATCCCCGAGGGCGACTTCGTCTTCCTGGTCGGCCCCTCGGGCGCCGGCAAGAGCACCTTCATCCGGCTCCTCATCCGCGAGCAGCTCCCCACCACCGGGCGCGTCGTGGTGGCCGGGCGCGACCTGTCGGCGATGCGGCGCGGCCAGGTGCCGGCCCTGCGGCGCCGGATCGGGATCGTCTTCCAGGACTTCCGGCTGCTCCCCGCCAAGACGGTCTACGAGAACGTGGCCTTCGCCCTCGAGGTGACCGGCGCGACCAGCGCCGAGATGCGGCGCCGGGTGCCCCGGCTCCTCAACCTGGTGGGCCTGCACGAGCACGACGATCACCTGCCGGCCCAGCTCTCCGGCGGCGAGCAGCAGCGCACCGCCATCGCCCGCGCGCTGGTCCATGATCCGGCGATGCTGATCGCCGACGAGCCGACGGGAAACCTCGATCCGGTCACGAGCTGGGACCTGATCCAGCTCCTGATCCAGATCAACGCGATGGGGACCACCGTGCTCATGGCGACCCACAACCAGGAGATCGTGAACGCGATGCGCCGCCGGGTGCTGGCGCTCGAGCACGGCACCCTGGTGCGCGACGAGTCGGGCGCCGCGTACGAGCGCGAGTACTAGCCGATGCCCGTCGTGCGCTTCGTCGCCTTCTCCGTGGTCCGCGCCTGGCAGGGGTTCTGGCGCAACGCGATGATGAGCCTGGCCGCGACCTCCACCGTTGTCCTCATGCTGGTGCTGCTCTCCGGGCTGCTCATCGTGCTGGCCGGGCTGAACAGCGGCCTCGAGTACATCGAGAGCAAGGTCGGCGTCACCGCGCGCCTCGTCGACAACCTCGAGCAGGCGGATATCGACAACCTGACCGCGTACATCCTCGAGCTGCCCGGCGTCGCGTCGGTCGACTACGTCTCGCCGGACGAGGCGCTCGATCGGCTGAAGGAGTTCTATCGGGAGCAGGGCCAGGAGCTCGACCTGGGTGGCGCCGAGATCAAGCTCTACGCCAGCGTGGAGATCGCCCTGACCGATGCCGGCCAGGCGGGTCCCGTCGCCGACGCCCTCCAGGACCGGCCCGAGGTCGAGATCATCACGACCCGCCAAGAGAACTACACGAAGCTGCTGGGGATCATCGGCTACGTGCGAACGGTCGGGATCATCGCCCTCGGCCTGGTGGGGCTGACGGTCCTCTTCATGATCGTCAACATGATCCGGATCGCGGTCTACAGCCGCAGCAACGAGATCGAGATCATGCGGCTGGTCGGCGCCAGCGACTCGTTCATCCGCTGGCCATTCATCCTCGAGGGGATCCTGTGCGGCGTCATCGGCGCCGTCGTCACCATCATCCTGGTGGCGGTCGCGTGGGAGCCGATCAAGCCGATCATGGTGCGGGTCTTCCAGATGCCCACCGCCGTCAGCACCGAGTTCCTGGCGGTCCTGTCGGCCGTGATCCTGGGCGTCGGCCTCGGCGTGGGCGCCCTGGGCAGCTGGATCAGCGTGCGAGCCAACCTCTCCTCGGCGGCGTGACGCACCTCGGCTGGCGATAAGCGAAACGTAATCGGGCCGTAACCGGGTCAGCGCCGGCCCGGTGCTACACTCCGCCGCCGATGAGCGACCAGATCCCCACCCCGCTGCCCAACCCGCTGCCGACCACGCCGCCCGAACGGCCCACCTCGCCCGGCTCGTCGCCGGTGACGTGGGTCGTCTCGCTCCTGCTGGCGAGCATGGTCGGGGCGCTGCTCTTCGCGGGTGGCTACCTTGCCGCTGGCGGTGGCAGCCGCGACGGCAGCTGCGCGGCGCCGTCCGAGGCCTTCGCCGCATTGTGCGAGGCCTACGACAAGCTGAAGGAGCAGTTCGTCGACAAGCTCGACGACACGCAGCTGGCCGAGGGCGCCATCCGCGGCCTCTTCGAGTATGGGGTCAAGGATCCGTTCAGCGGCTACATGTCCCCTGACGAGTACCAGCGTGCGCTGGGCTCGCTGTCCGGTGAGTTCACCGGGATCGGGGCCGAGATGGCCGTCAAGAACCTCGAAAACCCCGATGACCTGGCCTCCTGCACGGAGCTGTCCGATACCTGCGCGCTGGTCGTCGTGGCGCCGCTGGCGGACTCGCCCGCGGAGGCGGCCGGGCTCCAGTCGGGCGACCAGATCCTGGCGGTGGACGGCGAGACCGTGAACGGGTCGACCCTGCAGGACGAGGTCGGCAAGGTCCGGGGCGAGTCCGGCACCGAGGTGACGCTGAGCGTCAAGCGCGGCGAGCGGACGTTCGACCTGGCGATCACCCGCGCCAAGATCGTGCAGCGCGAGGTCACCAGCAAGATGCTGGACGGGAAGATCGGCTACATCGCGCTCCACGGCTTCAGCCAGGCGAGCGCCGATCAGTTCCATACCGAGCTCGGGACGCTCCTCGACGACGGCGCGGTCTCGATCGTGTTCGACCTTCGCGACAACCCCGGCGGCTACATCGACGCCGCGCAGAAGATCGCCTCGGAGTTCATCGGCTCCGGGCTCGATCTTCAGCCAGGAGTCCTCTGGCGGCGACAAGAAGAACTGGGAATCGACTGGCAACGGCCTGGCAACCGACACGAGCCTGCCGCTCGCGGTGCTCGTGAACGGTGGCAGCGCGTCGGCCTCCGAGATCGTGGCGGCGGCGCTCAAGGAGAGCGGCCGCGGCGTCATCATCGGCGAGCCGACCTACGGCAAGAACACCGTCCAGGTGTGGACCGAGCTGGTCGATCACGGCGGGGTGCGCATCACGATCTCGCGCTGGTTCACGCCGGACCACAACTCGGTCGCGCCCGATGGCGTGCAGCCCGACATCACCGTTGCGCGACCCGATGGGACACCTGCCGACGAGGACCCGGTGCTCGACCGTGCCGTCACCGAGCTGACCTCCCCGGCCGCCACCCTGACCGACCTGCGGCTCGCCGCCTAGCCGGGGCATTGCGCGGCAACCGGACGGCTGCTAGCATCCGGCCCAACGAAAGGAGGTGGTGTGCAGTGAGTAGTTCCTGTCACGCCACCACCGAGGCGGTGCGCTAGCACCCCTTCGTGTGGTAGCGACGAGAGAGCCGGCCGATACGGTCGGCTCTTTCCTTTCTCACCCCAACGCCAGGTTCCCCAAATGCCCGACAAGACCGTCGCCGTCAACCGCCGCGCGCGCCACCAGTTCGCCATCGAGGAGACGCTGGAGGCCGGCCTCGCGCTGACCGGGACCGAGATCAAGTCGATCCGAGCCGGCCGCGTCAACCTGTCCGAGGCGTATGCCCGGATCGAGCGTGGCGAGGCGTGGCTGATCGGAGCGCACATCGCCCCGTACGAGCAGGGGAACCGGAACAACCACGAGCCGACCCGGACCCGAAAGCTCCTCCTCCACCGCGACCAGATCTCGGAGCTCATCGGGCGCACCCAGGCCAAAGGCTTCACGCTCGTGCCGCTCAAGCTCTACATCCGCAACGGGATGGCCAAGCTCGAGCTCGGCATCGGGCGCGGCAAGAAGGCATTCGACAAGCGGCGCACCATCGCCGAACGCGACGCCCGGCGCGACCTCGAACGCTCCACCAAGGAGCGCGTGCGGATGTAGCTCGTTTCGAGCTCGTGGGGCGCTCGTGCTACCCTTATTGCTCGATCGGTCCGTGGGGATGTCAGGTTTCGACAGGGCTCAGGGACCGGGAACTGCAGGTCGAGGTCGCCCGCATGGCCTCGTAAAACCGCGGGCAAGCCAGTAACTGGCAAGAATAGTTACGCCCTCGCCGCCTAAATAGCGACGAGCGCCGACACGGCCCCCTCTCGCCGGGCCGTGAAGGCGTCATTTGGCGAGATGCGGTGTCGCCGACTCCGGTGAGCGGCATCAAAGGGCCGTGAGGTCAGCCGGATAGCGAGCGGAGCACCCCGCCGGTCGGGGGCCCGCAAGCGAAGCTCGTAAATCGGCCGGAAATATCTGTAGTACGTTCCCGGCGACTTGGTTCTGGACGGGGAGTTCGATTCTCCCCCATCTCCACCAGCACTCATCCGACGGCGGCTGCGGCGACGCAGGCCGCCGTCCGTCGTGAAGGGCGATTGTGCTGGACCCGGCGTGCTAACGTGCCGATACGCGGCAGCCCAGTTTCCTGCTCAGGCCGCGGGTGAAGGAGGCGTGGACCTATGAACTTGTCCAAGCTGAGCGCGTCGGAGAAGCTCGCCGTCTACGGGGCCGTGGCGACCGTGATCGGTGGTGCCGTGGCAGCCTCGAGCTACCCGGGCCACTGGGGCATCACCTGGCTGGGCGCGATCCTCGGCGTGGCGATGCTGGTCATCGTCTTCCTGCCCCAGATGTCGCCGAGCACGAAGCTGCCGGGCAAGAAGGGAAGCATGATGGTCGCTGCCGGTGGCGCCGCGGCGCTGCTGATGGCGTTCGTCCTGCTCACGACGTTCCGCTTCACCTTCGAGGACTTCGACCTCTCGTCGCTCCTCTTCCTGGTCGCCGTGGCCGGCGCGCTCGTGATGGGCTGGGCCGGCTGGCAGGCCTTCCAGGCAGACGGCGGCACGTTCGATATTGGCATGTCCGCCGCCTCGGCGGTCCCCCCGGTACCGGGAGTGCCGCCGCCAACCGCACCGCCGCCAACCGCACCGCCGCCAACCGCACCGCCGCCAACCGCACCGCCGTCCGACACCGGGGCGAATGGTGACGACGGCCAGCCCTGATCGGCCTATGAACGGCGCTGCGCGTGTGCTAAGGTCGCGGCCACGCGGCACGCCCAGCGCGCTCCACGCATCGTCGCCGCGATGACATTGGGAGGCGTTTGGAACTGATGGATTTCTCCAAGCTCAGCGCGAACGACAAGCTGGCGGCAATCGGCGCCGTGTTGGCGATCGTCGGTGCCCTCTTGAGCTTCGGCGGTGGCGGGACCTTCACCCTGCTGACCGGCGTCGCGATGCTCATCATCGTCTTCCTGCCGCAGTTCTCACCGAGCACGACGTTGCCGGGCTCCAAGGGGAGCCTGATGCTGATCGTGGGCGGCGTGGCAGGCATCGCCGCGGTGCTGTCGCTGCTGGCAATTCTCACGGTCCTGGGAGCGTTCGCGCTCTACGGCGGGCTGTGGTTCATCGGGCTCCTCCTCAGCACGGCCGGCGGCCTGCTGATGGGCTGGGCCAGCTGGAAGGAGTTCCAGGCAGAGGGCGGCAAGTTCAACCTCGGGATGGCGAGCAGCACCCCTCCGCCGCCTCCCGCCGCTCCCCCGGCGGCGCCCATGTCCCCGCCACCGGCCGCGCCCATGTCCCCGCCACCGGCCGCGCCCATGTCGGACTCGATGAGCCAGCCGATGGGCGGCGACCGGTCGGAGGACGACCCGACGGCCTAGCGGCCGGCGGCAACCTCCCGGACCTTCCGCAGCAGCAGCTCCACCGGGTCGACCGCGTCGGCCCGGTGTGATCTGGCGGCCTCCAGCCGCTCGGCGACCGCGTCGCCGGCAAGTCCGTCGTCGATGGCGTCGATCGCCTCACCGAGCAGCGCACGCCCCCGTTCTTCCGCCTCGCGCTCCATCAGGTGGCGGACCAGGGCGGACAGGTCGGACTGCGTCGCCTCGAGCTCCGCGGGTGCGTCGCCGCAGGCGTCGGCGAAGTACGCGATCGCCAGCGCCAGCAGCAGGTCGCGGTCAGCGGGTCGATCGAGGATCCCCGCCGAGCCCTCGGCCACGAATCGCGGTTCGCCGCCTCGGTACCCGAACCCGACCCACGGGCCATCGGCCTCGAGACGGCCGATCGCGCGCGCGGCCTCGAGCGGCGGCGCGGCACGCTCCATGCTGTGCGGTCCGGCTATTCGACCTTGGTCGCCGGCAGGATCACGATCCGTCGGTTCGGCTCGACCCCCACGCTCTGGGTCCGCACCTTTCCATTCTCGACCAGCGCCATATGCACGATCCGGCGCTCGATGGCCGGCATCGGCTCGAGCTGGATGATCTTCCCGGTCTGCAGGACGCGCTTCGCCGCGCGATCAGCGACGTCGCGCAGCTGCTCCTCGCGCCGCCCGCGGTAGTTCTCGACGTCCACCGCGATGCGGTGGTACTCGCCTTCCTTCTTGGCCACGATGAGGTTGACGATGTGCTGCAGGCTGGCCAGCTTCTCTCCGCGGCGGCCGATCAGGACGCCCAGGTCCGAACCGCGCACGTTGAGGCGCGCGGTTTCGCCGCCGGTCGCCACCTCGACGGTGCCGGGCACCTCCATCAGACGGAGGAGCTCCTCGAGCACCCCCTTCGCCTCGTTCAGGGTTCCGCGCTCCTTGTCGGTGAGCTCGTCGAGCGGCTTGCCGGGGATGAACGGCGCCGGCTCGCGCGGGGGGCGATCCTCCCGCGGCTCGCGGGGCGGTCGGTCGCGGAATGGGCGATCGCCGCGTCCACCGCGTGCATCGCGGCCGCGGCCGCCCCGTGATCGACCACCGGCGTCGCGGCGGGGACGATCATCGGCCAGTCCGAGGTCGGCGACCTGCTCGCTGATCGGCTCGTCGATCCGCTCGGCGTCCATCCGGTCGGCGACCATCGGCTCGGCCTCGACGGCCGGCGCCGATGCGCTGGATCGCCGCGGCTCGCGCGCCGGGGGCGGTGCAGCAGCCGGCTCGGCCGGCGCCTCGCGCACCGTGTCGGCGGCCGCGACCGCGGACTTCGGGGCGGCCAGGATGCGGGCCTCCTCGCCACCCACCCCGAGGATGCCACGGCTCCCCTGGGACAGGATCTCGATGTCGAGCTCGGACAGATCGGCGCTGTACTCCTTCATGGCGGAGCGGATCGCCTCTTCGACGTTCTTGCCGGTGAACTCTCGAAATGTCATCGCTTGCGTCCTCGGCGTCTCTTCTTGGTGTTGGGGCGGGGCACGGGGCGGCTGGCGCCACCCGGCGTGCCAGCTGGACGTTGGTTCGACGGCGCGGCGTCGCTCCCCGGCTTCCCTGCCTCGGGTGAGTCGCGACGCGGTGGTCGGCTGACGAGCCCGGACTCAGGGGGCGGGGCAAAGCCCGGCTGCCACCCGAAGAGCGGGAAGAGGTTCCCCCAGCCCATGATCCGGTACTGCTGGACGACCAGGTAGGCGGTGTAGATGACCCAGTACAGGATCAGGCCGCTGGGGAAGAGGCCGCCCCACCAGATGGTGAGGAGCGGGAACAGGTAGGTCATCGTGTTGGTCGTCGACGAGGTCGGGTCGTCGGGATTCGGCTTGGGGCTGGTCATCCGCACCTGGACGAATTGCAGGAGTGCGGCGAGGACGGCGAGCGCCGAGATCGTGAAGCCCAGGCCGGGAATGAGGAAGCCAAAGACCTTGTCGACCTGGGCCAGGTCCAGATTGAAGAGCCAGGAGACGTGGGTGTTGATCGGCTCGGTGAGCTTGAGCGGGTCGACCAGCTGGCAGTTCAAGGGCAGGAAGTGGGTGAAGTTCGCGACCTCGAACTGCGACAGGTTGCATGGACCCGCCACCGGCGCGGCGTACTGGACCTGGGTGATGGCCCCGGCGGCGTCCTTGATGTCGTGCAGCTTCTCGATGCCGGGGAGCGCCGCCTGCAGCTGGGTGAAGGTATCCGACGCGGCGTCCTTCACCGAAAGCGTAACGACGTTCGATGCCCGGATCAGCGCCTGGTAGAGGGCAAAGAGCAGGGGCAGCTGCAGCACGACCGGCAGGCAGCCGGCAGCGGGGTTGACGCCGTGCTCGCGATAGAGGGCCTGGGTCTCCTCCGCGATCTTGGTCCGGTTGCCCTTGTGCTTGCGGTTGACCTCGCGGATGAGCGGCGCCATCCGCTGCATCTCCTTCTGCGACTGGATCTGCCGCACGAAGAGCGGTGCCAGGAGCGTCCGGATGACGATCGTGAAGACGATGATGGCCAGCGCGAAGTCGCTGAAGATGAGCCGATACGACGCGATCAGCAGGTTGAAGAGCGGCAGGAAGAAGACGTCCCACGGGGGCGTGAAGTGCTCGATCCCCAGGAATCCGGCGCCGATCGGGGGTGTCAAGGTCTGGTGTTCTCTCTAGCGGACCGGGTCATAGCCGCCCGGATGCATCGGGTGACAACGACCGATGCGGCGAGCGCCCATCCAGGCCCCCCGCAGCAGGCCGTAGCGCTCGATCGCGGTGTAGGTGTACTGGGAGCAGCTCGGGGTATAGCGGCAGCTGGGCGGCAGCCATGCGAAGAGCCGCTGGTACGCGACGATGAGCCCGAGCCCGATCTTCCTCATCCACCGATTCCGGATCGCTCGAGGAGCGATCGCAGTGCATCTCGCAGCTCCGAATACGTTGCCGAGCCCGCCTCCGACCGCGCGATCAGGAGCAGGTCCAGGCCCCCTTCCGTGGCGTTCAGCTGCTCGCGGAGCAGGTCCCGCAGCCGACGCCGTACCCGATTGCGCTGGACGGCGCCGCCGAGCGTTCGCGGTGTGCTCAGCCCGATCCTCGTCCTCGACCCCGGGGTCCGCATCGATCGCAGGACCAGGAGGCGACTGGAGCGAACCGTCCCGTGGCGTCCGATTGCCTCGAAGTCCGCCTTGCGCCGAAGCATCTCAAGGGGCGGCACCTCGCGTCCTCGGCGCGTCAGGCGCTGAGCTTCTCGCGCCCCTTCGCCCGACGACGGGCAAGCACGCGGCGACCACCCTTCGAAGCCATGCGAGCGCGGAAGCCGTGTTCCCGCTTCCGGGCGCGCTTCTTGGGCTGGTAGGTCCTCTTCATGAGTGCGTGCCTGTCCTCGTTCAGCGGCGGCGATGTGGGTCGATAACACAAGAATGGCTGGCGTCTTCGCCAGCCTCACGCGATGGCCCTGTGCTGCGGCCCGTCTCGCTCTGCCGGGCGATTCTAACGACGCTCCGAGGGGAGTGTCAAACCTCTCGCCCCGGATCCGGCCGGCTCCGACGGCAACTTGAACGAATCCATTGCCCGCCTCGAAAGGGTGCTGCTACACTACCGCGACCCCCGAGGCCCGACGCCCATCTGACCGGCTCTGAGTGCCCCGAGGGAGGTCCTCGACACGTGCCGGAACGCCGCGGCTCATTCGATTGGGAGTTGGCTATCGATGGATGCGAAGCAGGTATGGCGTGCCGTCCTGGGCGAGCTGCAGGTCTCTCTCTCGCCCGCCAACTTCGAGACCTGGCTGAAGGACACGTCGCTCGTCGACCTCGACGAGAACCGCTATCGCATCGCGGCCCCGAACGGCTTTGCCCGTGACTGGCTCGACAACCGATACCGAACCTTGATCAGCCAGACCCTGGCGCGGGTGGTGGGCGGATCGGTCCAGGTCGAGTTCGTGGTGGCCGATGCCCCAGGTCCGGTGCCAGCGCAGTCCGACGACGACGCGCTGCCGCTGCCCCCCGCCTCGGCCGGCGGCAACACCGTCAACCTGAACGGTCGCTACGCGTTCAGCAACTTCATCGTCGGCAGCGCGAACCGACTTGCGCACGCCGCGGCCCTGTCCGTGGCGGAGCGGCCGGGCCACGCCTACAACCCGCTCTTCCTGTACGGCGGGGTGGGGCTGGGCAAGACGCACCTCATGCACGCCATCGGCAACGCGGTCTCCGTCAAGTTCCCGCGCAAGCGGATCCTCTACGCGACCAGCGAGAAGTTCACGAACGACTTCATCAACTCGATCCGCGAGCAGAAGATGGAGGACTTCCGGAACCGATATCGCCGCATCGACGTGCTGCTGATCGACGACATCCAGTTCATCGCCGAGCGCGAGCGGACCCAGGAGGAGTTCTTCCACACCTTCAACACCATCCACGAGGCGGGGAAGCAGATCGTCCTCTCCAGCGACCGGCCGCCGAAGGCGATCACCACCCTCGAGGAGCGGCTCCGCTCCCGGTTCGAGTGGGGCCTCATCGCGGACCTGACCCCGCCGGACCTCGAGACCCGGATCGCGATCCTGCGCAGCAAGGCTGAGGACCAGCTCAACCTGATTCCGGCCGAGGTGATCGAGTTCATCGCGCGCAAGGTGGTCAGCAACGTCCGTGAGCTGGAGGGCGCGCTGAACCGGGTGGTCGCCTACGCCTCGATGTCCGGGATGCCGATCAACAACGAGCTGGCCAGCGCGGTCCTCTCGAATGTCATGTACAACCCCAAGAAGCGCTCGATCACCCCGCAGCGCATCGTGCGCGCGGTGGCGGACTACTACGGGGTGAACCTGGACCAGTTGCGCTCCTCGAAGCGCGACAAGGCGATCGTGGTGCCGCGGCAGATCGCGATGTACCTGATCCGCGAGGAGACCGACATCTCGCTGCTGCGCATCGGCGCCGAGCTCGGGGGGCGGGACCACTCGACCGTCCTGCACGCCTACGACAAGATCGCCCGGGAGCTGGCCGAGAACGACGAGATGCGCCGCGAGGTGAGCGCGGTGCGGGAGATGATCTACTCCGAGTGACGGTCGCCATCGGTGGAGAATCGCCGTCTGGTGGTGGAGAACCAGGGCTCGGTGTGGACGAAGCCGCCTGGTCGGCAGGCGCAGACGGGAGGGGTTGTCAACCGGATGGGGCGAGCCATCCACAGCGGAGGCTCATCCTGGTGCTGGATACCCACCGACACGGGGCGGTTATCGGCATGGAGGCTGAGCACGGACGAGCGTGGCGATCCACACCGTCCACACGCCTACTGGAGACGGCTACGGATGAGTATTCTTCTGGTTGCTTCATAGAGTGACGAACAGGCCCGTGGAGAACCTCCATCGGGCGGTAGGGTGAGGTCGGAATGAACGTATCGGTCATGCAGGAGAACCTGGCGCGCGGCCTGGGAGTGGTGGGGCGAGCCGTCAGCAGCAGGGCCACCCTGCCGGTGCTGGCCAATGTCCTGCTCAAGACCGAGAATGCCGGCCTCAAGCTGACCGCCACCAACCTTGAGATCGGCATCAACTGCTGGGTGCCCGGCAAGGTGACCGATGAGGGCGAGATCACCGTTCCGGCCAGGCTCCTGACCGAGCTCGTGTCGTCGCTGCCGAACCAGCGGATCGACCTCCAGTTCTCCGCCAAGGACCGCACCCTGAAGGTCACCTGCGGCGGAAGCCGCTCGTCGATCAAGGGCATCGAGGCGGACGAGTTCCCGGTGGTCGCCGCCATCGGCGACACCCCGATCACCAGCGCCGATTCGCGCGCCCTGCGCGAAGCCCTGGGCGAGGTCGTCTTCGCGGCCGCCAGCGACGAGAGCCGCCCGATCCTGACCGGGGTGCTGACCCGCCTGGCGGGTGACCGCATGACGCTGGCCGCCGCCGACAACTACCGCATCGCGGTGCGCAGCCTGGAGCTCGCCAAGCCGGTGACGCCGGAGATCACGATCGTGGTGCCCGCGCGCTCCTACGCGGAGCTGATGCGGATCATGCCCGACGCCGAGGAGTCGATCGAGATCACGGTCACGCCCAACAAGAGCCAGGTCCTGTTTCACGTGAACGGGATCGACCTCGTCAGCCGCCTGATCGAGGGCCAGTTCCCCAACTACGAGCCGGTGATCCCGACCGGGCACACCAGCCGCGCCGTGCTGGACCGGGAGCTCTTCCTGGCGGGGGCGCGGCGGGCGAGCATCTTCGCGCGCGACAGCGCCAACATCGTGAAGATCGAGATCGGGGGAGAGGCGGCCGACGGCGTCGCGATCACCGCTCACGCCGCCGATGTCGGCGACGCGGCGGATGCGCTGGAGGCCACGATCGACGGCCAGCCAACCAGCATCGCCTTCAACGCTCGCTACCTGATCGACGTGCTGAGCAACCTGGGCGCCGAGCAGGCGGCCCTCGAGCTCTCCGGTCCGCTGGCCCCCGGCGTGATCCGCGGGGTCGGCAAGGAGGACTACGTGCACGTGATCATGCCGGTCCGGACGGCATCCTAGGGAAGGCCACCCCGCCGGTGGCCGGAGCAGCTCCGTGCGCCTGACCCGACTCCTCCTCGAGGACTTCCGCAGCTACGCGAGCGCCGAGCTGCACCCCGAGCCGGGCCTCACGATCGTGGCCGGCCCGAACGGCGCCGGCAAGACCAACCTGCTCGAGGCGATCTTCGTTGCCGTGACCGGGCGGTCGCACCGGGCTGGATCCGACGCGGAGCTGGTCCGTCACGCCCGGCCATTCGCCCGGGTTCGGCTCGACCTCTCGGAGGGGACCGAAACCGCGCGGGTGGAGCTCATCGTGCCGGCCGAGGACGCGCCGGCGGAGATCCGCAAGCGCGTGACCGTCAATGGCCTGGCGCGTCGCGCGTCGGCGGTCGGTGACACGGTGCGGGTCGTGCTGTTCCGCCCCGAGGAGATGCTGCTCCTGGTGGGGGCTCCCTCCGAGCGGCGTCGCTTCCTCGACGCGATCCTCGCCCAGCGGCATCGGGCCGCGGCGCGGGACCTCGCCGAGCTGGGACGCATCCTGGCCCAGCGCAACGCGCTGCTGCGCGCCATCCGGCGCGAGGAAGCCACGCCGGACAGCCTTGCCTTCTGGGACGAGCAGCTCGCCATCGTGTCGGCGCGGGTCATGGCCGCGCGGCTCGACCTGGTGGCCGACCTGGCCGCCGCCCTGCCGCCCCTGCACGACGCCGTTGCGCCGGCCGACGAGCGCGGCGAGCAGGTTCGTCTCACCTATGCCGACACGCTGAAGGACGCCTGGCCCGAGCGGCCTGCGACGACGGGACCGGCTCCCGCGCTCGACGAGCTGGAGGCCGCCTACCGGCGACGGATCGTCCAGGTTAGGGACAAGGAGCTCTGGAACGGCGTCTCGCTGGCGGGGCCGCACCGAGACGACCTGCGGGTCGAGCTCGCCGGCCGCGAGGTGGCGACGCACGCCAGCCGCGGACAGCAGCGCACGATCATCTTGGCCCTGAAGCTGGCCGAGACCGACCTGCTCGGAGCCGATGGCGCCCCCACCCCGATCGTCCTCCTCGACGACGTCTTCTCGGAGCTCGACGCGGACCGCTCCGACCGGTCGCTCTCGCTCCTCCTGGAGCGTGGCCAGGTGCTCGTGACGATGGCGGACCTGGCGACGCTGCCACCCGGGCGACGGGGCGTGACGATCTGGCAGGTCGGCGAGGGGCGCCTCTCGCAGGCGCCACGCGTGGCATGAGCCGCACCGAGGAGGCCGCCAGCGCCGTGCAACGAGCCCTGCTGGCCTGCATGGGGCCCGGGGCGGCGGAGCAGATCGCGCTGGCCCAGGCGCGGCTGGCCTGGCAGGAGGCGGTCAGCGCCGCCGGCCTCGAGCGAGGCGGGCTCACCTCGCGGCTCATCACCGTCCGCGCCGGAACGGCACAGGTGGAGGCCTCCGAGCCGATCCTCGCCCAGGAGCTCGGGCTGCGCGCTGAGGCGCTCCTCGCCTTCGCGAACCGGCAGATGGAGGGGCGCCCGGGGGCGACGATCGTCCTCACCCGGGTCGCCGTTTCGGTGGCTCGTTCGGGGGGTGGGCGCTCCCTATAATCGAGCGCGTCGCCGTCCTTCGCTCGAGTCCCGCGGATTCCGATGAGCAACCGCCTGGCCACCCGCATCGGCCTGTTGGCCGGCGACGAGCGCGCCCCCGACGCACTGGACCTCGTCCGCTTCCGCGAGCCGACGACCGGGTCCGAGGTGCGGACGAAGGGCAGCCTCTTCCTCCTCGCGCAGGTCACCGGTGGCGATCCGGCGCTCGGCCGCGCGGCGGCTGAAGCCCTCGAACGGATCGAGCGTGACTACTACTACGACCTCTCGGCCGGGGCCATCGGCGCCATCAGCAAGGCGCTCATTGGGGCGAACCGGCTCCTCTACCACCAGCGGTCGCGCCTGGGACTGACCCGGCGCGGTGGCGTGAGCATCGTTGCGTTCGTGGTCCGCGGCCGCGAGGGGCACGTCGCCAAGCTTGGTCCCGCTGCCGCGGTCATCGTGCGCGGGGAGCGGATGTTCGAGCTGCCCCCGCCACCGTCCGTCGACGAGGAGGATCCGCGCGTTCGCGAACGGCGCGTGGCCGAGTCGCTCGGCGAGGCGCTCGAGATCCGGCCATACACCTGGCAGGGCGAACTGGCGGCCGGCGACCGGGTGGCGCTCCTGTCACGCAACGTCGCCCAGGTGGTCGGGGTCGACGAGGTGCAGCGAGCGCTGGCCACGCTGCGGCCGGCGGCCGCCGTCGAGCACCTGCACCAGCTGTTCCTGATCCGCGGCGGCCAGGGCTCGGACGGCCTGCTTGCGCTCGAGCTCGTCGAGCTGGCCGCGACCGCCGCCACCCACCAGCTCGAGCCGGTCCATCCCCACGAGGAGCTGGCGGGGCTGCCGGACCGCAGCCCGGTCCCGCTCGCCGACGCGATCGGGCATCTCCTCCACCGGGGCGGCGACGCGATCGACGCGGGCCAGCGGGCCCTGGCCCGCGGACTGCTGGTGGGGGTCAACATGGCGCTCGCGTTCGTCCCGCGCCGCCGTGCCCAGTACCCGACCAGCATCCCGCGCACCGCCGTCCGCGAGGAGGGGCGCCGCCGCCGGCGCGGGCTGCTCGGGATCGGTGCCGTGGCCGCGCTGCTGGCAGTCGGTGCGACGGTGGCGAGCCTCCCGAATCCGAGGCCCACCGACGCGATCCTGCGCGCGTCGATCGCCCGCACGGCGATTAGCGACGCGCTCGACCTGCTGGGCACCGTCGAGGAGCGGGTCGACGGCCGCGACCTGGTCGACCGCGATCCGACGCGAGCGGCGGGGCTGCTGACCGATGCGTTGGCCGCCATCGGTCGAGCCTCAGAGGTGGGGGTGGCGCCGGAGGCGCTCGACCCGCTGCGCTCCCGGGCCGAGCGCGGCCTCGACACGATCTACGCCGTCGGGCGCCTCTTCGCCAGCACCACGTTGGCGGACCTGGCGACGGCGTTCACCGGGATCGACCCGATCGACATGGTGGTTGCGAGCGACGGCTCGCTGTGGGTCGCCGAGATCGGTCGTGGACGGGTGATCCGGGTCGATCCGGCGTCCGGCGAGGCCACGGTCCTGTATCGGGCCGGCGAGGACCTCGGCGGCATCACGGCCGGCGCGCCGTGGATGATCGCGACCGCCGCGACGGACGTCGTGCTCCTGGATCGCGACCGGCATGCATGGCGCTTCGACCTCGTGGAGCAGGTCGCGCATCCCCTCGGCCTCATCGGCCTGGAATCCGTCTCGTCCGAGAGCCGGCTGCTCACGGCGCTCCAGCATCGGCCCCCGCTGGAGATCTTCAACCTGTACCTGGTCGACCCCGGCCAGGAGGACGTGATCAAGTGGGGGCCTGGCGACGTGATCCCGGTCCGCTATCCCGACCCGCCGGAGCCGTACCTCGTCGAACGCCCCGACCTGCCTGTCTCGGAGGCGCGCGACATGTTCGTGGACGCGAACCTCTGGCTCCTGCAGGCGCGCACGGTGACGCGAGTCAACTTCGGGACGCCTCTCGCGCAGGAGGACTATTCGCTCGACCCGCCGCCCGACGCCGCCGTCCGGCCGGAGCTCGACTATCGCCTCCTCGACGGGGCCACCATCGGCGACCGCGAGACGTTCTACGTGTACGACGCGGCGAACGCCCGCATCCTCGCCTACCAGCATGCGGACGGCTCGTTCCTGCGCCAATGGCTGGCGCCGCGCAGCGGCCCACGGGCGGGGCTGCTCGATGACGTGCTTGCCCTGAGCGTCGCCTCGGTGGCCGACGGCCCGCCGGTCGCCTACCTCCTCACCCCGACACGCATCGTCCGCGTCGTCCTCGAGTAGCCTCAACTAGAATCGGGCCATGGCAGAGCAGCCCTCGGGCCGCGTTCGGCTCGTCGAGATGATCGTGGAGTCGGTGCGGGTCCACATGCTGTCCAGCCAGCACGTGGTGATCCTCAAGGAGTCCGACCGGGAGCGATACCTGCCGATCTGGATCGGCCCGTCCGAGGCCAACGCCATCGCCATGCGCCTCCAGGGCCTGAACGCGGAGCGGCCGCTCACGCACGACCTGCTGGTGAGCGTGGTGGCCGCCCTGAACTCGAACATCAGTCGCGTGGTCGTCACCCACGTCACCGACGGGACCTTCCACGCCCGCCTCTACCTCGAGACCGCCGACGGCGGCGAGGCGGAGATCGACTCGCGGACGAGCGACGCGATCGCGACGGCGGTGCGCACCGGGTCCACCATCTACGTCGATGAGCGGGTGCTGGACGAGGCCGGGGTCGAGCCGGATCGCCCCGGGCCGGGCGACGAGCCCGACGAGAACCTCGCCATCTTCCGCGAGTTCGTGAACTCGCTCGACGTGGACCTGGAGGGCGGCGAGAAGGGTCCGCCCAGCGAGGAGCAGGGGGCCTGACGGGCTCAGCCCCGCCGGCCGAGGACCTCGTCGCGCTTCGTCCACAGGTCCCAGCGCAGCTTCGCCAGGTCACGGAACGTCCGCAGGATCTTGCCGAAGCTGGCCCCGGTGTTCTGGCCGGCGGTCCGGGGGAAGTGGTTGACCCCCACCTGCGCCATCCGGACGCCGCGCGCCCGCAGCTTGATGAGCAGCTCTGCCGACAGGAACGGCCCCTCGGCGTCCAGCCGCAGGCCGTCGAAGACCTCGCGCCGGAAGAGCTTCATGGCACAGTCGATGTCGCGCACCCGCAGCCCAAATGCCACCGACACGATCGCGTTGTACGTCTTGGCGATGAAGATCCGATGGAACGGATCGCGACGCCTGATCCGGAAGCCGATCACCGCGTCGACGGGCTTGCGCTCGTCGTCGAGCCGCTCGAGGAGACGGCTCATCTCGCGCAGGTCGAACTGCAGGTCGCCGTCCGAGAAGCAGATCAGCTCTCCGCGCGCCTCGGTGAAGCCGGCCTTGATGGCGCCACCGTAGCCACGGTTCGGCTGGTGATGCACCCGCACCCGCGGGTCGGCGGCAGCCAGCGCATCGGCCATTTGCGGCGTGCGGTCGGTGGAGCCGTCGTCGATGGCCAGGACCTCGATCGACGGCACCAGCGGACCGATCTCGGCCAGCGCCCGCTCGACGGTCCGCTCGATGTTCTCCTCCTCGTTGTAGGCGGGGAAGAAGAAGGTCAGGCGCGGGCGCTCGGAGGTGGTGGGGGAGGTCACGGTCGGTACCCTAGCGCAACCGACCCCGCTCCGGGGGCGTCCCAAACCCGGATGTATACTCCGGCCCAAGTTGGCGTACGACACACCCAGGCGCCGATAGCGAGGTGCCGTCACCGATGACCCGCGACTCCGTCAGGGAGCGGGGCGCGAGGCCAATCGAACGCGGCCTGCCGCTCGACCCCGCGACGCTCGTCGTCATCCTGATCGTGCTCGGCGTGCTGCTGCGCGCCGTCATCGGTGGCGCCTACCTGCCGTTCTCGGGCTTCCGGGTGGATGTCGGCGACTTCGCTATCTGGGCCAATCGCATGGCCGCGAGCGGGCCCGGCGAGTTCTACCAGCCCGGCTACCTGGCCGACTACCCGCCGGGCTACATGTACGTGCTGTGGGGCCTCGGCTGGATCGCGCGAGTACTCCAACCGATCGTTGGCGTGTCGATCACGCCCGGCCTGGTGAAGATCCCCGGCATCCTGGCCGACGCGGGCGTGGCCTGGCTCCTCTTCGCCTACGCGCGGCGCTGGGGCAGCGGCTGGCTCGGCTCGTGGAGCGGCGAGCGGCTGGGCCTGGTGGCCGTGGTGATCTACCTCTTCAACCCCGGCACGATCTTCGACTCGGCGGTCTGGGGGCAGGTCGACTCAGTCGGAACGCTCGTCCTGCTGGCGAGCCTTTACTTCCTCGCACGAGGCTGGACCGAGGCAGCGGCAGCGGGCGCCGTGGTCGCCATGCTCGTGAAGTTCCAGTTCGGGTTCCTGATCCCCCTCGTCGCGGTGGTCGGCATCAAGCGGCATCTGTTCGGCCGCTCGTCGGATCCCGATCTCGCCGGGAGGCCGGACCGGATCCGGATCCTCACCTCGCTGGCCAGCGGGCTCGGGACCCTGGTCCTGGTCATCTTCCCGTTTCGCCTGGCGATCTGGGCGCCAGCGGATCCGGTCCACAGCCTCATCGACCGCTTCATCGCGGCCAGCAATACCTACCAGGGGCTCACCGTCAACGCCTTCAACCTGTGGCGCAACCCCTGGACCGGGCTCGGCGATGTCTACCGCTGGGGATGCGACTCGCTCCCTCCGACATGCGCGGACGGCTCGGGGATCGCCTTCGTGCTCGGCTCCGTGTCGGTCAGCTGGCAACTGGTCGGCGCGATCCTGTTCGGGTTCGCGGCACTGGTGGCGCTCTGGACGGTGGCGCGCCGCGACGACCCAGCGGGGCTGCTGGTCGGGTCGCTGACGCTCGCGGTCGCGTTCTTCGCACTCCCGACCCGGGTTCATGAGCGGTACCTCTTCCCGGCCCTGGCGCTGGCCGCCCCGCTGGTGGCACGGACCTGGAAATGGGCCGCGCTGTATGGAGTCCTGACGGTCTCGTTCTTCGCCAACGTCTACTGGCTCTACACCACCGATTTCTCGTTCGCCGGTGGCGATTTCCCGATGAACCCCGGCCTCCTGCGCCTCCCCATGCCGCGCGACCCGGTCCTCGCCTCCGTCCTCTTCAACGACACGAGCATTTACCTCCTCTCGCTGATGATCGTGATCGCCCTCGCCTGGCTGCTGGTCCGGGCCGCGGCGATGGGCGTCGGCGTGCCCGCGGAGGGCCTGCCTCCCGCCGCGCCGCGCGTCCAGACGCCGCTGCCCGCCCCGGCCAAGATCGGGCTTGCCGGCGCCGCGCCGCGTGGCTCGCGGCTCCCGGGCTGGCTGCGTCGCGACCCGGCCCACCGCGACGAGCCTCCCCGACGCCTGGATCGGGTGGACCTGCTCCTGCTCGCCACGTTGGTCGTCGCCGCCTTCGTCTTCCGCCTGTGGCGCCTCGAGATCCCGCGCCACACGCACTTCGATGAGGTGTATCACGCCCGCTCGGCCACCGAGTGGCTCGCCGACTGGCAGGAGGGCTGGACCCGCGACACGTACGAGTGGACGCACCCGCCGCTGGCCAAGTACCTGATCGCGGCGGGCATTCTGGCGGCCGACCCGAACAAGGTCGTGGGCGGTACCGACCTCGAGGCGCCGGCGACCGCCATGGCGGTGGCGCCGCAGCGCACGGCCCAGACGCGTCCGAGGTCGATCGTCTTCACCACGACCGGCGACGCGACCATCACCGCCCGCGAGGTGCTGACCGGCAGGCAGGTTGCCTCGTGGGATGCGCTCGGGGCAGTGGCGAGCCTGGCGTACGACGAGGACGGCAACCGGCTCCTGGTCGGGTACGCAGCGAGCGGCTCCGTATCGGCCTACGACCTGACCTCCTTCCTGGCGCAGACGGGGGAGAGAGGCCCGCCGCCCGGCGTTGCCCAGATCGAGACCGGGCTGGCGGGTGTGGACGAGATCCTGGTTCCCGCCGGGCAGACCGTCCTCCTCTTCCGCGGGCCGAACGGGATCGTGGAGGTGGAGCGCGACACCGGGGTCGAGCTGGCGAGCTCCGAGCTCGTGTCGACCGGGATCGGCTACGTCGCGGCGGGGAGCGGCGACGCGCCGACGGGGAGCGGCGACGCGCCGACGGGGCCGACGGTGGTTGCGGTCGACCGGGCCGGCTCCAGCCTGGTGGTCCTGGATGGTGCCACGCTCCAGCCGGCGACCGACGTTGGCGGAGCGGGCGGCTCGATCAAGCTCGATTCGGCGCCGGCCGGCCCGCTGCTGGTGCAGGGAAGCGGCAAGAACCTCCAGATCTGGGTCCCGATCGGGCCGCTCCCCGCTGACAACGAGCACGGGCCGGTCCAGGGCGGGCTGAGCGTCTTCGACGAGAACGTCGGGCTGATCGACACCGTCCCGCTCCCTGGGCCGGCCGTGGCGATCGGCTGGCAGGAGGTGGCCAACATCGTCTACGTCGCCGGAACCGACGTTCGGCTGAACAAACCAGCCGTGTGGACGGTGCAGCCGCTGGGCAACGGCGGCACCCAGAGCGCCGGCTTCGCGACCTTCGACACCACCATCCTCCCTGGCGCGCCCCTGGCGATGGCGTTCGACATCTCCGACGAGGCGCAGGACGACGACCACGGCCTGCTCCTCGTCTCCACCGACCAGGGAAGCGCGGGGCGCCTGGTCTCAATCGACGCCGGCTCGAACGCCTTCGCCTGGCGCCTGGCGGGGATCGTCTTCGGCGCCGCGCTGGTCGGGATCATCTACCTCTTCGCCGCGACCCTCTTCCCGCGACGCCGGATCGCCGTCCTCGCCGCCGCCTTCGTGGCCTTCGACGGGATGAGCTACGTGATGAGCCGGATCGCCATGAACGACATCTTCGTGGCGACCTTCATCGTGGCGGCCTACGCCTTCTTCTGGCAGATCTGGTCGGGACGGTGGGCGCGGAGCGCCTGGTGGGTCCTGCCACTCGTCGGCGTGCTGATCGGCCTGGCCGCGGCCAGCAAGTGGGTGGGCTGGTACGCGCTCATCGGCCTGTGGGTGCTCGTCCTGGCCCGATCGCATTTCGGTCGCTTCCTGCTGGTGGCGGGGATCGGCTTCCTGACGATCGTCGCCGGGCTCGGCGCACCATGGCCGTTCTTCGTCGTCTGCCTCATGGCGCTGGTCCTTGCCCTGCTCCTCGTCTGGCGCAAGCCGATCCGCCTCGTCCCCGACGACCTGTGGGCGATGCCGGCCACCCTGGTGGTGGGCGTGGTCATCGGCCTGCCGTTCACGATCGCCTACCTGACCGTGGATGGGCGGAACCCGCGCAGCGCGGTCGAGGCCATCTTCGCCTTCCTCGCGCGTGGCGCGCAGGCGGCCTGGCCGGCCTGGATCATGCTGGCCGTGGCGGGGCTCCTGCTCCTGGCGCGGGCGTGGCGCTCGCTTCGCCAGCCGAGCAGCGACCGGCGCTGGATGGTCCCCGGCGAGATGGCCGGTTTCGCCTGGCCGTGGGTCGGCGCCTGCCTGCTGGTCCTGCCGCTGCTCATCTACTTCCTCACCTACATCCCGTACCTGCAGCTGGGGCACGGCATCGCCACCCAGGGCCTCGGCCCGGGCTATGGATGGTCGCTGGACGAGATGCAGTCGCAGATGTTCGGCTACCACTTCGGCCTGCAGGCGGGGCACCCGGCGGCGTCACCCTGGTGGAGCTGGCCGCTCGACCTGAAGCCGGTCTGGTTCTACAGCCACTCGTACGACGGGCGGGAGCTGGCGGTCATCTACAACGGCGGCAACCCCATCCTCTTCTGGGCCGGGATCCCGGCCATCGTCTGGTGCGCCGTCCAGGCGTGGCGCCGGCGCTCGCTGGGCCTCGTGCTGATCGTGGCCGCATTCGCCTTCCAGTACCTGCCCTGGACCCGGATCGAGCGGGCGACCTTCCACTACCACTACTTCACCGCCGTCCTGGTCGCGATGATCGCGGTGGCCTACGTCGTCGATGAGGGGCTCCGGTCGTGGTCGTATCGGTCCCTGGCCATCGCCTTCCTGGTGGCGGCGGTCGTAGCCGGGCTGCTGATCTTCCCGCTCGGATCGGCCCTGGCCATGCCGGACTGGTACATCAACGCCGCTCGTGCGCTGGCTCCCTGGAACTACGGCTTCAAGTTCCCCGATCCGCCGCAGGGCGACCGTGGCCAGCTGCTCAGCGCGGACAGCCTGAAGCTGGCCGCCGGCGTGTTCGTTTCGCTGGGTGCGGCGGCGTTCGCCCTCTTCGGGCGCGAGATGCTCGCCCCTCGCCGGCCTGCCGCGACGGCCGGAGCCGCGCGGATCCAGCCGGCCGACGCCGAATCAGGCTGGGCGCCGCCGGAACGCCACGAACAGGAGGAGCAGCCCTACCACGACCAGGCCGAGGGGCCAGAGCCGGTCGAGGTTGAAGTCGGGCAGGTACTCCATCCCGAGGAAGTAGAGCCCGACGACCACGAGGATCAGCCCGAAGACCCACGACCCGCTCCCTGAGCGGTGCCGCCGCAGGCCGCGATACGGCTGCGCGTTCCAGGTTGGCGCCGCCCCGCCCGGCGGGGTCTGGCCGCCGGCTGCGACCTCGCCAGCGGCCATGTCAGCGGCGTCGGGCCGGTAGGGCACCACCACCCACATCACGATGTAGAGGATGAAGAAGACGCCACCGGTGATGAGGGCCAGCAGGGCCCAGAGCACGCGGACGATGGCCGGGTCGAGATCGAGGTACTCCGCGACCCCACCCGCGACCCCGCCAAAGACCGAATCGGTGTGCGAGCGATAGAGCCTGCGGTTCATGAGCAGCCACCTTCCGGGTTGAGGGCGAAGCTCGCGGCGTTGCCCTCCAGGTCGATCTGGACGCGGTCAGCTGCATCGGCGTAGCCCGGCGTCGACCAGGTATCGCCGACATGCTGCAGATTCGCATCATCGAGGTTGTTCGAGAAGGTGATGTTCGGGTTGGCCGTCACCGAGATCGCCACGCCATCCTGCGTGCACACCTCGATCGAGCCCGCGTTGACGCTCATGCTGGCGTTCATCGACAGCCCTTCGCCGATGAGGACCACTACTGACCCGGCGTTCAGCGACAGATCGAGGTCGTCGACCTGTGCATCGGTCAGATCAAGGCGCACCGAGCCCGCGTTGGGCTGCAGCGACACCGACTCGAACTGCCCGCCGCCGAGGTCGATCGTCGAATCGGCCGCGTTCGGGGTGATGTCGAGCCGATAGCTTGTGCCGGTCGGCAGGCCGACGATCCAGTGCTGGCGTCCGCCATTCCACCAACCGTCGCGTTCGCTCGACTCCACGTGCAGCCGGCCGCTGTCGGAGGTGATCCGTGCCGGGTCGCCGCCCTGGCGGCCGCTCGCCACGCTCCACTCGTCGCCGTCCGTGGTGCTGAGCGCGAGCGTGCCGCAGTTGAAGTCGAGCGAGACCTGGGCCGAGTCGCCGAAGGTGCCCTGCTCGGTGGTCAGGTTGGCCGGCTCGGCTCCGCCGCAGGCCGCGACGCCCGGACCCACGGCAATCAGCGCCCCGCCGGCCGAGCCGACCACGAGCGCCGCGACGACGGTGCCGACGATCGCGTACGGGGTCCTCGAGACGAGGATCGAGACGCCGATGGCAACGAGGATGAGCGGCCACAGGCGCCAGGCGCCGGCGAGGAAGTCCCGGTCGATGTAGCCCTGCTGGCCGGCCAGCGCAACCGCGCCGCCGGTGATGAGCGCGAGGCCCCAGAAGAGGAGCCCTCGGTGGTAGTTCATGTCGTCCTTCCCATCCCTCCGTTGGCTCCGGCCACCGTATCAGACGCCGGAAGCACTCCCCGGATGGCGCTGCCGGGCAGCGACGTCCGGACTCGCCGGTTCATTGTCGGGGGGTGCGGCGCTGGCCGATCAGTGCCGAATCGCCCGTCGCGGCGGGACGCTCAGCCCGCGGCTACTCCGGCTCGACGTTCCCGGCGGTGCCGTCAACAGTGACGCGCATCCCGGTTCGGAGACGGGCCGTGGCGTCCCCGCAGCCGACCACGGCCGGGATGCCGTACTCGCGAGCGATGATCGACGCATGGGACGCGGCGCTGCCCACGTCAGTCACCACCGCGGCCGCCCGGATGAAGAGCGGCGTCCAGGCCGGCGCCGTGAGCGGGGCCACCAGGACCTCGCCCGGCTGGAGCGCGTCGAAGTCCTGCGGGCCGCGGATGATACGGACCGCGCCGCTCGCGCGCCCCGCGGACGCGGGCGTGCCCGACACGATTGCGCGCTCCGATGGTGCCGCGCCGATCAGCTTCGGGAAGGCCGCCCACATCGACTTCAGGATGCGGCCCAACCGTCCGACGAGCAGCGGCGGGACGAGCTTCGCCTGCTCGTCGTGCAGGGAACGCCGCGCCGCCACATCAACCGACTGAACAGAGACGCCGCCGAGTCCGGCCAGGGCCTCGTCACGGGTCATCCAGAAGACGTCCGCGGGCTCCGAGATCAGGCCCCGACTGACCAGCGCCTCGCCGATCCGCAGGACGGCGCGCCGCATCACCGGCCAGGCGATCGTCAGCTCGCGGGTCTGCTCGTCGCGGATGGGAATGAGGTGCTGGGCATCGGCGAGGAGGCGTCGGAAGGCACGCAGCCGTCGTCGTGAGGGCGCCAGCTTGGCGAACGCCGCGGCCTCTGCCGCCTGGCGCTCCTCGACCAGCCGGCGGTGGTCTTCGGGGGGCCGAATGGCCGTGGCGGTCATCGGCGCAACAGGGTGCCACCAGTCGAGCGACACGACAGCGTGGCGATCGGGGTCGCCAGGTGCGTCGAAGCCGGCGAGGAGCGGCAGGTGCGTCGCGCCGGAGGTTCCGCTCACGTGCTTGCGATGGAACTGGGCCAGGTTCATCTCGAGCTTGTACCCGGCGCCGGTCAATGCGGCGATCGAGAGGAAGTACTCTCCGGCGAGCTCCGCGAGGCGGTCGACGAGCGCTGGGAGCTCGTCGACAGGCAGGGCCTCCACGTGCGCCTCGGCGTCGGCCACGGCAGCCCGGTACCGCGGCTGCAGCTCGTTCCGCCAATCCCCCTCGAAGAGCGGGACGCTGTGGCGAACCATGGGTGGGAAGATGCCGGCGGTGCGCTTCGGGTCGCGGACGGCAGCGGCCAGCAGCCCGGGCAGGTTGCGCAACAGGGAGCGTCCGTTGAACCAGTTGAGCGAGTAGAAGTACCAGCCGTTGACGATGACATGGAGCGGGCGCGGCGCCTTCTGGCCGAGGTACTTCAGGAGGAGCTCGTGCATGCGCTCCTCCATCGTCGTCAGCAGCCACGACTCGAAGAGTGGCGTGACCGGCTCCGCGATCCATTCACCCAACCGCAGCTGACGAGTGAAGCCGCCGGGCGCCGGCGATTCCCACGAGACGTCCGGCGGCAGGGCGGTCATGGGCCTGGCCTGGACGATCCAGAGCGCGCCATCGGCGTCGATCGCCCACTCGACGTCCTGCGGCTGCCCGCGCTCGTTCGCGATCCGGCGTGCCTCGGTCGCGACCAGCATCGCCTGGCGCTTGTCGATGGCCTGCTCGGGGCGATGGCGAGGGGTCGCCCCGTCGTCGGTGACGATCCATTCGTCCCCCTGGGCCTCGCCGGAGACCAGTCGGTCCGCCAGGCCGCGGACCGCGGTCACGACCGAGGTGCGCCGGTCGCCGTTGATCGGGTCCGCCGTAAGGGCCACCCCTGCGGCGGCGGGGGCGACCATCTGCTGGATGATCACCGCCATGTGACCGTTCCCGGAGGGCTGGTAGCCGGCGACGCGACCGGCGTGCGCGCTGGCGAGGCACCGTTCCGCAGCCGCCACCAGGCCGTCGGGCGTCACGTCGAGCACGGACTCGAACATGCCGGCGTAGGAGTGCTCTGACCCGTCCTCGCCAACGGCGCTGGACCGCACCGCGAATGGTCCCGCGCCCAGGTCCGCTGCCGCCGCGCGCACGAGCTCGGCGCGTTCGTCTGCCGCAAGGGCCCCGACCTCCGCGGTGAGGACGATGCCCGAGGGAACCTGCGCGCTCGCGGCGAAGAGCTCTCCCAGTCCGGCTGCCTTGCCGCCGACCTCGGCTGCGTCGGCCATCCGGACATCCGCGAGCTGCCTGAACGTTGCCGGGCTCATCGGTCCCTCCTTCGGTTGGCTGCCTGGATGGCGGCGCGGAGCATCCACTCGATGTCGTCGGCGGCCTCGTCAACCGAGGAGTCGAGGAGATCGCGCCACACCCGCATCGCGGAGGACATGGTCAGAACCACGAAGACCCGGGCCATGCGGTCGAGGTCCGCCCTGGATGCACCTGGGGCCACCGTCTCCGCCAGGCGCCGGCTCATGGCAAGCCGGGCGGGCATCTGCGCCCGCCGTGCCTCATCGGCAGCCGCGCTGGCCATGGCGCGGCGAGCGACTTCGCCGAGCGAGTCGAGGCCGCCGAAGACGGTCCGTACCATCTCGCCGAACTCCTCCACGGAGTGCGGCTGAGCCACCTCGCCGAAGCCTGCGCGGCGCCCGAGGTGCGGAGACACAGCCGCGTACAGCTCACGCTTCGTGCGGAAGTGGCGGTAGACGGTGGGGACCGATACGCCTGCCTCTCGCGCCACGTCCGGGACGGAGATGCCGGCCGGGGACCTGGCCGCGACGCGAACGGTTGCGTCCAGGATGCGGTCGCGGGTCTCCTCCGCCTGCTCGGCCCGGAGCTGGCTGCGGTAGACGCGGGCGCTCGGATTGGCGATACGAGTCATTGCGTGAATATACGAACCGTGTCAAGTAGCGCATGACCTTGACACGGCGGGGAGGTGGGTCGTAGACTCCCGCGGCGGCCGCGACTTTGCCTCACAGCTGTGTGGCGCCGCCCGGCGAAACCTCAACGAGGAAACGTAGTCAGCCATGAGTCTCCCGTACAGCGCCCGATTCGAGCGCCTCACGACGCCTATCAGCGTCGCCGACGGCGGGAGATCTGCGCCCCCCTCGAGCTGAATGCCAGGCGGCAGGGCCGCCAAGCACAAGCCACGAGCCGTGGGCCAGATCGGGTCCACGGTTTTTTGATGCTCGCCCCCGGGGTGAGGAGCAAGAGCCGCGGACCGCAAGGGACCCGCGGCTCTCTCCATTTCATCGGCCTTCCAGGACAACCCGAGCGAGTGATGACGGATCACCCAGAGGAACCCGAGATGACCA
Organism: uncultured Chloroflexia bacterium; assembly: GCA_963807915.1. GTDB lineage: Bacteria > Chloroflexota > Limnocylindria > QHBO01 > QHBO01 > CF-167. The sequence continues at coordinate 635,537 of CAWEDO010000002.1, read as the reverse complement.
CCACGCTGGAACAACCGAAGACGGAGCCGATGCGCCCGGCCGCGCCGGCGCCCTCCCGCACCCACCGCGTCCTCTCGGACGACGGCGTTCCGGCCCTGCTGGTCGAGCACGTCACGAAGCAGTTCGTGGTCGGGAGCAGGCGCAAGCGCAAGCGCGTGATGGCCGTGAACGACGTCACCATCCGGATCCGCCGCGGCGAGATCTACGGCGTGCTGGGCGCGAACGGGAGCGGCAAGTCGACCCTCATCCGGCTAGTGAGCACACTGCTCACCCTGGACACCGGGCGGGTCGAGGTGTTCGGCCACGACATCGAGCGCGACGAGATGGCGGTCAAGCGGGTCATCAACCGGGTGAGCGTGGACGCTGCCTTCTTCAAGAAGCTGAGCCCGTTCGAGAACCTGGCCTACGCCGCGAGGCTGTACGGGATGGAGCCGAGGGCGGCGCGGGTCGAGGCGATCTCGATCCTCGCCCGGCTGGGGATCGGCGAGAAGCGGCTCAGCCGGCCGCTGGAGCAGATGAGCCGGGGGATGCAGCAGAAGGTCGCGATCGCGCGGGCGCTGCTGACGAGCCCGACCCTGCTGCTCCTCGACGAGCCGACCACCGGCCTCGACCCGCGGTCGAAGCTGGACGTCCAGACCTTCATCGAGGAGCTGCGGGACACGCACGACGCCACGATCGTGCTCACGACGCACGACCTGGCCGAGGCGGATCGGCTCTGCGACCGGATCGGGATCATCAACGACGGGAGGATCGTGGTCGAGGACACGCCCGAGGCGCTTCGAGCCAAGGTGGCCGCCGAGCACGGGCAGGAGCCGACCATGGAGAGCGTCTTCATGACCTACACCGGCCGCTCCCTCGACGACGACCAACGAAACGAGAACGAAGACGACGAATCGTGATGAAAGGAGGTGATGAACGATGTTGATCCTGCACGACCAGACGGTACTTCGATCGGTGCATGCCGATCGTGTCGCACGCATGCGACGCGAGCTGCACGCCGGCCGAGGCCTGCCGTCTCGCCGCCCCGTGCGGCGCTGGGTCGGTCGACAGCTCGTGCGCGTTGGCACGCGCCTGGCAGCCGATCCGGCACGTTGGCGACCGGTCCGGTCCCGATAGGGGCTGGGCCGGTCCTCTCCACGAGATCTTCGGAGCCCGACGACATGGCACTCATGACCCGCGAGCTGAAGGCGTCGTTCGCCTTCGTCGAGCGAAATTTCAACCTGACCAAGCGCTACTGGGGCTGGGAAGTCGCCTTCCTGGTCTATGCCGTCGCGGGCGCATTGGCCGTGTCGCTCATCGGTGCCGGACAGGGGGACGACCGCCTGCTGCTGACCCTCGTCATCGGCGCGGTCTTCTGGAACTACCTCTCGGTCGTCTTCAGCTTCATCGCGGAGACTGTCGAGCTGGGAGCGCTGGGAGGGGACCCTGGAGTACACCTTCATGGCCCCAGTGCGGCGCTACGCCCAGATGCTCGGCTCGACCGTGTACGCGGTGGCGTTCGGCTTCGTCCACACCGTGGTGGTGCTGGTCGTGCTCGCCCTCTTCTTCGAGCTCGACCTGGCGCGCGCGAATTTCGCGACCGCCGCCGCCTTCATGGTGCTCGGCTCGGTCTCGTTCATCGGGATCGGGATCATGACCGCCATCCTGCCGCTGATGTACGTGGAGCGCGGGGCGCAGATGACCTTCGTCCTGCAGTCCGTGCTGCTCCTGATCAGCGGCGTCTACTACAGCGTCGACATCCTGCCCGGCTGGATGCAGGTCCTCTCGAACTTCAGCCCCGCCACCTACGTCCTGCACGGCGTCCGCGCCGGGCTGATCGACGGGGTGGGGGTCACCTCCCTGTTCGGCGACGTGTGGCCGCTGCTGCTGATGGGGATCGTCTTCATCCCGCTCGGCCTGTGGGCGTTCGGCCGCGCCGAGCGCTACGCCAAGCGCACCGGCAAACTGAAGCGAGTTGGCTAGCCATGACCGTTGAGATTCCGGGCCTCACCCTGCACCAGCACACCGGCGGCACCGGGCCCGCCGCGCTGATGGTGCCGATCGCCAATGCCGTCTATGCCGCGAACGGCATGGACGAGATCACGACCGTTGCCGACCTCGAGAACTGGCTGGGGCACCCCATGGCCGGGTTCGACCCGAGCAGCGACGTCGTGCTGGCCGAGATGGACGGCACCCTCGTCGGGTACGCCTGGGTCGACTGGGTGGACACGACCGACGGGCTGCGCGAGTTCCGCCTGGGCGGCTACGTCCATCCCGGACTGGCAGGGCCGCGGCATCGGTCACCGGACTCCTCGACTGGCAGGAGGCAGCATGCCCGCGCGCAGCCTGCGGCCGCGACCTCGACGCGACCGCTGGGGCTCGGCTCGTGGTCGTCGGAGCTCAATGCCTCGCAAGCGCGCGGCTGCTGGCCGCGGCCGGCTACGCGACCGCCCGCTACTTCTTCGAGATGCTGCGGCCGACCCTCGACGAGATCGAGGTGCCGCCGATGCCCGACGGCCTCGAGGTCCGGCCGGCTGCCAAGGACCGCGCGGGCAAGAAGCAGCTCTGGGACGCCGATGTCGAGGCGTTCGAGGATCACTGGGGCGGGTTCGACTCGTCCGATGCGGCGTTCGAGTCGTGGCTCGTCCGTCCGAACTGGAACGCGGACCTGTGGGTGGTCGCCTGGGATCGGGACGAGATCGCCGGCGCGGTCATGAACACGATCTACGCCGACGACAACGAGGCCTTCGGGCGTCGCCGCGGCTGGCTCGACAGCGTCTTCGTGCGGCGTGCCTGGCGTCGTCGCGGCCTGGGCGCTGCGCTCGTGGCGCGCTCGCTGGTGCGTCTGCGCGAGGCGGGGATGAGCGAGGCGATGCTCGGCGTGGACAGCGACAACCCCTCCGGCGCGCTGGCGCTCTACGAGCGCGCCGGCTTCCAGGTCCATCAGCGCTCGGTCGCCTATCGCAAGCCGATGGAGGCCGCCTGATGAGCACCGCTCTTGCAGCTGGGCCTGCGGCCATACCGCGCGTCGGACCTCGCCGAGTTCGTGCGGATCGGCAACGCCGCCAACGAGGCGGACGGGATCGACGAGCTCAGCAGCGAGGCGGGCCTCGGCAACTGGCTGCTGAGCCCGCGCGACAACTACGACCCGGCCCGCGACATCGTGGTGGCCGAGGTCGCCGGGCAGTTGGTCGGCTATCGGCTGGGTCGACTGGGTGCAGACGACGGACGGGAAGCGGGAGTATCGGACCCGCGGCCACGTCGACCCGGCCTGGCGGAGGCAGGGGGTGGGGTCCGCGATCCTCGCCCACAACGAGGCACGGCTGCTCGAGATCGCCGCGGGCCACCCCGACGACCTCCCGCGCGTCTTCGGGGCCTGGGCCACGGAGCGCCGGGTGGGTGCGGTGGCCCTCATCACCGGCGCGGGCTACCGGCCGGTCCGCTACTTCTTCGACATGGTCCGTCCGACGCTCGACGACATCGAGCTGCCGCCGCTGCCCGAGGGGATGGAGATTCGACCCGGTGTCGGACGACGCGGGCTATCGCCGCCTCTTCGCGGCGGACACCGAGGCGTTCCTGGACCACTGGGGCGGCTTCGACGCGTCGGAGGCGACCTTCCAGATCTGGCTCAAGGAGCCGAACTTCGACCCGTCGCTGTTCGTCATCGCCTGGGACGGTGACGAGATCGCCGGAGCGGTGATCAACACGATCGACGAGGAGGAGAACGAGGTGCTCGATCGGCGCCGCGGCCTGCTCGACAGCGTCTTCGTGCGCCGCCCGTGGCGTCGCCGCGGGCTCGCTGCCGCGCTGGTCGGCCGCAGCCTGGCCCTCCTCCGGGAGCGCGGCATGACGAGCGCCTGGCTCGGCGTCGACGCCGACAACCCCACCGGCGCCCTCGGCGTCTACGAGCGCGCGGGCTTCGAGGTCCATCTGCGCTCGAGCGCCTGCCACAAGCCGATGGAGATCCGACGATGACGATCCTGCTGGCCGACGCTCCCGCCATCCTGGGTCTGCGCTTCCGCGGCATCCAGCGCCCCGCCGACGATGCGGCCATCGCGGAGCTCGTCAACGCGGCGATGAAGGCGAATGGCATCCAGCATCGGCTCGCCCTGGCGCAGATCGCCAGCTGGCTGGACCACCCCACCAACCTCGACCTGGCGGCGGACCTCCTCTTCGCCGAAGTGGACGGCGCGGTGGTGGCCTACACGGAGGGTGGCTGGGAGCAGGACAACGACGGCGGCCGGAACTACTCGATCTGGGGCGAGGTCCACCCCGACTGGCGTCGGCGCGGACTGGGAACGGCGCTCCTGCGCTGGATCGAGGAGCGCCAGCGACGAGTCGCCGCCGCGCATCCCCCCGTCGAGAAGCGCCTCGAGAGCTGGTCCGGCGAGGCCGAGGCCGGGCGCATCGCCCTGCTCGAAGGCCACGGCTACCAGATCGTCCGCTACGACTACGAGATGGAGCGCCCCAACCTCGACGACATCCAGCCGTTGCCGCTTCCCGAGGGGATCGAGCTGCGGCCGGCCCTCGAGGAGCACCTGCGTGCCATCTGGCAGGTCGAGGTCGAGGTCTTCCGCGACCACTTCGGGGCGATCGACGATTCGGAGGCGAGCTTCGAGCGCAAGCGGGCCGATCCGCGGCGAGACATGGGCCTGTGGGTCATCGCCTGGCAGGGCGACGAGATCGTCGGCCAGGTGCTGAACCGCATCGACCACGAGGCGAACGCCGAGCTGGGGCTGAAGCGCGGCTGGGTCAACTCGGTCGGCGTGCGCCGGCCGTGGCGGCGCCAGGGAATTGCCCGGGCGCTGGTGGCCGAGAGCCTGCGCGTCCTGCGCGACGCCGGGATGCGGAGCGCGGGGCTGGGCGTGGACGCCGAGAACCCGCACGGAGCGCTGGGGGTCTACGAGGCGAGCGGCTTCCGCGTGGTGCGGACCGACCGCGTCTACCGCAAGCCGCTCTAGCGCCGCTCCGCTGTGGTGGTGGCCCGCTCCCGGACCTCGCGGTAGAAGTCGACGATCTGCTCGGTCACGCGGTCCCAGGAGTATTCCGGGGCTCTGGCTCGCCCTTCCTCGCCCATCCGGTGGCGGAGGTCCGCGTCGCTGGAGAGGCGGTAGAGGGCGGCCGCCAGCGCCCGGTGGTTGCGCGGCTCGACCAGCAGCCCCTGCACCCCGCGCTGGACGACGTTCTTGTAGCCGTGGATGTCGGACGCCACGATCGGCACGCCGGCGGCCATCGCCTCGAGCAGGACGATCCCGAAGCTCTCCTGCCCGGTGGCCGGGGCGCAGAAGATGTCGGCCGAGGCGAAGTAGCGCGCCTTGGCGTCATCGGTGACCCGGCCCAGGAACTCGACGTCGCGGATCTGGCGCAGCCCCACGAAGCGCCGGTACTCGCGCTGCTTCGGCCCCGAGCCAATGATCAGCAGGCGCGCGTCGACGTGCCGCTTGCGCAGCCGGTGGTAGGCCCGCAGCAGGTGGATCAGCCCCTTGCGCTCCTCGAAGCGGCCGACGAAGAGGATGTTGACGGTGCCGTCGCGCAGCTCCTCGAACGGCTCGGCATCGGCGAATCGGTCCAGGTCCACCCCGTTCGGGATGATCCGGTAGTCGCCGGGGAAGTAGCGGCTGATGAAGTGCCGCGCAGCGCCGCTGACCGCGATCCGGCCGTGCAGCTTCTCGTTCAGCCGTCCCGCGAACCACTTGCCGACCCAGTACGAGGGCGAGAAGCCGCCGAAGGCGTGGAAGGTCGCGATGTTGACCGTATCGGACTGGTCGAGAACCGTCGGCGACAGGAACGGCACGAACGGCTCGTGGAAGTGCAGGATGTCGAACCGATGCTCGGCTAGGAGGTCGCGGGCCTGCTGCTTGAAGCGCCAGCCGAGGGTGACGCGGCCCATGCTGCCGTTCGCCGGGAAGGCGTACCCGGTGCCGAGGCGGATGACGCGGCCCTCGTCCTCGCGCTCCTTCCCGTACTTGCTGGTGATGATCCAGACGTCGTGGCCCAGACGTCGCATCGCCTCGTACGCGTGGCGCACGTGCTCGTTCACGCCGCCGGGATGCGGATAGCCGTACGGGCTGACGATCCCGATCTTCAGCGCCGCGCGATCGGTGACCGTTGGAGCGGCCGGTTCCGGGGCGCCGGCAGCGGTGGGGGGCGGTGCCGGGGGCGCGATCGACTCGGTCATCGCCACTCCCCGCCGGGGCGCAGCGCATGCCGGAGATGGCGGGCCTTGGCGACGAGCTGGCGGCCGTACACGCTGACATTGTGCCAGTGGGTCCAATACTCGCCCGCTGCCGCGGTGGTGCGGTCGGCGACTGCGCGTCGGTAGTCGTCGACATGGACACCGTCGAACCAGGTCCAGCCGGTCCCGATGTGCTCGAGCACGTGCGCGTCCGAGTTGCCAACTGCGGCCAGCTCCATCACCTCGTTGAGGGCGTGGCGATGCGGCCGCCGAGAGCGCCCTGCCGCGCTCGGATTGAGCATCTCGATCGCGTCGAGCCGGTGCCTCGCGTCCGGATCGTGGTGCAGTCGCAGGAGGCTGCGGCGGCCGAGGCTGGGCGTCAGCGGTGCCAGCGGGTGCGCCGCGACCGCGAGCCCGCCCTGGGCATGGATCCGCTCGATCGTCTCCTCGAGGGGACGGAGGGCAGGGACCCGCTCGGTGAGGAAGAGGGCCAGCAGGTGGCCGCGGCGGGTGGTGATCTCCTCGCCGACGACAAGCCCGAAGTGGTAGTCGCCCGCCGCGTGCAGCTCCTGGGCACGCAGCGCGCCGTCGATCCGCTCGTGATCGGTGACAGCCACCAGGTCGAGGTTGGTGTGGCGCTCGACGTGGTCGAGCAGCGCCTGCACCTCCATGGTGCCGTCCGAGTACAGGGTGTGCAGGTGCATGTCCGCCCGCCCGCGTTCGCCTCCACCTCGCGGCTTCACCTCAGCCATCGGCCGCGCCCCAGATCGGCTGGAAGCTGGCGAACCACTGCTCGGGAGCAACGGCGATCGCCTCCTCCATCCGGCGGGCCATCGCGTCGGTGAGGGCGATCACATCGGCCCTCCGGTCGCCGCTGATCGGCGCCTCGATCACCCAGGCCTTGGCCCGGAAGCGCTCCGGGCCGATGCGCCAGCAGGCAGCCACCAGCAGGGGACGGTCGGAGATGAGTGCCAGCGTGGCGGGGCCGGTGGGAAGGGTGGTGGTCGCGCCGAAGAGGGTCGTGGGCTGGCCCTTGCCGGCGAGGTTGCGGTCCGCCACGAGCACCGCGATGCCGCCGGCACGCAACTCCTCCATCAGCGGCCGCCTCGCTTGCGACAGCGGCACGGCCCGCACCCCCCGGCCGGTGGCCCGCCGCGCGAAGAGGAACTCGAAGAGCGCCCGGGGCTTGATCTCCTCGACGGGGACCACCGCGTGCAGGCCGTTGGCAGCCACGAACGAGCCGTACGGCTCGGGGTTGCCGAGGTGGAGCGTCGCCACCACCGCGCCCTGCGCCAGGATCGGCTTCACGCGCTCCCAATCGTCGACCGTGACCATCTCGCCGATCTGCTCGATCGATGCATGCGGGACCCGCAGCAGCTCGAGGTAGTAGCGCGCATGGGCCTCGAACGCGCTCCGGACCAGCCGCTGCAGGCCGCGGCCGGTCTTCGGACGTCCGGTGGCGGCGGTGACGCGCGCCAGGTTGGCGGTCACCAGTAGCCGGCGTCCCCGGGCCAGCCGGTACCAGGCCCACCCGGCGAGGTCGGCCAGCGCGTACGCGGCCCCGCGAGGGAGGAGGCGCGCAACCAGGTCGGCGGCGCGCAGGCCGACGCCCAGGAGGAGGCCTCCCATCACGCCGACGGCTTCGTCCAGTCCTCGCCACGGCGGGCCGCATCGAGGGCGGCGCGCGCCCGCGCGCGGTCGGCATCGGTCTGGGGCCAGACGGGACGGAACATGTACCACTGCCCGGGATCGTCGCCGATCACGCTGCCCAGCGCATCGGCAAGTGCCTGGGTGGCGCGATACGTCTCCGCCGGCGAGTCGTCGGCGGCGGTGATGAGCGGCAGGCCGCGAGTCCGGAAGCGGTCATTGCCGAGCCGGCTGCAGGCGACGGGCAGCATCGGGGCACCCGAACGGGCCGACAGGGCGGCAGGACCGGCCGGGAAGGTGGTCGGCTCGCCCAGGAACTCGACCGGCACGTCGCCGTCGCGATAGCCGCCGTCGCAGAAGAGGACGAGGTTCGAGCCCGCCTTCAGGGCCCGGAAGAGGCCGCGCAGGCTGCGCCAGCCGATCAGCGTCATGCCGTGCCGCGCCCGGATCGCCTTGAGGTGCTCGTACAGACGCCCGTAGGTCGTGTCATCCGCCACGACGTGCATGTCATGCCCGAACCGATGCAGGGCCGGCGCAATGAGGTCCATGCCGCCCACGTGCACCGTGCAGAGCAGGACGCCGCGCTCCGCGGTGCGTGCCTCGTCGAGCAGCTCGAGGTTCTCGATGTCCACCAGCTCGTGCACCTGGTCGGCGGTCAGCGTGTCGAGCCGCATCACGTCCACGAGGTACTTGGCGTAGTTGCGGAACGCCCGGCGCGCCGCTCGTCGCACCCGGTGGTGGTCAGGGGGCAGGTGCAGGACCGTCGCCACGTTGCTGCGCACCACGGCGCGCTTGTCAGCGGTCAGGTCGTGGGCAGCGTTGCCCGCGGCCGCCGCCAGCGGCAGCACCAGCCAGCGCGGCAGGAGGTTGATGACCCGCTCGCCGAGGCGGTAGGCCCAGTAGGTGAGCTGCTCCCGCCGTCGTTCGCCCGCACCCCCGCGCGGTCGCTCGACCTCCGTGGCGGTGGCCGTGGTCGTCACCCGCTCAGTCTAGGGTGACGGCGGCCTTGGCCTTGCCGGGTGCGAGCTTGCGCTGCGTGCTCTTCGGCGGTGTCTCGGTGCCGACCAGCGTCTCGTTGTCGTCGCCGCGGATGAAGGCCTCGACCCGCTCGTGGGCCACGTCGTCGTGAAGCTGGCGCGGCGGGCTCTTCATGAAGTACGACGACGGTCCGACCAGCGTTCCCTTCAGGCCACGGTCGAGGCCGAGCTTGAGGCAGCGGATCGCGTCGGTGATGACGCCCGCGCTGTTCGGCGAGTCCCAGACCTCGAGCTTCAGCTCCAGGTTGAGGGGCACGTCGCCGTAGGTCGTGCCCTCCATCCGGATGTGGCACCACTTGCGATCCTTGAGCCACGGGACGTAGTCCGACGGGCCGACGTGGACGTTGTCGTCGTCGATCTCGTAGTCGAGCATTGAGGTCATCGCGTTCGTCTTGCTGATCTTCTTCGACTCGAGGCGCTCGCGCTCGAGCATGTTCAGGAAGTCGGTGTTGCCGCCGAAGTTCAGCTGGTAGGTGCGGTCGATGCGGACGCCGCGATCCATGAAGAGGCGGGTCAGCACGCGGTGCGTGATGGTGGCCCCCACCTGGCTCTTGATGTCGTCGCCGATGATCGGCAGCCCGCGCTCGGCGAAGCGTCGCTGCCAGTACGGCTCGCGGCCGATGAAGACGGGGATGGCGTTGATGAAGCCGACGCCAGCCTGCAGCGCCTGCTCGACGTACCACTTGGTCGCCTCCTCCGAGCCGACCGGCAGGTACGAGACCATCACGTCGACCTGGCGCTCCTTGAGGATGCCAACCACGTCGGCGGTCGGTCCGGGCGCCTTCTCGATCACCTGGGAGAGGTACTTGCCCAGGCCGTCATGGGTCATGCCGCGGTCGACGGTGACGCCGGTGTGCGGCACGTCGGAGAACTTGAAGGTGTTGTTCAGGCCCGCGAAGACCGCCTCGGAGAGATCCCTGCCGACCTTCGTCTTGTCGACGTCGAACGCGGCCACGAAGTCGATGTCACGGATGTGGTAGCCGCCCAGGTTCACGTGCATGAGGCCGGGGACGAGGTCGCCGTCCTTCGCGTTCTCGTAGTAGTAGCGACCCTGGACCAGGCTCGAGGCGCAGTTGCCGACCCCCACGATCGCGACCCGAATCTTGCCGTCATCCGGGCGATGCCCGTTGGTGGCGCCCTTTCCGTTCTTGCTGGCCACGATGGCTATCTCTCCTCTGTGCTGTCGACGCGGCTGACCGCGGGCAACTCTGTCATCTCGCGTTGAACGTGCCAGATGCGCTGGATGGTGGTAGCGGCCGCCAGGGCGGCCACGATGCCGATGGCGCCGATGAGCCCGAAGCCGATGCCGAGGCCGGCGAGCGCGATACCGGCCACGACCAGGACGAGCCGCTCGGTGCGTGGAGCGAGCCCAACCGCGGCCGAGATGCCGAATGCCTCAGCCTTGGCTCGCGTGTAGCTGACCATGAACGAGCCGCACAGGGCGGCGAGCGCGAGCACGACCGGCCCGATCGGGTCGGCCTCGCTGCGCAGGAAGTAGACGATCACGCCGGCGTAGAGGATCGCCTCCGCCGCGCGGTCGAGGGTGGAGTCGAGGAAGCCACCGAACGCGGTGGTCCCGCCGGTGGCCCGCGCCAGCGCGCCGTCGACGGCGTCGAGCAGCGATCCGGCGACGAGGACGGCCGCTCCGGCGAGGAGCTGCCCGAAGGCAACCATCCCGGCGGCGATGGCAACGACCACGAAGCCGATGACGGTGACGCGGTTGGGGGTGATGCCGAGACGTTGCGCGAGGCGCACGAGCGGCGCGAGCAGGGCGCGCCCCGCCTCCTTCACGCGGTTGGAGAGGAGCGAGCCGCCGCGGGGCAGCTGTCCGGCCTGTGGGTGGCTAGCCGACATCGGCCACCTCCGAGGCGCCGCTCGGGCGGACCATGCCGATGCCGGAGGTCCCGCCGATGAGCCGCGCCTCGAGCTCGTGGAGCTCCTCGAACGCCGCCGTCCGCAGGCGACAGATCACTTCGCGGCCCTGGCGCTGGGTGTCCACCAGACTGGCCAGCCGCAGGATGCGCAGGTGCCAGCTGATGAGTGGCTGGGAGAGCACGACCCGGGCGGACAGCTCGTTGACGGGCATCGGCCCGAACTCGGCCAGGAGGCTGATTACCCGCAGCCGGGTCTCGTCGCCGAGCGCGCGGTAGAGCGTGCGCAGACGGCGCAGGTCGCGTTCGGCTCGGGTCTCAGGGGCAAGGGTCATTGCGTAGTGCTTCTTTATCAAATGTGGATTGATATAAGCGGCGGCTTATGATATGGCCCGCTCCGCGGGGCGTCAAGGGCCGGCCGGGACGCGTGCTAGAGTGCGAGCGGAGGTGCGACCCCTGACGAGTTCCACGCCCGATGCCCTGTGGGCCTCGCGGTCGGTTCGCACGCTGAAGCCCGCCGCGGTCGTGTGTGAGGGCGTCAGCCGCCGGCTGCGGGGCCAGCGCCTCCTTGACGACCTCACCATGGTCGTCGGTGTCGGCTCGCGACTCCTCGTTGCGTCGCGTCCCGAGCAGTCGGCATCCATGCTCCTCCGCGTGCTCGCCGGCCTCTCCCGTGTCCAGGCCGGGGTCGTCCGCCTGGCTGGCGTGGCCCGCCCCGACAGCTCGCCGGCGGGCTGGGCGCGACGGGTCGGCTACGTCGGCCCCGAGGCGGGCATCTATCCGTGGATGACGCCCCGCGAGGTCCTGACCCTGGCGGGGCGCATCGCCGAGTACGAGCCGAAGGAGACGCGGCGTCGCATCGACGGCGTGGCGGTGGCGTATCGAATCACGGGGCAGCTCGACAAGCCGATCCGCCGCGGCGGCGAGCCGCTGGCGCAACGGGTCGCGCTCGCCTCGGCGATGCTCACCGAGCCGGAGGTCCTGCTCCTCGACGAGCCCCTTCGCGCGGTGGAGCCCGAGGAGCGCGCGCGGCTGCTGACGATCCCGGGCTTGCGCCGCACCGTCGTCCTGGCCAGTCGGTATCCGGCCAGCGAGGGGGGCCTCGCGAACCAGCTCGCCTTCCTGCAGGACGGCCGCCTGCGACTCCATGTGCCGATGAGCGAGCTCAGGCGCCACGGTCTTGCGCTCTCGCAGCGGGGGATCGACTCCCTGATCGAGCTCTCCGCCGAGGAGCCGGGATGAGGCGCCTCCGCACGCTCACCCGCATGGCGCTGCACGAGCTGTGGATCAGCTTCCGCCTGATCCCGCTGGTCGGCCTGCCGGTGGTCGGCGGGATGCTGGTCAGCGCCGTCCCGCCCGAGCTCGCCGGGGAGACAGCCGTCGGTGGCACCGGCTTCTGGTACGCGGTGTTCGCAGCGGCCGCGATCTGCGCCGCGGCCGCCCTGGCAGCCCTGACGATGGCCAGCGAGCGGCGGCGCGGCACGGTGGCGTGGATGGCGGTGCGCGCCGTCCCGCGCCCATCGGTCCTCTTCTCGTGGTTCCTGGGCTTCGGGATCCTGCTGCTGCTCGGCCTGGCGCTGGGCTCGGTGGGGGCCTGGCTGGCCGCCATCGGGCGCGCCGAGACGACCCCTGACGCCCTCCCGTTCGCGGCGGCCGTGGGCGCCACGGCGGCGACGGCCATGGCTGCGGTCGCCGTCGGCCTGCTGCTCGGTGCCACGCTCCCCGCGCTCGAGTCGACGCTGCTGGCGCTGGCCGCGACCGCGGCGCTGGTGGCGTTGCCCTTCGTCTTGCCGATGAGTGTCATCCCGCTGCCGCTCGGCGGTCTTGCCCTGCTCACGCATCTCGATGGCGCAGCGCGGCCGGTGGCTGAGGCGGTGCAGTCGGCCGGCGCGGCGCTTGCTGCCGCCTCGGTGCTCCTCGTCCTCGCGGCGGCAGGGCTCGAGCGCAGCGACCTGTGAGGCTCGCCGCCTGGGGGATCCTGGCGGTGGCCTCCCTGGGAGTCTTCCTCGGCGGCGCGGAGCTGATGGTGGTCGCCATCGCGCTCCCGTCGATCGTGGCCGACTTCGGTGGCTGGGCCGATCTCGCCCGCGCCAGCTGGATCGTCAACGCGTACCTGCTCGCCTACATCGTGGCGATGCCGCTGGCCGGGCGCGCCGCCGACCTGTGGGGCGCGCGCCGCCTGTACCTCGTCGCGCTGGGCCTCTTCTGCCTGGGCAGCCTCGGCGCCGGCCTGTCGCGGGTGGCGGGGCCGGAGGCCGGCATCGACTGGCTCATCGGGTCGCGGGTCGTCCAGGGTCTTGGCGGCGGCGCGCTGGTGCCGCTGTCGATGGCCCTCGCCAGTCACCTGTTCAGCGGCCGTGCCCGGGCGACCGCGCTGGGGATCGAGGGTGCGGCGACCTTCGTCGGGATGGCGGTTGGCCCCGCGTACGGCGCGTGGGTGCTGCTCAACGTGGCGCTGCCGATCCCTGGCCTGGACGTGGCCGGCTGGCAGTGGATCTTCTTCCTGAACGTGCCGGTGGGCCTGGTCGTGCTGCTCCTGCTGTACGTGGTCGCGGGCGGCGTGGAGACGCCACGAGCCGCCGGTCGCCTGGACCTGGTGGCGGGGCTGCTCGCATCGGTGACGCTGGTGGCCGGCGTCGGAGCCCTGTCGCTCGCCGGCGAGCGCGGCTGGGGCGACGCGTTCGTGCTCGGCGGGCTCCTGCTGTCGGCAGTGAGCCTCGCCGCCTTCGTGCTCCGTGAGCTGCGCCAGGATGGTCCGTTGATCGACCCACGCCTCTTCGGCGACGTGCGCTTCGCCGCGTCCAACGGCGTGAGCCTGCTGACCGGCTACACGCTTGCCACCGCGATCATCGGCGGGCCGGTCTTCGTGAACCGGGTCCTCAACGCCGGCGCGGACCGCTCGGCCGCGGCGCTTACCGCCCTGACCCTGGCGATCGCGATCGGGGCGGTGGTCGGCGGTGCCGGGTCCGGGCTGATCGGCCAGCGGCTCGTTGCCGTGGCCGGGGTCGCCCTCACGGCCGCCGGCCTGTGGCTCGCGACGAGCTGGGGGGTCGACACCGACCTGGGCCGGCTGCAGCGGGACCTCGCCATCTTCGGAGCGGGTTTCGGCCTGACCGTCTCGCCGCGCGCCACGGCGGCGGTCGAGGCGGCCGGCGCATCGGCCTATGGGGTGGCCAGCGCGATGCTGCAGGTGACCCGCACGATCGGGATGAGCATTGGCCTGGCGCTGCTCACGAGCATCGGCCAGAACCGGATCGACGAGCTGACCGCGCTCATCAACGATCCACCGCGCCGTGACGCCCTGGTGAGCAGCCTGGGGCACCCCGAGTTCGTAGGCGTCGACCCGCGCGCCAGCCTGGCGCTGGTGGAGGTGCTGGAGGACTGGTCGCGTGGCGAGGCGGCCGGCGTGCTGCGGCTCGTCTTCCAGCTCGCCCTGGCCGTGGCTGCGCTGACGGTGATTCCCGCCCTGCTGGTCGAGGGACGGCGTCGCAGGACCTAGAAGAGCGGCCTCGCGATGATGATCAGCTCGCCCCAGTTGCGGTTGAAGCCCTGGCTGGTCTGCAGGGTGAGCAGCTCGTGGTCGGTGTGCCGTTGCCACTCGGCGCCTGGGCAGCCGGGCTTGGCGTACTGGAGGGCGAGCGGTGGATTCGGCATGGGATCCGCGCGGTCGTCGGGGCAGGCGGCGTTGGGGTGGATCTCGGTCACCACGTAGTGGAGCACGACCTCGTCGGACATGAGGATCTTCACCTCGGCCCCCAGCGTCACGTTCCAGAGCCGCTTGAACAGGTGCTGCAGCGCATGGCCCACGATGTAGGTGTTCGTGCCGCGCCCAGGCTCCGCGCCCTGACAGATGTACGCGGCATCGGCTGGGGGGAAGCCGCATTGCCCCGGTCCGGCGTTCTTGACGGCCACGTTCAGCTGGACGGATGCAACCTCGATCTGGACCGCCACCCAGTCGTCGGGGATCGGCGTGGCAACGGGCGTCGGCGCGGGCGTCCCACCCGATGGAATGGGCGTAGGGCTCGGAGTGGCGACCGCCACTTCGCTCGAGCCGGGAATCCCCGGCAGGCTGGCCCCGGGCCGATCGAGCGGCAGCTGGCCCCCGACGATCAGCAAGGCGCCGATCACCGCCAGGATGAGCGGCAGGCCGATGCCCGCCGCCGCGGAGCCCTTCATCGGCCCGAGTCTACCGGCTCCTCGCTCAGAGCAGTCCGGCCGCCGATGCTCGCAGGAAGCTGATGATCGGGTCCGGGAAGAGGCCGAGCGCGAGGACGCCGATCACCGAGATTGCCAGTGCGAGGGCGGTGAGCGGCGAACGGTCGATCGGCGCCGGGTCCGCCTCCGGCTCGCGCATGTACATGTAAACGATCACGCGCAGGTAGTAGAACGCGCCCAGCGCGGCGTTCAGCGCGATCGCGACGGCCAGCCAGGCGACCCCCGCGTCGACGGTGGCCACCAGCACGTACAGCTTCGCGAAGAAGCCGACCGTCGGCGGGATGCCGGTCAGCGAGAGGAGGAGGATCGCCATCCCCGCGGCTAGGGCTGGAGCGCGTCCGGCGAGCCCGGCAAAGGATCCGAGCCCGCCGAAGCGGCGCGGGTCGCGCTGGAGCATGCCGACCACGCTGAAGGCGGCGATGTTCATCACCCCGTAGCCCAGGACGTAGAAGAGGATCGCCTCGATGCCCTGGGCCTTGATGGCGGGGTCGGTGGCGTGGGCGAAGGCGGCCAGCCCGGCGAGGATGTAGCCGGTGTGGGCGATGCTCGAGTACGCGAGCATCCGCTTCACATTGGTCTGGGCCAGCGCCACGATGTTGCCGCCCGTCATCGTCAGCAGCGCCAGGACGGCCATCACGCCGTACCAGTCGGCGGCGCTGACCCCCAAGCCGTCGGCGAAGATCCGGACCAGCAGCGCGAAGGCGCCGAGCTTGGGGCCGACCGACAGGAACCCGGTGATGGGGGTCGGCGCGCCCTGGTACGCATCCGGCGTCCAGAAGTGGAACGGCACCGCGGCCACCTTGAAAGTCGCGCCGACGGTGAGCATGGCGATGGCGATGAGGCCGGCCGGGCCGCCATCGGTCACCAGCCCGCCGATCTCCGAGAGGCGAGTCGAATGTGTCAGGCCATAGGTCCAGCTGATCCCGAACAGGAGGATGGCGCTTGCGAAGCTGCCGAGCAGGAAGTACTTGAGCCCACCCTCGTTGCTGTAGCGGTCCGTCTTGTGGAAGCCCGCGAGCAGGTAGGCGGGCATCACCATCAGCTCCAGGCCGATGAACAGGGTGATGAGGTCGGCAGCCGAGGCGAGGACGAACATCCCGGAGAGGCTGAAGAGGAGGATCACGTTGAACTCGCCAAGCGGCAGCCGGCGCTGCGCGAGGTAGGTCGGCGCGAAGAGGGCCGACAGGATCCCGATCACGACGGTCGCGACCTTGAAGAAGACCGACAGGTCGTCCACCCGGTAGAAGCCGGCGAACACGGTCTCGTTGACGCCCCAGACCTCCCAGCACGCCACCCCCACGAGGCCCAGGCCAACCACGGTGAGCGCCGTGAGCAGCCACTTGTGCGTCCGCGGCAGGAACAGGTCTGCGGTGAGCACGAGGAGGACCAGCATGACGAGCTCGAGCTCCGGCAGGAGGGTCAGCAGGTCGAAGCCATTCATGGCTGCAAGGTCACCACGGCAGGCTGAAGCTGGTCAGCCCGGGTGCGGCGTTGATGGTGTCCAGGATGCGCTGCACCGGCGGCGTGATGGCGTCCAGCACGGGCCCTGGCAGCACGCCGAGCCCCACCACCAGCAGGATCAGCGGGGTGAGGGCCAGCCACTCGTTGCGGGTCATGTCGGTGAGGGTCGGCCAGAAACGCCGCATCCAGTCCGACGGGACGGCGAAGAAGACGCGCTGGAACATCCACAGCATGTAGACCGCGCTGATGATCACCACCAGCATCGTGGCGGCGGCCACCCAGCCTGAGTACTGGAACGAGCCCAGCACGACCAGGAACTCGCCGATAAAGCCCGACAGCCCGGGCAGGCCGATGCTGGCGAAGGTGAACAGCCCGAAGATCGCCGCGTAGCGCGGCAGGCTCGCGTTCAGGCCGCCCATGTGCGCGATCTGGCGGTCGTGGGTGCGCTCGTAGATCACGCCCACCAGGAGGAAGAGCGCCCCCGTCGTGACCCCGTGGCTGATCATCTGGAAGACGGCGCCCTGCAGCCCCTGCGTATTGAAGACGAAGACGCCGAGCATCACGAAGCCCATGTGGCTGACCGATGAGTAGGCGATCAGCTTCTTGAGGTCCGGCTGCACCATCGAGACCATCGCGCCGTAGATCACGGCCACCACGGCCAGGCCGATGACGATCGGCGCGAAGGCCACTGCCGCGTTCGGGGCGAGCGGCAGCGAGTAGCGCAGGAAGCCGTAGCCCCCCAGCTTCAGCAGCACCCCGGCCAGGATGATGCTGCCCGCCGTGGGCGCCTCGACGTGCGCGTCGGGGAGCCAGGTGTGGAACGGCCACATCGGGACCTTGATGGCGAAGGCCAGGAAGAAGGCGACGAAGGCGAGCGCCTGGAGCGCATCGGTGTAGGCGAACCCGCGGAGCGCCTCGTAGCTGAAGGTGAACGGATGGCCGGCCGATGCGTACGCGATCGCCACGGCCAGGATGGCGACCAGCATCAGCAGCGATCCGACCAGGGTGTAGACCACGAACTTCACGGTCGCGTAGATCCGCCGCGGGCCGCCCCAGATCCCGATCAGCAGGTACATCGGGATGAGGCTGAGCTCCCAGAAGACGTAGAAGAGGAAGAGGTCGAGGCTGACGAAGACGCCCAGCATGCCGATCATCAGCAGCAGCATCGTGGCGTAGTACTCCTTGACCCGCG
Organism: uncultured Chloroflexia bacterium; assembly: GCA_963807915.1. GTDB lineage: Bacteria > Chloroflexota > Limnocylindria > QHBO01 > QHBO01 > CF-167. The sequence goes on along the minus strand of CAWEDO010000002.1, from coordinate 617,960 downwards.
TCTGGATGGGGTCGAAGGAATAGAAGATGCTCACCACGCTGAGCACGGTGGTCAGCAGCACGAGCACGACCGAGAGGCCGTCGACCCCCAGCGTGTAGCGCATCCCGAAGGCGGCGATCCAGGAGATGTCCTCGCGGTACTGGAATTCGCCGCCGCCCGGGTCGTAGCCCAGCAGCCGCAGGCTGAACACCAGGCTGGCGAGCGCGGCGATGAGCGCGATGCCGCGGATTGCCCGGTGGTAGGTCCCCGGCACGAAGAGGATCAGCGCCACCCCGATCAGCGGGGAGAAGACGATCAGGCTGAGGATCGGCCAGCCGGTCACGAGCGGAACACCAGGAAGGCGACCAGGACCACGACCAGCCCGGCGGCCATGCCGAGCGCGTAGTTCTGGACGTGGCCGGTCTGCGACCGCCGCAGGAGGCCGCCCCAGCGCTGGGCAACCCAGCCGGCGCCGTTCACCGCGCCGTCGATGACCTTGGCGTCGAACCACCACAGGGCGTTGCCGAGCAGCACGCCGCCACGGGCCCAGACCAGGCCGTAGAGGTCATCCACGTAGTACTTGTTCACGCTCGCCGCGTACATCCCCGGGCCAAGCCCGAACGGGATGCGCGACACGAAGCGTGCCGGCGCCTCGGGATCCAGGACGTACCAGCGGTAGGCGAGCCAGATGCCGGCCGCGCCCACGCTCGCCCCGGCCAGGAGCAGCACCCCACCCGGCCACAGGCCGAAGCCCTCGTGGCCGGCGGCGGCGATCGAGCCGGGGAGGATCCCGGCGCCGAGCTCCTCCGCGCCGCGGAAGACCTCCTCCAGCCAGCCGTGGATCAGGCCGCCCTCCGGCGGCAGGCCCAGGAAGAGGCCGGCCAGCGCGGTCGGGATGGCAAGGATGACGAGCGGCACGACGATGGTCGGCGCCGACTCGTGGACGTGCTGCCAGGCGTCGCGCGGGCCGCGCCACGTGCCGTGGAAGGTCATGTAGACCATCCGGAAGGTGTAGAAGGCCGTCATGAACGCGACCAGCAGGCCAACCGCCCAGAACAGGTAGTAGCCGCGGCCGAACGCCTCGCCCAGGATCTCGTCCTTGCTGAAGAAGCCGGCGAAGATCGGGATGCCGGCCAGCGCCAGCGAGCCGACCACCATGGTGCGGTAGGTCCAGGCCATCCGCTCGCGCAGCTGGCCCATGTAGCGCATGTCCTGCTCGCCGGCCGCCCCGTGGATCACCGAGCCGGAGCCCATGAAGAGGAGCCCCTTGAAGAACCCGTGGCTGACGAGGTGGAAGATGGCCGCCACCCACGCCCCAATGCCCAAGGCGAAGAACATGTACGCCAGCTGGCTCACCGTCGAGTAGGCGAGCACCTTCTTGATGTCGTTCTGGGTCAGCGCGATCGCCGCCGCGAAGATGGCGGTGAAGACGCCGATGCTGGCCACGACCCACATCGCGGTGGGGCTGTGCGAGAAGATCGGGTTGGCGCGCGCGACCATGTAGACGCCGGCGTTGACCATCGTCGCGGCATGGATCAGGGCACTGACCGGGGTGGGGCCCTCCATCGCGTCCGGGAGCCACACGTGGAGCGGGAACTGCGCGCTCTTGCCGACGGCCCCGGCGAAGAGGAGCAGCGCGATCACCGTGATCGCGGTCGGGTCGAGTGTGCCGATGGTCGCGAAGACCTGGTCGAAGTTCAGCGTGCCGAGCAGCGTCCAGATCATCATGATCCCGAGCCCGAAGCCGAAGTCGCCGACCCGGTTGACGATGAACGCCTTCTTGGCCGCGCCCGCCGCCGAGGGCTTCTTGTACCAGAAGCCGATGAGCGCGTAGCTGCACAGGCCGACCGCCTCCCAGCCGACGTAGAGCATCAGGAAGTTGTCGCCCAGGATCAGCAGCAGCATGCTGAACATGAAGAGGTTCAGGTAGGCGAAGAAGCGCCACAGCCCACGGTCGCCGTCCATGTAGCCGATGGAGTAGACGTGGACCAGCAGCCCCACCGTGCTGACGACGAGCAGCAGCATCGCTGTCAGGCCGTCGACCAGGAACGCGATCTGGATGTGGAAGCTGCCCGAGCCGATCCACTCGTACAGCGACACGTGGTACGGCTCGTGGCCGCCGAAGACGACGCTCGCGAAGACGATCATGCTGAAGATCCACGCCACGGCCACCAGGGCGGTGGGGACCCACCAGGAGCGGTAGACCGGTCGCTCGCCGCCCTCGACCACGTGCCCCACCTGGCCGACTCCGTCGTTCATGTCGGCGGGGATGACGCCATCGGCTCCGTTGCTGTTGGCGAGGTCGTCCGCGTGGCCGGCGTGCGGCGAGGTGGCCCGCTGCTGCTCCTCGGAGGGAATCGGCTTGAACGAGGACTCGTCCACCTCGGCGTGGGAATCGTGGCCCTCGCCACCGTGGCCGGAGTGGCTGCCGTGGTCGTCGCCATGCCCCTTGCCATGGGAGTCGTGCCCGTGCGTCGGCATCCGGTCGAAGCGCGGCCCGACCAGCACGGCAAAGAGGAAGCCGGCCAGCGGCAGCGCCGGGATGAGCGCGATCAGGGTTTCGACGGTCATCGGCTCATTCCTTGAGGTCCGAGTACTCGTCGACTTCCGGCGTCTGGCGGGTGCGGATGATGGCGATCACGAGCGCCAGCCCCACCGTCGCCTCGGCCGCCGCGACGGCCATCACCAGCAGCGCGAAGATCGCGCCGGTGTCGTTGGGCGAGTAGTAGTCGTAGGCGTTGAACGCGACCAGCGACAGGTTCACCGCGTTCAGCATCAGCTCGATGCTGATCAGCATCAGGATCGCGTTGCGACGCGCCAGGAAGCCGAACATCCCGATCCCGAACAGGATCGCCGACACGACGAGGTAGCCCTGCAGGCCCATCAGTTGACCCGCTCGTCGTCTTCGGGGCGTCGCGCCAGGTAGATGGCGCCGATGATCGCCGCCAGCAGCAGCAGGCTCAGGATCTCGAACGGCAGCGCGTAATCGGTGAAGAGCGCGGCGGCCATGGTGTCGAGCACGATGGCGACGATGACGGTGGCGTTGCCCCAGTCGGTCGCGGTGACGGCCCAGCCGATGAGCCCGACCACCACCAGCGCGGCGACGGCCGCCAGCCACACCTGCCGATGGAACGGCGACGGAAGGTTCGCGTCACCCGCCTGGGTGAGCATGATCGCGAAGAGGATCAGGACGCTGATGGCGCCGAGGTAGATGAGCACCTGAGCCGCCGCCACGATGGGGGCTCCGAGGAGCGCGTACATCCCCGCCAGCGAGCCGAAGCAGACCATCATCGCGACCGCGCTGTGGATGATGTTGCGCAGCGTGACCACCAGCAGTCCGGCGCCGATGACACCGGCGGCGAGCAGGAAGAAGAGGACGCCGGAGAGGTCCAGGGCAGCGGCTCCTGTCGATGGTTCGGGCGCTCAAACGGCCTCGCCGATCTGCAGATCCGAGGCCGCGTCCGATTCTAGCGCAGCACGGGTCGCGATCCGTGCCAAGGTAGGCCCATGCGACTCGTCGCCGGCTTCCTGCTGGCCCTCTGGCTGATCGGCGGCCTGGTGCTCACCCTCCAGCCCGCGCACCCGCTCCCCGGCCAGGTGGTGGACGACAACCTTGTCCCGTTCCACACCCTCGCCATCTACTGGCGCAACCTGGGCTCCGAGTTCTGGATGCGGAACCTCTTCGGCAACCTGTTTCTGCTCCTGCCTCTGGGCCTGCTCGGCCCCATCGCCCTGCCCGTCGTGGACCGATGGTGGCGCATCGCCCTCATCGCGCTCCTCTACTCCGTCGCCATCGAGCTGATCCAGCGCCTCGTCCCCGCGCGCTCAGCCGACATCGACGACGTCATCGTCAACCTCGCCGGAGCCCTCCTCGGCTACGCCATGTGGCGCGTGGTCCGTCGACGGCCGCCAACTGAGGCGAAAGGTATAGGGCGATGAGAATGTCATGGCTGGTCGTCCTGATCCTTCTGGCGCTCCTGTCCTCAGGTTGCGGCAGACCGACAAAGACGATCGGATGCGACCTCTCCCCGGGCATGTCCCAGGACGACTGCGATCGGGCCGTCCAGGCGGCGCTCCGGATGCTGCCCGACGATAGCGAATGGACGGAGATCGTTGCGTACCCGGGGTGTCCCATGTACTGGCGGGGATGTGCCCGGAACGGCAGGGACATCATTGGGGTCGAGATCTCATTCGCAGGCACGACCCGACGGGCTCAGTTCGCGGTAGATAAGACCACCTGGAAGCCGGGCGGGCCAACTTACACCTCGGAAGCCCCATCCACCCCTTGACGCCTGAGTTTCTTGGAATGGCAAGACAGGAGGCGCAGGGACGAAGAAGAAGGGGTGGCGGGCGCTCCTCCGCTCAGTTGTCCTCACACGGTCCGGTCTGACCAGAGTCAGCCGACGCCGTGAACACGCGGCAGCTCGCAATCCACGTCGGTAGACGGCGGTCGATGAGCACAAATGGCTCAAAACTCGGGTCTGTCAATAGCTCCACCAACAGGTAGCCCTGATCGTTCGCCATTCTCGGAAGGCAGTGCATGAACCGCGCGCAAGCGCCGACGTGGACGGAGACCTCGCGTGCTTGTGCCCAATAGCCCGACAGCAGCGGCCGGGCTACGTCAACCGCGCGTCGGCAATCGGCTCGAGTGATGGACTCGCACGAGATTGGCGGACTTGCAATAACCAGACAGCCACCCAATAAGGTGATCGAGCTCGCGAGCGCAAGCGCGGCCACTTTGAGCGCCCGCCATGGCGGGTCCCCGACCACGGCGACGGTGCGGGATTGGCGTGCCACGCGTGCAGTGTAGGCGGCTCACCGACGACCTCCCCTAATTGCGAAAGCGAGTGGGAGCCGCCGCCGGAACGAAGAAGAAGGGGTGGGCAGCCGGCTCCGAAGGCTGTCGCGATAGCCAGCCGAGGAGGTGGTTGCCCACCCCATCAACTCCTACCTGGTCGGTCGCTCCCGATCTGACATCTCCAGGATGTCGAGCATCGGCAGATCGCGCTGGTACTCGCTGAACTCGAACTCCGGCCCGCAGCGCAGGGCGTCGTACGGGCAGGCATCGGCGCAGATGCCGCAGAAGATGCATCGGCTCATGTCGAGCTGGTAGGTCTCCAGGGTCCGTGGCCGCGGCATCAGGGCGCCGACCGGGCAGGTCTCGGCGCATCGGCCGCAGGAGACGCATGGCGTCTCGTTGAGTGACACGAAGTCGGCGGTAGTGACGAGGGAGTCGAAGCCCTTGCCGATGAAGTCGTAGCAGCCGGCGCCCGACGATGTCCTTGCAGACCTGCGCGCAACGGCCGCAGTCGATGCAGCGGCTGTAGTCGCGCAGGATGAAGGAGTGCGTCTCGTCGCGGCCGTAGCCGTGGTTGACGCCGACGTACGGGTTGTCCTGGATCGAGCGCTCGTCGATCGCCATGTTGAGCGTCGTCTCGTACTCGATCGCCGCCTCGCGCAGGTCGCAGTGGCCGATCGCCTCGCAGGTGCACTGCAGGCAGCGTCCCGCCTCGGCCATCGCCTGGTCGCCGGTGTAGCCGAACTCGTACTCGCCGAAGCTCGTCTTGCGCTCGTCGGGGCCGAGCTTGCCCATCACCGCCTTCGGCTCCTTCACGTCGTCGGTGAAGGGCACGATGGTCAGGAAGCTGGGCTGCGGCTCTGAGACGATGCGGCGGACCTGCGGGTCGTCGAGGTCGTGGCCGCGCAGCCAGTAGTCGATCGCGTAGCTGGCGCGACGCCCCTCGCCGATCGCCTCGACCACGGTGGTCGCTCCGGCCCGTACGTCGCCCGAGGCGAAGACCTTCGGCAGCCCGGTGCGGAAGATGTCGTCCTCGCTGACCAGGGTGCCGCGGCGGCTCGTCTCGAGCTGCGCCTTGATCTCGTCGGGCTCGCTGTCGATCCAGGAGAGCTCGGGTCCCTGGCCGATGGCGCCCAGCACGGTGTCGCAGGCGACGGTGAACTCGGTGCCGGGCATCGGCTCCGGGCGGCGGCGACCCTTCTCGTCCGGCTCGCCCAGGCGCATGCGCTGGAACTCGACGCCGGTGACCTTGTTCTTCTTGTCGGTGATGATGCGGACCGGGGCCGCCTGGAAGATGACCCGCGCCCCCTCCTCGATCGCCTCGTGGACCTCGTCCTGCGCCGGCATGTCCTTCAGGTCGCGGCGGTAGACGAGGGTCACCTCGCCGGCGCGCTGGCGGAGGCTGGTGCGCGTGCAGTCGATGGCGGTGAAGCCGCCGCCGATGACGACCACCCGCGCGTCCTTCAGCGCCGGGATCTCGACGCCGCGCGAGCTGTTGTAGAGGTTCTCCAGCGCGTTGACGACGCCGTCGGCGTCCTCGCCGGGGATCCCCATCTCGTTCGACTTGTAGCAGCCGATGCCGACGTAGACCGCGTCGTAGCCCTGCTCCAGCAGGTCGGCGACGTGGAAGTCGCGGCCGAGGCGCATGTTCGGCCTGAAGGTGGCGCCCAGCTCCCAGACGTGGTTCAGCTCGCGGTCCATCCACTCCTTCGGGAGCCGATAGGCCGGGATCCCGTAGCGCAGCATCCCGCCCTGCTCCGGATCGGCCTCGTAGACGTCGCAGTGGTGCCCGCGCAGCTGGAGGTAGTAGGCGGCCGACATGCCGGCCGGGCCCGAGCCGATGACCGCCACGCGGCGCCCGGAGTCGGGCTCCTTGGGCCACGGGGTGGGGGCGGGGGCGTCGACCTCGAGGACGCGGTCCGCGCAGTAGCGGTGCGAGTCGCGGATGGCGATGGCGGTGTCCACCTCCTCGCGCCGGCAGTGCGTCTCGCACGGGGCGGGGCAGACGCGGCCGAGGATGGCGGGGAAGGGGAGCGAGCGCTTCAGGATGCGCGTCGCCTCCTCCCAGTTGCCGAGGGTGTTCTGCTTCAGGTAGCCGGGGATGTCGACCCGGGTCGGGCACTTGAACTGGCACGGCGGCAGGCAGTAGGCGTCGTGGTCGCTGAAGATCAGCTCCAGCACCATCCGGCGGTTCTCGACCAGCCGATCGGAGTGGGTGGTGATGACCATCCCCTCCTCGATCTGGGTGCCGCACGAGATGGGGGTGTTCTCCTGGCCCTCGACCTCGACCACGCAGATGCGGCAGGCCCCGTAGGGCGCCAGCTTCGGCTCGTAGCAGAGCGTCGGGACGTCGATCCCCAGCACGCGGGTGGCCTGCAGGATGGTCTGGCCCTCTTCGGCCTGGACCTCCTGCCCGTTGATGGTGACCGTGATCTTGCGGGTGCCGGGGACCATCGGCCAGATGGGCGTGTAGTCCTCGGGGCGCAGCGGCGCGCCCTTGCCGTTCCCGTTGCCGTTGGTGGCGAAGCTCATGGCCGGCCCATCTTAGAGGTGCGCCAGCGGAGCGATCATCGGCGCGACCGGCGTCGTCTTACACGCGCCCGCCAGGCACTCGCCTCGCTCGGCGTGGGCGCGGTACTCGTCGGGGAAGCGGTCGAGGGTGGTGAGCATCGGTCCGGGTGCGCGGGCCTCGAGGTGGCAGAGGGCGGTGTCGGACATCTTGCGCGACAGCTCGCGGAGGAGGGCGAAGTCGTTCGGGCGCGGGCTCGCGGCGAGGATGCGGTCGAGCGTCTCCACCAGCCGCTTGGTGCCGATCCGGCACGGGACCGCCTTGCCGCAGGCCTCGCGAGCCGAGTAGTCGAGGAAGAAGCGCGCCGAGTCGACCATGCAGGTATCGGTGTCGGCCACGAGGAACTGCCCCAGCCCGATGCCTGCTCCGGCGTCGTGGAGCGGCCCGAAGTCATACGGCGTGTCGAACTGCTCCGCGCTGATCGCTCCGCCCCCGGGACCGCCGACGAAGGCAGCCTTGGTCGTCCCGGTGCCACCACCGGCGAGCTTCACGATCTCGGAGAGCGGCGTACCAAGCGCCACTTCGACGCAGGCCCGGCTGCGCGACCCGCCCGTAGATGCTCACCAGCTTCGTTCCCGGAGCGTCCTTGGAGCCGATGGCGCGGAACTTCTTGGCCCCGTGGGTCGCGATCCAGGCCGCGTGCGCCAGCGTCTCGCCGTTCTGCACCGTGGTCGGCGCGCCGCCGAGGCCGCGCTCGGTCGGGTAGGGGGGCCGGATCACGGGCATGCCGCGGTCGCCCTCGAGGGCGGCCAGGAGCGCGGTCTCCTCGCCGGCAATCAGGGCCGCCGCGCCTTCGGCCACCCGCACGACGCACGAGAAGTCGGTGCCCATGACGAGGTACCCGGCCAGGTGCGCTGCCTCGGCTTCGGCGACGGCCGCGCGGAGTCGCTCGATGGCGACGGTCCAGTCGCGACGCACGGCGATGACCGCGTCCGACGCGCCGGTGGCGAAGGCGGCGATCAGCACGCCCTCGAGCAGCGAGGTGGGGGTTGCCCTCGGCCAGGGCCCGGTCTCCCAGCGCGGTCGGGTCGGCCCCGATCAGGTTGGCGACGACGACCTTGCTCTCGCCTGCCGCCCCTCGGGCGGCGCGCCACTTGTCGGCGGTGGGATAGCCGCCGCCTCCACGGCCGCGGAGGCCCGCATCGGCGATCTCGTCGATCGTGCCTTCAGGGCCCAGCTTCTCGATCGCGCGGGCCAGGCCCGCATAGCCGCCCGCCTTGCGGTAGCTGTCCAGGCTGGTCGGGGTCGATGACCCCGATCCCCGCCAGCAGGCGCTGGTCGCCGCCGGGGAGGATCCGGATCTGCGGTGAGAGGCTGGTATCGGTCATGAGACTGGCTGCGCTGTGCGGCCGCGGGCCGGCGCCTTGCGCCGCTCCGCCACCACGTGACGGCCCTGCTCCACGGTCAACGGGCCGTAGACCATCGTGTCGATGCGCAGCGCCGGCGAGAGGGCGCCGGCCGCGACCTCGTCGCTCAGCGCCAGGGTGATGGCGCCGTCCGCGGTCGTCTCGCCCGGCTCGATTCCCAGGTCGGCGCGCAGCGCGTCCAGCAGCGCCCCACCGCCGGCGAAGCTGCAGGCGGTGCAGGTGCAGATCGTGACGAGGTGGCCTTCGGCGGGGAGGAGGCGGAAGCCGCCCAGCCCGGCGGCGCCGAAGATCTGCGCCCAGTGGATTGACATCCGCTCGCTGATCTCGCGCAGTCCGCGCTCGGGGAGGTAGCCGTAGCGCTCCTCGACGGCCGAGAAGATCGCGACCAGCGCCTCGGGTCGCCCACCGAACCCGTCGATCACGCCATGCAGCCAGGACGTGTCCACCTCCTCGTCCCAGCGCGCCGCGTTGCGCATCGGTGCGGCCGGCAGGCCGGCTCGCCGGTAGGCGTTGGGGTCCTTGCGCTCGTCGTAGATCTCCGGCAGGCCGTAGCGGATGCGCTTCCCGGTCGAGTCGAAGCCGCTCATGTCGATCGCCTCCACCGGGCAGACCTGGGCGCACTGGAAGCAGACCTCGCACTTGTGCTCGCCGAACGGGTCGTAGATCAGGTCGAGGCGGCCACGCCATCGGTCAGGCATGGTCGGGCGCGACTCGGGGTACTGGTTCGTGACCTTGGGCGCCCAGTAGTTGCGCGCCGTCTGGCGCAGACCCTTGAGGAGGCCGAAGCCGGGGATCCTCACAGCTTGAAGACCACCACCGCCGCGGCGGTCACGAGCAGGTTCACCATGGCCAGCGGCAGGAGCACCTTCCAGGCGGTGCCCATCAGCTGGTCGATCCGCACCCGCACGAAGGTGACCCGCAGCAGCACCGCCAGGGCGATGAAGAGGTACGTCTTGATGAAGAACCAGACGACCCCGTACAGCGTGCCGACGAAGCCGTCGAGCTGGGCGGGGAAGGGCCACGGCGCCAGCCAGCCCCCGAAGAAGAGGGCGGTCATGATCCCGCTCATGATGAAGAGCGCCACGTACTCGGCGAAGAAGAAGAAGCCGAAGCGCATGCCGGAGTACTCGGTGAAGGGACCCGCAACCAGCTCGCTGTCGGCCTCGACCATGTCGAACGGGGTGCGGTTGATCTCTGCCAGCGAGGCGATGTAGAAGATCCCGAGGCCCACCGGCTGCCAGATCAGCATCCAACCGTGCGCGCCGCCTGCCACTCGATCAGCTCACGGAAGTTGAGGGTCCCCGCCAGGACGACCGCGCCCACCACCGACAGGGTGAGCGGAATCTCGTAGCTGACCATCTGGGCCGCGCTGCGCAGCCCGCCCAGGAGCGAGTACTTGTTGTAGCTGGCCCAGCCGGCAACCAGCAGCCCGACCACGGACAGGCCCAGGATCGCGAAGAAGTAGACGATGCCGATGTTGAAGTCGGCGGCGATGGCACCGGGCGCAAACGGGATGACCAGCATGCTCATGGCGGCCGCCATGTAGACCATCCACGGGGCGAGGGTGAAGGTCGCCCGATCCGCCTGGTCGGGGATGTGGTCCTCCTTGGCGAGCACCTTGAAGCCGTGGATCGTACTCTGGAACATGCCCCACGGACCGACCCGGTTGGGGCCGTAGCGCAGCTGGGCGCCGGCGATGATCTTCAGCTCCATCTGGATCACCACGAAGGCGGTCGGGACGGTCAGGAGCAGGATCAGGGTCGTCGAGAGCAGGAATCGCAGGATCCCGAGCAGGAGCTCCATGGCTACTTGTCCACCCCGCCCATGACGGGGTCGAAGCTGGCCATGACCGCCATCGTGTCGGCGATCAGGTGTCCGGGCATCAGCGTCGGGATCGCCTGCAGGCTGATGAAGCTCGGGTCGCGCATCCGGAACCGATACGGGTTCGGGCCACCGTCGCTGATGGCGTAGACGCTGTACAGGCCGCGCGGCGACTCGATGGCGGCGTAGGCGCGGCCGGGCTTGGGCCGAATGATCCCCGGCACCTGTGCCTGGACCGGGCCGTGCGGCATCTTGTCGATGATCTGGTCGATGAGGTGGATGCTCTGCTTGATCTCGGCGATGCGCTGCAGGTAGCGGGCGTTCGAGTCGCCGCCCGACTGGGTAATCACCTCGAACTCGAGCTCGGGGTAGATCGAGTAGGGATGCGCCTTGCGCACGTCGAAGGCCACGCCGGAGGCCCGCAGGTTCGGCCCCGACACGCCGAGCGCGATTGCGTCCTTGCCGGAGAGGGTCCCCATCCCGATCGTGCGGGCGCGGAAGACCTCGTTATCGGTGATCAGCCGCTCGCTCATCTCCACGTTCTTGAGGACGTGGCTGCGCCAGGTGCCGAGCCGCGAGAGGAACTCGTCGTTCGTGTCCCAGTTCACGCCGCCGACCCGGAAGAAGTTGAAGAGCATCCGCTGCCCACTGATCGCCGACAGCATGTCGACGATCTCGTCGCGGTTGATGAAGCCGTACAGGATGGGGGTGATGCCGCCCATGTCGAGCGCCAGGAAGCCCATCATCAGGCTGTGGCTGAAGACGCGGTTCAGCTCGACCACCAGCGCCCGGATGTACTCGGCGCGCCTCGGTGCGCGGACCCCGAAAAGCTTCTCGAAGGCGATCGCGGGGGCATGCTCGTTGTGCATCGTCGAGAGGTAGTCCATCGGGTCGACGTAGGTGAGGACCGTGGTGTAGGTCGCCTCCTCGCACAGCTTCTCGATCCCGCGGTGCAGGTAGCCCAGGACCGGGTCGATGTCGGTGACCACCTCGCCGCGGACCTTGACCACGAGGCGCATGACGCCGTGGGTGGAGGGGTGCTGCGGGCCCATGTTCACCAGCATCTCGCCTTCTTCGAGGGTGTAGACCTCGCGCTCCCGCTCGGTCTGCGGGGGCCGGTCTGGCAGCCCCACCGACTCGAAGCCCGCGTACTCGCCGTGCGGGGTCGTGGTGCGGGCCAGGCCGGCCACGCGGCGCAGCCGTGCCTCCTCCTCCCGGTCGAGGTCGAGCGGGTCGGGAACCTTCACCTCGCTGGTCACGACTCGCCCTCGACGTGCGCGATGACGCCCGGCGCCAGCTCGTCGGAGAGGCGGGACAGGTCCCAGGTCTCCGGGCGCTCCAGCGGGCGCACTCCCGCCGCCGCCGAGTCGGCGGCGTCATCGGGCAGGAGGAAGTCCTTGCGCTGCGGGAAGCTGCGGTAGTCCGGCGACATGTAGATCCGCCGCAGGTCGCGGTTGCCGTCGAAGAGGATCCCCATCATGTCGTACATCTCGCGCTCGTGGAACATGGCGCCCTCCCACAGTCCCGTGATGGTCGGCACGTGGGGGTCGGCGCGGTTCACGCGGGCGCGGATGCGAATCCAGGCGGGGTGTCGGTCCGAGTACAGGTGGTAGACCACCTCGAAGTGCTCGGTGGGGCCGTAGTCCACGGCGGCCGCATCGGCCAGGTAGAAGAAGTTGAGCTCCGGATCGTCGCGAAGGACCTGGAGCACCGCCACGTTGCGGTCGCCCTCGATCGTGAGCTCGACGCTGTCCTCGTCGGTCCACATCGTGGGCGCCAGGTCGGGAAGACGGTCGTGCAGGAGCCGGACCAGGGCTCCCGCCTTGGCCGGTGCGGTCAGCGCACGTCTCCTTCCCAGTCCTGCCGCTGCACGCCGCGATCGACGTAGGTCGGCCACTCGCCGCGTCGCTGCTTGACGAGCTCCTGGAGCTTCATCATCCCGTAGATCAGGCCCTCGGGGCGGGGCGGGCAGCCGGGCACGTAGACGTCCACCGGCATCACCCGGTCCACGCCCTGCACCACGCTGTAGCTGCGCTTGAAGCGGCCGCCGGAGGTGGTGCAGGTCCCCATCGCCACGCACCACTTCGGCTCGGGCATCTGCTCCCAGAGGCGGACGAGTGGCCCGGCCATCTTGGTCGTCAGGGTGCCGGCCACGATGAGGACGTCGGCCTGGCGCGGGGAGGCGCGGAAGGGGAACATCCCGAAACGGTCGATGTCGTTCTTGCTGGTGGCAGTGCTCATCATCTCGATGGCGCAGCAGGAGAGGCCGGAGAGCAGCGGCCAGAGCGAGTTGGCGCGGATCAGGTCGAGCACGATGTCGGCGCGGGTCGGGATCACTTCGAGCAGGCCGTGGAAGCCGCCCTGCGGGTGCTGCTCCATCCCGAACTCGGTCAGCAGCTCGTCGTCGCCGGCCTGGTCGGGGATCACGATCGGCGGGGTGCCGCCGGTCAGCACGCGCTCCGCATCGGCTCGCGCCGGCAGCGCGCTGGCCTCGTCGGGCGTGGTGAGGGGAGTCTTCAGCGCCATTTCAGGTCACCCTTTCGCCAGGCATACAGCTCTCCGAAGAGCAGGATCCCCAGGAAGACGCCGATCAGCACGATCCCCTGCACGGCGACGGCCCGGACCACGACGGCCCACAGGTAGACGAAGACGATCTCCACGTCGAAGGCCACGAAGAGGAGCGCGTAGAGGTAGAAGGCGAGCCCGAAGCGCGACCAGGTGTCGCCGATCGTGTCGATCCCGCACTCATAGGGAAGCCCCTTCTGGGGCGTGCGCCGACGGTGCGTGATCAGCCACGAGAAGAGGATCGTCCCGAAGACGAAGATCGACGCGGCGATCCCGAAGCCGATGACGTAGAGCAGTCCGGTCTGATCCATGCCAGCTCCGTGGTTGCTCGGGCGCAGGACCTTCCGGTCCCGCACGGTTGGTGCTCGATGGACAGACAACCCACGCTCATCGCGATGGGCGCCTCACGAACAGTCTACCAGTCCGATGCGGCCCGATCAGCGCCCCAGCCAGGCGGCGTCGACCAGGATTCGGAGGCCGTCGCTGACGAGGGCGTGCCCGCCCAGCAGGAAGGGGACCGATGAGGCCGCCGCCGCCTCCGTCAGCTCCTTCAGCCACGGCGTCTCGACCGGCGCCGCATCCAGGAAGTCCGACGCGAAGCGCTCTTCGGCCGGCGGCCAGGCGGTGGCATCCGACGAGCCCGCCCTGGCGGCCATCAGGACGCGGCTGTCCAGGATGACGGCGTCCCCGAGCGTGGCCAGCTCGTTGACCAGATCCGCCGGGCCCAGCCGATCCATCCAGTCGGCCAGCAGCGAGTGCGGGACGGCGTCGCGCGCCGACCGCATGCCGCGTTCCTCGATGAAGCAGCGCACCCGGCAGGCGCTCTCCGTCTCGAGGTACGCCCAGGCGCCCGACGGGACGCGGCCGGCGACCACGAGCTGCTGTTCGCGGTCGCGCAGGATGGCGCCGATCTCCGGGAGATGCGGGACCTCGAGCGAGTGGCCACCGGGGAGGATCGTCATCTCCAGGAAGGCGGCTACGACTCCGTCCGGCCGCCGCGTGGTCGGCAGGCGGGTGCCCAGCCGCAGCAGGGCGAGGTCGAGTGGCGTGTCGACGTCGAAGCGGGCCCAGCTCGCCGTGGAGAGGTCGCGAACCGCGAAGCCGGCCTCCTCGAGGCAGTGCATCGCGGCGTTGTCGGTGGCGCAGGCCTCGAGCGCGGTCAGCGCCGCTTCCAGGGTGAGGCGGCCGGTCGGCTGCCCCGCCACGAGGAAGGCATCGGTCGAATAGCGGTTGTTTGCAGTCGCCTCGCCAGGGATGGCCGACACGAGCGACTCGAGCAGCGCGTCGTCGGCGAGGGCGAGCGCCCCGGCCCCGGCATAGCCGATCGCGTCCAACGGCCGGCCCTCGGCCCGGACGCGGGTGACCATCGCTCGAGCGGCCGCGGCGTACCAGCGTCCCCAGTGGAACGCTTCGCCCTCCGCCGGCCGCGATGGATGCAGCGCCGCGACGCCCGAGCCCACGGTGATGAGGCGCCGCGACAGCTCGATCGCCAGCCGGCGCCGCCCCGCCACGGCCATCGCCGCGTAGGAGCCGAACGGGAGGTCGGCGTCCGGCGTCGCTCCCGGGTCGACCACGAGCACCAGGGGCGCCGGCCGCTCAGCCATCCGGCTCACCATCCTTCAGGCGGTGCAGCTGGCGGAGGTGCATGAGGTCATGGACGCCGGCGAAGAGGAGCCACTCTCCGCAGCGCAGGTGACCGACCAGCGGGTGGTCGAGCGGGCACGGCTCCGGCTCGTGCCCGGCGATCGCCTCGGCGGAGGTGGCAAGCGAGCGCCGGCTCTTGGCGAGCAGCAGGAGGAGCGTCTCGCGGTCCGCGTCCGCCTGGCCTGGTATGCCCGGTACGACCCGCGGTGCGTCCGCCGGCCACTCCCCGCGGGCGGCGAGGGCAGCCGCGTGGGCCAGCCATCGACGCGAGCCGGTGGTGTGGGCGAAGGCCTGCGCCACGTTCCAGTCGCCCTCTCCGCCGGGTGCGCGGAGCAGCGGTTCGGGCAGCTCGCGCAGGACGGCCGCCAGGGCGTCCGCGATCGCCTCGTGCTGGGCGAGGATGCGTGCCGCGCTACCCGGTCCGGCCCGTCGGCGGATCTCGCGACGGAAGGCAATGGCGCGGATGACCGGCTCCTCGTCGTCGATCGTCTGCCACACGGCGACCATGTCCTGGGCGCGCGGCTCGAGGGCGGCCAGCCATGCGGGGGCCGCCATCGGTATCGGACCTAGAGGCGCTCGAAGCGCTCGACGGGGACCACGAAGACCGTTGCGCCGCCGACCTGGACCTCGACGGGGTACGGCATGTAGAACTCGCCGGGCTCCATGATCGGCGGCATCGGGTTCACGAACTGGCGCCGAGAGTGGCAGTTGGCGCTGATGATCTCGAGCACCGCGTCGACCTGGTCATCCTCGACCCCGACCAGGATCGTGGCGTTGCCCTGCTTGAGGAACCCGCCGGAGGACGAGAGCCGGGTCGCGCGGAACTCCTTCTCGAGGAGGGCGTCCACCAAGCTGCCTGCATCCTCGCTGTGGACGATCGCGGTCACGAGCTTCACGCGTCGATTATGCCGGACGACGCCAAAAGTCGCGCCCCTGCGTGACGAGCGGCACTTCCGCATCGGTGACTCCGGGTCGATCGTGAAGGCCGATTCAACCTGTCTTCGAGGAGGCTCGGCGATGGTCACCTACTCGCAGTCGACGGCCCGGCCCGGAATGCTCATCGCGGCGACCTGGCTGATCGGCCTTGGCGCGATCTTCCTTGTCCAGCAGACCACGGGGATCCCGTGGTCCGAGGCGTGGCCGCTCTTCATCGTGCTGGTCGGCGCCGCCGGACTGATCTCCGTCTTCTTCGAGGGGCGAACGCCGCGCTCGCTGTTCGCCGCGCTCGCCTGGCCGGTCACCTTCCTGGCGGTCGGGATCGTCCTCTTCCTGAGCACGACCGGCCGGATCGGGACGGAGCCGGGCGATCTCATCGCCCAGTGGTGGCCCGCCGCGTTGATCCTGCTCGGCGGCTGGCTCCTGCTCGCAGCGGCCATCCCGGGCGCCAGCGCTCCGGCCGATCAGCAGCTGTCGACGCCGCTCGCCGGGGCGAGCGAGGCATCGGTTCGCATCAAGTTCGGCGGCGGCGAGCTCTTCGTCGAGCACGGGCCGGACGAGATGCTCGTCTCCGGCGAGTTCCGCGGCGGGGTCGTCCGGCGCTCACTTGGCCCTGGCCGGGTCGAGCTGGAGCAGGAGGAGTGGCACTGGCCGTGGGGCAAGGACGAATGGCCGCGCTGGCGAGTGGGTCTCACCGGTGCCGTGCCGATGGACCTGCAGGTCGAGGGCGGGGCGAGCAAGACGGTGCTCGACCTGCGTGACCTGCGCGTCCGCAACCTCGCCATCAAGACCGGCGCCAGCGAGACGCGGGTGACCCTGCCGCGCGCCGCCGGCCTGACCAAGGTCCGGTCGGAGAGCGGCGCGGCGGCGGTCTTCTTCGACATCCCGACCGGCGTGGCGGCGCGGATTCGGACGAAGATGGGCCTTGGCGGCAGCGACATCGACACGGCCCGGTTCCCGCGCGTCGGCGATGTCTGGGAGTCCCCGGACTTTGCGAAGGCAAGCAACCGGGTCGAGATCGAGGCGCAGGGCGGCCTCGGCGCGGTGACGGTCCGAGCGATCTAGGTCGGACGGCCCTCTGCTGCTTGCCTGATCGGGTATGCCGCGGGCGAATCAAAACGCACCGATGGGGGCCTTCCGGTGGCGTGCGATTCACTGGGCGAATGCCGGAGCACCGGAGGGCAGCGATCCGAGTGATCTGATGCGCCCCACGAATAGCGCCAGGGTCCTAGCCGGGCCGATCCGACCTCGGCCGGAAGACCAGCGGCTCGACCGCGGCGCGCACCGCCGCGTCGGTGGCCTCGACACGTGCCCGAGCCATCGACCACGCGGTAGCGCTGCGGTTCGGCCTCCGCCAGCGCCAGGTAGGCGGCGCGCACCGCCTCGAAGAAGCGCTCGCCCTCGGTGTCCTCGAACCGGTTCCACGGACCTCGCCGCTTGCGGGCCAGTCCCACGTCGACCGGGACGTCGACCAGGATCGTCATGTCAGGCATCGTGTCGTAGGTCGCGAAGCGCTGGAGCTGGCGGATCGCATCGGCGTCGATCCCGTAGGCGGCGCCCTGGTAGGCGAGCGACGAGTCGAGGTAGCGGGCGCAGACCACGTTGTCGCCGCGAGCCAGCGCCGGCTCGATCACCCGCGCGGTGTGCTGGGCGCGCGCCGCCGCGAAGAGCAGCGCATCGGCCCGGATGTCGAGGTCGTCGGAGACGTCGCGCTCGTGGAGCACGAGGCGACGCACCTCCTCGCCGAGCGGGGTGCCACCGGGCTCGCCGGTGAGCACTGTCGGCTCGGCGCGCGACCGGAGCCACTCGGCCAGGTGGCGCGCGGCGGTCGTCTTGCCGCTCCCGTCGGGCCCCTCCAGGGTGATGAAGCGGCCGCGACGGGTCGGGCTCACCGGCTCACCGCCACGCACGCCCCTCGTCGGGCAGCAGCTCGACGCGACGGTTTGGCTCGGTGCCGCGCGATCGGCTCATGAGGTTGTTGCGCTCCGCCATCTGGTGCTGGAGTCGGCGCACGTAAGCGTTCTGCGGCGCGAGCTCCATCGGGTTGCCGCTGGACTGCACCAGGCCGATGGCCTCGGCCGTCTCGTGCAGGGCGGCCTCCGAGGGATCGGCCTGGAGGTCGAAGAGGCTGGCCAGCAGGTTCTCCATCTGGATGATCGTGTTCGTCTTCAGGACGTAGATCGGGATCCCGCCGGACTCGGCGTCGCGCAAGGCGGAGGGCTTGCGGCGGTAGTAGTTGCGCAGGGTGACGACGGCATCGGCCTCGTCAAGCTCGCGAGCGACGTGCACCGGCACGCCCAGCTCGCGGACCGCCTGCTCGAGGTGCTTGCGGCTGACCCCGAAGCCGAACAGGCTCAACGGCCGATGCGACCGGACCGGCGTCGCGCCAGCGGCTGGCGTCTCGGGCGTGGTCGACTCGCGCAGCGCGACCTCGAGGTGGCGGCGCGGATCGGACGCCTCCGACGGCTCGCCCAGCGCGCGGCTGCGGGCCGGCTCGCGACCACCGCGCCCGGGAAGCGGTCGCAGGCCGACTCCACCGCCACCGCCGCGGCCACGCCCGAACGAGCCGAAGCCGCCGAGCGGATCGAGCGCGGCGAAGGTCGGGGTGCCGGTGGGCGACTCGGTGATCTTGTAGTCGTACTTCGTGGCGGCGCGCAGCTCCCCTCCCTCGCGCCAGCGCGACTCGGGCGGGACCATGTGGCCGCGCAGGATGGCGTCCACCGTCTCGGAGGTGTTGCGGTGCACGATGACGCTGTCGCGCTCCACGATCTCGACCACGACGTCGAAGGTGGGCGGCGCCTTGCGCTCGAGGACGGTCTTCTGCGTCCCGCGCCGGCGCGCCTCCTCGTCGCCCAGGGTCACGGTCTGGATCCCGCCGACGAGGTCGGAGAGAGTCGGGTTCAGCATCAGGTTGTCGAGCGTGTTGCCGTGCGCCGTGCCGACGAGCTGGACGCCGCGTTCGGCGATGGTGCGGGCGGCAGCGGCCTCCAGCTCGGTCCCGATCTCGTCGATGACGATCACCTCGGGCATGTGGTTCTCGACCGCCTCGATCATCACCGCGTGCTGCTCGGCCGGGACGCGGACCTGCATCCGCCGCGCGTCGCCGATGCCCGGGTGCGGGATGTCGCCGTCCCCCGCGATCTCGTTGCTGGTGTCGACCACGATCACGCGCTTGCCGAGGTCGTCGGCGAGGACGCGGGCGACCTCGCGCAGCATCGTCGTCTTGCCGATGCCGGGGCGACCCAGCAGGACCACGCTCTGCCCGCCCTCCACGATGTCGCGGATGATGTCGATCGTGCCGAAGACGGCCCGCCCGATGCGGCAGGTCAGCCCGACCACCTTGCCGGCCCGGTTCCGGATGGCGCTGATCCGATGCAGGGTGCGCTCGATGCCGGCGCGGTTGTCGCCTCCGAAGGCGCCGATGTGCTCGATGACATGGGCGATATCGGCCTCGACGATCTCCCGGTCGAGGAGGACCTCCTCGCCGTGCGTGAAGCGCGCCTCGGGCCGGCGGCCGAGGTCGAGGACCACCTCGAGCAGGTCCGCCCGGTTCGCGAAGCCGCGCAGGCGCGTCACGATCTCGGGCGGCAGCGCCTCGAGCAGGGCATCCAGGTCGTCGGTTGTGGCCTGTCCGTTCATCGTTCTGGGTGTCTTCGTCATCTGCCTCTAGACCGCTGGGACCATTGCCGGCTGGCGGACGCTTGCGAGGACGTCCCGCACCAGCATGCTGACCTGGCCGACGGCCTCGAAGCCGGCCGCCTCGGCCGCCTGCCTCCCGGTCGACTCGTATGTTCGCACCGGAGCGAGGATCCCTGCCGACAGGGCGTCGCCACCGACCGCCTGGAGGACCGCACCCAGGAAGGCGGAGCCATCGGCTCCGTCCCGCACCAGGAAGCGCAGGTAGTGGGGCCCCTCCCTGCATGCGCCGTGCTGCGCGAAGCCCGCGGCGCGCTGCCCATCCGGGAGGAGCCAGGCGTTGACCGAGCTGAAGTGGAGGATCGGATTCAGGCTGCTGCGCGGGACGACTCCCTCGTGGCCGACCGTCTCCCAGTCCTGCGCGCCGTAGGCCTCGATCCGTGCGATCGCCGGCGGGGTGGTGTGGGTCCACAGGTCGAACAGGTGCCAGGCGTCCGGTGGCGTGGCGGGCTCGAGCGCCTCCGCACGGCTGCCCGAAAGCGGCCCCGGGGCGCGGTACCAGATCTCCTCCTGCGCGTAGGCCACGAAGTTGAGCTGGCCGAAGAGCTCCATGTTCTCCGGCACGTCGGCGCAGGCGGCGTGGTAGCGGGCCACGTCCCGCCGGCCGCCCTCCTCGATCAACGAGCGGAGGAGCGCGAAGCGGACCTCGCTCGCCATCGGCGAGTCGGCGGCGTCGAGCTCGGTGATGACCCAGTCGTCGCGATGCGGCTCCTCGATGGCGCGGCAGCTGCCCACCAGCCGTCCCTCCCACTCGGCGACCATGTGCACCGACGGCGAGCGGAGCGGCAGCCAGGACGGCATCAGCGCGGCGAGGCTGATGCGCGGCGGCCCTGACGAATGGGCGGGCACGCCGAGCGAGCGCCGGAAGCCCTCCGTTCCCTCGTGCACCTGGCGTGACAGCGCGACGAGCGCTGGCCGGTCGGTGAGTCGCGCGGGCCTGATCGAGCCGGCCGCGTCGTTCACGATGCGATGAGCTCCAGCAGGAGCCGATGCAGCCGCCGATCCTGGGTCAGCTCGGGATGGAAGGCGGTGGCCATCACCCGGCCCTGGCGAACGGCGATCGGCCGGCCGTCGCGGTCGCGCGCCAGCACCTCGACGTCAGGACCGACCTCGCTGACGACCGGGGCGCGGATGAAGACGCCGTGCAGCGGCTCGTCGCCCAGCGAGGGAATCGACAGATCGGCCTCGAAGGAGTCGAGCTGGCGACCGTAGGCGTTGCGCTGGACCGTGATGTCGAGCAGCTTCAGCACCGGCTCGTCGCCATCGGCGATGCGGTTGGCGAGCAGGATCATCCCGGCGCAGGTGCCGTAGAGCGGGGCGCCACCCGCCGCCAGCGCCAGGATCGGCTCGCGCAGCCCGTACAGGTCGATGAGCTTGCGCATGGTGGTCGACTCGCCGCCGGGCAGGATGAGGCCGTCGAGCCCGACCAGGTCACGCGGGAGCCGCACCTCGATGGGCTCCGCCCCCACGTCGCGGAGGGCATTGGCGTGCTCGCGGACGTCGCCCTGGAGGGCCAGGATGCCGATCCGGGGTCGGACTGTGCGGTCGGCCGCGCGCAACGGGCGCGGGAGCAGGCCGGGTCTGCGCCATCGGTGAAGGACCCGCTACCAGCCGCGTACGGCCAGGCGTTCCTCCGCCGGAATCTCGGAGAGCTCGATGCCGTGCATCGGCTCGCCCAGGCCGGTGCTCACCTCGGCCAGGATCTCGGGGTTGTCCCAGTGGGTGGTCGCCATCACGATCGCCTTTGCGACGCGCTCGGGGTTCTCGCTCTTGAAGATGCCGCTTCCGACGAACACCGCCTGCGCGCCGAGCTGGCGCATGAGGCTCGCATCGGCCGGAGTTGCGACGCCACCAGCCGAGAAGTTGGGGACCGGCAGCTCGCCCAGGCTCGCGGTCTGGCGGACGACGTCGAGGGGAGCGCGCAGCTCCTTGGCCGCCGCGTACAGCTCGTCCTCGCGCATGCCGGAGAGCTCGCGGATTCCCTTCATGACGGCGCGCATGTGGCGCACCGCCTCGACGATGTTGCCGGTCCCCGCCTCGCCCTTGGTGCGGATCATCGCGGCCCCCTCGCCGATCCGGCGGAGGGCCTCCCCGAGGTCGCGGCAGCCGCACACGAACGGCACCCGGAACTCGTGCTTGTCGATGTGATGCTCCTCGTCGGCCGGGGTCAGCACCTCGGACTCGTCGATGAAGTCGACCTCGAGCTGCTGCAGGATCTGCGCCTCGGCGACATGCCCGATCCGGCACTTGGCCATGACCGGGATGCTGACGGCCGCCTTGATCTCCTCGATCAGCTTCGGGTCGGACATGCGGGCCACGCCGCCGAACTTGCGGATGTCGGACGGCACGCGCTCGAGCGCCATGACCGCGACCGCGCCCGCCTCCTGGGCGATCCGGGCGTGATCGGCCGTGACGACGTCCATGATGACGCCGCCGGAGAGCATGCGGGCGAGCCCGACCTTGGTCGTCCAGGTGCTGGTTTCGATGGCGGCCATGCAGCCTCTTCGTGTCGACTTCGTGCTTGAGACCGATGGCGGCGCTGGCGCGCCGCGCTCGGCCATGCATTGTACTCGCGGACGTTCCACGCTCCCAGAGGGCCAATGGCCCAGGAGCCGGGGCGGGACGAACGACGCGTGCTTGCTATCATCCGCGCCACGGAGGCACGGCTTGCTCAACGCACCGGTCCTGGTCCTCAACCAGAATTACGAGCCGCTCAACGTCTGTGACATCAGGCGGGCCTTCAACCTGCTCGGGTCGGAGAAGGCGGAGCTCCTCGAGCGCAACCACCAGGTGATCCACACCCCGACCCTGGCGATCCCCGCTCCATCGGTCATTCGGCTCATCTACCTCGTCCGCCGGCCCCGCCCGCGGGTCAAGCTCAGCCGCCGCGAGGTCTTCGCACGGGACTCGCACACCTGCCAGTACTGCGGCACCTCGAGCCGCGACCTGACGATCGACCACGTCATGCCCAAGCACCGCGGCGGTCGTCACGAGTGGGAGAACCTCGTCACGGCCTGTCGCGGCTGCAACCATCGGAAGGGGAGCAAGACGCTCGCCGAGGCGCGGATGACGCTGCGCCGCGAGCCGCGCGCCCCCCGCGCCGATGTCCGCTACCTGTACGGCACCTACCTCGCCGATGAGCAGAACGACGCCTGGCGAAGCTACCTCTTCCTGAGCGACGCCCCGCGCAACTAGGCGCCACCCCGCTCCGTAGGAGGACGTCGATGCGCGATGGCGATCCGATGCGGATCGACCTGCCGGCGCCCGTGGCCGCGGTCCTCGAGGCGCTGCGCCAGGGCGGCGGTGAGGCGGTCCTGGTCGGCGGCTGCGTCCGCGACCTGGTGCGTGGCGAGGTCCCGGCCGACTGGGACGTCGCCACCTCGCTGCCCCCGGAGCAGGTGGCGGCGTTGTTCCCCGGCGCCACCTGGGAAAACCGCTTCGGCACGGTGACGGTGGCCGATCCCGCGGGTGGGCCCGGCATCGAGGTCACCACCTACCGGGTTGAGGCGGGCTACCGGGACCAGCGCCGGCCCGACGAGGTGCGGTGGGGCCGCTCGCTCGCCGACGACCTTGCGCGGCGCGACTTCACGATCAACGCCATGGCCTGGGTCCCCGACGCAGCTGGCGGTGGGCGCCTGGTCGACCCGTATGGCGGAGCGGGCGATCTCGAGGCGCGCCTGCTGCGCGCGGTGGGCGACCCCGCGGCCCGCTTCGGTGAGGACGCCCTGCGGCTGCTGCGCGCCGTGCGCCTCGCGACGCGCTTCGACCTGCACATCGATCCGGCCACCGAGGCAGCGATCCGCGAGCACGCTCCCGACGCGGCCGGCCTCTCCGGGGAGCGGGTCCGGGACGAGACGATGCGGGTCCTGGCCGGCGCGGCCCCACCGTCGGCGGCCTTCCAGCTGATGGAACGCCTGGGGCTTCTGGGCGTGCTGTTCCCCGAGCTGGCAGCGCTCCGCGGCGTGGAGCAGGCGAAGCCGCTGCCCGGCGATGCGCTGGACCACTCCCTGCGCACGGCCGACGCGCTGGCGGCGGCGGACACGGTGCTGCGCCTGGCCGGACTGCTCCACGACGTGGGCAAGGCGACGACCCTGGCGGACGGCCACTTCCTGCACCACGACCGCGAGGGCTCCCTGATGGCGGAGGGGCTGCTGCTGCGTCTCCGGGCCCCCCGCACCGAGGTCACGCGCGTCGCGCGCCTGGTCCGCCATCACATGTTCGCCTACACCCCGGACTGGACCGATGCGGCCGTGCGGCGCTTCGTGCGACGCGTCGGCCGGGACCTGCTTGACGACCTTTTCGCGCTGCGGGCCGCCGATGACGTGGCCTCCGGCGTGGTCGATCCACCGTCCGGGTGGCGGGAGCTCCAGCGCCGCGTGGCATCGGTCGCGGACGACCCGATCGAGGCACGGCACTTGGCGGTGAGCGGGGACGACCTCGTTGCCGAGCTCGGCATCGCGCCGGGCCCGCTCGTCGGGCGGCTGCTCGATGGCCTCCTGGAGGCGGTCGTCGACGACCCGAGCCTCAACTCGCGCGCCAGGCTCCTGGACCTTGCGAGGGCTATGGCCAGCGGATAGGGCGCTGCTACAATCGGCGATCCGGAGCGCGTGCCCACGCGCCGATGACGTGGAGCGGAGGTTTTCCCATCCCCGCGATGACCGCAGTGGCGCGCATGGCGCGGCTCGAGCATCGGCTGACCCAGCCGACCGCCTCACTGGCGGACCTTCACGCCGCGGCCGGACTCGCGCTCGAGCACGAGATGGCCACCCTGCTGGTCAGTCCCTGGATGGTGAAGCCCGCCGCACGACTGCTGGCGCGCACTCCGGTGCGGGTCGCCACCGTCATCGGATTTCCCCACGGCGGGCAGGTGACCGCGGTGAAGGCCTTCGAGGCGTCCACCGCACTCGAGCACGGCGCCACCCAGCTCGACGTCGCGATCAACGCCGGCGCGCTCGTCTCCGGTGATGACGACGCCGTGCTCGCCGACATGCTGGCCGTCGTCGAGATGGCGCACTCCGCCCTTGCGACCTGTGGGGTGATCATCTCGGCCGGCCTGGTCGGCGAGGAGCTCGTCCGACGCGCCTGCCGGCTCGCGGCTCGTGCCGGAGCTGCCTGCGTCGTGACCTCCGGCGGGCAGGATGCCGCGGATGCCACCGTCGCGGACACCCGCTTCCTGCACGGCGTCGTGGGCGGGCACCTGCAGCTCAAGGCGGCGGGCGCCTTCATGGAGCTGTCGGAGATCGCCGAAGCCGTGGCGGCGGGAGCGGATCGCGTCTCGACCAGCTTCAGCCCGCAGCTGGCGGCCGCGGCGCTCGCCTGGCAGCGAGAGCGCGCGCCGAAGCCCGCAGCATCGCCCGCCGACGTCGGCGCGGCGGCCCGCTGACCCGGACCGGCGAGGAGGAAGCGGCTTGCGCATCCTGGTGGTCGGCGGCGCCGGATTCGTCGGCTCGACGAGCGTCGAGACCTTCGTGGACGCCGGCCACGACGTGGTCGTCTACGACGACCTGTCGAGCGGCCACGCCGCCGCGGTGGTCCGGCCCGCGAGGCTGGTCCGCGGCCAGATCGAGGACCAGGCGCGCCTGGAGCAGATCCTGCGCAGCGAGCGGATCGACGCGGTGCTGCACTGCGCCGCGAAGTCGCTCGTGGGCGAGAGCCTCGTCGATCCGGCCCTCTACTACCGCAACAACGTCGGCGGCGGAGTCACCCTGCTGGAGGCGATGCGCCTGACCGGGGTCAATCGGCTCGTCTTCTCGTCCACGGCCGCCGTCTACGGCGAGCCGCGCCGCGTCCCGATCGCCGAGTCCGATCGCACCGAGCCGATCAACCCGTACGGGGCCTCGAAGCTCGCCTTCGAGGGCGCCATGCGCTGGTTCGCGGCCAGCCACGACTTCCAGGTGATCAGCCTGCGCTACTTCAACGTCGCCGGGGCCACCGAGCGCAACGGCGAGGACCACAACCCCGAGACCCACCTGATGCCGATCATGCTCAAGGTTGCGGCCGGGGAAGCGACCCACGTCCAGATCTTCGGGCAGGACTATTCGACTCCCGACGGCACGTGCATCCGCGACTTCATCCACGTTCGCGACCTGGCCGCGGCCCACCTCCTGGCGCTCGAGGCAACCGGCGAGGGCGACTCGTCGTTCGAGGTCTACAACCTCGGCTCGGCCGCCGGCTTCAGCGTGCGCGAGGTGGTCGAGGCGGCCCGCAAGGTGACCGGCCGCGCCATCCCGGCCCGCGTCGTCAAGCGCCGGAGCGGCGATCCGCCCGTGCTGGTGGCCTCTTCTCGCCGGGCGCGCCTGGCGCTGGGGTGGCATCCGGAGCATTCGAAGCTCGAGCAGATGCTGGCCGATGCCTGGGCCTGGCGCCTCACCCACCCGAACGGCTACGCGAAGGGGCCCCGCACCGATGGCGCGGCCATCGCCGCCCAGCAGCCGGACGCGCGACCCGACCGCCAGATGCCGCGTCCCGGGGCCCCCGCGTCGGCCTGAGCCGCTTCGCGTGGTACGATCGAGGTCAAGTCACCCTCCCTCGGAGCCCCCGTTTGCCTGAGACGACATCACCCGCCCCTCCCCGACGCGCACGCGCGCCTCGCCGAGCGGCACCGGCGCCCACGCCAGCACCCAACGGCAACGTTCTGTCTGACGACATCGAATCCTCCCCCCTGATGGCCGCCGTCCTGGCGGCGCAGCGTTCCCATCGCTTCGGTGAGATCGAGCTGCCGGTCACCATCGCCCGCGCCATCGAGAAGATGGGCTTCACCGCCCCGACCGAGGTCCAGGCCCGCGCGATTGGCCCCTTGCGCGCCGGGAAGGACCTCATCGGCCAGGCGCAGACCGGCACCGGCAAGACCGCCGCCTTCGGCATCCCGATCGTCGAGAAGGTCGACCCCGCCGGCCAGTTCGTCCAGGCCCTGGTGCTGACTCCGACCCGCGAGCTGTGCGTCCAGGTCACCGAGGAGATCCGCCGCATCGGCGTCTTCCGCAACGTCGCCGCGGTGGCGATCTACGGCGGCTCGAGCATGGATCGCCAGGTCACCGCACTGAAGCGCGGCGTCCCTGTTGTAGTCGGGACCCCGGGCCGCGTCCTGGACCTCATCCGCCGGGGCGAGCTGCGGCTCGACCGGGTCCACACCGTCATCCTCGACGAAGCGGATCGGATGCTCGACATGGGCTTCATCGTCGACGTCGAGACGATCCTGTCGCGCTGCCCGCGCCAGCGCCAGACCGCCCTCTTCTCCGCCACCATGCCGTACGCGATCCTGCGCATCTGCGATCGGTTCATGGACAAGCAGGCCGAGCACATCATCGTGCGGCCGGAGATGCGGACCGTCGAGACGGTGCGGCAGCTGGTCTACTTCGTGGCCGAGCAGGACAAGGCCGCGGCGCTCACCGAGCTGACCGATACGTTCGGATTCGATCGGCTCCTCGTCTTCCGGCACACCCAGATCGGCGTCGACCGGCTGACCGCCACCCTGGCTCGCAAGGGGCGCAACGTGGCGGCGCTGCACGGCGGCCTGTCGCAGCGCGAGCGCGACCACACCCTGGCAGCCTTCCGCTCGGGCAAGATCCAGTTCCTGATCGCCACCAACGTCGCGTCGCGCGGCCTGGATATCACCGACCTGCCGTTCGTCCTGAACTACGACATCCCCGAGGACGCCGACACCTACGTCCACCGGGTCGGCCGCACCGCGCGAGCCGGCCGCGAGGGGACCGCCATCACCCTCGTCGGCGAGTGGGACCTCGACGCCTGGGAGCAGATCCGCAAGGAGGTCGGGGTCGAGGTCGAAGAGGGCGAGCTGAAGCTCTACAACCGATCCTGAGGTGAACCCGTCGACGACCGGCGCGGTACCCTTGGCGCCCATGACGAGCCCCGATCCGGTCCTGCCCCAGCACGCGACGCCCGCCGAGGTGATCATCGACAGCGTCCAGTGGCTGTTCGAGCCGTACTGGACCGGCGATCGCCTCATCGCGCGTCTCGAGGACGGCCGCGTCACCCTGACCGATCGAGCCGGCGAACCGGCGAGTGCGGAGTGCGCGGAGGCTGCCGACGAGCTCCTGGCCGCGATCGACGCCGACGCGGCGGTGATCGACGGGATCTGGACGGCGCAGCCGTTCGTCGGCGACGGGTCCGGTGCGCGGCAGTGGGCCGAGACGATGGCCGAGGAGGGCCTCGTCGACGAGCCGCCCGACCCTCTTTCGATGGAGACGAGGCGCGCCTTCGTGGCGCTTGACCTGGTCGAGCTCGAAGGGCAGTCGCTCTCCGACGTGCCGTACCAGGAGCGACGCAGGCTGCTGGCCTCGGTCGTCGAGGAGAACGTCCGGGTGCGCATCTCACCGGCGGTCAAGCTGCCGATCCGCGCGTGGCTGCATGCATGGCGCGGCAACGGCTTCACCCACTACGTCGCCAAGCACGTGAACTCGCGCTACCGGCCCGGCGAGCAGGTCGAGGACTGGCTGATCGTCTCGTCGGCGCCGGAGAAGTACCCGTCGATCGCCGGCCGGCTGATGGGGCAGCGACCAAAGAAGCTGCGGCGCATCGAGGACTGAGCCCCTCGCCTGCTAGGCTTGCGTCGTCCGAGGAGGTCTCACCGCTGACGACCAAGCAATCCACGCCGATCCCGTCGGCGCTCGACGCGAGCGGGCTCGCAGAGGTCCGCCGGGTGGGTCAGGCGGACCTCATGGTCGGTATCCCCAGCTTCGGCAACGCCGAGACCATCGGCTTCGTGGTTCGGGCCGCCACGGCGGGGATGGTCCAGTACTTCCCGGACCTCAAGCCGATCCTCGTCAACTCCGACGGCGGCTCTCCCGACCACACGCCGCGGGTCGCGATCACGGCCGAGAGCCCGGAGTACATCGAGAAGATCATCCTCGTCAGCCCGCGCCACAAGCTGCAGCGGATCACGTTCACCTACCACGGCCTCTCCGGCAAGGGCACGGCGGTGCGGGCCCTGTTCGAGGTTGCGCGGGAGCTCGGCGTCAAGGCGATGGTGATGGTCGACTCGGACCTGCGCAGCATCGCGCCGGAATGGATCGAGCTCCTGGCCGGACCGATCCTCAAGGGCGGCTACGACTTCGTCGCCCCGCTCTACGCCCGCTACAAGTACGACGGAACGATCACCAACTCGATCGCCTACCCGCTGACCCGCGCCCTGTACGGCTCGCGCATCCGCCAGCCGATCGGCGGCGAGTTCGCGGTGAGTGGCGACCTCGTGCAGCGCTACCTCGAGCTGGACAGCTTCGACGAGCTGACGGCGCGCTTCGGGATCGACGTCTGGATGACGCACTCGGCCATCAACGAGGGCTTCGCCGTCTGCCAGACGCGGCTCGGCGCCAAGATCCACGACGCCAAGGACCCCGCCTCCGACCTGGGTCCGATGTTCCGGCAGGTGGTCGGGACGCTCTTCGGCCTGGCCGCCCGCTACGAGGACCGATGGCTCCGCGTGCGCGGCTCGCATCCGATTCCCGAGTACGGGTTCGAGCGGGTCATCGCGCCCGAGGTGGTGCAGGTCAACCACGCCAAGCTGATCGACAACTTCGAGACCGCGCGACTGTCGCAGGCCGAGGCCTGGGGGGAGATCCTCTCGCCCGAGCAGCTCGAACGGGTCATGTCGGTCGAGATTCCGGCCGAGCCGACGGCCTTCCACTTCCCCGCCGACCTGTGGATCCGCTGCCTGTACGACGCGCTGGTGGCCTACAACCGCCCCGGCACCGACCGCGAGCGGCTGCTGGCCTCGCTCACGCCGCTCTACTTCGGGCGCACGGCGGGCTTCATCGCCGAGACGATCGAGATGACGACCGACCAGGCGGAGCGGGTGATCGAGGCCGTCGCGCGCGAGTTCGAGGAGCTCAAGCCGTACCTCGTGACGCGCTGGCGCGAGATGCGCGGCGCGGCGGCGGGCTGATGGCGAGGACCCGCGGGCAGCCCTACCGCATCCTCCTGCCGCTCGCCAACCCGAGGACCGCCCGCGACCTGGTGCGGATCGGCGCCGGGATCGGGCACGGGCGCCGCACCGAGATCACGGCGCTCGGCATCGTGGAGGTGCCCGACGGCGTCTCCCTCAGCGAGGGCGCCACGAATGCCCGCACCGCTCGCCGCCTGCTGCAGCGCGTCCTGGACTTCGGCGACGAGGAGGAGGTCGAGATCCGGACGATGGTCCGGATCGGGCGGCGCGCCGCCGACGGGGTGATCGAGGCGGTCGCCGAGGAGAACGCCGATCTCGTGATCTTCGGCTGGGGCGGCCCGCCATCCGCGGCAGCCGCCGCGCGATCCGGCGCGGCGCGCGGCAAGGGGCCGGAGCCGGCCGTCTTCTCCCCGACCATCGACGCGGTGGTGCGCGAGTCGCCCTCCGACATCGCGGTCGTCAAGCAGCGCGGCGTCGAGCAGGTCAGCTCGATCCTCGTCCCGGTGCGCGGCGGCCCGCACGCCGAGCTCGCCATGCGGCTGGCCCGCGACCTCGGCAAGCGCTTCAAGGCGCAGGTCGTGGTGCTGCACGTCGTGCCCAAGGGCATCGGCGAGCGGGCGCTGCACCGTGAGCAGCTGGCGCTCGACCGATTCGTCGCGGAGCATCGTGGCGGCCGCAAGGTGACGGGCATCATTCGCGAGGCCGCATCGGTGCGCGCGGCAATCCTGCGAGAGGCCAGCAACCACCAGCTGGTGGTGATGGGCGCATCGGCCCACCCGACGACCGCGACCCCTGACGGTCGGTTCCTGTTCGGGGTGGTGGCGGAAGCGGTCGCCTCGCGTGCGAAGCCGACGGTGGTCGTGGTCAAGACCAAGCAGGACCTGGCCGTCTCGACCTTCGACGCGCTGCGCGCGGCCGAGGGGTCGCTCGCGGCCGCCGATGCCTTCGTCGAGGACAGCCAGGGGCTGCCCACCGTCGTCGACCGCTGGTTCGCCGAGAACACGTTCCACGCGTCGGAGTTCCGCGACGTGGCGAAGCTCGTGGAGCTCAAGGAGAAACAGGGCCTGACGATCAGCCTGGGACTGCCGGCGCTCAACGAGGAGAAGACGATCGGGCTCGTCATCAAGCGCGTGAAGGGCGCGCTGATGGACCGCGTCCCGCTGCTCGACCAGCTGGTCGTGATCGACAGCGACAGCACCGACCGGACGCGCGAGATCGCGGCCGACCTTGGCGTGCCGGTGGTGCGCCACTCGCGGATCCTGCCGGAGACCGGGTCGTTCGTCGGAAAGGGCGAGGCGCTGTGGAAGAGCCTGCACGTCCTGGACGGCGACCTCGTGGCCTGGATCGACACCGACATCCGCAACATCCAGCCGCGCTTCGTCCACGGGCTGCTCGGGCCGCTGCTGCGCGAGCCGCGGATCCAGTACGTGAAGGGCTTCTACCGGCGCCCCATCCGCCAGGGCGTGACCCTCTTCGCGGAGGGCGGCGGACGCGTGACCGAGCTCATGGCGCGCCCGCTCATCAACCTGTTCTTCCCCGAGCTGTCGGGGATCATCCAGCCGCTGTCCGGGGAGTACGCCGGGCGGCGATCCCTCCTCGAGTCCGTCTCATTCTTCACCGGCTACGGGGTCGAGATCGGCCTGCTGATCGACATCGCCGAAGCGGCCGGCCTGCAGGCCATCGGCCAGGTCGACCTGGAGCGGCGCATCCATCGCAACCAGCCACTGGCGAACCTGTCGCAGATGAGCTTCACGATCCTGCAGGCCGCGATCAGCAAGCTCGAGGAGCGGCACCGAATCGAGCTGCTGACCGAGGTCGGCCGCGGGATGAAGGTGATCGGGCAAGAGAAGGACCGATTCAACCTCGAGGTCCGCGAGGTGGCCGACAGCCTGCGCCCGCCGATGCGCAGCGTGCCGGCCTACCAGGAGCGGCGGCGCTCGCTGAAGCGCTGATGGCAGGACCCCTGCGCATCCTCGTCGCTCCCGACTCGTTCGGCGGCGCCCTGGACTCGGTCGCCGTCTCCCAGGCGATTGCCGCCGGGTGGCTGCGGGCGCGGCCGAACGACGAGGTGCTCCAGGCGCCGATGGCCGATGGCGGCGAGGGAACGCTGGCGGCCGTCTCGGCTGCCCTGGGCGAGCGCGCCCACCGCCGCTCGGTCGCGGTGCATGACGCCCTGGGGCGGCCCATCTCGGCCGACTACCTCCTCCTCGAGGACGGTCGGGTGGCATTCATCGAGATGGCTGCCGCCTCCGGGCTGGCGCAGCTGACGCCCGACGAGCGCACCCCCGCATCGGCGCGGACGGCGAGCACGCGCGGCAGCGGGGAACTGGTGCGCAGCGCCCTCGACGCCGGCGTGCGGAAGCTGATCCTGGGCCTCGGTGGGTCCGCCACGAACGATGGCGGGAGCGGGATGCTGACGGCGCTGGGCGTCCGATTCCTCGACCTGGCCGGCGCCGAGCTGCCGCCGGGCGGTGCCGCGCTCGCGGAGCTGATCGTGATCGACCCGGCCGGGCTTGACCCGAGGCTGGCCCGGGTCGAGGTGGTGGTCGCGTCCGACGTCACCAACCCCCTCACCGGGCCGGCCGGCGCGGCCGCGACCTACGGTCCGCAGAAGGGGGCCGACGCCACCGCGGTGGCCGACCTGGACGCGGCGCTCGGCATCTACGGGTCTGCGATCGAGGCGGCAACCGGGCGAGCGGTCGCGGAGCTCCCCGGCGCCGGCGCGGCGGGGGGAACCGGGGCGGCGCTGCTGGGCTTCACCAACGCGACGCTGCGGCCCGGCGTGGAGGTCGTCGCCGAGATGGCGCGGCTCGACGCGTCGCTGGAGGTCGCTGACCTCGTCATCACCGGCGAGGGGCGAGCGGACGAGCAGACGCTGGCCGGCAAGGCGGCCATGGGCGTCGCGGTCCTGGCCGGCAAGCGCGCGATTCCGGTCGTGCTGCTGTGCGGGACGCTCGGCCCCGGCTCGGAGGCGCTCGGCGTGTCCGGCCTCTTCGAGCTCGTCCAGCCGGTGGCGGATCGCCCGATGACGCTGGCCGAGGCGATGGCCGACACGGAGCGGCTGCTCGCGAACGCCGCCGAGCGGCTGGCCAGCAGCGTCGGCATCGGTCTGGGCCTGGCGGAGCGCGCCTGATCCCTATCATCGGCGCGTGAGCCCTCGACCTCGCCGCGGCCCCAGCCCTCAGAAGCTCGCCGCGGATCGGCGAGCACGCAGGCGGCTGGCGGACGTCGTGCTCGAGCGGCTTGGTGAACGCTACGACCACCCGACCTGGGCGGGTCCGCGCGTGGATACGGTCAGCGAGCTCGTGCTCACCATCCTCTCCCAGAACACCGCGGACACCAACTCGTTCACCGCTTTCACCGCGCTTCGGGCGCGTTACTCGTCCTGGGCCGAGGTCCTGGCGGCGCCGCTCGACGAGCTGGAGGAGGTGCTGCGGCCCGGCGGCCTTGCGCCGACCAAGTCACGCCGCATCAAGGCGGTGCTGGCCGAGGTCCACGACGCCACCAACGGCACCTGGGACCTCTCGTTCCTGGGCGAGTGGCCCCTCGAGGAGGCTCGTACGTGGCTGACCGCGCTGCCGGGGATTGGGCGCAAGACGGCCGCGATCGTGCTCCTCTTTGGCTTCGGACGGCCGGCGCTGCCGGTTGATACGCACGTGCACCGGGTGGCGCTGCGGCTGGGGCTGATCCCGCCGAAGACCGATGTCGAGCGCGCGCACCTGCTGCTCGAGGCCGCGCTTCGGCCCGAGGAGATGTACCCGTTCCACGTGGAGCTGATCCGCCACGGGCGCGATACCTGTCGGGCGCCCCGCCCGATCTGCGGCCTCTGCCCCCTGACCGATGTCTGTCCCTACTTCGACCTGGCGCGACGCGGCAAGGCTCCCATCGCGCCGATCCCCCGCGGCATGCCCGCGGACGGACGGCCGCGCTACCACGACGAGCTGATTCACGGCTGGGCGCCGCCGGAACGTCCTCGCTGATCGGGTCCGCGTTGGCATACCCGGGGCCGAGTCTGTTACGCGCCTGAAATCGGCCTATGGTTTCAATCCGGTGGCGCGGTCTGTCAGCGCCCTATCCGGGCCGAGACCGCACCCTGCAAAGGAGAGAAGGGATGGATCTCAATCCTGGCGGCATCATCGCGTGGCTCGTGGTCGGCCTGGTAGCCGGCTGGCTGGCGGGGATCGTCATGAAGGGCAACTACGGGATCGTCGGTAACATCGTGGTCGGCCTCATCGGCGCATTCGTCGGAGGCCTCGTCTTTACCTGGTTCACTGGCGGCGGGGAAGCCGGCTTCTGGGGCAGCATCGCCGTGGCCTTCGTCGGCGCGGTGATCGCGATCTTCATCGTGCGCGCACTTCCCGGGCGCTCACCCGTCTGACCCCATCGGCTGCGCGAGGCGGAGCTCCCTCTCCCCTCGCGCGGCCGACCATTTCGGGGACTGCTAGACTTCGGCCCCGCCTGGATCGGGCCGAAGTAGCTCAGCGGTAGAGCAACGGTTTCGTAAACCGTCGGTCGTGGGTTCGAGTCCCACCTTCGGCTCCAAACTTCAGGCGAGCCCGGTTTCCGCACCCGCCCACGCGAGGACCCGTAGGGCACGGAGCGTGTTCCATCGGCTCGGGAAGCCGTCCGGCCCCTCCATCTCGATGTGGGTTGGTCCCTGGTGACTGTTCTCGAGCGGCCAGCGGCCATCGGCATCGCGCTTGCCTGCCACGAGCGAGAGGGCATCCGCGAAGCGCTGATCCGGCTCCGTGCCGGCCGAGCGGAAGTAGTCCAGGCCGCGCAGCAGGTCGTAGTACCAGCGCGTGGGGTACGAGAACATCGTGAAGCGGGGGTCGGCGACCTCGCCGCTCGAACGCCGGCGGAAGAGTCCTCGCTCAAGGAGGTAGGCCTCGCCCCGCTGTCGCGCCGCCGCGACCGGGGCCGATGATCCTCCCGCCCGCTCCCACTCGATGAGCCCTTCGAGGACGCAGATCGTCGAGTTGAACGAGGACACCGTCGCCCCGTACTCGGCCCAGCAGTTCCAGCCGCCGTCGGCGAGCTCGTCGCGCACCAGCCGATCGACGATGCGGCCCACGTCCTGGCCGAAGTAGGCGCCGTTGGCGAGGGCGATGCCATTGATGCACGGCTCCGTCTCA
This sequence comes from uncultured Chloroflexia bacterium, assembly GCA_963807915.1. Lineage (GTDB taxonomy): Bacteria > Chloroflexota > Limnocylindria > QHBO01 > QHBO01 > CF-167. The sequence goes on along the minus strand of CAWEDO010000002.1, from coordinate 583,549 downwards.
CCCTCGAAGTAGGGAGCGCCGTTCGCGTCCCACCGCACGTTCGCGTGCACGAGCGCGACCGCCTGCTGCGCCTGAGGGCTGGCGGGATCGAGGCCGAATTCGCGCAGCTGCTGGAGGGAGAAGTGCGTGGCCGTCCACGCGTCGAAGAACGGCTTGGACTCGTCGACCCAGCCTGGCCGATAGGTGCCGCCGTCCCACCGTCCATCGGCACCCTGGAGGGAGAGGAGCTCGGCGCCCCAGCCTTCGGTCGCGAGGCGCGCCCGCTCGGACGCGACCGCCTCGGCTGAGGCGTCGGTCAGGTCGCGCATCACCTGCCAGCGGATCGCGGGATCGGCATCGAGGAGCCAGTCCATGACGGTCACCCGTCCGAGTCTAGAGGGAATGACGGGAACGGACGGGTGCGCCCGTTCTTGAGCGCTTCTTGAGGCTGGTTGAGCGGTTCTTGAGCAACTGTCCCCTCATGGCACGCCCTTCCTTCTTGGAGCCGCGGACGACGCTGGTGACGTGGCCACCCAATCGCTGCCCACCACGAACCGCCGACCGGCTCTGGGCGTCGAGCACCAGCGGGACCTGGTCGACGGCGCCATCGCGATGGTCGCCAGCGGCGATGCGCGGCGAGTGTCGCTTGTCCTGACCCACGGCGCGGCGATCCTCGCCGACGCCCAGGCCAGCGGCCGCCAATGGGGCGTCATCGTGCGGGGCGTCTGGCGCGGCGACGGCGGGGGATGCGACGTCGTCGTGGAGCCGATCGCGTGACGCGGCCGATGGCCGGGAGCGAGAACCACCCCGCGACCTCGTCGCCTGATCTGCGCGAGATCGACGTGCGCGGAGGTGGGAAGCCGGGCGACCGCTTCGTCCGCGTGCTGCAACCGTTTGCCAAGAGCTTCCGACGCCGGGCGCCCGGCCACCTGGTCGTGACCGAGCAGGTGCTCCGTCCCCGCGGACCGGTTGGAGCAGTCGCCGACGTGCTGCGACGCGTGCTCGTCGGCCGGCGGCTCGCGACGGAGGGCGAGATCCACGAACGAATCGGGCCGATCAAGGGGCTGGCCGTCTTTGCATCGGACAACATCTCGTCGTCCGCCTACGCGTCCGAAGAAATCATGCGGGTCGTGGTGGCGGCGGGGGCCGGTGCGCTCGCGCTGACCATGCCGCTCACCATCGCGATCGTGATCGTGCTGGGGATCGTGGTCACCAGCTACCAGCAGACGATCCGGGCGTATCCCAATGGCGGCGGCTCCTACATCGTGGCCAGCGACAACCTCGGTCGGGTCGCCGGCCTGGTGGCTGCTGCCGCCCTGCTGACCGACTACGTGCTGACCGTGGCGGTCTCCATCGCCGCGGGCGTGGCGGCGCTCACGTCGATCTATCCGGAGCTCTTCGACTGGCGCGTCGGCGTGGGCGTCGGCTTCGTCGTGCTGCTCTGGCTCGGCAACCTGCGCGGCATTCGAGAGAGCGCGAACATCTTCGCGATTCCAACGTACGTCTACCTCGTGGCGATCTACGGGCTCATCGGCTTCGGCATCTGGCGGGTGGCGACAGGGACACTCCCCTCGTACGTGCCACCGGCGGACTGGGTCGCGGGGCACGGAGTGGAAGCACTCGGGCTGCTCCTCCTCTTCCGTGCCTTCGCCGCAGGATCGGTTGCCCTGACCGGGACCGAGGCGGTGTCGAATGGCGTGCCTGCCTTCCGGCCGCCGGAAGCTCGACACGCCGGCCAGGTGCTGATCCTGATGGGGCTCTTCTTCGGCTCGATCTTCCTTGGCATCAGCTTCCTGGCGGCGCAGCTCGGCGTCATCCCGGATCCGACGGAGCAGGAGACCGTGATCAGCCAGATCGCCCGCACCCTGGTGGGCGCCGGCACGCCGTTCCACCTGCTGATCCAGCTGTCAACGGCGTTCCTGCTCGTGCTCGCCGCGAACACGGCCTTCGCCGACTTCCCACGGCTGGCCAGCATCCTGGGCAAGGACCGATTCCTGCCGCGCCAGTTCCAGTTCCGCGGGGATCGGCTTGCGTTCAGCGTCGGCATCATGGTCCTCGCGCTCCTCTCGGCCATGCTCATCGTCGCCTTCGGCGGGAGCGTGACGAACCTCATCCCGCTCTACACGGTCGGGGTGTTCATCGCCTTCACGCTCAGCCAGTCCGGGATGGTCGTGCACTGGTGGCGGGCGCGGGTCAGCACGCGTGGCTGGCAGTGGCGTGCCGGGCTGAATGGAGCCGGGGCACTGGCGACCGGCATCGTGGCGTTGATCGTGGGGGTCGCCAAGTTCGCGCTTGGCGCGTGGATGGTGCTCCTGCTGATCCCACTCCTCATCGGCGTCATGTGGGCGATCGCCCATCACTATCGCGACGTGGAGGGCGCCCTCAACCTGGACTGGACCGGGGAGACGCTGCCGCTGCGCACGCCTCGGGTCATCGTGCCGCTGAGCCGTCTCGATCGCGCCGCCTTCGAGGCGCTGGCCTATGCGCGCTCGATCTCCCGCGACGTCACCGCCGTCCACGTGACCGACGACCGAGCCGACCTCGACGAGATGCGGCGGCGCTGGGAGGCGTGGGGAGGTGCGGTGGAGCTCGTGATCCTGGAGTCGCCGTACCGCGCGCTAATGGCACCGCTGATGGCGTATATCGAGGCAACCGAGACCGCGGACCCGGAACGCCCGACCACCATCATCCTGCCCGAGTTCGTCCCGCGCCACCTCTGGGAGTACCCGCTCCACAACCAGACCGCCCTCCGTCTGAAGATCCGGCTCTTCTTCCGGCCTAACACGGTGGTCATCGACGTTCCGTACCACCTCCGCAATGGTCGAGCGGGCCGGCACTAGCCCCGCGGTCGCGCAGGGCTACGATGGCGACATGTGGCGCCTTCGGACCGATTTGCGCGCGCTGACCACCACCCTACTCGTCGTCGTGGTCGCGCTCGGCGCCTCGATTGCGGGCGTCTTCGTGCTCGAGGAGCAGGCGGGCGTGAACGATGCCTCGATCGTCTTCCTGCTGGCCGTGGCACTGGTGGCCTACCTGCGCGGCAGCTGGGCGGCGGTCGGGACGGCCCTCGGCGCGTTCCTGGCCTACAACTACCTCTTCCTGCCGCCAGAGTTCACGTTCTTCGTCTCGGACCCGCAGCACATCCTCACGCTCGTGCTGCTGCTGGGGGTGGGCATCGGCATCGGGCGGCTCACCGGCCTGCAACGCGACCAGGCGGAGCGCTCGGAGCGGCGCGAGCGGGAAGCCCGCGCGCTCTTCAATGTCAGCCGTGCGATCGCGACCGCCAAGCGCATGAAGGAGGCGCTGCCGATCCTGGTCGGCAGCCTGGCCGAGGACGCGCGGATGTCGCGGGTGTGGATCGGCCTCGGCTCGACCTGGGCACAGGAGCAGGTGGTTGCCTCGAGCGACCCTCGCACGGAACCGATGGCGGCCGGCCCGCACAGCGTCCTACGGCGGACCTCCCCAGAGGTGGCGCCAGCATGGGTCCGCCTGAGCCCGCCAGGACCTCCCGCCGGCCGCCGTGACGGCCTCGCCCTCTTCCGCGTCGAGCTTGCCGATGGGACGGACCCGATTGGCTCGCTGTGGGTGGCACGCGATCCCCGACTGGGTCCGCCGACCGGAGAGGAGACGCGGCTGCTGGCAACCGCCGCAGACCAGATCGGGCAGGGGATCATGCGCGATCGGCTGTCGGAACAGGCCACCGAGCTCGAGGTTGCGCGGCGCAGCGAGGAGCTGAAGGCGGCTCTGCTCGACTCGGTCTCGCATGACCTGCGCACCCCGCTCGCCACCATTCGGGCATCGGCCGGGACGCTCGCCGACCCGAGCGTGGCCCTGACCGTCGACGAGGCCAGGGCGACCGCGCGGGAGATCGATGCAGAGGCGGATCGCCTCGCCAACCTGGTGAGCGGGCTGCTCGACATGAGCCGCATCACCGGCGGTGCCCTGCAGACGAGGCCAGAGCCGATGCCGGTGGGCGAAGTGGTGCTGCCCGCCCTTCGCCGCGCCGCGAGCGGCCTCGGCAACCGGCCGGTCGAGCTGGCGATCCCCGACGAGCTGCCGCCCGTCGCGGCGGATCCCGTGCTCATCAGCCAGGTCCTCGACAACCTGCTCGAGAACATCGTCCGACACACGCCAGACGGTGCTCGGGTGCGGATCACGGCGACGGCAGCTCCCGAGGCGGTGACGGTGCGGGTCGAGGACGGCGGTCCTGGCGTGCCGCCGGAGGCGCTGCCGCATGTCTTCGAGAAGTTCTATCGGGTGCCCGCCCGACGCGGCACGGCTCGGCGGGGTACCGGGCTGGGGCTTGCGGTGGTGAAGGGAATGACGGAGGCGATGGGCGGTTCCGCCACCGCATCGCGCAGCGAGCTCGGCGGGCTGGCGATCGATCTCCGACTCCGGATCGCTGCCGAGGCCCCGCCGGACGACGGGTCGGCGACGTGACCGAACGCCGTGCGAGCATCCTGCTGGTCGAGGACGACGACCGGACCCGGCGAGCGATCGCCTCCAATCTCGAAGCCCACGGATACGGTGTCCGCGCCGCTGCCGATGGCGAAGAGGCGCTGGTCTTGTGGGAGCTGCGCCGGCCGGACCTGATCCTGCTCGACCTGGGCCTGCCGGGGATCGACGGGATCGGCGTCCTGCGCCGCGTGCGGCGCGACGCCACCACGCCGGTGATCATCCTCTCCGCCCGCGGCGAGGAGCGCGACAAGGTGGAGGCGCTTGACGACGGGGCCGACGACTACCTTGCAAAGCCGTTCGGCATGGCCGAGCTGCACGCCCGGGTCCGCGCCGCGCTGCGCCGAACGCTCGTGACCGACATCGACCCAACCGGCACGCTGCAGATCGGCCCGCTGCGGCTGGAACCTGACCGACGCCTGGTGAGCGTCGGAGGGGAGGAGGTCCGCCTCACGCCGCGCGAGTACGAGCTGTTGAAGGTGCTGCTAGCAAACGCCGGCCGCGTCGTCACGCGTGGCAGGCTGCTCCGCGCGGTATGGGGCTCCGCCTACGCCGGTGAGGGTCACTACCTGCATGTCTACATCGGCCAGATCCGGCGCAAGCTTGCCGCCGCCGACCCCGAGGGCGCGCTGGCGGACCTGTTCGTCGCCGAACCGGGCGTCGGCTATCGCGTGCGTGGGGATTCTTGAGCCGATCTTGAGCGCCGGCGCCTCCCTGGCGTGCTGTTCCCTCGTGGGACCCAGCGCATGCTGGTGGTATGGCAACCCAGATTTCCGGCGCTGCCGGGGCGCTGGCTCTGCCGCAGGACAGCGCCGCCGACCTCGAGCACGAGTTCGATCTCGTCCGTAGCGCCATCGCACTGATCGCCGCCGGCGGCGCCACGCGCATCACGCTCGTCGGGCTGCCCCTCGACGCCCAGGCGCTGCGCGAGATCGGCGCGCTCGTGCGCGACAGCGGTATGGCGATGCGTGCCGCCAACGGGCGGGTCGGCACTGATATCACGGTCGAGGCCGGCGGGTGACGGCTCGCCCGGACCCTGACACGCAGGGGCAGGTGCAGTCAGACGACCTGAGGGAGTTCCGGCCGGTCCGCGGCGGCCGCCCTGGCGATCGCTACGTGAAGGTCGTGGAACCCTACGCCGCCGAGTTCCGTCGTCGGGCGCCGGGCCACCTCGTGGCCTCCGAACGCGTGCTCGCGCCCGAAGGTGGTCTCGGGCGGCTGACCGACATCCTGCGCCGCGTCCTGATCGGGCGACGGATCGCGACGGAGAAGGAGGCGCAGGAGCGCCTTGGCCCGGCGAAGGGGCTTGCCATCTTCGCCTCAGACAACATCTCCTCCTCGGCGTACGCCACCGAGGAGATCATGCGCGTGATCGTCGTGGCGGGCGCCGGCGCGCTGGCCGCCACCCTGCCGCTCACCTTCGCCATCGTCGCCGTCCTGCTGATCGTCGTCACCAGCTACCAGCAGACGATCCGCGCCTACCCCGGCGGCGGCGGGTCGTACATCGTGGCCAGCGAGAACCTGGGGAGATTCCCTGGGCTCATGGCCGCGGGCGCGCTGCTCACCGACTACGTCTTGACGGTCGCGGTCTCGGTGGCTGCCGGGGTGGCGGCGTTGACCTCAATCTTCCCGGTTCTCTACGAGCCGCGCGTCTGGGTCGGCGTCGGCTTCATTGCGTTGCTGTGGGTGGGAAACCTTCGCGGGCTCCAGGAAAGCGCGAACATCTTCGCCGTCCCGACATACGTCTACCTGGTTGGGATCTTCGGTCTCCTCGCGTACGGCGGGTGGTTGATGGTGAGCGGTGGGCTGCCCGCGTACAGCGCGCCGCCGGAATGGGCGGAAGCGGCTCCGCTCCAGGGGCTGGGGCTGCTGCTGGTGCTCCGTGCCTTCGCGGCAGGCTCCGTGGCCCTGACCGGGACCGAAGCTGTCTCGAATGGCGTACAGGCCTTCCGACCGCCGGAGGCCCGCAACGCCGGAATGGTGTTGATCCTGATGGGGGGCCTCTTCGCGACCATCTTCATCGGGATCAGCTTCCTTGCCTCCCAGCTTGGCGTGATCCCGGACCCGAGCGAGCAGGAGACCGTGATCAGCCAGATTGCCCGCACGCTCTTCGGCGCCGGGACTCCGCTCCACTACCTGATCCAGCTGTCCACCGCGTTCCTGCTCGTGCTGGCCGCGAACACCGCGTTCGCCGGTTTTCCCAGGCTGGCCAGCATCCTCGGCAAGGACCGATTCCTGCCGCGTCAGTTCCAGTACCGCGGCGACCGCCTTGCCTACAGCTTTGGGATCATGGTCCTGGCCGTCCTGGCGGCCGCGCTGGTCTTCGGATTCGGCGGGAGCGTCACGAACCTGATCCCGCTGTACACGGTCGGGGTCTTCATCGCCTTCACGCTCAGCCAATCGGGCATGGTGGTCCACTGGTGGCGACTCCGGGGCGAGATGCGAGGCTGGAGATGGCGGGCTGCCCTGAACGGGCTTGGCGCGCTGGCCACCGGTGTGGTCGCGATCATCGTGGGAGTCGCCAAGTTCGCGCTCGGTGCCTGGATCATCCTGCTGCTGATCCCGCTCCTGATCGGGCTGATGTGGTCCATCGGCAGGCATTACCGCAGCGTGGAGGCGGCGCTGGCCATCGACCCGGGGAGCCGCACGCTGCCTCGACGCGTGGCGCCCCGCGTTGTGGTCCCAATCAGCCGGATCGATCGTGCCACCCTGAATGCGCTGGACTTCGCGACCTCGATCTCGGCCGATGTCACGGCCATCCACGTCTCCAATGATGCGGAGGACCTGGTCAAGATCAAGGAAGCATGGGAGCGCTGGGGTGGGCCGGTGAACCTGGTGATTCTGGAGTCGCCCTATCGCGCCCTCATGGGCCCGCTGATGGCATACATCGACGCGACCGACCGCGCCGACCCCGCGCAGCCCACCACCGTGGTCCTGCCCGAGTTCGTTCCGAGCCACATCTGGGAGTACCCGCTCCACAACCAGACGGCCCTGCGCCTGAAGCTGCGGCTCTTCTTCCGACGCAATACGGTGGTGGTCGACGTCCCGTACCACCTCGGCTAGGGCGCGTACAGTAGCCGCATGATTGTTGCGACTACCCCGTTCGTTGCCGGGCACCGCGTCGCGGAGAGCAAGGGCCATGTCTACGGTCTCGTCGTCCGCAGCCGAGGCCTCGGCGGCAACATCGCCGCAGCGGTCCGCTCGCTCGGCGGCGGCGAGATCAAGGAGTACACCGAGCTGCTGGAGGACACCCGCCGCCAGGCGATCGACCGGATGGTGCAGAACGCGACCCTGATGGGCGCCAACGCGGTGATCTCGATGCGCTTCGACAGCTCCGAGATCGGCACCACCATGAGCGAGATCGTGGCCTACGGCACCGCCGTCGTCGTCCAGCCGGACGCCAGCGCGCCCCAGCCGACCGAATAGGCATGCCGATGGTGGGAGTCGTCCGCGTCATCGTCGGCGTCCTGGGCGCCTTGCTCATGCTCGGCGGCCTGTACGGCGCCGTGGCAGGCATGTGGGTGGACGGGTTCTGGGCGGCGGTCACCGGCGCGGTCGTGCTGATCGCGGTCGTGCTGGAGCGCACCCGCTACCGTTCGCAGGCGGCTGAAGGCTCGGCTGGGCAGCCGGGTCCCGGCGGCGGCGAGGCGACCATGCCGGTCGCCCCGTTCCGCCCGACCGACGAGCTGTTCGTGGACCCGACCAGCGGCCGGCGGCTGCGGGTCTACCTCGACCCGGCCACCGGGGAGCGGCGCTACTACGCCGAAGAGGCTGGCCGCCGCTAGGCCGCGATCACCCCGCCTCAGTGCGCCAGCCCCACCATGTGCGTCGGGGCTGCGGACGTTCGCCAGCTGCGGTAGCCGAAGTAGGCCTGCAGCGATCCCAGTGCGAGGTAGAACACCTGCAGCCATGCCTGCGGCTGCGAGGCGTCGTATTCGATCAGCGTGAAGCCGACGACGCCGATCTCGACCAGCTCGAAGCCGATGATCATGGCGCCCGCCACGATCGTCGCCACGGCGCCAGCGGACGGGCGAACCAGGAGCAGGACCGCGGCCACCGTCGAGCTGCCGCCCACGAGGATGCCGAGCGCGAGCGCGGGGATCGTGTAGTCCGTGAACGGACCGTGCTTGAGCCACTCGAGCGGGATGGTCTGGACGACGAAGAGTGCGCCAAAGATCGCGGTGAACGCCACGAAGGCGTCAAGAGCGATCAGGCCGATGCGTCTCATGAGCGAGTACCTCCACCCGCCACGGTGGCCGAACGCGCGACGAGTGTCACGGGCCACCCGTACCGATCAGGCGGGACGGTGGTCGCAAAGGCGCTAGTCGCAATCGCCATCCCGCTGGGTCACCGCGTGCGGCGCGGGCATCTCGCCGGCCACCCACTGGCCGACACCGACCAGGGCCAGGCCGACCGCGTGACGGGCCGTTCCGTTGGAGAGCCGCGCGTCGTGCATCGTCTCGAGAGCAACCTCGTGGCGGCGCCCCGCGGCGACGGAAAGTGCCTGCTGGTTCATCATCTCGAACATCGTTGGGTCCTCCACCCGGCGGCCTCGCCGCCCTTGTTGGTTCTAGTCCGAGACTCTTGATCTCAAGACTTTCTCAGTCTAGCCAGCAGATAGTTCGATGTCAAGAGGCTTGACATGAAGAGGACAGGGTGGCGATACTGTGGCGTGGACAACACGAAGGAAGCCGCGAAGGATCGAGCGGACTCCATCGACAAGATGCTCGACGTCTGGGTTCGCGAGATCCCCGGGCTCGACCGGCTCACGGAGGGGATCGTCGAGCGGATCGGGATGCTGGCGCGCTACCTCAACCACTCGATGGACACGACCCTCGCCGAGTTCGGCATCGATCGGCGGACCCATCGGGTCCTGGCCAGGCTCCGCTACCAGGGCCCGCCCTACCGCCTCTCGGCGGGGGAGCTGGCGGACGGATTGGGCCTTTCAAGCGGCGCGATGACGAACCGGCTCGATCGCCTCGAAGAGGCTGGCCTGGTGCGCCGCCTCCCCGATCCGGATGACCGGCGGGGAGTCCTGGTCGAGCCGACCAAGGCAGGTCACGCCGCCTGGGACAGGGCGACCGACACGCAGGCTGGGCGCGAGGCGCTCATCGCATCGGCGCTGACGAAGGCCGAGAAGGAACAGCTGCACGCCCTGCTGCGGCGCCTGATGCGCGCGTTCCCCCACGAAGTGCGGCAGGCTGCCAGGCACAAGAAGGCCGAAGGCTAGCCCTTATCCGCGGAGCGGAACGAGCGGCCGGCGTCAGACGCCGAGCCGCTCGCCTCGTGTATCGACGATCCCCGTCAGGCCATGTCCGAGGAATCGGCCCGGGCGTCCTCCCGAATGTTCTCCGATGGCCGGAAGACAAGCAGGTAGACAAGGCCGATCAGGAACACGACTCCCGTGCTGATCGGGACCAGCCAGCGGTCGAAGAAGGCTTCCAATCCCTCACCGCTCTTGTACGACAGGATGAGGATGGCCGACACGCCATACACCAGAGCCACGACGTTGACCAGCATCCCCCAGCGTCCGAGGGTGAACGTTCCGTTTGGCCGCCAACCGCGAGCGCGCGCGATGATCGATGCCAGGACGACGCTCTGGAATCCAACGTAGATGCCGACCACGGCGAAGGCGATGATGATCGCGACCGTCGCCGACGGCAGGAGTGTGATCACCGCGGGGACGATCACGGCCACCAGCACCGCCCCGGGGGGCATGTGCAGGCGCGGGTGGACGCTCGACAGCGCCTTCGAGCCTACGACCATGCCGTCGCGCGCGAACGAGTAGACGAGCCGGATCGCCGCGCCCTGGATGGCGATCGTGCATGAGACGAAGGCAAACAGGATCAGCGCCAGCGCGATCTTCGATCCGGTTTCGCCGAAGTTCGCGAAGAGGATCGAGTCGATCGGGGAAGCGTCGGTCCCGTTCATGACCGCACCGATATCGGGCACCGCCAGGATCAGGGCGATGGCCAGGAAGGCAGACGTCGCTGCGCCGACGGCCAGCGTCATCTGCATCGCGCGCGGCACCTTCTGCGATGGGTTGTGGACCTCCTCGGCGATGTCGCCGCAGGCCTCGAACCCGTAGAAGATCCACACGCTGAAGAGCGCTGCCGCCAGGAACGCGCCGAGGTAGCCCTCGCCGCCGCCGGCGCCCATGGTGTCGAAGATGACGCCGAAGCTCTGGTTGCGGTCGAAGAGCAGCAGGTATGCGCCGAGGCCGAGGGTCCCGAGGATCTCGACCACCAGGCCCGCTCGTGCCAAGAGGGCGAGGCGGCGAATCCCAAGCATGTTGAGGATGCCGCCCACCACAATCACGCCCACCGCCATGAGCACCGTGCTCGTAGGCGTGTTCTCCCAGCCGAAGAGCGGCGAGGCGAACGTGTTGGCGGCGTAGGCCACCGCGGCAACCGTGACGAGGAGCGCGGCGGTATACATCCAGCCTGAAACGAACGCATAGCGCGGGCCAACCAGGCGCTTGGACCATTGGTAGATGCCACCGGCCAGGGGGAACTGCGACGCGATCTCCGAGAACGTGAAGACGACCATGAACTGGCCGAAGACCACGATCGGAATCGACCAGATGAACGCGGGACCGCCGGTCGCGAGCCCGAAGGCGAAAAGGGAATAGACGCCCACCACGGGCGACAGGTAAGTGAACCCAACCGCGAAGTTCGAGAACAGGCCGATGGACCTGCTGAGTTGCTGTCGGTAGCCGAGTCGGGCGAGCTGACGTTCGTCAGCGCCGACCTCGGCGACGGCCGGTGACGCGGAAACCATGAGTCCTCTCCTCCGAATGCTGCTGGGATAGGTGGTCCGCGCGGATCGGGCATGCAGGAAATTGGGCGACCGATCGGCCGGGCTGGGCGGCAGCATAGGAGCGGCCGGATGGCTCAGTCAACGACCATTTTCGCGTCTCTCCCAGGCCCGTATCATCGGCCCTCATGAGTGATCGACCGCGGATCGTGGTCACCCTTCACGGGGCCGAGCAGGCGGCCCGCGAGGCGCCGACCTGGGCCTCGTTCGACGGCTACCTCGACGCGGTTCGCCGGGCCGGTGGCGACCCGGTCGCGCTCGACCCCTCGACGAGCGACGCGGAGCGCGAGGCGGTGCTGTCGACGATGGACGGACTCCTCCTGCCGGGTGGCGCCGACCTCGATCCGGCCCTCTACGGCCAGGAGCCGCATCCGGCGGTAGCGGTGGAGCGTGCCCGCGACGATCTCGAGCTGGCCGCATGGTCGGCTGCCCGGGAACGGGGCGTGCCGATCTTCGGGGTGTGCCGTGGCTTCCAGGCGATCAACGTCTTCTCGGGCGGGACGCTGGAGCAGCACCTGGAGGGACACGACTTCCCGGCCAGTGCCCCGCAGTCGCATCCGCTGAACCTTGACCCCGCGTCGCGGCTGGCGACGATCCTGGGAGAGACGGAGCCGCTGCTCCGCACCGAGGTCAACAGCTACCACCACCAGGCCGTGCGTCGCGCGGACCTCGCCTCCGGTCTCGTCGCCTCGGCCATCGCGCCGCATCGCGACGGTGAGCTGGTGGAGGCGCTCGAGGCCGCGGATGGTGGCGACTGGCTGATCGGGGTGCAGTTCCATCCGGAGCGGCCGGAGTTCATCGGTCCGGAGTTCGACCGCCTGTGGCGCGCGTTCGTGGACGCGGCGAGGGTCAGGTCAGGTCGACGTAGACGTTCCTGACCTCGGTGTCGGGCTCGAGCGCGCGCATCCTCCGCTCGCGCCCCGTCCCGCTCATCTTGTAGCCGCCGAGCGGCGCCCCAGTGTGGACAGAGCTGTTCGAATTTCGGTGGTCATGGACTGATTCAACGCGTGACGTAGGTCGGGATCAGTGTGCGGAGGAGGTTCGTAGGCTTGGGGTCATCGGCGAACAGCTGCGGGTGATCGGGCGTGCGCGCGGCCAGGAACGAGTGGTACCACTCCGTCTGCTTCAGCGCGAGGCTGTAGCGCGAGCCGTGGTCGCTGAAGAGGACGACCACCGCCCCGGGATCCTTCGCCACGATCGCGTCGACCATCGCCAGGAGCTTCGGGTTCAGGGTGGCCAGGTCGCCCTGCATCGCCGCCGAGTAGTCGGGGAGCGTCATTCCCATCGTCTCGATCTGGGCGGCGAAAATGTTCACCCCGGGCCAGAAGAAGGGAACCTTGGTGGGCTTGCCCTGGGCGTCCCACAGGAACGGCAGGTGCGGCTGGAAGAGGTGCGCCAGCACGAGCCTATGCGCATCGGGATCGGCCAGCGAGACGAGGCTGTCGACACTGCCCTCGAAGTGGGCTCGCAGCGAATCGGTCAGCAGGTAGGGGAGCGTGGCCTTGACGATCGGTCCAAAGACCGACTCGGCCAGCATGTTGTCCTCGAAGGTGTTGACCCCGCCGTGCTGGACATGGTGTCCGGCCGAGAAGGTCACGTGGCCCGCCGGGGAGTCGATCACGTCCCACTCGTAGCCGGCGGCCTGCGCCTGGCGCGGCAGTGGAGCGTCCGAGAGCGCCTTCCGGATCAGCCACTGCACCTCGCTCGCAGGAGCGGTGTCGAGTGGCACGCCCTCGGTCGTCCCGGTGAGCAGGTTCATCAGGGTCAGGTCGGTATAGCGTCGGTCGGTGTGGGCGTCGTCGTAGACATCGAAGCCGCGGTCGGCAAGGGCCTGCTCAAATGGGCCGTTGTCGATGCCCATGTCGTTCATCAGCGTGTCGCGGCGCGGGTAGCCGTCGAGCAGGACGACGTAGATGTTCGGACCGGTTGGCGTACCGGTGACCTGGACGGGCGTCACGGGGCCTTCCGCGCTCGAGTAGGCGCGGTACACCCCGGCAAGGAAGAAGACGAGCAGGAACGCGATCGCCGCGGTCGACGCGGCGCGGGGCACGAACGGCATCGGCCGGCCGAGGCGCCGGATGACGAACACCAGCACTAGCCAGGCGACGACGAGCAGCGCGGCCTGCCACCAGTGCCGTGTGAAGGTGGCCCAGAAGCTGATCACTCCCACCGCGATCGCCACCGCCAGCGGCGCATGGGAGCGGGCCAGCCAGGCGGCGAGCAGTCCGACGAGGATCGCCAACAGGATGACGATCAGCAGCGGACGGAACAGGTAGAAGGTCGGGAAGGCCGAGTTGGCGAACCTGCCAAGGATGTAGCCGGCGAAGGCCAGGTAGGCCACGGCGACCGCCACGAGGGCCTGCCGGATGCGGTCGCTCACCCGGCGATCCTAGACGACGAACTCGTTGCGCGCCCGCAGCAGGATCACGACGATCAGGCCGTAGACGAGCACCATCCCCGCCGGAATCGCCAGCACGAGGAGTGGCGCGCTGCCGATGACGGCGCCCGCGTCACTGCTCAGGATGCCGGGGGCGAGGGTGAACAGCACGGCACCGCTGCCGAAGATGCCGATGCCGCCCATCCACAGTCCCAGGCGACGGCCCCAGCCTGCCCGCCGCGTGACGCCGATCGCCGCCACCAGGTGCGCGGCGGCCAGGATCGCGCCGACCAGCGAGATGCCGCCGTCCCACAGCAGCCCGCGGCTGAGGATCCAGGGGACGCTGACGTAGCCGAGCAGCACGGCCCAGCCGAGCAGGCCCAGGCCCGCGAGGTCGGTCAGGGGGGAGCGCGCACTCGTGGGCATCGGCTCAACCTGTCGCTGAGCTGAGGCGCCAACTCGTGCCGTTCGGCACATGACCGGCTCGTCGCGCTGGGGGAACCTTCAAGGGAATGAACGAGGTCCCGCTGCCCTCCCGGCGGCCGGGCTGGCTCAACCGGAAACTCCGTGACACGAGGTCCGCGCGCATGACCGCTATCGCCGCCGCACCCACCGCGCGTCCCATCCCCGCCGAACGCGCGCGCTCCCTCTTCCGCTGGAACGCCGCCCTGGCACTGCTGCACGGGATGCAGTTCGTGGTCATGCTCATCCTCTCCCTGCTACAGGACCCGATGGCCAGGTGGCCGATCGTCTCGAGCTACCTGACCTTCGACCAGGGGACGCAGACGCTCGTATCGGCGCAGCGAACGCTCTTCGAGCTGCCCATCGGCCCGGTGGTCGCCTCGTTCTTCGCAATGAGCGCCATCGCGCACCTCGTCGTCGCCTTTCCCGCTCGGGGCTGGTACGAGCGGCGCCTCGCGCGCCACCAGAACCCGGCACGCTGGATCGAGTACGCCTTCAGCTCGAGCGTGATGATCGTGGTGATCGCCATGCTGACCGGCATCCGCGAAGCCGGGACGCTGATTGCGATCGTTGGCGCGAACGCCGCCATGAACCTCTTCGGCTGGAGCATGGAGGCGGCCAACGAGGGGCGCGATCGGCCCCAATGGCTGCACTACGTCTTTGGCTGCATCGCCGGCATCGTGCCGTGGCTGGTCATCAGCGCGGCGCTGCTGACCGGGCTCACCGCGACCGACGCCGCGCCGATCCCCGGCTTCGTGATCGCGATCTACGTCAGCCTCTTTGTCAGCTTCAACGTCTTCGCGCTCAACATGGTCTTCCAGTTCCGGAAGATCGGCCGATGGCGCGACTACCTCTACGGAGAGCGCGCGTACATGCTCCTCAGCCTCTTCGCGAAGACGCTGCTGGCCTGGCAGGTCTGGTCGGGGACCCTGCGCCCCTGACCACCCGACTTCGGAGCTAGCTCTCGGTGCCCTCGTCGCTTGACTCGCCGCCCTCTTCGCTCGCCTCGCCCTCGGCACCTTCGGCGCCCTCGGCAGCCTCGGCACCCTCCTCGCCCTCGACGGCGACGGGCTCGATCACTTCCTCCTCGCGAGGAGGCGTGACCTTGGCGACCAGGTCGTCGGGATCATTGACGACGGCCACCTTGGGGTCGACCAACAGGTCCCGGACGTGGATCGTCGCCTCGAGGTCCACCAGCGGCGCCAGGTCGACCTCGATCTCGTGCGGCAGGTCACCGGGGAGGCCGCGGACCTTGAGGTGATCGAGGGAGGTGAACAGGATCGCGCCCTCCATCTCGACGGCGGACGAGGTGCCGACGAAGACGAGCGGGATGTCCGCCAGCATCTCCTGGGTCAGGTCGACGGCGAAGAGGTCGACGTGGAGGGCCTTGCCGGTCAGCGGGTTGCGCTGGAGGCTCTTGATGATCGCGCTCGTCGGCTGGCCACCATCGACCGAGACCTTGACCACGCTGGTACGGCCGGCCTGCCGGTAGAGGACCTCGAGCTCCTTCGCGTCGAGCTGCACCGGGATCGAGCCGGTCGACTTGCCGAACAGGACGCCGGGGACCACGCCCGTGGTGCGCAGGCGCTTGTTGTGCTTGCCGTACACGTCACGCGCGTTGACGGCGATCTCCAGGTCCATCGGTTCGGCTGATCCTCGATAGCTCCGCCGGGCACGGCCGGACGAAGGTGCGACATTGCTGTGCGGGGCGGCATCGTACCAGCGCACCGATCGAGCGGCAAGGAGGCCCGTCGGGTATCGGTCTAGAATCGCCGCCGAATGGCCGGCACGATCATGATCGTCGAGGATGAGCCCGCGGTGGCGCGAGGCGTCCAGGTGGCGCTGGAGAGCGAGGGCTACAGCACCGCCATCGTCGGCACGGGCGAGGAGGCGCTCAAGCGCTTCGCCGACATCGCCCCCGACCTCGTGCTGCTCGACGTGCGCCTGCCGGGGATCGACGGCTTCGAGGTCTGCCGCCAGCTCCGCCGCGAGAGCCGAGCGCCGGTCCTGTTCCTGACCGCCCGGGCCGATGAGGTCGACAAGGTGGTCGGCCTCGAGATCGGCGCCGACGACTATCTGGTCAAGCCGTTCAGCGTCCGCGAGCTGGTGAGCCGCATCAAGGCGCTCCTGCGGCGCGCCTACGGCGAGCTGGCCGACACGCAGACCGGCCGCACCCTGCGCCGCGGCGACCTGGTGATCGATCTCGAGCGCCGGCGCGTGACCCGCGGCGACGAGCGGATCAGCCTGACCACCACCGAGTTCGACCTGCTGCGCCACATGGCCACCAAGCCGGGGCGCGTCTACACCCGGACCCAGCTGCTCGAGCTGGTCCGCGACTACGAGGCCCTCGAGGCCGACGAGCGGACGATCAACGTCCACATCAGCCACATCCGCGACAAGATCGAGCCGGACCCCGCCCAGCCCCGCTTCATCAAGACGGTGAGGGGCGTCGGGTATGCATTCAGCGAAGACTGACCCACCACTCGACCCGGTGCCGCGGCGAGTCACTAGGCAGCTCGCCTGGTTCCAGCAGCTCAACGCTCGACTCGTACTTGCGCTCGCGAGCGTCGCTCTCGTTGCACTCCTCGTTTCCGGAGTCGCCCTGAATCAGGTGTTGCCTGGCTATTTTCAGGAGCAGGCCACGAGCCGGGCGAGAACGGCGGCGTTGGCGACCGCAGTCTTCCTTCAGGAGCAGGCCGCCGTGATTGGAACCAGCCGGCCCGAGCTACTGGAGGTTCGTGAGCTGCGGGAGACACAGTTCCTCAAGGGTGTGGCGGAGCGGGCGGCGAAGGAGCTGGCCCAGGGCACGGTGACGATCTACAACACCGATCCCAACCAAACCGTCGCGGCGCAGGCGTCACCTGATGCGGACACGGCCGCATCCCTGCGCGCCGAAGGGCTCCGTCCGGACCCCGACGTGCCGGATCAACGGTTCACCGCGACCATCACGCTCCGGGATGGAACGGGCCTGGACTTCGTCATATCGGTGACGGATCCCTATACGTCGCGCGTTGCGACCCTCGAGCGGGTGCGCAGCACGCTCCTGTTCACCGGATTCCTGGCGCTCGTCGCATCTGTGCTTGTGGGGATCGCAGCGGCGCGGCGGTTCACCGCGCCCCTTGCGCGCCTGCGCCGAGCGTCGAACCGGCTGGCGCAGGGGCAGCTCGACGAGCGCGCACCTCGCTCGGACATCGTCGAGATCGACGACCTGGCGCGGCAGTTCAATGTCATGGCCGATCGGCTCTCCGAGTCGCTGCGCCTGCTCGAGGCGGATCGCGACCGGCTGCGCGAGTTCGTCGCCGACGTCTCGCACGAGCTGCGCACGCCGATCGCGGCGCTCCGCGCCTTTACCGAGCTCCAGCGCGACGGGCAGGTGGACGAGGCGACGCGTCGTGAGTTCCTGGACCGCTCGAGCGAGCAGATCAGCCGGCTGGACTGGATGAGCACGAACCTGCTCGACCTGTCGCGCATCGACGCGGGCATCTTCCCGCTCGACATCCGCCTCGGTGACCTGCGCGACCCGATCCGCTCCGTGGTGGAGGCGCACGCAGAGCTCGCCGAGCAGCGTGGCGTCTCGCTCGCCAGCGAGGTGCCTCCATCGCCGGTGATGCTGCCGTTCGACCGGGAGCGGATCGTGCAGCTGCTGACGAACCTCGTCGGCAACGGGCTGAAGTTCACCCCTCGCGGCGGACAGGTGCGCGTCATGCTCAAGGACCTGCCGGAGGGCGCCCTGCTGGAGGTGCGCGACTCCGGGCCGGGGATCCTGGCCGCCGAACTGCCGCACGTCTTCGACCGCTTCTTCCGTGGCACGAACGTGGGCGACGCGCGCGCGTCGGGCAGCGGGCTGGGGCTGGCCATTGCCCGGTCGATCGTGGAGATGCATGGCGGCCAGATCGAGGTCGCCAGCGCGATTGGCGAGGGTTCGGCGTTCACCGTGCGCCTTCCGCGCACCGCATCGGTCCCGCTAGGTCAATGAAACTTCACCGCTGGCTGCGCACGCTCGCAACGCGGCCGGAGCACGATCGCGGAGACGCCCCGGACTTGAAAGCAGTGAGCACGAACCAGCGATGAACGATCACGACGAACACGACGAACCGGACGCCCAGCCTTCTCAACCCGAGGTGCTGCGCTACGGGCCGCCACCGAGCCAGCCGACGCGACCAACCTGGGACACACCGGCCTGGGCCGGCGCCTCGCCGAAGCAGGGCCAGCCCCGCGAGAAGCGCTCGCTCGGTGTCGTCCCGGTGATGACGATTGCGCTCGTCACCGCAATCGTCTCCGGCTCCCTCTCCGCGGCTGCCGTGGCCAACCTGCTGCGGCCCGGCTCGAATGGGACCACCAACGAGCCGACCGGCAGCTCCGTGAGCCAGGTGCACATCGACGAGTCGAGCGCGGTGATCACCGCGGTGGCGCGGGTCATGCCCTCCGTCGTCGTGATCGAGTCGCGCAGCAATGGCGGCGTGCTCGGCGGGGCGAACGGCACCGGCTCGGGTTTCATCTTCGACTCGAACGGCTGGATCCTGACCAACAAGCACGTGGTCGAGGGGGCCGATGAGATCAGCGTCAAGCTGAACGACAGCCGGGTCTTCACCGGCCGCGTCTACGGCATCGACACGCTGACCGACCTGGCGATCGTGAAGATCGACGCCACCGGGCTCCCGGCGGCAACGCTCGGGTCGAGCGACGAGCTCGAGCTCGGGCAGCTCGCCATCGCCATCGGCAATCCACTCGGCAACTTCGAGAACACGGTCACCACCGGCGTCGTTTCCGGCCTCGGTCGGCAGATCCAGGCTGGTGATGCCACGGGCACCACCTCCGAGCAGCTGAACAACCTGATCCAGACCGATGCCGCCATCAACCCGGGCAACTCGGGCGGGCCGCTGATCAACAGCGCCGGGCAGGTCATCGGCATCAACACCGCCGTCAACCAGGATGCGCAGGGGATCGGCTTCGCCATCCCGATCACGGTCGCGAGGCCGATCGCCGAGCTGGCACTCGCCGGCAAGCCCATCGCGCGGCCCTGGATCGGGGTTCGCTACACCCCCGTTGACGCGCAGGTCGCCAAGGACCTCGGGCTCTCGGTGGACCACGGCGTGCTCATCTCGAAGTCGGGCAACGGGTTGCCGGCGGTCCTGCCGGGGAGTCCGGCCGAGGCTGCCGGGCTGGCCGAAGGTGACATCGTCGTCGCCGTCGATGGTGATGCGGTTGATGCCGAGCACGACCTCTCGACTCGTGTCCTGCCCCACGTTCCCGGCGACACGGTGAAGCTCAGCGTCGTCCGCGATGGTCGTTCGCTCGAGATCGACGTGACGCTCGGGACGCTGCCCGCCACCCCCTAGTCGGAGCGCCGGCGGCGCACCCGCACTTCGACCCTCTCGAAGGCCCCGGACAACGGGGCCTTCGGCTTTCGCACGCGCACCTCGACGTCGTCGACGGGATGGGTGGCCAGCACCGCGTCACCGACCGCGCCGGCCAGCGCCTCGAGCAGATGGAAGGAACGCTCCTCGACCACGGCTCGCGCGAGGTCGAAGAGGGTGGCGTAGTTGATCGTGTCGGCCAGTTCGTCGGTGGCGGCCGGCTTCGACAGGTCGAGGCGCAACACGAGGTCGACCTCGAACGGCTGCGGGGTGGCGCGCTCCTCGTCCGAGACGCCGTGCCGGCCCGTGAACTGCATGCCGCGCAGCGAGATCCGGTCGCTCATGCTCGCCACCTCACGATCCCATCCGCCACGCGCACGGTCTTCATGATCGTCGCGACGTCGTGGACGCGCACGACGTCCGCCCCGGCGCCGATCGCCAGTGCCACGCTCGCGGCCGTCCCCTCCAGCCGCTCCTCCGGTCCAGCCCCGCCCAGGAGCTCGCCGATGACCCGCTTGCGGCTCGTCCCCACCAGCAGCGGCAGGTCGCCGAGCGCCTTCTTGAGCTCGGCGAGCCGGTGCAGGATCTCGGTCGAGTGGGCCGGGGTCTTGCCGAAGCCGATGCCGGGGTCGACGATCAGCCGCTCCCGGGGCACGCCGGCGGCGATGGCGTCGTCGATCGCCGCACGCAACCAGGCCGTCACCTCCTCGAACACGCCGCCGGGGTAGTCGGCCACGTCCTTGTTGTGCATCAGCACGAGGTGCGCGCCCGCCTCGGCCGCGGCGGCAACCGTGTCCGGGTCGCGCCTGCCGGCCCAGACGTCGTTGACCATCGTCGCGCCGGCGGCCAGGGCGAGCCGGGCCACCGAGCCCTTGGTCGTGTCGATGCTCACGATCGCCCGGTCCCCGAAGGACGCGGCCAGTGCCGCGACCACCGGGACCGCGAGCGCTGCCTCCTCGTCGGCCGAGACCGGCGGATGCTCACCGTAGAACTGGGTCGGCCGCGACGACTCGGCACCCACGTCGAGGAGTGCCGCGCCGGCGTCCACGAAGCCCCGCGCCTGCTCCACGGCCGCAGCCACGACCTCAGCCGCGGAGCGTCCCGGGGTGGCAAGGCCGTCGCCGCTGAACGAGTCGGCGGTGACGTTGATGATCCCCATCACCCATGTCCGCTCGCCCCATTGCAGCTCCATCACGCCTCCACCTCGCCGTGGAGCATCCCACGCACCGCGCCAACCAGGTAGAGCGAACCGGCCACCACGATCGGCTGCTCGGTCGTGGCGCGGCGATCGGCCGCCAGCCTGACGGCCGCCCCGGGATCCGGCGCGGTCACGCCGCCGGCCCCGCCGATCCGCCGCCAGCGCGCCAGCAGCTCGACGGCGGGGACCGCCGAGGCGTCCTCGACCTGGGTGAAGATCGGGCGGGGCTCGAGTGGCGCCAGGGCTCGCAGGACCGCCGCAACCCGCTTGCCCCGCGTCGCCCCGAAGACGAGTGGAAAGCGCCGCATCTTCAGCTCCTCGAGCGAGCGGGCCAGGGCGCGCGCGCCGGCCGGGTTGTGGGCTCCGTCGAGCAGGACCGAGCCAAGCGGCGTCTCACGCAACAGCTCGAGGCGGCCCGGCCAGCGCGCCGCCGCAAACCCGCGGCGGATCGCCTCCTCGTCGACCGTCAACCAGAGCCCGCGTCGCGCGGCGTCCTCCACCAGCGCATCGAGCAGGTCGAGCGCCACCGCCGCGTTGGCGGCCTGGTGGCTCCCGAGCAGAGCCACGCGCAGTTCGCGGAGCACGCCGGAGGGCCTGGTGGCGTCGATGACGATCCCATCCCAGCCGGAGGACGTGACAGTTGGCGTCGTACGCCTGACCGGGTCCTGCCCGTCGCAGGGCGGCACCGACGGCCGAACAACGGGAGAGGATCGGCGCCAGGCCGCGTCCCCGGGCGCCGGTGACGGCAAGGTTCCCAGGCTTGATGATCGCCGCCTTCTCCCCGCCGATGGCGGCGAGGGTCGAACCGAGCAGGCGCTCGTGATCGTGCTGCACGTTCGTGATCGCGGCCACGCCGGCGTCCAGGACGTTCGTGGCATCCAGCCGTCCGCCGAGGCCCACCTCGACCAGTGCCAGGTCGATCCCCGCGTCGGCGAGGTGCGCGAAGGCGGCGGCGGTGAGGGCTTCGAACTCGGTTGGTGGTCCCAGGCGCGCGCCGACTCGCTCGATCGCAGGCGACACCGCCTCGAGCGCGGCGGCGAACTGCTCGCGGCTGATCGGGCGGCCATCGATGGCGATCCGCTCGCGGTAGCTGACGAGGTGCGGCTTCGGCATCGTCCCGACCCGCTGTCCCGCCTCCTGGAGCACGGACCGCGCCAGGGCGACGACGCTGCCCTTGCCGTTGGTGCCGCCGACCAGTGCTCCCCGCAGGCGTCGCTCGGGATGGCCGAGCTCGTCGAGGAGCGCCTCGATGCGCTCCAGGCCGAGGCTGATGCCGAAGCGTCCGCGGCTGCGCAGGGCGGCCACCGCGCCGTCGTAGTCCAAGCCGGTGGGCAGGCTCAGGCCCCTTCGTCCTCGTAGAAGACGCAGTCGTGGTACTGCCCGGTCATGCACAGGTCGCTGACGTAGCTGGCGTCCAGGTGCACGCCGCCGCGCAGGTCGCATCGGTTCACGACGCCGTCCTGCTTCATCAGCATGCGGAGCACGCCGGGGGAGTCGGTCCCGACCCGGCCCTTCGCCCCGTGGGTGAGATAGAAGTGGGGGCACGAGTGGCGGCGCGGCTTGCTGTAGCCCAGCGGAACGCCGCGGCGCCCGACGTGGACCGTGAGCGGCTCGGCAGTCCCGGCGAAGCGCTTCTCGGCGATGGCGCAGCGGCCGGGCTCACAGTCGATCTCGTTGTGGCAGCACGCCCGCGCGGGGCCGACCCCGTCGACCGCCCACAGCTCCCAGCAGGGGCGCCGCAGGATGAAGGCCGGGCAGCGGTAGCGGATGGTGAGGGTGCAATTCTCGACCTCCCAGCACATCGTGCGGCGATCCCCGGTGGGACGCTCGGGAGCGAATGGGTCGGCCACCTGGCGCCGGTCGCTGCCGATCCGGCGCTCGGTCTTGATGATCACCGGCTGAGTCTAGCGACTGCGGAGGCCCCGACAGCGCCGATGGCTAGGCGAGGAACTCGCGAAGTCGCTCCTCGAGCGCTGCCTGCGGCATGTAGCCGACCAGGCGGGCTGCCTCGCGCCCGTCCTTGAAAAGGATCATGGTCGGGATGCTGAAGATGCTGTAACGCATCGCCAGCTGCTGGTTCTCGTCGGTGTTGACCTTGGCCGTGGCGATCTTGTCGGCATGGGCGTCGCCCACCGCCTCGACCACCGGCGACACGAGTCGGCATGGGCCGCACCACGGAGCCCAGAAGTCGACGAGCACTGGCTTCTGCGCGTTGAGGACCTCGGCCTCGAAGGTCGCGTCGTCGACCGTCATCGGGGCTGGCATGTTTCTGTCTCTGACCTCAGGTCGGGCTTGCGGCCGGGATGGTAGCACCGCCCGATCGGCGGGGGCCGCTAGGACGGCGATGGCGAGGGCGGCGGGGGAACGGGTGTTGGGCTGGGCGTGGGCACCGGCGTCGGCGATGGGCTGGGAGACGGCGTCGGGCCGAGCGACAGGACCAGGTCTACCTGGCTCCCGACGCCGACCTGCACCCCGGCGCTCGGATTCGTGCTGATCACCTCACCGGCCGCTCGGTCCGACGGCTCGCTCGTCACGCCGCCGAGCTGGAGACCCACGGCCTGGAGCGTGGCGGTCGCCTCCGCCCGGGTCTGGCCGATCAGGACCGGGACGGTCACCTGCTCCGTGCCCGAGCTGACGACCACGCGCACCGTGTCGCCCTCAGCGATGAGCGTGTCGGCCTCCGGATCGGTGCGGATGACGCTGTCAACCGCCACCGTGTCGCTCGGCTCCTGCTGCTCGTCGAGGATCAGGCCCAGCCGTTGCGCATCGGCCCGGACGCCGGCGATCGGGTCGCCGACCCAGTCCGGCACGGTCAGGCCGGTGGGGGTGGGGGTGGGTGAGCCGTTCGGGCTCAGGTCGCCCAGCACCTGGGCGCCGAGGAAGCCGATCGTCCCGAGCAGCAGCACCGCCAGCACGGCGAGCAGCCAGATCCACCATGGCTGCCCCTCGTCGCGGTGCTCCGGGTAGCGCTGGATCGGGCGGGCGGGTGGCCCGCCGCGACCGCCGGCGCGGTCGGGTGGCATGCCGGAGATCGCCGCGCGATCCGAGGGCAGGGTGACCCGCGGCGGGACGTAGACGGTCGGCTCGCCGGCCGCAGGCGTCGCCGGCGGAACCGCCGCGGCGGCGACGGCGTTGGCCGCGTCAGGGTCGCGCTGCCAGACGCGCAGCGCCTCGGCGAACGCGCCGGCATCGGGGTAGCGCTTGGCCGGATCGCGCTCGAGGGCGCGCATCACGATCGCCGACAGCCCCGGCGAGACGGGTCCGTGGGTCTCCGGTGGCGCCGGGTCCTCGCTCAGCCGCTTGAGGGCCACCCCGGCGGCCGAGTCGCCCTCGAACGGGCGTCGCCCGGTCAGCATCTCGTACAGGACGATGCCGAGGGCGTAGACGTCGGACTGCCCTGTCACCTCGTCGCCACGCGCCTGCTCGGGGCTGAAGTAATGGACCGATCCGAGCGTGGTGCCGGTCACCGTCATCGACGCCTCGCTCACGGCGCGCGCGATGCCGAAGTCGGTGACCTTCACGTCGTGGTCGATCAGGATGTTGCCCGGCTTCACGTCGCGGTGGACGATCCCGCGCCGATGCGCCGCCTCCAGGGCCGACGCGACGCCGATGGCGATGCGCACCGCGTCATCGGTCTCGAGGCGTCCGTGCTTGTGCAGGATGGCGGCCAGGTCCTCCCCGTCGACCAGCTGCATGACGATGAACTGGCCGCCGGTCTCGGCATCGGTCCCGTAGTCGTAGACCGAGACGATGTTCGGGTGGGAGAGCGAGCCGGCCGAACGAGCCTCCTGCTTGAAGCGGGCAGCGAAGCCCGGGTCGTTGCCGAACTGGGGGCGGAGGAGCTTGACGGCGACCTCGCGGTCGAGCTGCTCGTCCATGGCGCGCCACAGGGTCGCCATCCCGCCCTCGCCCAGGGGGGCGATGAGCCGATAGCGCCCGCCGATCAGCCGCCCGATCATCTCCACCGCGGATCAGTCTCGCAGGTCGAGGCTGCGCACATGCGCCCTGACCTCGTCGGCCAGCTCGGATTCGAGCGACATGGCGATGTTGGCCTTCAGCCAGCCGAGGCGCGTGCCGGCGTCGTGGCGCACCCCTTCGAACTGGTAGCCGAAGACGGGCTGCTCGGCGGAGAGGGCGCGGATCGCATCGGTCAGCTGGATCTCTCCGCCTGCCCCGCGCTGGGTCGTCTCGAGCTTGTCGAAGATCTTCGGGGTCAGGATGTAGCGGCCCAGCACGCCCAGGTCGGACGGTGCCTCGCCGACCGGCGGCTTCTCGACGAGGTCGTCGATCTCGACGAGTCGTCCCTCGTGGTGGAGCGGAACGACGATCCCGTAGCGGTCGACGTCGCCGGGCGGGACGCGCTGGACGGCGATCATCGAGCCGCGGTGGGCGTAGTGCTGCTCGATCAGCTGCTCGGTCACGGGCTTTCCGCCGGGGTTGAGCATGACGTCGTCGGAGAGGATGACGGCGAACGGCTCGTCGCCGACCAGCTCCTTGGCCATCAGCACCGCGTGGCCCAGGCCGAGCTGCTCCTTCTGGTGGACGAAGGCGATCGGCCCGATCTCCGAGATGCGGCGCACCACGCGCAGCATCTCGATGTCGCCGCGCTCCTCGAGCCAGCTCTCCAGGCCGGGAGAGGAGTCGAAATGCTCCTCGACGGCGCTCCGCCCGCTGGCGATGACGATGATGATCTGCTCGATCCCCGAGGCCACCGCCTCCTCGACCGCGTACTGGATGATCGGGCGGTCGACGAGCGGGATCATCTCCTTGGGGATGGCCTTGGTCGCGGGCAGGAAGCGAGTGCCGAAGCCGGCCGCCGGCAGGACGGCCTTTCTGACGCGCACGGTGATCAGGTCTCTCCTTGTGCGGAGTGCGTCACGGGGGAAGGAGTATAGCAACGCCCACGGGCCAGGCCCCAAGCCCGGAAGGGTCAGCCGACGTAGGCCGCGAGGTGCTCGCCGGTCAGCGTCGAGCGCGCGGCGACGAGGTCGGCGGGCGTGCCCTCGAAGACGATCCGGCCGCCGTCGTGGCCGGCGCCGGGCCCCAGGTCGATGATCCAGTCCGCACGGGCCATGACCGCCTGGTGATGCGCGATGACGATCACCGACTTGCCCGCATCGACCAGCCGATCCAGGAGGCCCAGGAGCTGCTCGATATCCGCGAGATGGAGGCCGCTGGTGGGCTCGTCGAGAATGTAGACCCCGCCCTTCTCGCCCATTCGTGTGGCGAGCTTGAGACGCTGTCGTTCTCCGCCGGACAGCGACGGCAGCGGCTGGCCGAGCTTGAGGTAGCCGAGCCCGACGTCCTCGAGACGTCCCAGGATCGCCGCCGCCGCCGGCGTCCTCGCGTCGCCCTCGGCGAAGAAGGCGTGCGCCTCGGCGACCGGCAGGTCCAGGACCTCGGCGATGTTGAGCCCGCCGAGCCGCAGCTCCAGCACCGCGGCCTGGAACCGCTTGCCGCCGCAGTCCTCGCAGGGCGTGGCCACGGTCTCCATGAAGCTGAGCTCCGTGTAGATCATGCCGTTGCCATTGCACGTCGGGCAGGCACCCTCGGAGTTCGAGGAGAACAGTGCCGGCTTGACGCCGTTGGCCTTCGCGAACGCCGTCCGGATCGGGTCCAGCAGGCCGGTGTAGGTCGCGGGGTTGCTCCGGCGGGAGCCGTGGATCGCGCCCTGGTCGATCGACACGACGTCGGCAGATCCGGGGATCGACCCGTGCACGAGCGACGACTTGCCGGACCCGGCCACGCCGGTCACGACGCAGAGCACGCCGAGCGGGATGTCGACGTCGACGTCCTGCAGGTTGTGCGAGTCCGCGCCACGGATCTCGAGCTTGCCGCTCGGCTCCCGGACCGTCTCCTTGAGCGCCGTCCGGTGGTCGAGGTGCCGGCCCGTGAGCGTGCCGGAGGCCTTCAGCCCGTCCACGGTCCCCTCGAAGCAGACGGTTCCGCCGCCGGTGCCCGCTCCGGGTCCGAGGTCGACGACGTGATCGGCGATCACGATCGTCTCGGGCTTGTGCTCGACGACGAGCACCGTGTTGCCCTTGTCCCGCAGCTGGAGCAGCAGGGTGTTCATCCGCTGGATGTCGTGCGGGTGGAGGCCGATCGTCGGCTCGTCGAAGACATAGGTGACGTCGGTCAGCGCCGACCCGATATGCCGGACCATCTTGGTGCGCTGCGACTCTCCGCCCGATAGCGTGCCCGAGGGCCGGTCCAACGAGAGGTACCCCAGGCCGATCTCGACGAACGAGTCGAAGAGGTGGAGCAGGTTCGCGACAAGCGGCGCCACGCCCTTGTCGTCGACGCCGCGCAGCCACCCGGCCGCGTCCGTCACCTGCATCGCGCAGACCTCGTCGATGCCGAGGCCCTTGACCTTCGAGGAGCGCGCCGCCTCGTTGAGCCGGCTGCCGCCGCATTCCGGGCAGGTCCGGAAGACCGCGGCCCGCTCCACGAACGCCCTGACATGGGGCTGCAGCGAGTCGATGTCCTTGCTGAAGGTCGACTTGCGGATCTTCGGGATCAACCCGTCGTAGCTGACGTTGATGCCCTTGGCCTTGATCCTGGTCGTTGGCTTGTAGAGCAGGTCGTGGCGCTCCCGCTCGGAGTAGTCCTTGATCGGCTTCTTCGGATCGAAGAAGCCGGACTCGATGAAGGTCGCCACCAGCCAGCCATCCGCCGTGTAGCCCGGCACCAGGATCGCGCCCTCGGCCAGGGACTTCGACTCGTCGAGGATCACGGACAGGTCGATGTCGGAGACGGTGCCGCGTCCCTCGCACTCCGCGCACATCCCGCCGAGGTAGATGGCGTCCTTGACGATCCGCTTCTCGCCCTTCGGGCCGGTCATCACGCCGCTGGCCCGCGTCGTCGGGATGTTGAACGAGAACGCGGTCGGCCCGCCGATGTACGGCTTGCCGAGCCGGCTGAACAGGCTCCGCAGCATCGCGTTGGCGTCGGTGACCGTGCCCAGCGTGGAGCGCGGATTCGCCCCGAGCCGCTCCTGGTCGACGATGATCGCGGTCGTCAGTCCCTCGAGCACGTCGACCTCGGGCCGCGCCAGCGTCGGCATGAAGACCTGGACGAACGTGGAGTAGGTCTCGTCGATCAGCCGTCGCGACTCCGCGGCGATCGTGTCGAACACGAGCGAGCTCTTGCCCGAGCCGGAGACGCCGGTGAACACCGTCAGCCGGCGCTTCGGGATCTCGACGCTGACGTCCTTGAGGTTGTTGACGCGCGCGCCGTGCACCCGGATCAGGTCGTGGCTGTCGGCCACCTGCACCTCAGCCGGCCGCCTGCTTCACGAGATCGGCGATCCGCTTCTCAGTAGCCGGCGTGAGCTTCGTCACGGCGAAGGAGACGGGCCACATCTCCCCGTCGTCGAGATGGGCGTCCGCCTGGAACTCGAAGGTCGAATATCGAACCTTGAACTTGGAGGCCGGCTTGTAGAAGCAGATCACCTTGCCGTCCTGGGCGTAGGCCGGCATCCCGTAGTACGTTTTCGGCGCCAGCGACGGCACCGCCTTCGTGACGAGCTCATGGATCCGCTCGCCCATCACGCGGTCGGCCGTGGGCATGCCGGCGAGCTTCGCCCGGACTTCCTCTTCGCCCGCCTCGCGCTCGTCGGCCGGGTCGCGACGCGAGGCGGCCTTTCGCTCGCGGGCGGCCTCCTTGACGGCGGCCTGCTCTTCCGTCGTCCAGACGTTGGCGGCGCCGCTGGTTGCGCTGCTCTTCCTGGTCGCCTTCTTCGTTGCTGCCATGGCAGATCTCCTCGTGTTGCCGTCACCTCGGCCAGTTTCGCGTCGATGCCCGGAACGTGCCAGTCGGCCGTCCCGGGGGTCTTGTCGATGGAGCCATGCTAGGTGCGCCCGCGTGAGGAGCGCTTCTCGATTCCTGACCAGTTTCGTCCCGTGGCCCTACAATCGCGAACCGATGATCAAGTCCCTCGTGCGCACCCTCAAGGGCCCGAGCCGCGACCCGCGGATGTCGCTGATCAGCCGTCCGCTGCCGAGCGACCTGCTCGACGAGCAGGTGCTTGCTGCCCTGGAGATCGCCCTCGCCGCCGACCCGAATCCGGACGACCTGGTCGAAACGCTGCCGGCGGCGCTGCGCCAGGTGACGGGCCACGACTACCAGGTCCTGGACCGCGCCGCGAGTGACGTGACCGGCGCCTTCCGTCGCACGCAGGTGATGATCCGGGACGGCGCGGTCGGCCTCTGGCCCGGCTACGCGGCGCGTGCCTACCCGCTGCTGGCGCCCTCGGCACATACCGAACGCACCCGCGCCGCCATCGCCGCCGCCGAAGGGTCGGCGGAAACGCCGGGCCCCACCAGCCCGGTCGGCAAGCCGGGGTGGGCGCCGCCGCCTCCCGTAGGCCGCGCCGCGGTCGAGGAGCCGCTCCCGGCCGAGCACGAAGACGTGAGCGTCTAGGTGGGCCGCCAGAACGTCCCGCGCGATCAGTGGCTTGAGATCGGGGCGGAATGCCCGCACTGCGGGGAGCGGGTCACCGAGGAGATGGTCTACTCGTGGCGGCCCGTGCCGGACGACCCCAAGCTGCTGCTGCTCTACTGCCCCGACTGCGGGGACCGGGTCGAGATCAACCACGTCTGAGCGGCGCCGGGGGAGTGGTGCCCCCAACCGGATTCGAACCGGTGATCTCCACCTTGAAAGGGTGGCGTCCTAGGCCTCTAGACGATGGGGGCGCGCTGACCGGCCCATCGTAGCAAGGCGCCCGCGGGCGCCATCGGCCGGCCCTTACAGGTAGAAGAGGATCACCAGGATCACGGCCCCGCCGAGGGCCAGGGCGGCGAGCAGGATCATGAAGCCGCCGCCCAGCGCGATGGCCACCGACATCCCGGTCGATCGGGTCCGATAGGCGCGCTGCGACCAGATCCAGCCCTGGACGAACAGGAAGACGCCGATGACGACCGCGATCAGCGCCGATGCCAGCATGGCGCCGACCGAGAAGGTCGTGTCGTTGCTCAGGATCGACATCGTGGTAAGGGCGGCCGCGATCAGCAGTCCGACGACGCCGATCACCACGTTGCGCAGGAACGGATGCATCCGCCGAAGCCTGCATGGCCCGCTCCCCCTCGTCAAGGCGCACCACCCCTAGACTTGGAGCATGGCCTCGAGTCCGTTCGCCGCCTTCGCCGCGACCGCGGAATCGGTGGCGAGCACGAAATCGAAGCTGCGCAAGCGCGACCTGCTGGCCTCCTACCTGCGCGACCTTCCGCCGAGCGACGTGCCCGTGGCGGCGACCTTCTTCGCCGGCCGGCCGCTCCCCGGCAACGCCGACAAGCTCGGCCTCGGCTGGGTGCAGCAGAGCCAGGCCCTGGCAGCCGCGAGCGGCGCCGATGACCAGGCGCTGCACGATGCGTACCTGCGCCACTCCGACTTCGGTGACGCCGCCGCCGAGCTGCTGGACGGCCGCTCGCCGAAGGGCTCGCGCCTCACGATGTCGGACGTCGAGCGCGCGTTTCGAGCCATGAGCGAGGCGGGTGGTGCGGCCGATCGGGTCGCACTGATGACGGCGCTCTTCGAGCGGGCCACCACCGACGAAGCGCGCTTCGTGGCGCGGATCGCCGCCCGCGAGCTGCGCATCGGCCTGCGCGAGGGACTGCTCGAGGAGGCGATCGCCGCCGCCTTCGATCAGCCGATCGACGCCGTGCGGAGGGCGCTCATGCTCGTTGGCGAGCCCGGCGAGGCGGCGGTGCTGGCCCGCGACGACCGGCTCGCCGAGGCGGCGCTGCACCTGGGCCGGCCGATCCGCTTCATGCTGGCCACCCCCGTCGCCGACGCGGACGAGGTGATGCGGCGCGTGGGCGACGAGGCCTGGATCGAGGACAAGTACGACGGCATCCGGGCGCAGCTGCACCTGGACCCGCCGGGACCGCCGCGGCTCTTCTCGCGCGACCTGAACGAGATCGGCCGCGCATTCCCGGAGGTTGTCTCCGCGGCCTCCGCCATCAAGCATCGCCTCGTGATCGACGGCGAGCTCGTCCCGTATCGGGCCGGATCAGTGCTCGACTTCGCCAGCCTCCAGACCCGGCTCGGTCGCGTCGATCCGAGCCCCGAGCTCCTCGAGCAGGTCCCGGTCGTGCTGGTGGCCTTCGACCTGCTGCACCTCGACGGGCGCGACCTGCTCGAGACCCCGCTGCGGGAGCGCCGCGCCGCCCTCGAGGGCCTGAAGCTGCCGGAGCACAGCGACGAGCGGTTCCTCTACTCGCACCTCGCCACGGCTCGATCGGCGGACGAGGTCGAGGCCCACTTCGACGACGCCCGTGAGCGGCGCAACGAGGGGCTCATGGTCAAGGACCCCGGATCGGTCTACCAGCCTGGGCGGCGCGGCCTCGGCTGGCTGAAGCTCAAGAAGGCGCTCGCCACGCTCGATTGCGTGGTGGTGGGCGTCGAGTGGGGCCACGGCAAGCGCCGTGGTGTCCTCTCCGACTACACCTTCGCGGTGCGTGGCGCCGACGGCGAGACCCTCCTCACCATCGGCAAGGCCTACACCGGCCTGACCGATGCCGAGATCGCCACCATGACCGAGCACTTCAAGGCGATCACGCTGCGCGACTTCGGGCGCTACCGGTCCGTGGTACCGGAGGTGGTGGTCGAGATCGCCTTCGATCGAATCATGCGCAGCAGCCGGCACAAGAGCGGGTTCGCCATGCGCTTCCCGCGGATCGTCCGTATCCGCGACGACAAGACGCCCGCCGACATCGACGAGCTGGCGACCGTCGAGAAGCTCTTCGCGGCCCAGGCCAGCGGCCGGATCCTCCTGGCGCGCGGCGCAAAGGGCGAGACCGAACGGATCGCCGCGACCGGCGAGGTTCCCGACGAGGTGGCTGGAGGCTAGGCGACCCGCGGCGCCGTGCTGCGCGCCGCTCCGGTGGCCTCGGCCTCGGAGGCGCTGAGGACCGCCTCCACGAAGCGGGCGGCGCGGCCGCCGTCGAGGCGCTGGACGCGGCCGATGCTCTGGGCCCACCAGGGCGCGTTGTCGGCGGTCACGATCTCGCCGATCGGCTCCTCGAGGACGACCGTCGAGTGCGCCCACGGGAAGGCGACCGCCGGCGTGATGCCGATGCTCGCGTCGTCGACGGCGGAGCGCAACCAGCGGGTCACGGCGTTGGCCACGACATCGGCGTCGAAGGACGGGTTCGTCAGCGTCGGGATCCAGCCCGCCCGCGAGCGCGTGTCGATCTCCCAGCCGCGCCCGCGCACCCGGTATCGGCCGCGCCAGCGTCGCGCGATGAGGGCTCGGACCCCGGCGGGTCCGACGAGCAGGGCCGCGAGGTCGGTCCCCACCCCTGGCAGGCGCGGCGCCAGCACGAGCGTGTAGCTGTCGTCGAGGGCCGGAGCCAGCAGCCTCGCGATGTCGTCACCGATCTGGTCCCGGCGCCGGCGTGCGGCACCCCGCTCGCGCCAGACCATCACGATCCCGACCCCGAAGCCGAGGGCAGCCGAGAGACCCGAGCAGCGCGACCCGCCACCGGTCGGTGAGCCGGAAGGAGCGCGATCAGCACGAGGGCGGTCCCCCCGACGCACATCATCGCCAGCGCAACCGCGAGGGCATTGGTCCGCATGCCGCGGATATAGACGGGATGGATCAGGCGCACCGGGGACCTCCGACTGCTACGCTCCATGCATGCCCACCACGCTCACCGTACTGGCAACCGTGCTCGACCCGCGCGAGGCGCTGCGCGTCGACGCGCACACCGGCACCGGCTTCGATCTCACCTTCGACGTCGAGGGGGCCGGGGCCGAACGAGCCGGCCCGAGCCCGACCGAGTCGATCCTCGCTGCGCTGGCTGCCTGCACCTCGATGGACGTGGGCGCCATCCTGCGCAAGAAGCGCCAGCCCGCGGACAGCTACCGCATCGCGGTGACGGGCGAGAAGCGGGACGAGCACCCGCAGGTGTACACCAGCATCGTGGTCGAGCACCTGGTGTCGGCGACATCGAGCCCGAGGCGGTCCGCCGCTCGGTGGAGCTCTCGGCGACGATGTACTGCCCAGTGAGCGCGATGCTGTCGCACTCGGTGCGCATCGAGCATCGGTACCGGCTGACCCGAACGCACGGCGACGAGGTCGCCGCCCTGGTGGCGGTCACCGGCCCCGAGGGCGCGCGAGTCCTCTGAGGGCATCATCGCCCCGAGTGTTGCGGTCGCCGCACCCCCGGCCAATGGCGGGATGGTCCTGCCCGCGCCGCGTCCTTTCGTCGAGATCGGGTTTCGTTGCCAGTCCGTTGTACGATCTGGCGCATGGCACGATCGATGTGGCGCGGGGCGATCCAGTTCGGCCTGGTGACGATCCCCGTCAAGCTCTACCTGGCGACCGAAAGCAGCTCCATCGGCTTCAACCTGCTCCACGAGAAGGACCTGAGCCGGATCCAGATGAAGATCTACTGCCCCGAGGATGACGAGATCATCCCGCGCTCGGAGACGGTGCGCGGGTACGAGTGGGCCAAGGGGCGCTACGTCGTCCTCGACGACAAGGACTTCGAGGCGGTCCCGCTCAAGACGGTGCGGGCCATCGAGATCGAGATGTTCGTCGACGCGCACCGCGAGGGTCAGGGCATCGAGTTCGTCAAGCAGGCCTACTACCTCGAGCCGGACCCGATCGGTCGCAAGGCATTCGAGCTCCTGCGCCAGGTCCTCGCCGATGAGGGGAAGACGGCCATCTGCAAGATCGTGCTCAAGGATCGCGAACAGCTGGCTGCCCTGAACCCGTACACGAAGACGATGCTGCTGACCACCCTCCACTGGCCCGACGAGGTCCGCTCGCTCGACGAGCTCGACATCCCGGACGAGGAGATCGAGGTCAAGCCGGCGGAGCGCAAGATGGCGGAGCAGCTGGTCGCGTCCATGTCCGGCGTCTTCAACCCCGAGGAGTACCACGACGACTACCGCCAGGCCCTCATGGCGGTGATCGAGGCGAAGGTCGCGGGCGAGGCACCGGCGCCAGCCCAGAAGGTCGAGCCGACGCGCATCGGCGACCTCATGGCAGCGCTGGAGGCAAGCGTGGCGGGCGCGCGCGAGGCACGGCGCGACGGGTGCGACGGCGAAGGCCAAGGAGACGCCCGCGAAGGCTGCCGCGAAATCGGTGGCGAAGCCGGGCAAGGCCCGCGCCAAGGCGGCCAAGGCGAGCAAGGCCGATGACGCGGAGGCCGCTCGGCCGCGCCAACGCAAGAGCGCCTAGCCCTTCGCGTGACGGCTGAGCAGCTCCCGCTCCCGGTCCCGCCCAGCAGCGACTCCACCGACGCGACGCCTGCCGTCGCGCGTCTCCCCGATGCAGGCCACCGTCGTGGATGCGGCCTTCGACGACCCCGACTACCTCTTCGAGCCGTGGTGGCCCGGCACCCGCGCGATCGCGTTCAGTGAGCACGGCAGCCTGCGGCTGCAGGTCTCCGGCATGGCCGATGCGCTCGCCGCCTTTCCCGAGCTGACCGGCATCCCCGAGCAGCTGAGCGAGGATGGCGTCGTCCTCGACGGGACCCTGCTCGTCCTCGACGAAGCGGGGCGGCCGGATCCGGAGCTGTTGCGGGCACGGCTGGCGGGCCATGGCCGCCCCGGGCGACCGGCCTACGTGGCGGGTGACCTGCTGTGGACCGGCGGCCAGCCCGTGGTGGCTCGGTCCTTTGCCGTTCGCCGCCGATGGCTCGAGGCGATCCTCACGCCGGGCGACCGGGTCACCGTCGGACGCGCCTACGTGGGAGACGGGACGCTGGTGGCCGAGGCACTTGAATCGTTGGGGATCGACGGCCTGTCGGCGCGACGCCTCGGATCCCGCCACCGCGCGGGCCCGGCCGGCGACGCCTGGCTGCGTGCCTCACTGGTGGCCCCCGAGCCCCGCCCGCGCCCCACGCTGGCGCTGATCCTGCGCCTGCCCCTGGGTGAGTGACCGGCAGACTGCCGCGCAGCGTTCCAGCCGTGGCCGAATGCTCGGCTACTGAGCACACTGACCACGAACGCCAAGCTGATCCTCGCCGACTGCTCTGCTGATGAGCAGGTGGACCAGGATTCGAGGGTCTCGGCGACGCATCCCCGTCCGTGTGCTCAGATGCTGAGCGGCCCTGCTCAGCCAGTGGCGTCGAGCATGGCGACGGCTCGTTCCAGCTTGCTGAGCGGGTCGTTGGTCAGTCCCGGCATCGAAGACAGGGCCGATGCCAGCTCCGCAACGGCCGGGTCGTTGACCGCAGCCGGCTGCAGCTCCAGCTCCACAACGAGCAGCCGCCCAAGGTCCAGCCGATGACGCAGGACGCGCACGCGGTCGAGCGAGAGGGTGCCCACACGAACCCCGTGCACCATCACTGTGCGTTCGGTCCGTTCCTGTTCGAGCCGGAATCGCTCGTTCAGCACCGCGTCCTTGACCCGCCCGCGCAGGAAGTCGCGTGCCTCCGAGGGTGGCCACGCTAGGGGGTCGAGGCTGGGGGTGGCCGGTCCCTCCAGCTCCGGTCGGCGATGGACCGCGTCGCCGGACTCGTGCTGGGCCGGGCCCTTGAGGGAGACGATCGTTCGCCCGTCGCGCGTCCGCAGGCGGCAGGCCCAGCGAGCGGCGGCGAGTCGCAGGTCCTCGCTGTCGAGGTAGCGGTCCAGCTCGCTCGCGGTCGCGGAGGGGCCGAGCTCGGCTGGCCCCAACCGGTCCATGCCCTCGAGCCGGCGAAGAGGCTCATCGTCGGCGGCCAGGAACTTCAGCTCGGCTTCGATCCTCGACGCGCTCACGCCTCGTAACGGGTTGCCGCGGCGCGCACCGATCGTGCGACCGCGTCACGCAGCTCGGCCGGCTCCAGGACCTCCACCCCGTCTCCCCACGACAGGATCCAGGGCCGGATCTCGACGATGCCGGCCACCGTCACCGTCAGCTCGACCCGGCCATCGGGCAGCTCGGTGACGCGCTGCGAGCGATGCCAGACCGCCTCGCGCACGCGGTTCGCGACCGACGCCTCGAACCGCAGCCTTACGTCCGCGGTGGCGGTGGTGTCGGACGACCAGATCCCCCACGAATGCGCGAGCCAGCGATCCGGGTCGAAGTCGTCGGGGATCTGGTAGCGATCCGTCGTGAGCGTCGAGCTGCGGATCCGCTCCACCTTGTAGGTGCGCATCGCGTTGACCGTCTCGTCGAAGCCGATCAGGTACACGCTTCGGCCTGCGGCATCGGGCTCCAGGAAGTACGGCTGTACGCGGGCCTTGCGACGCTCGCCCTCGCCGGTCTCGTACTCGAACTCGACCACGCGCCCATCGGCCCAGGCCTGGGCGACGTGGGCGAAGTTGCGCACGAATTGGTCGTTCGGCTCGGCCCGTCCGACGGTCAGCATCGTGGCCGCCACATGGCGGGCGATGGGCTGGGGAAGCAGGTCAGCCAGCTTCGTGAAGGCGCTCACCACCGCCTGGTCGTACGCGTCCGACCACCGCGCGATCAGGCGCGACGCAAGGAAGAGGACGACGGCCTCCGGCAGGGAGAGGTGCAGCGGCGGCAGGAAGTACTTCTTCTCGATCCCGTAGCGCCCCTTGCCGGCCTGGAAGATCGGCATGGCCAGCTCCTCTTCCAGTGCGCGGATGTCACGATAGACGGTGCGCGTCGTCATTCCCGTCAGGCCCGCGATCTCGGCCACCGGCACTCCCGACTCGCCACTGCCGCGGGCGTAGAGGATGGAGGCGACCGAGAGGAGCCGCGCGAGCCGGTCCCGCTTGCGGGAGAGGCGATCGTCGCGGGCGTCGTCTCCCCATGCGTCCGATTCGGTCATGAGCCAGACGGCTCCGCGCTGGGACTGGTGCTCGCCGATGGGACCGGCGATGGGGTCGGCGGCGCCTCACCCGGCAGCCCGCCGAGCATGGCCAGGTTCTGCGCCTCATCGGTCCCGATCATGAGGAAGACCAGGTCGTCAGCGACCCAGGTGTAGACGCGAGTCCCCGGCAGCGTGGCGTTGTCCTCGGGTCGCACCCAGACGACGTGGCCGGCCACCGTCTGGAGGGTCCACGGTTCGCGGTGCAGCCCGGCGATTCCGACGTATTCCGCGGCCGCCGCCAGGTATGGCTCGAGGTCAGCCGTCAGGACCGTCGGCGGATTCATGCGCATCGCATAGAGCGAGAGGCGTGGCCGCGAGATGTACGCCAGCTGGAGGGAGCGGAACCGCGTGCCGATCTCGCCATAGACCTCGCCGATGTCGCCGGGCGTGATCCCGAATTCGGTGATCGCCGGGATCTGCACCGCCTTCCCGGCAACCTCGGTCGGGATGAGGGCCACGAGCGCGGGATCCGCCACGTTGCTGAAGATGGGGGTCGGCTGTGGCGTCGGCTCGGGCGTCGGGGTCGGGACCGCCGTTGGGATCGCGGTGGGCTCGGGCGTGGGGGTCGGCGACGGCGACGAACAGGCGGCGATGACCAGGAGGACGGCCGAGAGGGTGAGGATGAGCCCCTTCGGGGTGGCACGCCACCTGCGGGCAGCGTCCGATCGGGTGGTCGGCATGGGAGGCGCCATGATAGCGCCGGACGGGAAGCGGAGTGGCTAGGCGGCCCCCCGCTGGCCGGCAGCGGCGTCGGTACGACGGCGATGCTCTCCGCGGTCCGCGCGCGCCTCGACGACCGTGGCGAGGGCTTCGACGACCTCCGCCCGATAGCGGGTCCCGACCGCGGCGCGCATGGCGGCGAGCGCGGCCGAGCGGCCCTTGCGCTTGCCATCCGCGCCACCGAGGAGCGAGTCGTAGGCGTCGGCGACCGAGACGATCTGCGTGCCGATGAGGGCTTCCTGCGGATCGATCCCGGCCCGGTGCTGGCGCACGAGGATCGCGGCGGGGCGCAGCGAATGGATCGCCTCGAGCTCCCGGCTCGCGAGCATGTCGAGCGAGTGCAGTCGTGCCGCGAGCTCGATTTCGGCGACCTGCTGGGCGTGGCAACCGAGTTGCTTGGCGAGCCGAGCGGCGAGGATCGCAACCCGTTCGACGTGGCCGCGGCCGGCGGGATCGCGGAGGTCGATCGAGCGGGCGAGCGCCAGCAGCGCCTCGATCACGCCCTCGTCGGCGTTCGACGCGACCGGTGTTCCGGACCCGCGCTTCGGGCGGGCGGCTGCCGGTCCAGGGCCGCCGTCGCGCGGATCGAGGAGCGCGGTCCGCGCCGAGCGGTCGAGCGTGTCGCGGAGGTCGCGCATCTCGCCCGGGACGTCGGAGGCTCGCATGACCCGGTCGCCGCCCGACTGCTTGCCGTTATAGAGGGCGACGTCGGCCGCGGCGATCAGCTCGTTCTTGTCGCTCGCATCGCCAGGCATCGTCGCCACCCCGATGGAGATGGTCACCGGCGACGCATCGTTCGACGTGAGCCGAGAGACCGCGGCGCGCACGCGCTCCGCGATCGCAACCGCCGCATCGGCGTGGACGGCGGGGAGGATCAGGGCGAACTCGTCGCCACCGTAGCGGTAGACCCGGTCATCGGTTCGAGCCGCGCCGTAGATGGCCGTCCCAACGGCGTGCAGGAGCGCATCCCCTGCGGGATGGCCGAGGCGGTCGTTGTATGCCTTGAAGGAGTCGAGGTCCATCATCAGCAGCGAGATCGGGCCCTTCGGATCCGAGCCTTCGGCGAAGGCATGCGCGATCTCCCCGAGGTTGCGCTGGAACGAGCCGTGGTTGCCCAGCCCGGTCAGGGCGTCGGTGTCCGCCCGCTCACTCATGGCATGGTGCGTGTCGGCATTGCGCAGGGCAATCGCGCCCTGGCCGGCGAAGAGCTTGATCAGCTCGAAGTCGTTCTCGCTGAAGTAGTTGCCCGCACCGCCGACGCGCGAGATGTTCATGCAGCCGATCACCTCGCCGCCGCTGACGAGCGGCACCACCGCGAGCGCCTCCGGATCGGCCGGGGTGCCGGGGATCTGCACAGAACGCGGATCGTTCAGCGCGTCGTTGGCCAGCACCGGCTCCGCGTGATCGGTGGCCCATCCCATCAGGCCGCGCCCGAACGGCACGATGTAGGCCATCACCTGCTCCGCGTGGCGCTCGCGGGTCAGGACCGGGACCAGGATCTTGTTCTCGGGATCGGCGCGGTAGATCGACAGGTTGTCGTAGTGGACGACCGAGCGGAGGCCGTCGGCGATCGTCTCGAGCACGTGCTGCTGGTCCAGCGTCGACAGGAGCCGCTCATTGATCTCCAGGAGGCGGCGTTGCGACTGCAGCTGCCGGGCCAGCTCGGTCGACTGCAGCTCCATCTGCTCATAGGCCGAGGCGTTGGCGATGGCCTGCGCCGCGTAGCCGGCGAAGATCGTCATCGTCTGAAGGTCGTCGTTGCTGAACTGATCGCGCCCGAGCTTCGAGAGCGCAACGACTCCCACCGAGCGGCCCTCGAACACCATCGGCACCACGAGCATCGACTCGTCGATGTCATCGGTCCCTTCGATGGTGTGCCCGCGCATGTCATTGAGTGCGTCGTTGATGAGGAGCGACTCGCCGTGCTCGGCGACCCAGCCCGTGAAGGAGCCCTCGCCGATGGCGACGCGCAGCCGCTCATGGGAGTCGCCCTCGCCGAGGAGCCGATCGGTGAAGGCGACCGGGTCGCAGAAGCCCTCATCCCAGTTCACGACGTACACGCGGATGTCGTGGTAGGCGGCGAGCGTGCTCGCCTCGGAGACGATCGCATCGGCGATGGCCTGGACATCGGTCAGGCGGTTGAGGCGCGAGGAGAGGTCCTGGATCGACCGGATGCGGGCAGCCTGGTCGGCGACCGACCGGTAGAGGCGGGCGTTGCTGATTGCCACCGCAGCCTGGTTGGCAAACGACTGTGCCAGGGCGATTTCGTCGTCCGGCCATTCCCGATCGCGGGTGTGGTACAGGCCGATGACGCCCAACGCCTGGTCATGGCTCACCAGCGGCACGAGGCAGGCGGTCTTGATCCCCTCGTCGCGATAGCTCTGCTGCATGGCGCCGACCCCGGAGCGGCTGCCGGCATTGCGAACCACGATGCTTCGCCGTTCGCGCGCAGCCTGGACGCCGACCGCCGAGCTTTCCCACGTCAGGCTGCGGGCCCTCGCCAGGAACGCTTCGCCGACGCCGCGGACGGCGGCCATGTGGAACGGGAACTCGCCCTCCTCGACCAGCCACAGACCGGCCTTGTCGGCGTCGAACAGGGTGCGCGTGCGATCGACGATGTCGTCCAGCACGGTGCTGAGGTCGAGCTGGCCGGCGAGCTCCTGCGCCACGTGGCGCAGGGCACGCGACCGCGTCACCTCGCGCTTGGCGCGCCCGAGCGCTCGAGCCGTGATGACGTTGGCGGCAACCGCCGTGGCGACGGTGCGCAGGAAGGAAAGCGGCACCTCGGCCAGCGGACCGCCGGGATCGTCCTCGAGCACGAGCGCCCCGACGATCTCCCCACCCGCCCGGAGCGCGAGCTGCCGCCGAGAAGGACCGACCATGACGTCGGCAAGGTGGGAGTCGTCTCCCGCATCTCCCGTGCGCCCCGGATCCATCGTCTCGGGAGGCGAGGCCGCGTACCCGGCATGCGTCTCGAGCTGGAGCATGCCGTCACCGCCCTCGCGGGTCAGGTACGCCGCCACCCTGGCAACGCGGAGGTGGGATCGAAGCGCCTCCACCGCGGTGCGGCAGACGGCAGTCGCGTTCGCCGAGGCGCCAAGGCCGGTGGTCAGCCGCCCAAGAACGGCGAGCTCGGCGTCGACACGACGCTCGGGTGGCGGCGTTGCCTCGGGCGCCGTGCCCTCGGCCAGGAGCCGCTGGACGTCGCCGCTCCGATAGCGCCGGTCACCGCGCGCGTTGATGCGATACGCGGGCAGGCGGCCGGCATCGGTCCAGGACCGGATCGTGTTGGGGTGCACCCCGAGCAGGGCGGCCGCCTGGGCAACGCTGACCAGGGCCTCCCGACCCTCGCCGATCTCGCGAGCTGCCTTCGCCACACCTGGCTCCTGCTACCGGCAATGGAACTTCTGGTAAGTCCCGTGCAGCGGATGCTAGAACTGGGTAGGCGCGGCCTCGATACCCCGTTGGTACCCCATCGTCCCGGTACTCCGGGCGCTCTGGGCTCTCAGCCGGTGAGGAGGTTGGTGACCAGCACGACTGCCGCCGTCGCGAAAGGGAGCAATGAGAACCACGCGAGCGCCGTGCCGGCCAGCAGCAGCCGCGGATGCGGTCCGCCGAGGAGGCGCATCGCGTCGTCCAGCTCCATCGAGCTCAGGAGGTAGCCCCCCCGCGGCGGAGTCAGGCTGACGTGCCCCTCTGCATCCCGCGTGACCACCGCCAGGAGGAGCAGCCGGTCGACGATGCTGACCATCCGGGTGGTGGCGCGCGCCGCGGTGGCCGATCCCTGCTCGTGGGCCACGCGTTCCAACGCGGGGGCGTACGACTCCTCCAGCTCCTCCGCCGATCCAGTCCACACGTGCGGCAGCACGATCAGCGGCTCCGCGGCGTCCGCGGGATCGACGGGGAGCGATCCATCGTGGTCCCACAGCTCGAACGAACGGGTTTCGCGCAGCCGCTCGATGCTCCTCCAGCCACCGCGCGGCATCGCCACCTCCACGTCCCGATGGAACGCCACCAGCCGGTCCCCCTGCGAGGTCACGATCGGGTCGGCGCAGCGGATGCGACCCACCACCCGCACCGGGCGGCCGGGCAGCGGGTCACCGGGTCCGATGTCGAGGAGCTCGCCGACGGGCATCTGGCGTGCGCCGGCGAGCCGTCGCCCCATCGTCGGGCGGGCCCCCGACCGACGAACGAGAGCCAGGCCGATGCCCAGCAGGAGCACGCCCGCGAGCGCGAGCCAGGCGGGGAGCATCAGCGATTCCAGCGAAGTCGAGGTGGATGGGGCATGTCGCGATAAGTCTGCGGTAAGCGGCCGTGGCTAGGCTCGCAGCACTCGTCGGTCCCATCGCATGGAGGTCTGTCGCCACCGGAGCGTTTCGAGGTCAGTTGGTCATTCCCAAACGCACCGGAGGTCACCATGTCCGCGTTCCAGCATGCCGTCTCGCGTCGGGCGATCGGCGATATGCGCATCGCTCTGCTCGTCACGTTGGCCGTCTTCTGCTCATTCCTGGTTGCTGTCATGGCCGCCGCCGATTCGCCGTCCGGCGTGATGCGCCTCAGCGCGACCGACGTCCAGCGCTCCGGACGCGCGATGGACCTCGTGCGCCACGCGGTTGGCGGCACGACGCTCGTCGGGGTCCAGCCGGCGGATGCGGCGACGGCCCTGCTGGCGGTCTCTCGGGATGGTCGGACTGCTGCCATCGCCGATCGAATCGGTGAGGCCTCCGGCACGTTGACCCTGGCCATGGACGATGGCGCCCAGCTGCGGGTCCCCTTCCCGGGCCTGCTGGCCGCGACCTTCGCCTCGGACGGAGCATGGCTCGCCGTGCTCGATGGGCGCGGCGCGCTGTGGAAGCTGGATGCAGGGTCCGGCAGCCGCGAGCCGCTGCTCGACGGTCCGTTCATCGGCGCCCCAGTCTTCGCTGCCGACAGCTCGCTGCTGCTGCTGTCCGTCCCCTCCGTCGAGGCCCCCTACCAGTCTCGCCTCGTTCGCCTCGCCATCGGATCGAGGGTTCCCGACCCCATCTCGGACGAGGACCTGGTGTACGCGGTGTTCCCACTCGATGACGGCGACCTGGCCGTCGTCGCCCACCGGGCCGAGGGCACGGTGGTGCGGGAGCTGGCAGGCGGAACCGAGCGCCGTCTCGTCGTCCTCGGGCCCGGAGCGGTGAACGTCGCCGTGTCCCCCGATGGTCGCGTCGCGTTCGAACGAGGCGGAGACGGGATCTTCGTCCTCGACGCACCGGGCTCCGCGCCGCGGAGCATCGGCGTCGGATCTCGGCCCTGCTTCGGCCCCGACGGGAAGGAGCTCCTGATCGAGCGGCAGGGTCAGCGCGTGGCGGTTGCGATGGACGGGACGGTTCTGGCCGCTCTCGACGAACTCGCCGTCTTCGTGGGATCGGCAGGATGCCTGCCATGACCCGCTTCCTGGTTCGCGCGGTCGCATCGGTCCTCCTCGGTGCGGCTGCCACCGGCGTCGCAATCCCCACGGCGCTTGGCCTCGACGACTACACGCTGCCCTTCTACGACCCCGCGGTGAAGCTGAGCTATGGCGTCGATCGCGATGCGACGCTCAACCGCCAGCTCGACTGGACCGGACAGGTCTGGAACGACGGCGGCACCCACTACGGGCGGGTGTACGACCAGCACACCGGCCTCGACTATCCGATGGCGCTGCGCAGCGAGGTCGCCGCTGCGAAGGATGGGACGGTCGTCGATTTCGAGGGTGGCTTCGGCACGAGCCAGTTCGGGTCGTTCGGCAACTTCGTGAAGATCCAGCACGCCGACGGCCGCCAGACCCTCTATTACCACCTCGCCAACGCCGGGGAGGGCGGCATCGCGGCGGCAATTGGCGCGTCCGTCGTCGCGGGTCAACGGGTCGGGCGATCCGGCTGCAGCGGCCTGTGCTATGGACCGCACCTGCACTTCGAGCTCCTCGCCTGGAACTCGACGGCGAAGGCCTTCAAGCCTGTCGATCCGCTCGCCGAACGCCGCTGGACGACGTGGCCCGGGCGGATCCCGTTCGACGCCGCCTACGTCCGCGAGAGCAACGCCGGGACCGAGGTGATTCGCCGCGGCACGACCATCAGCCACTGGGTCGAGTTCCGGAACATCGGGGGACGCACGTGGCGAGCTGCCGGCGTCACCGGACGCGTTGGACTGGCCACCTGGAACTCCGCCGCCCACGCCTCCATCTTCCGGGCCTCGGACTGGCCCTACACCTGGATGGCCACCGTCCTGGACAACACCAGCGTGCTGCCCGATGGCGTGGGGAGGTTCACGTTCGGGCTGAAAGGAACGCCCGGTGTCGGCAGCTACACCGAGTCCTTCAACCTGCAGGCGCAGGGCGTCCACTGGTTCGACTACCGCCGCCTGAGCAACTACTACATCCCGATCGTGATCTCGAACGTGACGCAGTGACGATGCGGATGATCTGGGCGGCGATCCTGCTGGTGCTGCTCGTGGGAGGGTGCTCCATTCGTGAGCGCCCCTCTGCCTCCGCCGCTGCTTCCGCATCCGCGGGTCCCTCGACCGCCGCGCCATCTCCCGCGCCGTCGGTCGGGCCATCAGCGACCGAAGGCCCGCGACCAACCCTGCCACCCGGATTCCCCGTCCTGCCGGGTGCCGTCGCCGTCGAGCTGCCGGCG
Source organism: uncultured Chloroflexia bacterium (assembly GCA_963807915.1). Taxonomy (GTDB): domain Bacteria; phylum Chloroflexota; class Limnocylindria; order QHBO01; family QHBO01; genus CF-167. The sequence goes on along the minus strand of CAWEDO010000002.1, from coordinate 539,762 downwards.
GACGCCCCAGGGTTGATTGGCCTGTGGGAGACCGATCGGCTGGGTTCGGCGGCATACGACTTCTACGTCGAGGCTCTGCCGGCAGCCGGCCACCCGATCGTGGGCCTCTACCCCGGCGGTGGCGTCGCCCTGATCCGGTTCCAGGCCCAGGGAGAGGTCTGGCAGATGGTCGCCCATGGCACGCCCGATGGCCCGGTCGCGATCGAGATCCGGCTGGATCGCCCCTGATCGCGGTGGGTGGCCCGGCGAGGTGCGTGCTACCCTCCTTTCCGACAACCCCAAGAGCGACAGGGGAGCGCGCAAGCGCTGAGAGTGCGGAAGGCCGCAGACCCTCGAACCTGATCTGGGTCATGCCAGCGAAGGGAGTCGGAGTGAAAGCAATCGTTGTGGCCGGCGGCGATGCCGCTCCGGAGGACGCTGTCCTGTTGCCCGGCGCCGACATAGTGATCGCCGCCGACTCCGGAGCCGAGTGGGTCGCGCGCTGCGCGTTCGTCCCTGACCTGGTGATCGGCGACATGGACTCGATCTGGCCCGCGCTCCTGGAGTGCCTCGAGGCGGAGGGCGTCGCGGTCGAACGCCATCCCGCCGAGAAGGAGGCGTCCGACGTCGAGCTGGCCGTCTCGCGGGCCGTGGCGGATGGCTGCGACGAGGTCGTGATCGTCGGTGGGCTCGGCGGCGAGCGGCTCGACCACGAGCTCGCGAACCTGCTCCTGCTCGTCGACCCTCGCTGGGCCGGGATCGACCTGCGCCTCGTGCGCGGTGCGACCACGGTCCGGGCGCTCCATTCCGGAAGCGGTCGCGAGCTCGAGGGGGCGGCGGGTGACCTCGTCACGCTCCTTCCCGTCGGAGGCGATGCAACCGGGGTGCGCACCGCCGGCCTGCGCTATCCGCTGATGACGGAGACCCTGCTGACGGGTCACTCCCGGGGACTTTCGAACGAAGTGGAGAAGCCACCCGCATCGGTCTCGCTGGAGGGCGGGACGCTGCTGGTCATCGAGACGAGAAAGGAGCCAGGCTCATGACGGAACGATGGCGGACGGTCGACATCGTGCTGGGCGCCGCGCTGGCGGTCGCCTTCGGAGCGGTCTTCCAGGCGTGGAACCTGCTGTGGACCGCGGTCTCGCCGGCATTCGTCGGGGTGCCTCCGCTCCAGGGATTCATGTATGGGGTCTGGCTGCTGCCCGCCGTGCTCGTCCCGCTGGTGATTCGACGACCCGGAGCCGCGCTGCTCGGCGAGGGGGTAGCGGCGATCGCATCGGCGCTGTTCGGCGCACCCTGGGGGCTGCTGACCGTGGTCTACGGCCTGATGCAGGGGGGCGCCGCCGAGCTCGTCTTCGCAATGGGCCTGTATCGGCGCTGGGGGCTCTCGATCGCGCTCCTCGCGGGAGCCGCAGCCGGGGCCGCGGCCGTGCTGCTCGACCTGGTCGTCTACTACCCGAGCTGGGCCGCCAACTACCAGGTCCTGTACGCCGCGCTGGTGATCCCGAGCGCCGCGATCGTGGCCGGCCTGGGCGGCTGGCTGCTGGTGCGCGCGCTCGTCCGCACCGGCGTGCTGAGCGCGTTCCCGGCGGCCCGCGAGCAGCCCGAGGTCTGAGCCGCTGAGCGGGCCGGCGTCGATCGAGGCGCGCGGCTGGGGCTGGCGCCACGCAGGCCGCCAGGCGTGGGCGCTGCGCGGCGTCGACCTGCGCATCGAGGCCGGCGAGCGGGTGCTGCTGCTCGGTGCCTCCGGGGCGGGGAAGTCCACCCTCCTGGCCGGTCTGGCGGGGCTGCTCGAAGGTGGCCAGTCGGAGGGCGCGCTGCGGGTGGACGGCGTCGATCCCCGCACCACGCGCGGCCGGACGGCGATGGTCTTCCAGGATCCGGAGGCGAGCCTGGTGATGGCGCGCGCCGGTGACGAGGTCGCGTTCGGCCTGGAGAACCGATGCGTCCCGCCCGATGAGATCTGGCCGCGCGTCGACGAAGCCCTCGAGCTGGTCGGCTTCCCGTACGGCAGGGAGCGTCCGACCGATGCGCTCTCCGGCGGTGAGCAGCAGCGTCTGGCGATCGCCGCCGCGCTTGCCCTGCGCCCCGGCCTGCTGCTCCTCGACGAGCCCACCGCGAACCTCGATCCCGCGGGCGCCGACCTCGTGCGAGGCGCCCTCGGCCGCATCGTGGCAGCGGGCAAGGTCACGATGCTTCTGGTCGAGCACCGGGTGACCGAGGCGGCGGCCCTCGTCGATCGGGTCGTCGTGCTCGAGGCGGGCGGCGGGGTCGCGGCCGATGGCCCTCCGGCGAAGGTCTTCGCGGAGCACGGCGATCGGCTGGCCGAGCGTGGCATCTGGGTGCCTGGTCATCCCCTCCCGAACGCGCGGCGCGTGGCGGACGCGCCGGTCGAGCCCCTGCTCACCGCGGAGCAGGTCGGCTACCGGTTCGCCGGTGAGCCAAGCCTGGCGGTGGGACCGATGAGCCTGGGCGTACGGACGTCCGAGGCGGTGGCGATCGTGGGGCCGAACGGCTCGGGGAAGTCCACCCTGGCGCTCCTGCTCGGCGGCCTGCTGCGCCCGACGATCGGTTCGGTGGCCGGACCGGACGGGCAGCCGGTCTGGCAACTGCCCGCGCCGCGGCTGGCCGAGACGATCGGGTCCGTGTTCCAGGACCCGGAGCACCAGTTCCTCACCGGCAGCGTCCGCGAGGAGCTCCTGCTCGGTCCACGCGGACGGAACGGCCACCGGGCACCCGGCCGCGCCGCCGAGCTGATGGATCGGCTCCACCTCACGGCACTGGCGGAGGCCAACCCCTTCACCCTGTCCGGCGGCGAGAAGCGGCGGCTGTCCGTCGCCACCGCCCTCACCGGCGAGCCACGCGTCCTGGTGCTCGACGAGCCGACGTTCGGGCAGGATCGGCGGACCGCGGTTGAGCTCCTCGACCTGCTGTCGCAGGAGCGTGAACAGGGGCGCGGCATCTGCTTCGTGACGCACGACGCCCCCTTTGCGGCCGCCCTGGCCGACCGCACGATCGAGCTGGGCCGATGAGACGCTTCACGCCGCTCCGGCCAGATCCGCGAGCACCCCTGGCTCGCGCCAACCCCGTCGCCAAGCTGCTCGCTGCCGCCATCCTCATGGCGGCGCTGTTCGTGGCATCCGGCCCGGTGCCGCCCGGGGTCGTCCTGGTGGGGATCGTCGCCTGCCTCCCGTTGAGTGGGCTGGCCGCTTCCACCCTCCTGATGCGGACCTGGCCGCTCCTGGTCGCCGCGCTGACCGTTGGTATGCTCAACGTCGTCCTGGCCCCCGCCTCGGCCGGCGGTCCAGACGTGGCCAACGGCCTGGGCCTGGGCCTGCGCCTGCTGGGAATCGCGCTCTCCGGCGTCCTCGCGCTCGCCACCACGGACCCAACCGACCTGGCCGACGCGCTGCAGCAGCAGGCCCGCGTTCCACCTCGGCTGGCAGTGGGGGTCATGGCCGCGGTCCGCACCCTGCCGATCCTGGCCTCCGAGTGGCAGCTGCTCGGCATGGCGCGGCGCGCTCGCGGCGTGAGCGCCGGCTGGTCCCCGCTCGCCACCGTGCGCCTCGCATTCGGTCGGCTGCTGGCCCTCCTGGTCGGGACGGTCCGGCGTTCCACGCGCCTCGCCCTCGCCATGGAGGCGCGCGGGTTCGGGGCCGAGGCCTGCCGGACCATCGCCCGGCGACAGCACCTGCGGCCGGCCGACGGGGTCCTGCTGCTGGGCGCAGTCGCGCTGGCCGCAGTCGCACTCGGGATCGGCTTCGCGCTCTAGCTCGGAGCCGCGTGTACCCTCGCGGCATGCCGCGCTCCGAGGAGATCCGCGTCCAGGCCGGCGACGCCTCGCTGGCCGCGACACTGCTGCTGCCCGACGCCCCGCCGGCCTCCGAAACGGGCCGCTACCCAAATGTCCTCCTGCTGCCCTCGTGGCTGCCGCGCGACCGGGACGGGAACTACGACCGGGTCGGCCACCCGGATTGGTTCGCCCCGGCCGCGGTCCCGACGTCCGGCCTGCTTGCCCGCCTGGCCGAGGCACTCGCAGTGCGTGGCGTGGCGTCGCTCCGCGCCGATCCGCGCGGCTGCGGCGCCTCCGACGGCGCGTGGGAGGAGGTCACCCTCTTCGCCCGGATCGACGACGCGCGTGACCAGCTGGCCGCCATGCGCGGACGCTCCGAGCTCGACCTGCGCAGGGCGGGGATCGTGGGCCACGGCGAGGGCGCCGGGATCGCGCTGGCCGTCGCGATCGGGGACCCGGCCGTGTCCGCGCTCACGCTCATCGGGGCATCCGGGCGCTCTTGGCGCGAGACCCTGCGCCGCGCGGCGGCGGAACGCGGACGGGACGGCACCGAGCACGACCATCCGATCGTCGCCGCCATCGACCGCTGGAGCGAGGACCTGATCGAGCGCGCCGAGCGCCGCGAGGCGCGCCTCACGCTGCCGCTTCGGGGAGGCGGAGCGGCCACGTTGTCGCTCGCTCCCTTCGAGCAAGCGATCCACACCCCGGCGCTCGCCCTGGCAACGATGCTGCATCGGTCCGTCAGCCTGGTCCACGGCGCGGCGGACCATTGGAGTGACCCGGAGGAGGCGACGCTCCTGGCGGCGGCGCTCCGAGCCGCGGGCAACGAATCGCGCGTGAACCTCATCCCGGGATCCGGCCATGACCTGGCGGAGGCGAGCAACGATGCCATCGGCGAGGTGGCCGCCGACCTCGCGGCCAGGCTCCTCCCGCGCGATCTGCCCCCCGTGCTGCTGGCAATCGAGGAGATGGGGTGAGGTACGATTCCGGCGTGAGCCAGCCGCAGCCCGGAGAGCCCGTGCCCGCGTTCGAGATGCAGGCCGACGACGGCGCGACGGTCTCGAACGAGAGCCTGCTGGGGCGGCGCTACGTCCTCTACTTCTACCCCAAGGACGACACGCCCGGCTGCACGACCCAGGCATGCTCGCTGCGCGACAACTTCGAGCGCGTGATGAACACCGGGGTGGAGGTCTTCGGGGTCTCGCCCGACTCGGTTGCCAGCCATGTCAAGTTCCGCGAGAAGTACGACCTCCCGTATCGCCTGCTGGCCGATGTCGGCCACCATGTCGCGGACGCCTTTGGCACCTGGGTCGAGAAGAGCTTCGCGGGGAGGACCTACAAGGGCGTCGAGCGCACGTCGTTCATCGTCGGCCCGGACGGACGGATCGAGCACACGCTGCCACGCGTCAAGCCGATCGAGCACGTCGACCTGCTGATGGAGCGGCTCGCCGCATGATCTGGACTGGAATCGCCGTCACGCTGGTGGCCTGGTTCATCGGCCTCCTGCTGCAGCTCGGGCCGCTCGTCAACCTGCTGCTGGTGGTCGCCGCGGTGCTGCTCGTGGTCCAGGTCATCAACGAGCGTCAAGCGGAGCCGTGAGCGCCGAGTGGAGCTACTTGGCCTGGCGCTCGCTGCCGGTTGTCCTCGTGCTCGCCTGGTTCCTCCTCCTCATCGGCGGGGTCAGCCTCGGTGGCCTGGTCCACCTCATCCTGCTGGCGGGGATCGCCGTCTTCGGCTACCAGCAGGTGGGTGAGGGGCACTAGCCCAGAGGTGCGAACGCGACGGCCTAGGTGTCGCGCAGGCGGCTAGGCTTGCGAATCATGCGGCTCCTGCACTTCGCCGACCTCCACCTCGACGCCCCGTTCGCCTGGGCCAGGCCAGAGGCCGCGCGCCTGCGTCGGCGGGCGCGCCGTGAGACGCTGACCCGCATCCTGCAGCTCGCCGAGGAGGAGCGGGTCGAGGCGGTCCTGTGCGCCGGCGACCTGTTCGAGCACGAGCGCTTCACGCCCGATACCGTGACCTTCCTGCGCGAGAGCTTCGCCCGGACCGATATCCCCATCTACCTCGCCCCTGGCAACCACGACTGGTACTCGCCGCGCAGTCCGTACGCACTGGTCGAGTGGAGCCCGAACGTCCACCTCTTCACGGAGGCCCGGCTGACGCCGGCCGAGCTCGCCGATGGGCTGACGCTGTGGGGCGCGGCGCATCGCGCGCCGGCCGGCACCCGCAGCTTCTTCGCGGACTTCCTACCGGACCGCGGCGGGCTGCATCTCGCTCTGGCCCATGCCTCGGAGAAGAGTGCCCTGCCGTTCCAGGAATCCGGCAAGGAGCCCCATGCACCCTTCGATGCCGCGGAGCTCGAGGCAGCCGGCATCGCGCATGCCTTCCTGGGCCATTACCACGTCGCCCGCGATCGGGAGCGCCACACGTACCCGGGGAATCCCGATCCGCTCGAGTTCGGAGAGTCGGAGGGTCGCGGGATCGTGCTCGCGACCGTCGCGGCCGACGGGAGCGTCACGCGCGAGCGGCGCTCGGTGGCCGTCAGCCAGGTCCACGACCTGACCATCACGCTGGACGGGTGCCACCACCTCGATGACGTCCGGCAGCGGATCGCAATGGAGGTCGCGCCGCTCACCGGCTCGGTGCGCGTCACGCTCACCGGCGAGGTGCCGGCCGAGCTGCCGGTCGACCCACGGGCCCTCGCCCAGCTCGGCGAGCATCTCGACGGGTTCGTGGTGCGGACCGAGGATCTCCGCCCGTCCTACGACCTCGAGGCGATCCACGCGGAGCAGACCGTCCGTGGCCAGTTCGCGCGGGACACGCTCGACATCCTCGATGAGGAGCACCGTCGCAAGGTCCTCATCACCGGGCTCCGGGCGCTCGAAGGCCGCAATGACCTCGAGGTGGCCTGACGGTGTGGATCGAGCGCGTCATCGCCCGGGCCTTCGGTCCGCTGACGGACGAGACCCTCGAGCTCGGCGAGGGGATGACCGTCATCGGCGGTCCGAACGAGGCGGGCAAGACGAGCTGGCACGCGGCGACCCGGCTGGCGCTGACCGGCGTGCGGCGCGGGCCGGGACGCACGAAGGAGACGGCGGCCGTCATCGAGCGGCATCGGCCGTGGGACTCGCCGGATCGCTGGGAGGTCGAGGCCCGCCTGCACCTCGCCGACGGGCGGACGATCGACATCAGCCAGGACCTCGCCGGTCGTGCCCAGTCCCGCGCCCGCGACGTCACGCTGGGCGACAACGTGTCGATGGAGATCATCAACGAGGGGACCCCGGACGCGACCCGCTGGCTCGGCCTCGATCGCGAGTCCTTCGCCGCCGTTGCGGCCGTGAGCCAGGCGCAGATCACGTCGGTCGCCGACAACGCAGCGGCCCTGCAGGACGACATGCAGCGCGCGGCGGCCACACGCGGAACCGATGCAACTGCCGCGGAGGCGATCGAGCGCCTCAAGGCATTTCGGCGCGAGGCGGTTGGTGCCGTGCGGGTGGGCGCCACCGGCCCGATGTGGGCGGCCATGCGCGAGCAGGAAGCAGCCGAGGCAGCGCTCGGCGAGGCTCGGCGCATCCACACCGATTACCTGGACCGTGAGGCGCAGCTCGAGGATGCGGCGCGCACGCACCTGGCGAGCGAGCGGCGGCTGGCGGCTGCCGAGGCTGCGGTCGCGCGACGGGAGGCCGATAGGCTGATCGCCCGCGCGGCGCGTGCCACGGCGCTGGCCGAGGCCCATCCACAGGCACCGGAGGCCCTGGCCAGCCGGGACGAGCTTGCCGACGAGGTGGCCGCTGCGCTCGAGGCGTGGCGTCGTCGCCCGGCTCCCGTCGCGCTAGCCGGGCCCACCGCCGCTGACCTGCGCGCGCAGCTGGCGGCGCTGCCCGTCGTGCCGGAGGGCGATCGCCGGCCCGAACGGTCCGTCCTCGACGCTTCGCGCGCCCTCGATCTCGCCGACGAGGCGCTGCGCATCGACCGCGAACGTCCCGTCCCTGCGCCAGCCGGACTGCCGCAGACGCGAACGGCGCACCTGCCTCTGGTTGCGGCCTCGGTCGCCGGCATCGTGGGCCTTGCCCTCATCGCACTCGGCCAGACGATCCCCGGTGTCGCGCTCCTCGCCGTCGCGCTTGCCGCCGCCGCGTGGGCATGGTCGAGCCGCCCCACGGCCGGCGCCGGCGAGGGTCTCGTGGCCAGCGGGGATGCCAGCCGGGCCGAGCTCCATGCGGCGGTCGTCGAAGCGGAGCAGGAGCTGCGCATTGCCCTCGACGGACGTGGCGCACCAGCCGGTGACGATCTCCGGGCCGCCGTCCGCGCCTACGAGGCGGCATGCGCCGAGCGAGACGACCTTGCTCGTGCGGCCGCATCCGCGGAGGGACTCGAGCGCGCCGTCGAGTCGCGCCTGGCCGCAGAAGCAGGAGCGGAGCGCGCCACCCAAGCCGCCGCGGCCGTCGAATCGGCGCTTCGCTCCGCCGCGCAGCGCATCGGGGAGTCGAGCGACGCGCCGCCTGACACGCTGGCGGAGAGCCTCGTGGCATGGCAAGGGCAGCGCGGTGCTCTGGCTCGGGCCAGCGAGATCGCCATTCGGGAGTGGCAGGAGCTCCAGGGGCTCGTGGCGGGCACGACGCTTGCTGCTCTGCAGACCGAGGCGAAGCGACGCGACGAGGCCGCGACTCGGCTGCTCGCGCTTGCCGGTGACCCGGCAACGATCGCGGGTGATGCAAGCGAACAGCTCGCCGCGGCTCGCACGGAGGCGTCCCGCGCGAAGGAGAGCGTGGACGCGCTCACCGGCGAGCTGCGCCTGCTGGCGACGACCCTGCCGAGCGTGGCGGAGGCCGAGGAGCGGGCCGATGCTGCCCGTGCCGAGCTGGCCCGCGTGCACGAGCTGGCCGGGGTGATCGACGAGACCCTGGCGCTCCTCGAGGCGGCCGAGCGGCGGGTCCACCGCGACGTGGCCCCGATCCTCACCGCGTCGGTGCAGCGCCATCTGCCCGCGATCACCGGCGGGGCTTATGTCGAGGTGGGGATGAACCCGCGGGACCTGTCGGTCGACGTGAAGGAGGCTCGCAGCGGCCAGTGGCGCGATGCCCGCCTCCTCTCGGAAGGGACCCGCGAGCAGGTCTACCTGCTGCTGCGGGTGGCGATGGCCGAGCATCTCGTCACGACCGACGAGCGAGCCCCGCTGCTGCTCGACGAGGTGACGGCCCAATCGGACCCCGAGCGCAAGCGGCGGATCCTCGACGTGCTGCACGACCTCAGCGCCGACCGCCAGGTGATCCTCTTCAGCCACGACGCAGAGGTCGTCGAGTGGGCGAGCCGCGCCCTCAGCGAGCCGCGGGATCGGCTCGTGCGGCTGGCCGCTCCCAGCAGCTCGCCGCTTGCCGAGGCCGCCAGCCGCTGATCCTCGGCTCGGCTGGTAGCATTCGGCGGACCTCCCACCCGGCCCCGCACCAGTGACCGATGCCCAACGACCGGCTTCCAACACCTGAACGCGTCCTGGTCGTCGCCGCGCATCCAGACGACATCGAGTTCGGCGCGGCGGGGACGGTTGCGCGCTGGATCGGCGAGGGTGCCGAGGTCCAGTACCTGCTGATGACGCGCGGCGATAAGGGCAGCGACAACCCCTCCGCCGACCCCGTTGCACTGGCGAGCCTGCGCGAAACCGAGCAGCGGGCCGCTGCCGCAGAGATCGGCGTCACCGCGGTCGACTTCCTCGGGGAGCCCGACGGGCAGGTCGAGCCCAGCCTCCGACTGCGCGAGCGCGTCACCCGGACGATCCGGACGTTTCGGCCGGAGATCGTGATGAGCCACGACCCGACCGTCCTGTTCGTGAACAACGAGTGGATCAACCACCCCGACCACCGGGCCGTCGGGACGGTGGTGGTGGACGCGGTCTTCCCGACCGCGCGCGACCCGCTCAACTTTCCGGAGCACCTCGCCGCCGGGCTGAGTGCGTGGAAGGTCGCGGAGCTCTTCCTGTGGAGCACGAACGAGGCGAACCAGCTGGTCGACATCGGGGACACGCTCGAGCAGAAGGTCGCGGCCCTGGCCCACCACGCCAGCCAGTTCCGTGACTTCGGCGAGACCGCCCGCTGGCTGCGCCGGGGCGCCGAGGAGCTCGGCGAACGGGCCGGCTACGCCGCTGCCGAAGGGTTCCGCCGGGTGATGCTCGCGCGATGATCCACACACGGGGGGCTGCATGGGGTGCCCGGCTCCTGCTCGTGGCAATCCTCGTGGCCAGCTGCACCTCGCCGACCGACACGCCAAGCCCCACCGCCTCGGCGTCGCCCGAGCCGACTGATGCGGCCGCCGACGCCGCGCAGCTGGTCGCCCGCAAGTTCGTCGCGGGCTGGCGCGGCCGGCGCTACGAACGGATGACGGAGCTGCTCGCCGCCGCCGACCGCAATCGCTACACGCCGGAGGCGATCACCGCGCTGCTCCGCCAGTTCGACGAGCTGGCCGGCGTCACACGGATCGTCGGCGAGGCGGGCACGCCCATTCGCACCACCGCGCCCGGAGATGGCCCTGCCCCCGGCCCGGTGCCGGCCTTCGAGGTGCCGATCAGCATCGGCTTCGAGACGAACCGCTTCGGCAACGTGTCTGTCCGCCGGATGCTCCTGCTCACCGAGGGCACGGAAGGCTGGGAGGCGCGCTGGCGACCCTCGCTCCTCTTCCCCGGCCTCGGCGACGGTGCCCGGCTTGACCTGGAGCGAACTCCGGCGCCTCGCGGCCGGATCGTGGCCGTCGACGGGACGGTGTTCGCCCAGAACCGGGACGACGGGGCGCGGGTCTACCCGCAGGAGTGGCTGGCGGGCCAGACGATCGGGTACGTCGCGCCGGTGACCGCGGAGGACCTGACTGCCCTGCCACGGACCGCGGACTACGTCGTCGGTGAAGCGATGGGTCGCAGCGGGCTGGAGCAGGGTGCCGAAGACCTGCTGCGCGGCACGCCCGGCGCCGACCTCGTTGCCGTGCCGGCTTCCGGCGAACCGGTCGTCCTCCTCCAGCGGCCGATGGTGCCCGGCGCGGACCTGACCATCACCATCCGCCCCGACCTGCAGGCAACCGCCGACGCCGCGCTGGCCCCGTACGCCGACGCGGCGACCGCCGTCATCGACCCGAAGTCCGGTGACGTGTGGGCGCTGGCATCGGCTCCGCGCTTCAACCCGAACGCGATGACCATCGGCACGACCCTCTCCGGACAGCCGCTGGCCGCCCCGTCCGGCGGCGCGATTCTGAACAAGGCAGCCCTGGCCGCCTACCCGGCCGGATCGTCGTTCAAGCCGTTCACGCTCCTGGCTGCGCTCGAGACCGGCGTCGCAACGCCGAGCACCCGCATGTCCTGCCTCGGCACCTGGACCTACAGCGGCTTCACCTTCCACAACTACAAGGACCACACCCTTGGCAATAGCGTCTCGCTCGAGCAGGCGATGGCCTTCAGCTGCAACACGACCTACATGCCGCTCTCGATCCGCGTCTGGGATGTCAGCCAGACCGCTCTGACCGACACCGTCCGCCAGTTCGGCTTCGGCGTCTCGACCGGTATCACTCACCTGGCCGATGCCCCCGGCATCCTCCCTGACGCCGCCTTCTTCGCCAGCAAGCAGGGTGGCTACCGGGCCTACGGGCCGTTCGACCAGATCCAGCTGGCCATCGGGCAGGGCAGCTACCTCGGCACGCCCCTCCAGCTGGCCAATGCCTACGCCGCGTTCGGCAACGGCGGCACGCTCTGGGTCCCGCGCATCGTGATCGAGGCCACGCGCCCGGACGGAACGGTCGTCGAGCGCAACGCACCCCGCGTCGTGCGCCAGGTGGACGTCTCCGCGGAAAGCTTCGACTACCTCGACAAGACGCTGCGTGCGGTCGTCACCTTCCCGATCGGCACCGCCCATCGGGCCTTCGCCGGCTTCGGCATCCCGGCGGCCGGCAAGAGCGGGACCGCCGAGACCGGCACGCCGCGGCCGGACGCCTGGTTCCCGGCCTACGCGCCGGTGAGCGACGCGGAGATCGCCGTCGCGACGGTCCTCGTCCACGTGAAGCTGGCCACCGGCGGCACCGACGCCGCCCCCCTCGTCAGACGAGTCATGGCCACCTACTTTGCGGGACAGTGAGGGCGGGCCGGTGACCGGCGCAGGTTGCTGCGAGAGCCAACCAAGCCGGTCGCTGGACCGACCTGACCGTGCAGGACTTGCTTTGACACCAACTCCGCGCGACGGATACCATCGCGGCGCCGCTCGCTCTCTTCGGCAACTCGTGGTGGAACCCGCTCTACGACGGTGCCAGTGATCTCCGCAAATGCCATCCCACTGAGGTTCCAGACCGCCGAAGTCGGCGTCGATTGGCTTCAGTGCAACATCGAGTGCCAGGAAGGCTGCCCTGTCAACACGAATTGCCGCGGCTACCTGATGCTTGCCGCGGAGGGGCGCTTCGAGGAGGGCTACATCCTGGCCCGCGACCCGAACCCGGTCGCCGCCATCTGCGGCTACGTGTGCAGCGCCCCTTGCGAGAAGGCGTGCCGCCGCGCCGACATCGACAAGCCGCTCTCCATTCGCGCCATGAAGCGCTTCCTGGTGGACTGGCACTACGGGAACAACATGCCGGACACCATCGTGACGGCCGAGCCGAGCGGGAAGAGTGTTGGCGTCATCGGTGCCGGTCCTGCCGGGCTGACGGTCGCCAAGGAGCTGGCCAGCTACGGCCACAAGGTCGACATCTACGAGGCGCTGCCGTCGGGCGGCGGAACGTGCCTCATCGGTGTGCCCGCGTTCCGGCTTCCAAGAGATGTGATCGAGCTGGACGTCAACTGGGTCGCCAAGCACGGCGTCGACTTCCACTACAACGTCGAGGTCGGCCGCGACGTCACCCTCGACCAGCTGCGCGAGAAGCACGACGCGGTGGTCGTCTCGGCCGGTTGCATGTACCCGGTCGCCATGAACATCCCCGGCGAGGAGCTCGACGGCGTGATCTACGGCGTCGACTTCCTGAAGCGGGCCAACCTCGGTGTGGAGCAGTGGGTCGGCGAGCACGCCGTCATCGTGGGCGGCGGCTACACGGCCATGGACTCGGCCCGCACCGCGCTCCGCATCGGCGCCAAGACGAGCACGATCGTCTACCGCCGCGGCCCCGAGGAGATGGTGGTCGACGAGGAGGAGCAGCACGAGACCCGCTTCGAGGGGGTCCGTTTCGAGTTCTTCAGCTCGCCGGTCGAGATCGTCGAGCAGGACGGCAAGGTAGCGGGGATCACGTTCCAGCGCACCCGCCTCGGGCCGCCCGACGCCAGCGGCCGCCGCAGCCCAGAGCCGATCCCCGGCAGCGAGTTCACGATCCCGTGCGACATGGTCATCCCGTGCACGAGCCAGGCCTCCGACAACAACGTGCTGGGTGAGTACGGCGCCAAGCTGAACCGCCACCTGGGCGTGACCGATACCCGCGAGTTCGTCCCCGGTGGGTCGGTGTCCTCCTGGCGCACGCCTCCACTGAACGGGACCACCCCGGTCGGGCCCGATGGCAAGAAGTACAACGCGCTGCAGTTCGAGCTGAGTCGCGGCAACGTCGTCGCCGAGCCCGACACCTTCCAGACCAGCGTCGAGGGCATCTTCGCCTGCGGCGACTTCGTGACCGGCCCGGCGACCATCATCGAGGCGGCGGGGCGTGGCCGCCGCACCGCGCGAGCGGTCGACCGCTGGCTGCTCGGCGTGCGTGGCGAGGAGTTGGTCGAGCTGCCCGTCATCAACCGCGCGGTGGTGACCCAGGCGCTCGAGCATGACATGCCGGACAAGTACGAGGCCATCCAGCGTCAGCACATCCCCATGGCGCCGCCGGAGCTGCGCCGCGACTTCACCTCCCTGGTCGAGGTCGGCTACGACACGCGCAGCGCCATCTCCGAAGGGCAGCGCTGCCTGCAGTGCAACCACAACATCAACATCGATGGGCCGCGCTGTATCCTGTGCGGGCTCTGCGCCGATGTCTGCCCCGAGGGCGTGATCTACATGATCGACAAGGCGCAGGTCGGCGGCGACGACCCGGAGATCGACCTGTTCCAGGCGTGGCCGCGCGGGATTGCCATGATCATCGACGAGGAGCGCTGCATCCGCTGCAACCTCTGCGTCGAACGATGTCCGACCAACTGCATCACCATGGACCGACTCGAGCTCGAGCGGCTCACGCCTGACGGGAAGGTGCTCTTGGAAAGCTACAAGGACAACGTGCTGGGACAGATCGGCCAGCAGGCCGGCATGGTGGTTCAGCGATGACCTTCCCGGGCCCCGGCGACCTGCTGCGGGTCGTCCGCGAGTCATCGGTCTGGCGCAGCCTCTTCCGCCAGCCGTATCCGACCACCAGCCGCACCCGTGCGCTGGCGGTGATGAACAACGTCTTCCTGCACCTGCACCCGGTCCGCGTCAAGAAGCACGCCGTCCGCTACACGTACACCTTCTGCCTGGGTGGCGTGAGCTTCTTCCTCTTCCTGGTGCTGACCGTGACCGGCGTCTACTTGATGTTCTTCTACGTGCCGTCGGTGACGCGCGCCTACCAGGACATCCTCTCGATCGAGAACTCGGTCGCGTTCGGCACCTTCGTGCGCAACATGCACCGCTGGGGCGCGCACCTCATGGTGCTGACCGTCTTCCTGCACATGATCCGCGTCTTCTACCACGGTGCCTACAAGCCGCCGCGCGAGTTCAACTGGGTGATCGGCGTCGTCCTCCTCTTCTGCACGCTGTGGCTCAGCTTCACCGGCTACCTCCTGCCGTGGGACCAGATCGCCTTCTGGGCCATCACGGTCGGGACGCAGATGGCGACCTACGCGCCGCTGCTCAGCCGCGAGTCGAGCTTCATCCTGCTGGGCGGCGTCGAGGTCGGGCAGGGGACGCTGATCCGCTTCTACGTCATGCACGTCATCGCCTTCCCGCTGATCGTCGCCATCCTGATGGTCGTCCACTTCTGGAGGATCCGGAAGGACGGCGGCATCTCAGGGCCTGTGTAGAGAAGCGAGCTGAGCCGATGACGATCGAGAAGCGGCCGAACGCCACCGCCGACAAGAACGCCCCGACCCAGGCGCCGCGCGTCCCGACGGTCGAGCGCGGTGGCGGCCCGAAGCTGCCCGGTCCGCCGGGCGTGCCGGGCACCGAGCGCTTCCGGCTGCTGGCCTACGTCAAGCAGGAGTCGATGGTCCGCGTCGACAAGCGCCCCGACGAGACGGTCCTCACCTGGCCGCACCTGCTGCGCGCCGAGTTCCTGATGGCGACCCTCATCAGCGTCCTGCTGGTGGTTGCGTCGGTGATGATCCACGCGCCGCTGGAGGAGATGGCCAACGCCGGCGTGACGCCGCACGTCGCCAAGGCGCCGTGGTACTTCCTTGGCCTCCAGGAGCTGCTCTCGTACTTCAACGCCACCGTCGGTGGCGTCCTGTTGCCGACCCTCTACCTGGTCGGGCTGGCGATCATCCCGTACGTCGACCGCTCGCCGTACAAGGCCGCCCGCGATCGCAAGACGGCGTGGGTCTTCTTCATGTCGCTGATGCTCGGCGGCCTGCTGATCACGCTCATCGGCTCCTTCTTCCGCGGACCCGGCTGGAACTGGGTCTGGCCCTGGGATGGGATCTTCTTCACCCTATGAGCCACCTGCCTACCTACGGCGAGATGCCCTCCGCCCCCGTCGGCGAGATGAGCCGGCGCAGCTTCATGCGCCGCCTCTTCTGGGCCGGCGCGGGCATCCTCTCGATCGAGTTCCTGGCGGGCTCCGTCAACTTCCTGTGGCCGAACGTGCGAAGCGGGCTGGGCGGCAAGTTCACGCTCGGCACCGCCGCGAGCATCGGTGGAGCGCAGCCGACCTGGACCCAGGGCCAGCCGTACCCCTTCAGCAAGGCCAGGGTCTTCTTCGTGAACGTGCCGGCCGCCGAGGCCCTCGTCGACGGCAAGGACGAGACGGTCGCCGATCCCGGCGCGAACGTCCTGGCGCTGTACCGCAAGTGCCCGCACCTGGGCTGCAACATCCCGCCGCTGTGCCAGAAGAGCCTCTGGTTCGAGTGCCTCTGCCACGGCAGCAAGTACAACATCATCGGGGAGAAACGGGCGGGACCTGCCCCGCGAGGCATGGACCGCTTCGCCGTGACCGTGGCCGATGGCGTGTACGAGATCGACACCAGTGCGATCGTCTCCGGGCCGCCGATCGGAACGGCGACCTTCGACCCGCGCGATACGACCACCATCCCGCACTGCGCGGCCTGAGCGATGCGCATCAAGACCCTGGGCATCGTCCTGATCAGCGCCCTGTCGCTCTTCACGGCCTTCTACTGGCTGACCGATCCTGCCCGTCGCGAGGATGCGTACAAGACCCAGAACGAGGAGCTGGTCGCCTACGGGCTTGAGATGTTCGGCGACGTCACCAAAGCCAACGACCACACCGCGAACTGCGCGCAATGCCACGGCAAGGACGGGACCGGCGGTCCAGTGGGCGATACCGGAAGGTTGGCTCCCAACCTGCACTCCAGGAGCATCTACGAGAAGCTCAAGGCGCAGAACGGCGGGACCTTCACCGAGATCCGCAAGCCCGGCGACCCGCCCGACTACGTGAACCTGGTGATCCGCTTCGGCGGCGTCGTCGTGTCGGGCGACGTGAACTCGCCGATGCCCGCATGGAGCACCGAGGTCGCCGGCCCGCTGACCATCAACCAGATCGATGCCCTCACCGCGCTGGTCGAGACCTGGGCGCTGGAGGCCGGCGCCAAGCCGGTCGAGGAGGTGCCGAACACCGTCGAGGCGGGCCAGAAGGTCTACACCGACTCGGGCTGTGGCGGCTGTCACGGCGCCGACCTCGCCGGCGTGCCGGGCACGTTCCCCAACCTCCAGAACATCGGCAACGAGCCGGTCACCGACCTGCCGACGCCCATCAGCCACCTGGACGAGCTCCAGGCCGACTACTCCTCCGATGCACGGACCTTCCTCGAGCGCTGGATCCGCGACTCGTCGGTGAACTACAACGACGGGACGGCGACGGGCATGCCAGTGCATCCGGAGGGGAAGATCAGCGCATCGGCGATGCAGGCCCTCATCACCTTCCTGCTGAGCGAGAAGCAGTGAGCCGGCCGTGAGCAGCGCCTACAGCATCCCGCCCCGCCGCGACCTCGTCTCGCGGGTCGCGCGCGAGATCGATGACTTCATGAGCTGGATGCTCTATGGCAGCGAGACCTGGCTGGTGGCGCTGCTGAAGGGCGTGCCGCTGTTCCTGTTCGTCTACTTCGTGCTCGGCTACATCCCCAACTACGCCAACACCATCACGACCCTCTACCTGGGGTTCAGCAAGGACGTCGGGTTCCTGGTGGCGGTGGTGCTCATCGGCGGGCCGACCTTCACGCTGCTGCTCATCCTGGTGCTCTGGACCCAGGCGGCCCGCGGACGGCGCGGCTTCGCCTGGTCGCTGATCCGCTTCCTGGACTTCCTGCAGTACGTGGCGCTCGTGCTCGGGATCATCCCGTTCATGCTCTTCAACCTCGCCGGTGGCAGCCTCATCCCGCTCGTCTTCCCGTTCCAGGCGCTCGCGCTGGGGGCGATTGCGGCCGGGGGCGGGGCCATGGGGCTTGCCTATCTCTACTTCGAGTACCGCCGCATCACGCGCCGCGAGGCCGAGGCCGCTGCGGCGGCGGCTGCTGCCTGGAGATCCGGCGGCTAGCCCGCCCACCGCCATCCCGCGGCCGCTCCTCGCTCACCTGGCCTGGTCCCTGGTCGTCGTCGCCGGAGCGGGCGCGCTCATCGCCATCGAGCTCGCGTCACCTTGTCCACCGGGCGGACCGCTGGCCCTGGGCGATTGCGTCACGGTCCGGCCGTTCGCGGTCGGCGTGCTGGGGCTCGGTGCGATCCTCTACGTCATCGGCCTGTCCGCGGTGCTGGCGTGGGTGTCCGGCTTGCGGCGTCGCGGCGTGGCGGATCCGCGGGCAGCGCGCGACTGGTACCTGCTGGCGGCGGCGGTCTGCCTGCCGATCGCGCCACTCCTCGCGTTCACCCTCCTCTCGGCGCTCCGCTAGCATGGCCGCATGACCATCGCCAACGCGCAGGACCTCGTCGCGTCCCTCGACGGGATCGCCAGGATCCAGGGTTCGCGCCTCCTCGTCGACGATGAGCCCCGCCTGCGCGGTGAGCTCGTCGACGACCTCGTCTTCGACGCCGTCTTCAATCCGGACGAGGCGCTGCGCGATGCGGCGCGCTGGCTGATCTGGAGCGCGTCGCAGGCGCTGGGCTGCGGGTCGGCCAGCATCCACGAGCTGTACATGGCCCGCGGCCGCGGCGAGTTCCCGGCCGCGACGTTCACGGTTCCGGCCATCAACGTCCGCGCCACTGCCTACCTGGTCGCGCGCCAGGCGTTCTCGGCCGCGCTCGAGCGGGACGCCGGTGCCGTCATCTTCGAGATCGCCAAGTCCGAGATGGCGTACACCGAGCAGCGCCCCGCCGAGTACGCCGCCGTGATCCTGGCCGCAGCGATCCGCTCTGGCTGGGTAGGGCCCGTCTTCCTGCAGGGCGACCACTTCCAGTTCAATGCGACGAAGTGGGCCGACGACCCCGGGGCCGAGATGTCCGGGCTCAAGCAGCTCACCAGCGAGGCGGTGGCGGCCGGCTTCTGCAACATCGACATCGACAGCAGCACCCTGGTCGACCTCTCCCAGCCGACCCCGGCGGCGGAGCAGCTCGTCAATGTCTCGAACACCGTCGAGCTGACCGCGTTGATCCGCGCCATCGAGCCGGAGGGCGTGACGATCAGCATCGGCGGTGAGATCGGCGAGGTCGGCAAGGCCAACTCGACCGAAGAGGAGCTGCGCGCGTACCTGGATGGCTACTTCGGGATGCTCCACGGCTCCGGATTGCCGGGGATCAGCAAGGTCAGCGTCCAGACCGGGACGAGCCACGGCGGCGTGGTGCTGCCGGACGGCTCCGTGGCACAGGTCAAGGTCGACTTCGGCACCCTCAAGCGCCTCTCGACCGTTGCCCGCGACGAGTACGGCCTGGCCGGCGCGGTCCAGCACGGCGCCAGCACGCTGCCCGAGGAGGCGTTCCACCACTTCCCGACCAATGGCACCGCGGAGATCCACCTGGCCACCGGCTTCCAGAACATCCTCTATGACGACGGCGGCCTGCCCGATGACCTGCGCGCCGAGATGTACGCCTGGTGCCTCGCCAACTGCGGGGGCGAGCGCAAGCCGGACGAGACCGATGAGCAGTTCCTCTACAAGACGCGCAAGAAGGCGATCGGTCCGTTCAAGCGGGCGCTCTGGACGCTTCCGCCCGACGCCCAGGAGCAGATCGGCACGAACCTGCACGTCAAGTTCGGGCTCCTCTTCGACAAGCTCGGCATCGCCGGCACGCGGTCCCTGGTGGATCGCTTCGTCCGCATCCCCGACCAGCCGCGGCCGCTGCCCGCGGCATTGGGTGGGGGCGGTGACGTGGCCGTCGTGGCGGGGGCATCCGTCTTCGAGGACGACGGGTCAGGCGAATAGCCCCAGGCACGAAGAAGCCCCGGCTGGTGGGCCGGGGCTCTTTGGCGCAGAGGAGAGAGGGACTAGTGGCAGCCGCCCGCCTTGGCGGGGGAGCCATCGGTGTTGAAGGACTGCCCACAGGAGCAGCTGCTCACCGCGTTGGGGTTGTTGATCGCGAAGCCGGAGCCCATCAGCGAGTCGACGTAGTCGATCTCGGCGCCGGCCACGTGCTGGACGCTGAAGGCGTCGATCACGATCGGCACGCCGGCGTGGTCCTCGACGCGGTCGTCATCGGCGATCTTGTCGTCGAACGCCAGGCCGTAGCTGTAGCCCGAGCATCCGCCGCTCTTCACGAAGAGGCGGAGGGCGGCATCGGTCTTGCCTTCGCGCGAGCGAAGCTCCTGCACCTTGGCGGCGGCCGCATCGGTCATGGTGACCAGCAGCTCAGCGGGTGCGGGGGCGGCGGGCGGGGCCGATGGGGCCGTCTGCGGCGTCGATTCGGTCAATGTCATGGGATCGGTCTTCTCCTCTGGCGCGATTGGCGTCGCGTCGCTCGGAAGGTTCGCTTCGGAAAGTATAGCAGCGGTGCTTGTCCACACCGCAATGGCCCGATCGGGGGAGGGTCGCCTCAGCTTGCGGCTGCCAGCTCCTCCTGGGCTGCGGCGGCGAGCTCCTCTCGACGGACACCCATGCGGCTGAGCGCCCGTGCGACAGTCCCGCGCTCAATCTCGCTCACCGCGAGCACGACGTGAGCGCCCCGCAGCCGCCGCGGCTTCGGCTTCCCGCTCAGTTCGACCGCGCGCTTGAAGGTGGTCTGGGCCGATGGAGTCGACAGGAACACTCCGCGGGCTTTGGGCGCAGGCCCGTCCAGGCCGTTCGCATCCACCTTGATCCCGACGGCGCGCAGGGCGTCGTCATGCTGCGACGCAATCGCCGAGGGCAGGCCATCGGGGTCAACACCAAGGCGCTCGAATGCCCGCCGCGCCGTGCCATCGGGCAGAGCCAGCGCCGATAGCAGGAGATGCTCTGCACCGGGAAGCGACTCCCCGGATTGCTGCGCCAGCCGCTCGGCTCCCTCCAGCAGCAGCTTGATCGTCAGGAACTCGCCCTTCATCTTGAACATCGGTGCCTCCCGGCTCAGCGGCGTCCGCGAGCGTGTCGCTTGTGCGCGGCCTGCCTTGTGACTCCGAGCGCCTCGGCAACCTGCGCCCAGGTCCACCCCTGCTCGACGGCGCGAGCCACCGCGGCGCGCTCCAGCTGTTCGGCGAGCCGGCGCAGGGAGACCACAGCTGCAAGGGCCTCGGCCGGGTCATCGGCCGATGGAATCGTCAGGACATCCGTCATGCCGTCAACTCTAGTTGACAGCGAGCGCACTTGTCAACCACGGTTGACGACCGACCCGTCGCGTGGGTGCCACGCCCTCGGTACACTCACATCCCACCTGACGCAACGAGGCCCTGACGCGTGAAGCTTGCGAGCCGCATGGAGCGGATCGGGACCGAGACAGCCTTCGAGGCCGCCGCGCGCGCCCGCGCGCTGGAGGCGACCGGCCGGGACGTGATCCACCTCGAGATCGGCGAGCCCGACTTCGACACGCCGCGCCACGTGAGCGAGGCAGCCGTCAAGGCGCTCCTCGACGACAAGATGACGCACTACCCGCCGGCCACCGGCATCGCCCCGCTCAAGGCGGCACTCGCCGCGGACGTCAAGCGCTGGAAGGGGATCGAGGCGGCGCCCGAGCAGGTCGTCGTCACCCCAGGCGCCAAGCCGATCATGTTCTACGCGATGCTCGCCCTCATCAACGAGGGCGACGAGGTCATCTACCCGAATCCCGGCTTCCCGATCTACGAGAGCATGGCGCGATACGTCGGCGGCACCGCGGTGCCGGCGCCGCTGCGCGAGGCCAACGACTTCCGGATGGACGTCGAGGAGATCGCCTCCCTGGTGACCGACAGGACCCGGATGATCGTCACCAACTCGCCGCACAACCCGACCGGGTCGATCCTCACGCAGGAGGACCAGCGCGAAATCGCGCGGATCGCGATCGAGCACGACCTCGTCGTCCTGGCCGATGAGATCTACGGCCGCCTCCAGTACGAGGGCGAGCCGCTCTCCATCGCCACCCTGCCGGGCATGGCGGAACGCACGATCACGCTCGATGGCTTCAGCAAGACCTTCGCGATGACCGGCTGGCGGCTCGGCTATGGGATCGTGCCGAAGTGGATGATGCCGGCCTTCTCGGCCCTCGTCATCAACTCGGTAAGTGGCACGAACGCCTTCGCGCAGGCCGGCGCGGTCGCCGCCCTCACTGGCCCGCAGGATGCCGCCGACGCGATGCGCGCCGAGTTCATCGCGCGCCGCCTGCTCATCGTGGAGGGGCTCAACGCCATTCCCGGGGTCACCTGCAAGATGCCGCACGGCGCCTTCTATGCCTTCCCGAATGTGAGCTCGTTCGGGCGGACCAGCAACGAGATCGCCGACCACCTCCTCTACGACGCGGGCGTCTGCGGGCTCTCCGGCACTTCGTTCGGGAAGTACGGCGAGGGGTACCTGCGCTTCAGCTACGCCAACAGCCGCGAGAAGATCACCACCGCGCTCGAGCGGGTCGGCGAGTCGCTGGCCAAGCTGGAGCGAACGGGCGAGCTCGTCGGCGCATCGGCCTAGCCAGAGCCTCATGACGACCATCCAGCAGCGGACCGCGGACCGCCTCTACGATGAGGCGGTCCCGTCGTTCGAGCGCTGGGACGCGATCCGGGAGATCATCGACGAGGCGATCGACCTCGCCCTGAACTACCGCCAGAGCGGGCACCCCGGCGGTTCGCGCTCGAAGGTGCACCTGTTCCTCGCGCTCCTCCTCTCGGGCGCCATGCGCTGGGACATCCGCAAGCCGTGGCGACCGTTCGGGGACCGCTTCGTGCTGTCGGCAGGGCACACCGTCCCGCTCGTGTACGCCACCCTGGCGGTGCTGAACGAGGTCCTGCGAGCCCGCGCCGAGCGCGATCCCAACCCTGACTTCGCGTTCCCCGATGACGGTCGCTGGGCCCTCACCTGGGAGGACCTCCTCAAGCTGCGCCGCCGGGGCGGCCTCCCCGGCCACGCCGAGATGGAGGGGAAGACCCTCTTCCTGAAGTTCAACACCGGGCCGTCCGGCCACGGCATGCCGCCATCCGCGGGCGAGGCGGTCGCGCTGAAGCTGGCGGGCGCGGAGGAGGTCAAGGTCTTCGTCGTCGAGGGCGAGGGCGGCCTGACCCCTGGCGCCAGCCACGAGACCCGCAACTCGGCCTGGGGGCTGGGCCTTTCGAACCTCGTCTTCCTGCTCGACTGGAACGACTACGGGATCGACGATCCGGCGATCTCGAGCGTGGTTCCCGGCACCCCCGAATCCTGGTTCAACGCCTACTCCTGGCGCGTGACCGGGACCACGGAGGGCTCGGAGTGGGGCCCTGTGACCCGCGCGGTCCTGGAGGCGGCGCGTGGCGAGAACCCGGATCGGGTCCCATCGGTCGCCTGGTTCAAGACCCGCAAGGGGCGCGGCTACGGGAAGTACGACAACAAGAGCCACGGCACCCCGCACGCCATGAACTCGCCCGAGTTCTGGGCGGTGCGCAAGGAGTTCATGTCGCGGCACGGGGTCGAGTACGCCGGCGTTGACGAGCCCGCCCCGACCGACGCAGCCGAGCGCGAGGCGCAGGCGCGCCACAACTTCGAGGTGGCGATGGGCGTGCTGCGCAGCAACACCCAGCTGGTTGACGCCATCAGCGACCGCCTGGTCGAGGTGGCCGGGCTGGTGCCGGACCAGATCGAGGGCTTCAACCTGGGCGGTCACGGCGCCGACATCTTCAGCGACAAGCGCCTGACGGACGTCCACGCCTACCCGCCCGAGATGTGGAAGGCACCTGGCGAGAAGGCCCCCAACCGAGCCGCGCTCGCGACCTGGGGCTCCTGGGTCAACGCCTACGCGCGTCAGGAGTACGGCCGTCCGCTCTTCATCGTCTGCTCGGCCGACCTGGCCGAATCGACCAACATCGCGGGCTTCGCGAAGGACTTCGGCGAGATGCCCGGCTGGGGCTGGTACCAGCGCGACACGAACCCGCGCGGCGCGCTCCTGCCGCAGGAGATCACCGAGTTCACGAACGCCGGCATAACCGTGGGGATCGCCACCGTCAACCTCGCGGATGACCCGATGACCGCCTTCAACGGGTTCTGGGCGGCCTGCTCGACCTACGGCTCCTTCTCGTACCTCAAGTACGGACCGATGCGGCTCTTCAGCCAGCTTGCCCAGGACGCCGAGCTGAAGGTGGGCAAGGTGATCTGGGTGGCCGGCCACTCCGGCCCCGAGACGGCCGAGGACTCGCGCACCCACTTCGGTATCTATGCGACCGGCGTGACGCAGCTCTTCCCCGAGGGGCAGGTCATCGACCTGCATCCGTGGGAGTACAACGAGGTGCCGGTCGTGCTGGCGGCCGCCCTGGCGACCGATGTGCCGATCGTGGCGCTGCACCTCACCCGTCCGGCCGTCGACATCCCCGACCGCGCGGCACTGGGCATGGCCCCGCACTTCGAGGCCGCGCGCGGCGCGTACCTCATCCGGGACGTGGCTCCCGGGACCGCTTCCGCGGGCACCGTGTACGTGCAGGGAACGATGACGACCGCCAATGTGGTGAAGGCGCTGCCCGAGCTCGACAAGCGGGGCATCAACGTCCGGATCGTGGCCTGCATCTCGCCGCAGCTGTTCCGGCGCCAGGACGCGGCGTACCGGGACCGCATCCGCTCCGACACCGACAAGTGGAGCGGGATGGCCATCACCAACCGTGCCTTCAAGCTGATGACCGACTTCGTCGAAGGCCCAATCGCGAAGGAGTACTCGCTGTCATCGGACTTCGACGACCGCTGGCGGACCGGCGGCACCGTCGACGAGGTGATGGACGAGGCGCACCTGGGCCCCGGCCACGTCTTGGCCGCCATCGAGCGCTACGTGGCGGAACGTGAGCAGCGGCACGCGCGCCTTCGGAAGATCGTGGACGGGCTCGAGCGGCTAGGCTGAGCCCCGACATGAGCGACACGCATCAGCACGCGTACGAGCACCAGCGCCCGCATCGGCCGTCGCACCTGGCAAGGCGCACCACGCCGCCGCCGGAGCGGCCCGCGCCGCCGAACCTGCGCTACCTGCTGTACGTCGGGCTGGCCCTGACCACGGTCGTGGTAGCGCTGGCGGTGCCGTACATCATCGGCTACCTGGTTCAGCTCGTCACCACCTGAGGCTGGCCTCATCGGAGGGTTCCGTGAGCGGCACCGGGTTCTCCCGCGGCGTTGCGCTCCCAATGGGGATCCTCCTTCTGGCGTTCGCGATCCTCTTCTTCGCCGGCCAGGCAGGGTCGTTGGGTCCGCTCGAGCCCGCCACATACCGGTGGTTTCTTCTTGCCCTCTGGATCGCCGCCCCGGTCGCTGGTGGGATAGCCGCCAGCAGACTGACTGACGAGGACCTGACGAAGGGTGCCGCGGTCCTGGGGCTGGCATTGGGTCTCGCGGTTGCAGCGTTTCTCTTGACGGCCGCGGGTACCGCGTCCTCGTGTCGGGAGGTGGGAACCGGGAGCGCGGCCGGTTACGTGATCGGGTGCCTCGCTGTCGGTGCCGTGGTCGGAGTAGGAACCGCTGTCAGTGAACTGGTGACGGCACTGCTCTCGCGCCGTGGCTGGATGCTCCTCTCGGTACTCCTCGGAGGAGGCACGAGCCTCGTTACGGGCGTGGCTGCCTTTGTCCTCTACTACTCGGTGGTCACCTGCCTGCGGTAGCGGTCAGCACCGGCTAGGCCTTCGCCGTCCAGACCAGGACGTCGGTGCCAGAGACCTTGACCTGCGGGCGGACCAGCGGGGGCAGGTCGATCGGGTAGGCCTGCTCGTCGCCCCGGTACCCGCTGCCGCCGGACCATGCATCGCTCCCGTTGGCCAGCTCGCCGGCGAGGCTGAAGCTGGCGCCGTGGCAGGGGCAGCGCAGGTCCTGCCACTCCTCGCGGTAGGCGAGGGTGCAGCCCATGTGGGTGCAGACCGAGCTGAGGGCCCGGATCGTGCCCGCGTCATTCACGACGTAGCCGTCGAAGGCGACGGTGCTGAAGCGGACGGCGCCTCCCTCCGGCACGTCGGCCAGGGTTGCCACCGCGACCCATTCCCCGTCGCGCACGAGCGGACGGCCGTTGCCGGTTAATGGCGCGGACCCCGCGGGCCGGAGGATCGAGATGGCGCCGGCACCCGCCGCGAGGCCTGCCGCGGCCCCGAGCCCGACACGCAGGAGGTCGCGCCGGGTCAGCCGGACGCGACGGAACGACGCTCCAGCGGGCAGCGACCAGCCCTGGACGGTGCTGAGGCCCGAGTCGGCGTCGCGCATGCGCAGGCGCAGCTGCTCGACGAAGGCGGGATCCGGCTCGCCGCGCGCAGGATTGCTGGCGGCAGCCAGCTCGGCGGCCATGCGGGCAATCGGCGCCTCGTCGCCGACCATCCCGTCCGGAGCGGGGCGCCCTCCCTCGAGCAGCGTGTCGATGAACTCGTCCAGGTGTTCGCTGCGCTCTTCGTCAGCCATCGGCTTCCACCAGGAGCGCTGCCTTGCGCAGGGCTCGGTACTGCAGGACCTTGGCGTTGCCGTGGCTGATCCCCAGCTGGCTGGCGGTCTCGGCCACGGAGAGACGGCGCAGGAAGCGCAGCTCGAGCACCTTGGCGTACTGGTCCGGGAGTCGCTTCAGCAGACGACGCACGGCGGTGGCGGCGCGATCGGCGTCGGAATCGGCGTGTGGATCCGGCTGCGGCGACGAGGGTTCCCAGGCGCCGGCCACCTGCTCGACGCCGATCTGCGGCAGGCGGTAGAAGGCCCGCCAGTAATCCGCCACGGCGTTCTGCGCGACGCGGTAGAGCCAGGCTGAGATCTGCGGCGCCGGACGGTCGAGGTCGAGCTGCTCGACGGCCCGCATGAAGACCTGGCCAGTCAAATCCTCTGCGTCCGGACGATTGCCGACGCGCGCGTACACGAACCGATGGATGGCGGTGACGTGCGCGTCATAGATCGCCTCGAATCGGGCGTGCGTCCTGGAATCGTGGTTAGCCGTGGCCATTCGAAGTCCATACGGCGAGGGTTACGGCGCTAGGCGTCGCGGGGCCTGAGCGGCGCCAGGAGCGCGGCGATCTCCTCCAGGAAGTCGGCATCGGTCTGGTCGTAGGCCCCAAGGTCCGACCCGTCGATGTCGATCTCGCCGGCCACTTGGCCGTCGGCGAAGATGGGGACGACGATCTCGCTGCGGGTCGTGGTGAAGCACGCGAGATAGCGTGGATCCGAGTCCACGTCGTCCACGATGACGGTCTGGCCCGATGCGGCGGCTGCGCCACAGATGCCTGAGCCGATCGGGATGCGCGTGTGCTCCGTTGCCTCCGGACCGATCCAGGGCCCCAGCACCAGCTCCGTGCCGCTCGGGTCGAGCCAGTAGATGCCGACCCAGTCGTAGTGCGCGAACCGGTCGTGCAGCAGCTCCACCGCTCGCTGCGCGGCGGCCTCGGTACCGGGGGCCTCGGCGATGGCGGAGCGGATCAGGTTGAGGGCGTCGCCGTGCTCGACCGGCCGCTCCTCGGCAACCGAGTGGCTCATTGGTTCGGGCGCCCAGCGGTCCGCCCAGCGGTCGATCCCCACGATCGCACGGCGCAGGTCCGACCCCTTGGGGGTGAGGGAGTACTCGACCCACGGCGGCACCTCGGAGACGAGGGTGCGGTCGACGAGCCCCTCGTCCTCGAGCAGCTTGAGCCGCTGCGAGAGGGTCGCCGAGTTGGCCCCGCCCAGGGCGTCCTGCAGCTCGCAGAAGCGCTGCGTCCGCTCGCCAAGGACGCGCACGATGCGCATCACCCATTTCTGGCCGAGGACGTTGAGGGCCGCGGTCGCCGCGCACTCGCTGCGCAGGGCGGCAGCTCGTCGCTCGGCTCGCGATCGGTGCGCCGCTCGTGGCGACGACCCGTTCGACGGCACAGCGTGCGGGGCGGGGTCCATCATCAGGCGGCGGACGATAGCACCGGGTCCCAGCACGCGCAATCGCGGCTGCCGGCTCGACCTTGACGCTCCAGCGAACAGGCCTTCATCCTCTGCGCATGAGTGGGTGGCTCCCCTGACCGTGCGCCGCCTCGTCGCGCCGACGAGCGCCGCTGCCCTGCTGCTCGTGCTCGTCACGATGAGCGGCGGCCAACACCGGGAGGAGGCGGTCGCAGACCCAACCGCCCAACCGCTCGCCAGCCTGCCTCGCGGATGCCGGGTGACGCCCCAGGCCGCGGCCGAGGCGACGATCGAAATCGAGGGACGCGCCTTCGGGCCGTCCATCACGGTCCGTCCCGGCGCCGCGGTCGCGTTCGTGAATCGCGATGCCACCAGCCATACCGTCACGGAAGGGATCGCCGGCCACGCCGATTACGACACTGCCTGCGTCACCCGGCGTCTCCGTCCGCGCGAGAGCATCGTCGTGACCTTCGAGGAGCCCGGGGACTATCCGATCACCTGCACCATCCACGCCTCGATGCAGACGACGGTGCATGTCAGCTAGGGCGTATCGACGGACTGCCTCGTGACCGGGAGGGAGTCGTAGCGCTTCCAGCGGTAGATCAGGGTCGAGGCGGTCCAGCTGGCCACGAAGATGGCCACGATTCCGAAGCCGATGACCCCGAAGTCCAGGTTGCGCACGAACTCCCAGGCGCCGCCATGCAGCCCGAAGCGCTCCGCCACGATCGACAGCACCTCGATCCCGCCGATGGCGAAGGCGATGATCACCGAGACGAAGGTGATGTTCAGGTTGTAGTAGAGCTTGCGGATCGGCTTCACGTAGGCCCAGCCGTAGGCGCCCAGCATCAGCACCCCGTCGGTCGCGTCGACCAGCGACATGCCGGCGGCGAAGAGCGCGGGCAGGACGAGGATGAAGGCGATCGGCACGTGGTTGGCGCCAGAGGTCGCCGCCAGGCCGAGCAGCGCCACCTCCGAGGCGGTGTCGAAGCCGAGGCCGAAGAGGATGCCCAGCGGGTACATGTGCCAGCTCTTGCGAATGACGCGGAGCATCGGCCGAAAGATGCGGGCCAGCAGGCCGCGCTCGTTGAGGAACTCCTCGAGCGTCGCCTCGCTGTACGAGCCGCCGCGGGCCACCCGCCGGAACATGCGGTAGATGTCGATCAGGACGACGAGGTTGATGAGCCCGATCACGAGCAGGAAGACCGCCGACACGGTCGTGCCGATGAGGCTGCCAATCTCCTGCAGCGCCGGGATGTCGGTGATCACCGATGCGAAGAGGGCGATGGCGACGGACAGGGCCACCACCACGGTCGAGTGCCCGAGCGAGAAGAAGAGGCCCACCCCGACGGGGCGCTGGCCGTCCTGCATGAGCTTGCGAGTGGTGTTGTCGATGGCGGCGATGTGGTCGGCGTCGACTGCGTGCCGCAGCCCGAAGGTGTAGGCCAGGAAGGCCGTGGGGAGGAGGATCGGGTACGAGATCGACGCTGCCAGCGCGAGGCCCCAGGCCAGCACGTTGAAGGCGATCAGGAAGGCGTACATCCGGACGATCCGGGACCGCACCGGGCCGGCGGTTCGCAGGAGACGCAGCGCGCTGTCGACCATCGGTTCCTCCGCGACGATTCTAGGCGGCGCCCGAGCCTTACTGCAACCTCTTGCATTAGCAACGTGCCCCAGGAACATGCATCGCGATCAGGCCTGCACCGCTGAAAAAGGGCCGGCGCGTTCGCGCCGGCCCCTCGCATCGGATTCAGCGGTTGCCTACTGGACGTGGACCTCCATGTTCATCTGGTGATGAACCAAGCAGGTGATGTGGTAGTCACCCGGGGCCGTGAAGACCAGGTCGCCCTGTGACCCGCCGTTGATCGACACCTTCGGGACCCGGGGGTTGGAGACCTCAGCCCCGTTCTCGCCCTCCGCGAGGATGTGCGTCACGCCGTCCTCGTTGACGAAGGTCAGGCTGCCGACCGGCACGGTGATCTCGCTCACCGAGAACGCCAGCCCGCTCAGCGTCACCGTATTGCCGCCACTTGCGGGCTCGCTCGCCGCGACACTCGCGGGCGGCTGGCTGGTTCCGCCCGAGCTGCACGCGGCAAGCACGAGGACCATCGCGGGGAGGACCGTCAGGGCCGCGCTCCGCCGCGAGTGGCGGATGTGTGATCGATCTGGCATGAGTTCTACTCCTGTCTGGTTGGCTGTCTGCGTCTTCCTACGCAGCCGGTTGCAGCGTCACGGGGCGACGGTCGTCATGATCGTGCCGAGACTCTGGCCGATGAGGTCGGCAGACATCGGTCCGAAGTAGCGATCCCGGATGACGCCGTCCGAGCCGATGAAGTAGTGCGTCGGCGCGCCCCACACTCCGTACGCGTCGAGGAATGACCCCGACGCGTCGACCGCAACGGGATAGTCGAGGGGATGGTCCGCCGTGTAGTCGCGCACCACCTCCGCCGTGTCCCAGACATCCACGGCGAGGATGGCAAGGCCATCTGCGCGACGGGCTGCGTAGGCGGCCGTGACATCAGGGGCTTCGGCCTCGCACGGCTCGCAGGCGGTCTTCCAGAAGATCAGCCACAGCGGCCGACCGGCGACGTCCGCGAGGTGAACGGGTGCACCGTCGAGGCTCGTCAGCGGCATCTGCCCCTCATCGCCTGCGGTCATGCCCGGGGCGGTCTGGCCGATCTGGACTCCGGGCGCCGCGCTGCCGATGGCGACGAATGACGGTCGCGGCGAGCCGCCCAACGGCCGCGAAGCGAGATAGACGAGGCCGAGTACCGCCGCGACGACGAGCGGGGCCGCCACGAGTACGGGGATGCGTCGACCACGGGCCGGAGGAGACGTCTCGTTCTGCATGGCGGCCGCAGTCTACCGCCGCTGGATGGTCCGTCCCCGAAGGGCGGCCTACGTCTCGTCCTGGACCAGATGATGCTCGAGCGCGTAGCGGGTGAGAGCAACGCGTCCACGCACGCCGGCCTTATCCGTGACGTTGGCGATGTGGCGCCGCACCGTGTGCGCGCTGATGCCCAGTGCTTCTCCCGTCTCGACGGCCGTGCGACCGGCGGTCAGCAGCCGGAGTACTTCGATCTCCCGCGGGCTGAGCCGATCCGCCTGGCGAAGCCAGCGCAGGGAGTCGACCACGACCACCGATGCGACGACGGGGTGGATATAGCGCTGGTCCTTGGCCACCGCCCGGACCGCCGCGACCAGATCGGCGCTCGGCGCCCCCTTGACCACGTACCCCGCAGCCCCGGCCAGGAAGGCCTGGCGAACGGTCTCCTCGTGCTCGTGCATCGTCACCGTGACCAGCCGGATGTGCGGGAATCGGCTCGTCAGGTCGCGCAGGAGTGCGATTCCGTCGGAATCACCGAGGGTGATGTCCACCACCATCACGTTGGGCTTGCGGCTCGACGCCAATGCGAGCGCGGCGGCGGCGTCGGACGCTTCGCCGACCACTTCGATGTCCGTCTCGCGATCCAGGATCAGGCGCAGGCCATCCCTGACGAGCGCGTGGTCATCGACGATGCCGACCCGGATCCTGCTCATCGCGAGATGACCCCCAACGGCACCATCAGGGTGACGCTCGTGCCAAGACCCTCGGCGGCGTGGATCGCGACCGTGCCGCCGAGGAGCTCGGCTCGCTCGTACATGCCGGCGAGACCGATGCCGGGATCCACTGCCGCGCGCGGGTCGAAGCCTCGACCCTCGTCCGAGACCACCACGAGGAGGCTACGGTCGTGAAGGCCGAGCGATACGCGAGCTACCGGCGCCCCGCTGTGGCGGGCCGCGTTGGCGAGCGCCTCCTGGACGATGCGGTACACGCCCACCGTTGTCGTCGGCTCCAGCGCAGGCATGGGATCGAGCAGCGGATCAACGTGGACCCGGACCGGGAATCCCGATTGACCCGCGAGGTCGCGGATGGCCGCGGCAAGGCCGCGCTCCTCGAGCCTCGACGGTCGCATCCGGTGGGCGAGGTGGCGGACCTCCGCCAGGGCCGTGGCGGCCATGCGGCGCGCCGAGGTCACGCGCTGCTCGGTGGCGCGGGCGCTGGTTCGCCCACCGGCCGCGTCGAGGGTCAGCGCAATGGCGGTGAGCACCTGGCCGACGCCATCGTGGAGCTCGAGCGCGATCCGACGTCGCTCGTCCTCCTCGACCGTCAGCAGCCGCTCACTGGCTTGCCGGAAGAGGCTCGCGTAGCGCTTCGCGGTCGTGTCCACCCGGTCGGCCATCCATGCCACGAGCACCGCGATCACGAACATCAAGGGCCACTCGGCGAGATCGAATGCCGGCTCGGAGAGACCGAAGACCTGCGCGTTGGCGTAGACGAGGAGCGGAATCGAAACGATCCCGATCCGCAGCAGCGTCGGCCGCAGGCCGAACAGGAAGGCCTGCATCGTGAGAAGGACGAACACGACATGGAACATCACGTCCGCCGGGAGGAGGGTCGAAACGAAGGTCAGCGCGATGGTGGCGATCATTGCCGCGTCGAGGAACCCCTGCGCCAGGCGGCGGTTCAGATGGACCCACGATGTCCACCGCTCGGCCCGCGTTCCGCTCCAGGTGCCGATGGTGGTGACCGGCGGCTGGCCGGCATGGGGCGCGAGATCGGCGAGTGGCGCGGTGTAGGGCGGGATGGCCAATACGTGACTCCAGAATGGCTGGTTGCGAGTATAGAAGTGGGCGCAAGAGCGAACCATCCTGTGGGGCATGTGGAGCCGTCCGCGGCGTGGCCGTGCGCGGCTGCCCGGCCGAGCACGGGCTACATGGAGGATGAGGATGACCGGATCACTTCGACGAGGGTTGGCGCTTCTTACGATCGCCGGCTTGCTCGTCTCGTGCTCGAGCTCCGGACCGACCGCCGGTCCGATCTCGGCAACCGTCAAGGAATGGCAGATCAGCCTGAGCTCGACGAACATCAAGACGGGCGAGATCACCTTCAACATCAAGAACGACGGTGACAAGGAGCACGAGTTCGTGGTCCGCAAGACCGACCTGAAGTCGGATGCGCTGCCAACGAACGACGACGGCACGGTCGTGGAGGATTCGCCGGAGCTGTCCGAGGTCGGCGATCCGAGCGAGGTGGCGGAGATCAAGTCCGGGAGCAACGATCGGTCCCTGACCGTGACCCTGCAGCCCGGCCACTACGTCATCTTCTGCAACCTGCACGTCGAGGACCTGGTGCATTACCAGAAGGGAATGCACATCGACTTCACGGTCACCTGAGCGCCGCCTTCATGAGAGCCGCGTCCAGCGCGTGACCGATCCGAGGCGCCACTACCTGATTGCCGGGGCGGCCTGGGTGATCCTCTCCATCGTGGGGATCGCCCTGGTCGCCGGCGTCCAGATCCTCCCCGTCGTGGCCTCCAAGGAGGCGGGGATCGAGGACCGGGCGTTCGTGCTGCTCACCGTGGTGTCGGTGCCAGTGCTCATGTTCGTGGTGGTGGGCCTGGTCTACTCGGCGCTCCGCTTCCGCGCCAACGGGGAGGAGGGCGACGGGCCACCAATCCACGGCCATCGTGGCTTTCAGGCGGCCTGGGTCGGGATCAGCTTCGTCCTGGTGGTCGGCCTCTTCGCGTACGGCGCGATCGGCCTGGTCGACATCCGCGGCGCCCAGCAGTCCGGCTTCGAGGTCCAGGTCTCCGGCGAGCAGTGGGCGTGGCATTTCACCTATGCCGGCGGCGTCACCTCGAAGGAGCTGCGCATCCCGGTCGGTGAGCGGGTCCACCTCGCGATCAGCTCGACCGACGTCATCCACTCCTTCTGGGTGCCGGCCTTCGGCATCAAGCAGGACGCGGTGCCGGGGCGCACGACCGACATCTACCTGACAGCCACCGTGCCAGGCACCTACCCCGGCCTGTGCGCGGAGCTCTGCGGCTTCGGCCACACCGACATGCGCCTGGACGCCGTCGTCGCCGACCGAGCCGACGTGGAGGCCTGGCTCGCCGCGCAGCCATCGCCGAGCGCGGAGGCATCCGCGAGTCCATGAACGAGGTGACGCGGTGACGATCCCAAGGCCAGGGCTGCTGCGCGCGGTGATCGGCGCAGTGCTGGGCGCTGCGATCGCGCTGGGCCTGCTGACGCTGCTCTCCTCGCTCGGGCTGATCATCGAGGACGGGCAGCGCCTCGGCCTCGCGTACCTGTTCGCCCTGCTCGGCTTCCTGCTGGGCATCGGCGCATTCCGGTTCTGGCTGACCTGGGCGTCGGGACGCCCCATCGACCCCGCCGAGGAGCATGCCGCGCACGGCACCGCCGGCGACTGGCGGCGCTACCTCCACTTCACGACCGATCACAAGGTGATCGGGGTGCAGTACCTCGTCTCGGCGTTCGCGCTGTTCATGGTCGCGGGCACCTTCGCGATGCTGATGCGCACCGAGCTCGCACAGCCTGGCCTGCTGTTCGGCAAAGAGGCCTACAACGAGATCATGAGCACGCACGGGGCGATGATGATCACCGTCGCCCTGATCTCGATCATCGGTGGCCTTGGGAACTTCCTGGTGCCGATCATGATCGGGGCGCGCGACATGGCCTTCCCCAAGACCAACGCGCTTTCCTACTGGCTCCTGCCGCTCCCGATCCTGCTGGTTGCCATCAACCCGCTGCTCGGCGGCTTCGACAGCGGCTGGACCGCCTACCCGCCGCTCAGCCAGCAGGCCAACCTCGGCCAGCAGGCGTACCTGATGGCCTTCGTGACCGTCGGCATCAGCTCGATCCTGAGCGCCATCAACTTCCTCGTGACCGTCTTCCGCATGCGCGCTCCCGGGATGTCGCTGATGCGGATGCCCATCTTCGTCTGGGCGCTGACCGTGACCGCCACCCTCGGCCTGGTGGCCACCTCGGTCGTCGCCGGCGCGTTCACGATGCTCCTCTTCGACCGCGTCCTCGGCACCTCGTTCTTCCGCCCGAGTCGCGGCGGCGACGTGATCCTGTTCCAGCACCTGTTCTGGTTCTACTCGCACCCGGCCGTCTACATCATGGGGCTGCCCGGGCTGGGCGCGATCCTGGAGGTGGTGCCGGTCTTCGCCCGCAAGCCGCTGTTCGCCTATCCACTGGCAGTCCTCTCGTTCATCAGCATCGGCGTCCTCTCCTTCATGGTGTGGGCGCACCACATGTTCGTGAGCGGCATGGCCGAGTTCTTCCACATCCCGATCATGCTCACCACCGAGCTCATCTCGGTCCCGACCGGGATCGTCTTCCTGGCGGCGCTCGGCACCATCTGGATGGGCCGCATCCACTTCAAGACGCCGATGCTGTGGGTGTTCGGCTTCATCTGGGCCTTCCTGATCGGCGGCATCACCGGCGTCTACCTGGCCGACGTGCCGACCGACATCACCCTCTCCGACACGTATTTCGTGGTCGCGCACTTCCACTACACGATCGTGGGCGGCACGATCTTCGGCCTCTTCGCCGGCACCTACTACTGGTTCCCCAAGATCACCGGCCGGATGTACTCGGAGCGGCTCGGGAAGCTGCACTTCTGGTGGTTCACGCTCGCCTTCAACGCCACCTTCCTGCCGATGTTCTGGCTGGGCATCGAGGGGATGCGACGGCGCGTAGCCGACTACCCGGCTGAGCTGGGTGGCGTGAATCTGTGGGTCAGCTTCGCCGCTTTCAACATCTTCCTGTCGGTGGCGGTGTTCGCCTTCAACATGGTGTGGAGCTGGCGCCGCGGACCGAAGGCCGAGCCGAACCCGTGGCGCGCCCAGACGCTTGAGTGGCAGGTCTCCTCGCCGCCGCCGATCCAGAACTTCGACCACATCCCGACCGTCAGCGCCGGCCCCTATGAATATGGGGGCGGCGGAGTGGCCGCACCGGCTGAGGGACGGGCGGCGCCATGACCGCGCACGCCGGAAGAAGAGACGAGCACCCGCACCTGGACCACATGGGCTTCGGGGAGCAGGATCCGCACGAGGCCCGCAGCAACATGCTGCTCGGCGTCAAGCTGGGGATCCTGTCCGAGGTGATGCTCTTCGGCGCCCTCTTCGCGGCCTATTTCGTGATCCGCTCCGAGAGCGGGGGATGGCCCCCGAGCGGACAGGAACGGCCGGAGCTGCTGCTCCCCGGCCTCAACACGCTCCTCCTCGTGTCGAGCAGCGTGACGATGCAGTGGGCGGTGCGGGCCGTCGGCCGGGGACAGCTGGTCGCGATGCGCTGGGGCCTGCGCGCGACCCTGCTGCTCGGCACGATCTTCATCCTGGTCCAGGGCTACGAGTTCGCGAACAACGGCTTCGGGCTCGATGCCGGCGTCTTCGGCTCGACCTTCTACACGCTCACCGGCTTCCACGGCGCCCACGTGCTGGCCGGGCTGGTCTTCATCTCGATCGTGGTCACCCGCGCGCGGCACGGCCTCATCTCGGCCGAGCATCACACCGCGGTCGAGGCGGCCAGCTACTACTGGCACTTCGTCGACGTGGTGTGGGTCTTCCTCTTCTCGACCCTGTACCTCCTCTAGCGGGGGCGCCTCAGGGCAGGAGGGCGTCCAGGGCCGCGGTCAGCTCGTCGGGATACGCCATCCCCTCGAACTTGGCGGCCACCTTGCCCTTGCCATCCACCACGAAGACCCATGGCTCGCTTGGGAGACCCCATTCCACGGAAGCCCGCACCGACTTCGGGTAGCCGGTCACGTCGAGCTCCGGCTGCGTCCGCCCGTCCTTCACCTGGAGGATGTAGGGCTCGACGTGGACGAAGTTCACGCGTCCGACGTAGTCGGGAGCCACCTGCTTCACGAGGTCGAGCGCCGGCCCGCACAGGCCGCTGGTGCAGAAGAGGGGCGTGGCGAAGACGACGACGAAGGGCTTGCCTGCCGCGATCGCGTCCTTGACCGAGAGGGCGTAGAAGGCCGGATCCGGATCGGTGTCGGTGGAGATCGCCACGAGCGCGGAGGGATCGGTCGCGGTCAGCGTGTCCGAGGGCGGGGCCGCCGCGCCGATGGCCGGGGTGGTGGTCGTCTCGCGCACCGAAAAGGTCACCCGTGCGGTGCGATCGGGCTTTCCCGCCTGGTGCGCGGTGACCTCCACGCCCCAGTCGCCGGAGCGGGCGAAGTCGGCGTAGGAGGAGTAGATCGTCTTCGAGTCGGGGATCAGCCAGCGGAACGTGCCGTCCACGGTACTGACCGGCGTCTCGCTGCTCGCGGCGAGGTCGTAGTAGGCCTCCTCGAGGGTCACGTCCTGGGCACCGATGTCGCGGCCAGCCGCGTCGATGAGTGCGATCAGCACCCGACTTTGGCCGGTGCCCACCTCCGATGAGACCACGACCGGGATGAAGTCGCCATTGCCGACGACCAGGCCGCTGCCGGGCCAACCCGGATACTGCCCCGCTGCGGACGGTGGCACGCTCTGCGCCGCCCCATTTGAGCAGGCAACGAGCGCCAGCCCGATGGCGACGACGGCCCAGCCGCGGCGGCTAGTGACCTTCGACTGAAGCTGAATCGACATTGGCTGCTCGCTCCCGGGTTCTGCGGCTGCGCTTCTCATCGGCACGCAGCCAGGCTTCGATGGCGACCACGAGTGCCCCCAGCAGGATGACGTCACCGGCTCCCCACATGACGATCCCTGCGAGCTGCTGGTCGGTGAGCGGATTTGGCCCCCAGGTCCTGCCGAGGGACGCGTAGTGAGGGTACAGGATGCGCGGCGCGAAGTAGATCGCCAGCCCGACCGCGGTGTTGAAGGGCATCTGCGCGGCGAGGTAGACCATCCGGGCAATCGGGCGCAGCCGCCAACGGACGGGATCGGCGCCGATCACCGGCCACCAGAAGAGGAGGCCGGCGGTGAGGTAGAGCAGGTGCTCGACCGAATGGAGGGCCTCGTCCTCGAGCGCGGCGTTGAAGAGCGGACTGAAGTGGGTTGCCCACATCACGACCGTGAACACGGCCCAACCAACCGGCGGCCAGGCCAGCGCCTTGACGAGGCGGGAGTGCAGGAGCGGGATGAGGACCGAGCGACGAAGCCCAGGTGTGGCAGCGCGCAGCCCCAGCGTCACCGGGGCGCCGAACGCCAGGAGAGGTGGGGCCACCATCGCCAGCAACAGGTGCTGGAGCATATGCACCGTGAAGAGGCTCTCGGCGTAGACGTCGACCGCGGAGACGAGCGCGACTCCAATGACTGCCACGCCCGCCAGCCAGGATGCGACCCGCCACCTGGGCACCCGCGTCGCCGGGTGTGCTCGATCGACCATCCACATCGCGGCGAGGTACGCGCTCGTCGCCAGCGCAATCCCGATCCACGGCAGCGGGTCGTCGGCCCAGGTCGAGAGGAGGATGCCAAGGTCCGGTTCGCGGAGCATCCCTCATGATCGCCGATTTGCGGTCTGGCCCGAGTTGACGCCCCTCAGCCCGCGCCGCACACTCAGCCTCCATCCATCATCCGCCCCGCCCGCGAGCATGCCGCAGACCACCATCTACGTCGCGCCCCGGCTCGCCGGGACGCTCGGGACCGTTCCATCCGCGGTCGCCACCGTCGAGCTGGCGCGCCTCTTCGGGCGCAGCGCGGCGCTGGCCGGTGTCTCCCTGACGATCGAGATGGGACGGACCGTCGCCCTGCTCGGTCCGAACGGCGCGGGCAAGACCACGCTCCTCCGGATCCTGGCCACCGCCATCCGCCCGTCGTACGGCACGCTGTCCATCGACGGCATCGACGCGCTGCACGAACCGGAGCTCGTTCGCGGGCGGGCCGTCTACCTGTCGCACGCCACCGCCCACTACGACGACCTGACCGCCGAGGAGAACCTCCGCTTCGCCGCCACCATGTTCGGCTGGGGCGAGCGCGAAGGGCAGCCGGTCGTCCGCGAGGCGCTGGCCACCGTCGACCTCGAGGCGGTCGCGGGGGAGCGGGTCCGCACCTTCTCGGCGGGGATGCGAAAGCGCCTCGCACTCGCCCGCGTGCTCGTGGCGAGGCCGTCCCTGCTGCTGCTGGACGAGCCCCATGCGGCGCTCGACGGTGAGGGGATGGCGCTCGTCGACCGGCTCATCGGCCTCTGGAAGGAGGCGGGCGTGACGGTGCTGGTTGCCTCCCACCAGGCCGACCGGGTCGCAAGCATGGCCGATGCGACGGTGCGGCTCGAAGCGGGCCTCGTCGCAGAGGTGAGCGGGTCGGGGGTGACTGCCGGGCCGGTTGGCGGGATGCCGCGACCGCGGGTCGCGGTGGTCGGGACAGACCGATGAACGACCTGCGCCGCGGCTTCGCGGTGGCGATGGCGATCGCCCGCAAGGACGCCCTATCCGAGCTGCGGGGCCGGCAGGCGGCCGGCTCGACCCTTTTCTTCGCCGCGATCGTGCTTCTCCTCTTCGGCTTCGCCCTAGGCCCCGACTCGCAGCGCCTCGCGCAGGCGGCTCCGGGGCTTCTGTGGCTGGCGATCGTCTTCGGCGGGCTGCTCACGATGGCGCGCCTCCACCAGCTCGAGGCCGATGACGGGGCGTTCGAGCAGCTCGCCCTCTACCCGGTCGACCGCCGCGCGATCTACGCCGGCAAGGCCCTGGCGGGAGCGCTGGCGATGCTCGTCCTCGGCGGCCTGCTGCTGCCGGTTGTCGCGATCCTGTACGCGATCCCGGTCGGTGCGGCCTGGCTGCCGCTGCTCGTGGCGGTGGTGCTGGGCGCCATCGGCTTCGCGGCCATCGGCACGGCATACGCGGGGCTGACGGTCCGGATGCGCGCGCGCGAGGTGATGCTCCCGCTGCTGATGCTGCCGGTCGTGGCGCCGCTGCTGCTGGCCGCCGTGAAGGCCACCGTGGCGGCGCTCGGCGGCGATCCCCTCGGCGAGCTGGGCTCGTGGCTCCAGCTGCTCGTAGCGTTCGACGTCATCATGCTGGTCGTCGGGGCCGGCACCTACGGCTTCCTGCTGGAGGACTGATGAAGACCCGCATCCTGGGCTTCGTGGGGCTCGTGGCCGTCATCGGCGCGGCGATCAACGGACTCTTCGTGGTGCCCGCCGACCTCAACCAGGGCGATGCCCAGCGGGTCATGTACGTCCACGTCGCATCGGCCTGGCTGGCCTATGCGTCGTTCGGCGTGACCGCCATCGCCGGCCTCGCCTACCTCATCCGGCGCGACATGCGCCTCGATGCGATCGCGCTGGCGGGCGCAGAGGTGGGGGTCATGTTCACGGCCTTCGCCATCTGGGGCGGCATGATGTGGGGCAAGCCGGTGTGGGGCGTCTACTGGCAGTGGGAGGACCCGCGCCTCACGACCACCGCGCTGCTGCTGGCGCTGTACGTCGGCTACCTGCTCCTGCGTCGACTGACCGATGACCCGGCCCGGCGTGCCGCCCGTGCGGCGGTCGTCGGACTCATCGCGGCGGTGGACATCCCGATCGTGCACTTCAGCGTGATCTGGTGGCGTGGCCTGCACCAGGGCCCGACCATCGGCGATCCGTCGAAGATCCTCAACCCGAGCGCGCCGCTGCAGTTCGTGCTGGCGTTGCTCGCCATGCTCGCCGCCTTCACGCTGGTCTGGGTCTACCTGCTGATCCGCCGCTACCAGCTGGCCAGGCTGGAGTGGCAGCTCGAGGAAGATGCTCGCCGTGGTCGCGTCGCGGCCGCCCGCGGGGTCGCCGTCCCGTCGGGCGTGGAGGAGCCTGCCGGATGACCGATGCCGGATTCGTGATCGCCGCCTACGGCGTGATCCTGGGCGGGATTGCCCTGTATGCCGCCCTGCTCGCGCGCCGGTTGCGGAACGCCCGCGATGCTGCGGGGCGCGGCGACGATCTCGACAACCCTCGATGACCCTGGCTCGTCCCGTCCTTGCGCCCCTGCCGCCGCGTGGCCGCCGTTGGGGACTCTTGCTGGGAGTGGCCATCGTGGTGGGCGTGATCGCCTACCTCGCGTTCAGCTCCGTCGGCAACGCGCTGGTGTACTACGTCACGCCGACCGAGCTGCTGGCCCGCGGTGACTCGGCGATCGGGGAGACGGTGCGCCTTGGCGGGCTTGTCAAGCCGGACAGCATCTCCGGAGAGGCCCCCGACCTCCGATTCGTCCTTACCGACGGGAGCACCGAGGTGCCGGTGGTCGCCGCCTCAGCCCCAACGCGCTCGTTTCGCGAGGGAATCGGGGCCGTGGTTGAGGGCGAGCTCGGCGAGGACGGCGTCTTCGCGGCATCCCAGGTGATCGTCAAGCACGACGAGAACTACGTCGCCCCTTCCGAGGGCGCTCTTCCGACCCGGGCGTTCGACCCCGGCACGTGATTCCGACCCTCGGGCACCTGGCCGTCGTCATCGGCCTGGCCGCAACCCTCTACGCCGCCGGTGCGTTCCTGATCGGCGGACGATCCGGTGACGCTGCCGTGCTGGCGAGCGCGCGGCGGGCGATGTACGCCGCCTTCGGGCTTGTCGCCCTTGCGTCCGCGGCCATGATCATCTCGCTCCTCGCCCACGACTTCAGCGTCGTCTACGTGGCACGCAACAACGCGACCACCACGCCGCCGTTCTACTCGGTGATCTCGCTGTGGGCCGCGCTCGAGGGGTCGATCCTCTTCTGGACCCTGCTGGCAACCGGCTGGGCGAGCCTGGTCCTGTATCGGTATCGGAGCCGGCTGCCGGCCCTGATGCCGTGGGTCGGCGCGACCCTGGCGCTGGGGGCGGCCTTCTTCTTCGCCGTGATGGCGTGGCCGGGCGATCCGTTCGTG
The DNA here is from genome assembly GCA_963807915.1 of uncultured Chloroflexia bacterium. Classification (GTDB taxonomy): domain Bacteria; phylum Chloroflexota; class Limnocylindria; order QHBO01; family QHBO01; genus CF-167. Next base: position 498,913 of record CAWEDO010000002.1, on the reverse strand, counting down.
CGGGTGACCCCCGTCGACATCCAGGGCAACGGGCCGAACGCGCTGCTCCAGAACCACCCGTTCATGGGGCTCCACCCGCCGCTGCTGTACCTGGGCTACACCGGCCTGGCGATCCCGTTCGCCTTCGGCATGGCGGCGCTCATCACGCGCCGCACGGACGAGGAGTGGCTGGCGGTCGTGCGCCGATGGACGCTGGTCCCGTGGATCTTCCTGACCGCAGGGATCGTGGCCGGCGCGTGGTGGAGCTACGCGGTGCTGGGCTGGGGCGGCTACTGGGCCTGGGACCCGGTCGAGAACGCGGCGCTGCTGCCGTGGCTGACGGCGACCGCGTTCATCCACTCCAGCATGGTCGCCGAGCGGCGCGGCACCCTCCGCACCTGGACCCATGCGCTGGTCATCGCCACCTTCACGCTCACGCTGGTCGGTACCTTCCTGACTCGATCCGGGATCGTCAACAGCGTGCATGCCTTCACGACCTCGGGGATCGGGGCGTGGTTCGCGTCGGCGATCCTGCTGACCCTGGGCGTCGCGCTGGGGCTGCTGATCTGGCGTCTTCCCGATCTGCGCGATCGGCGTCCACCGGGTGCTGTGGTGAGCCGGGAATCGGCCTTCCTCTTCAACAACGTCCTCTTCCTGGGGATCACCTTCGCCGTCCTGTTCGGGACGCTCTACCCGGTCCTCGTCGAGGCCACGTCGGGCGCGCGCGCGAGCGTCGGGGCCCCCTGGTTCAACCGGGTCAATGCGCCGATCTTCGTGGCGCTTCTCTTCCTGACCGGGGTCGGGCCGGCGCTGCCCTGGGGCGGCGCGTCATGGACGACGGTGCGCGAACGGTTCGCAATCCCGATCCTGGCCGGGGTGGCGGTGGTCGTGGTCGCGTGGGCGGTCGGCGTGCGCGGCGTCGCGCCGCTGGGGATCCTGGGGCTGGCGAGCTTCGTGCTGGTGGTAATGGGCGACGAGGTCGTGCGTGGCGCGCGCTCACGGGCGCGCTCGCGCGGAGAATCGGCTCCGGTGGCCCTGCTCCGGCTGGCGACGCGCAATCGGCGCCGATACGGAGGCTACCTGGCGCACGTCGGCATCTGCGTCATGGCCGTCGCGATCGCGGTCTCGGCCACGCTCGGCGCCGACCGCACGGCGACGCTGCAGCCGGGTGAGTCGGTGACGCTGGGCGCCTACACCCTCACCTACGACCGCCTGGTGACGGAGCCACTGCCCTCCGACTCGCGGGTGATCGAGACCAGAGCGGAGCTGACCCTCGCGGGTCCTCAGTCCGGACCGGTCGCCACCGCCCTGCGCGACTACCCGAACTCGTCGACGGCCATCGCCACGCCGGTGGTCCGCACCGCGCTCGGCGAGGACCTGTACGTCACGCTCCTCTCATACAGCTCGAACAGTGGCAGCGCCACGATCCGCGTCTTCGTCAACCCGCTGGTGATGTGGATCTGGGCCGGCGGCGCGATCGTGGCGCTCGGAGCGCTCTTCGCCATCTGGCCGGATCGGCGTCGCGCGGTGGTCGAAGCCGCGCTGGCGGCCGCCGAGGCGTGACCATGGAAGCTCCCCGTCGCTCCCTCGTCCGCTGGCTTGCGCTCCCGATCGTGCTCGTTCCACTCGGCTGGCTGCTCTTCACCGGGCTCGGCAGCGACCCACGCGTCATTCCCTCGCCGCTCATCGGCAAGCCGATGCCCGCCTTCGCCGGCACGACCCTCGACGGCGACCAGTTCTCGTCCGCCGTCCTCGTCGGGAAGCCGGCCGTCGTCAACTTCTGGGCCAGCTACTGCATCCCCTCGTGCGTCGACGAGCACCCGGTCCTGCTCGACCTGGCGGCGAAGCATGACGACGAGCTCCAGATGGTCGGGGTGCTGGTCAACGACACGCCCGATGGTGCCCGCGGCTTCCTGGATCGCTACGGGCAGATTGGCTGGTCGACTCTCCTGAACGCCGATAGCCGCATCTCGATCGACTACGGGGTGACGGGACCGCCGGAGACGTTCTTCGTCGACGCCGAGGGGATCGTCGTCGCCAGGCACGTGGGTCCGCTCACTGCCGACGAGGTCGCGCGCCAACTGACGGCGCTGGGGCTCACGCCATGAGGCGCTGGGCACTTCCGGTCGCGGTCGCGGCACTAATTGCGCTGGGCGGCCTGGTGCTGGTGGAGGCGCTGCGCCCCGTCGCCACCCCGACCCGGGCCGAGGAGGCGCGGCTCATCGCGGCGGAGCTGCGCTGCCCGGACTGCCAGGCGCTATCGGTTGCGGAGTCGCAGACCGCCGCTGCTGCGGCGATCCGGGGCCAGATCGCCGACCAGCTGGCCGCCGGCAAGACCCGGGCGCAGATCCGCGCCTACTTCGTTGCCCGCTACGGCGACTGGATTCTGCTGGCGCCAAGCTCGGCGCTCGCGTGGTGGGTTCCGCCGCTGGCTCTCCTGTTGGGGATCGGGATCTTCGCGTGGTGGCTGGGTCGCGGCCGATCCATGCCCGCGACCCCCACCGCACTGGATGGGGGAGCTCGACAGCAGATCCGCGAGGAGGTCGAGCAGCTCGATGCCTGACGTCGCGGCGTGGCTCATCTTCGCGACTGGCGGGCTGCTCGCCGCCGCGGCCATCGCCTGGCCGCTGCTCCGCCCAGGCTCGACTACCGCCAGCTTCGACACCGGGGCGGAGGCGGAGGCGCGGGCCCTGCGCCATCGAGTCGCCCTCGAGGGCCTGCTCGACGTCGAGGCCGACCGCCGCGCCGGCTCGCTCGACGACGCTTCCTACGAGCGCGAGCGGGCCGAGGCTGAGGCGCGCGCCGCCGCGACGCTGCAGCCCGTGATGACCGCCATCGCATCGCCCCCACCCGCCATCGGCGCCAGCCGGCGGCCAATCGTCCTGTTCGGTGCAGTCGTGGCGCTTGCGCTGGTGGCCGGGTTCGCGCTTCCCGGTTCCATCGGCCTGGGCCAGCGCACGCTCGTGAACCAGGCGCTCGCCGATGCCCAGGAGCAGGAGGCGGAGCGCCAGGCCGAGATCCAGCGACTGCTGGGCCTGCTCGCGGCCGATCCGCGTGACGCGGAGGTCGTCTCCGACCTCGCCGATGCCTACCTCGCGGGGGGAACCGCCAAGGACCTCCAGCAGGCCGCGTTCGCGCTGCAGCTGCTGCTCGGCCTCGAGCCGGAGAACCATTCCGCCTATCGGCGATTGATCAACGCCTACATCGTGACCGGCTATTACGACGACGCCCAGGCGACGACCGATGCCTACGCCTCGATCGCGGATGCCGACGAGCCGGACATCCCCTTCTACCGCGGGCTGATCGCGCTCCGGAGTGGCGACAACGCCACGGCCGTGCGCGAGTTCGATCGGTTCCTGGAGGTGGCGCCCGACGACGGCCGGGCGACGATGGTCAGCAGCCTCCGCGCCGAGGCGGCGGGGGAGCTGCCCGGAGCGAGTGCCGCCCCCGGCGGCTAGACCTCTTCGAGGACGCGGTCGAGGGTGCGCTGCAACGCGTCGAGCTCGGCAGGCGGGATGCGGTCCAGGAAGTGCTCGCCAACGCCGCGCAGGTGAGTGGGCGCGGCGCGACGCAGGCGCTCGTAGCCGGCCGTCGTCAGCGTCGCCCACGAGCCGCGGCGATCGGTGTCACACGACGCGCGCTCGACCAGGTCGTCGGCCTCAAGGCGATCGACCAGGCGGGTCACGCCGCTGCGCGACAGGACGAGGCGGTCCGCCAGCTCGCTCATGCGCAGCTGCCGGTCGTCGGCGCGCGCCAGGAGCAGCAGCACCTCGTACTCGCCGAGGCCTAATGACTGCTCGGCCTGGAGCTCCCGCTCGAGCTGGCGACGGATCTGGGCGTGCGCGACCAGGAACGAGCGCCAGGTCTCGAGACGTGGGTCACGGGGGCTGGGGACGGCGTTCTGCGTGCTCATGGTTGACCCGACAACTATATCAGGCCGCCGGTGGTACGCGGGACCTCGACCCAGAAGGTGGAGCCGACACCCTCGACGCTCTCCACCCCGGCATCGCCGCCATGCGCGTCGGCAATGTGGCGCACGATGGCGAGCCCGAGCCCCGCGCTGCCCCTGACCAGCCCGTCGTCGGCCCCGGCTCGGGTGCGCGACCGGTCCACCTTATAGAAGCGCTCGAAGATGCGCGCCTGGTGCGCTGCCGAGATCCCGATCCCGTCGTCGGCGACCAGGAAGCGGACGCTGTCGCCGTCGGCCTGCCAGCTGACGCGAACCTCACCGCCGGCATGGCTGAACTTGACCGCATTGTGGGCCAGGTTGAGGAGCGCCTGCCCGAGCCTGCCAAAGTCGGCCGCCACCCGAATCGCCTCTCCGACCGGCTCGGAAAGATGCACCCGCACGCTGACCCGGCGCCGCTCTGCAACCGGCCCGATGCGCTCAACCAGCGACGCGATGACCTCGTCGGGATCGACCGGCTCGATCGCCAGACGCACCTCCCCCGATTCGATGGTGCTCAGGTCCAGCAGCTCGTCCACCAGCTGGGCAAGGTGGTCGACCTCGCTCGCGATCTGGTTCGCGAAGTCGGGTAGCGCGGCCTCTTCATCGCCGGCGGCCTGCAGTGTCTCGGCCAGCAGCTTGATCGACGTGATTGGCGTCCGCAGCTCGTGGCTGATATTGGCCACGAAGTCGCGACGGATGCGCTCCACGCGCCGCAGGTGGGTGATGTCGTGGAGGGCCAGGACGAGGCCGCCACCGGGGATCGGCACGGCATCGACCTGGAACGTCCGGCGCGCCGGGCCGCCCAGCTGCGCCTCGCCGGTCGCGGGCGTTCCCTCGGCGGCCGCGGCCCGCGCCACGGCGTCCAGCGGCGCCGACCCGAATGCCGCGATGAGGCTCAGCCCGCGAAGCTGATCGGGCGCGCGGTCGGTCAGCTCCTGGGCCTGCGGACCAGCGCGGAGGACGTGGAGTCGCTGGTCGACGAGCAGCAGCACGGGATCGCCGGTGCTTCGACCGAGCAGCGCCTCGAACGCCGCCTCGGCGATGCTGTGTGCGGCCGGAGCACGCTCCCCCTCCACGTCAGCTCGGTGGAGAGAACGCGTAGCCGACGCCGCGAACCGTCCTGAACCAGTTGTGGGTGCCGCTGCCGCGGAGCTTGCCGCGCAGCCAGCTGACATGCACGTCGACGGTGCGGCCGTCGCCGGGGAAGTCGTATCCCCAGATGCGGGACAGGAGCTGGTCGCGGGTGAAGATGCGGCCGGGGCTGGCGGCCATGAACGCCAGCAGGTCGAACTCCTTGGTGGTGAGGTGGGTCGGCGCCCCGCCGATGCTGACCTGGCGGCGGTCAAGATCGACGACGACGGGGCCGACCTCGAGGCGTTGCGGACGTGGCTCCGGCGCCGACCCATCGCGGCGGTTGCGTCGCAGGACCGCCTCGATGCGGGCCAGCAGCTCGGGACGGCTGAACGGCTTCGTCACGTAGTCGTCGGCGCCGATCTTGAGGCCGACCACGCGGTCCACCTCATCGGCCTTGGCGCTGACGATGATGACCGGGGTCGTGACGCCGTCGCCGCGCAGTGCGCGCAGCACCTCCAGGCCGCTCATGGCCGGCAGCATCAGGTCGAGCAGGATGAGGTCGAACCGGCCGCGCGCCGCGGAGAGCGCTGACTCCCCGTCGGCGACCCCCGACACGTCGTAGCCCTCTCGCGTCAGGTTGTAGGAGAGAGCCTGGCGAAGGGTGAGGTCGTCCTCCACGATGAGGATGCGTCGCCGCACGGCAGCTATGGGTTGAGGTCCTCGATCTGGCCGGTGACGAGGAAGACCACGTCCTCGCCGATGTTGGTGACGCGGTCACCAAGCCGCTCGAGGTGGTGTGCGACGAACAGCATGTGTGTCGCCTGGCGGACCTTGTCCGGCGCGACGGTCATCAGTGCCATCGTGTCCTCGTAGACGCTGCTGTACAGGTGGTCGATCTCGTCGTCGCGCGCGCAGACGGCGCGAGCCGCCTCCTCGCTGACATCGACCAGCGCCCGCATCGCGGCGCGGAGCTGTTCACGGCACAGCTGCTCCATCTCCGGAATCTGGCGCAGGATCGGCATCTCGGGTTCCGCCGCTAGCTGCTGGGCCAGCTTGGCGATGGAGACGGCGTAGTCGCCCATCCGCTCCAGCTCAGCAGCCGCGTGATACAGGGCCAGCAGCTCGCGCACGTCCCGCGCCACGGGAGCCTGCGTGGCGATCAGCGTGGTGATCCCCATGTTGATCGAGCGCTGCAGCTCGTTGACCTGGGCGTCCTCCCAACGGACCGCATCGGCGAGATCGACGTCTCGCTGCTGCAGGGCTTGCCCGGCGCGCTCGAGCTGGTGCTCGACCATCGCGCCCAGCCGCAGCGTGTCGTCCTTGGCCCCCTGCAGGGCCTCATCGAACGAGCGCCTCGCTGAAAGGCCATGGCCCTCGGTCGGGACGGCGCTGGTCATCGGTCGCCTCCTGGTCTCATCCAAACCGCCCGGTGATGTAGTCCTCGGTGATCTTGTTCTGCGGGGTCGTGAAGATCTGTGAGGTTCGACCGGACTCCACCACGAAGCCGGCTCGCTGCTCGTCCACGCTCATGAATACCGTGTCGTCGGAGACGCGAGCGGCCTGCTGCATATTGTGCGTGACGATCACGATTGCGTAGGACTTGGCCAGATCGCGCGCCAGCTGCTCGATCTGCAGCGTGGCGATCGGATCCAGCGCCGAGCAGGGCTCGTCCATCAGGATTGCCTGCGGGTTGACGGCCAGCGCTCGCGCGATGCACAGCCGCTGCTGCTGACCGCCCGAGAGCGATGCGCCGGACTTCTCGAGGGTGTCCTTCACCTCGTCCCAGAGCGCCGCCTGGCGCAGGCAGCGCTCGACCAGCTCATCGCTCTGTGCGCGACCCTTGACGAGGCCGTTGAAGCGTGCCGCAGCCGCCACGTTGTCGTAGATCGACATGGTCGGGAAGGGGTTCGGCTGCTGGAAGACCATCCCGATCGTCCTCCGCACCGCGGCGGGGTCCACCTCGCGGCCGTAGATGTCGATCCCGTGGAACAGGATGGTGCCCTCGATGCGTGCGGATGGCACGACTTCGAGCATCCGGTTGAGCGAGCGCAGCACGGTCGACTTCCCACTGCCGGAGGGCCCGATGATGGCCGTCACCGCCTGCGGCCGGGCGACGAAGCTCACATCGCGCACGGCCTGCTTGGGGCCGTAGAAGGCATTGAGCTGCTGGACCTCGATGGCGGCATCCATGGCCGGCATAGTCTGCCCCACCGCCGACACCTCGGGCCTGGGGATGGCCGGCTGCGCCAGTTCGATGGCGATCGGCTCAATGGTGGTGGCCAACTCCGGCTCCTCCGCGTTCACGATTCTGGCTATCTCACCTTCAGCTGCGTGCGGCTCGCCAGCCAGCGGCCGAGCATATTGAAGATGAGGACGATGGCAACGAGGGTCAGCGCAGCCGCCCAGGCACGTTGGACCGCAGCCGGGAAACCGATGTTGAGGGCGTTTTGGAACATGTAGAGCGGAAGCGCCGACATCGGCTTGTTGAGGTCTGTACTGACGAAGCTGCTGCCGAGCGCGGTGAAGAGGAGTGGTGCTGTCTCGCCGACCGCCCTGGACACGGCCAGGACGATCCCGGTCATGATCCCTGCCGCGACCGTCGGGATGTAGACGGACGTGATGGCCCGCCAGCGTGGCATGGCCAGCGCCATGGTGCCCTCCCGCAGCTGCCGCGGAACGATCTTGAACATCTCCTCGCTGGTGCGGGCGATGATCGGCAGCATGATCAGCGAGAGCGCGATTCCCCCGGCGAACCCCGAGAAGTGGCCCATCGTCAGGACCACCAGCGAGTACACGAACAGGCCGATGACGATCGATGGGATGCCGGCCACGAGGTCGACTGCGGTGCGCACCACGACCGCCATCCGCCCCTCGCGATACTCGGCCACGTAGAGGGCCACCGCAAGCCCGGTGGGGGTGGCAATCAGCAGCCCGAGGCCGGTCATCTCGAGCGTGCCGACGATCGCGTTCAGGGCTCCGCCGCCCTGTGTCGTGACGCCTCCGCCGGGCGGGGAGACGAGGAAGGCGGGACTCCACGCCTTCAACCCCTCGACCAGGAGGTAATAGATCACCAGGACCAGCGGAAGGAGCGCAATCGCCCCGGCCAGGATGCACAGCGCGAGCACGAGGCGATCCCTGCTGCGCCGGCCGCGGCCCGTGGTGCGGAGCGCCTCCTCAGCGAACATCTGCGCCTCCCGCCCTGGCTTCGAAGCGCCCCACCACACCGCGGGCCGCCACGTTCACCAGGAACGAGATCATGAAGAGGACCACGCCAAGCCCGATCAGCGCCTCTGGATGGAATGGCTGATTCGCCTCGGCGAACTCACCCGCGATCACGGACGGCAGGCTATAGCCCGGTGCGAAGATGGAGGCGTTGATCTGCGGCTGGTTGCCGATCACGAAGAGGACGGCGATCGTCTCCCCGATCGCCCGTGAGAGGCCGAGGATCACACCCGCGAAGATGCCGCCACGGGCGAATGGCATGACCACGTGCCTGATCGTCTCCCAGTGAGTGGCGCCCAACGCCAGGGCCCCTTCCCGCTGCAGACGAGGGGTGGCGCGCATCGCATCCCGGGCGACGGAGGTGACGATCGGCAGGATCATGATCGCCAGCACCACGCCGGCCGCCAGATAGCTCGGCCCGGGCACCGGTCCCGCGAAGAGGGGGATCGACCCGACCGGGGAGCCGGCCACAGCAGTCTCGACCACCCTGAGCGCCGGGACGACCACGAGGATGCCCCAGAAGCCGTAGACGACCGACGGGATCGCCGCCAGCAGCTCGATGCCGTACGCAACCGGAACGGCCAGCCGGCCGGGCAGGTACTCGTTGACGAGGAGCGCGGCGCCGATCGCGAGCGGAACCGCGAAGATCAGGGCCAGGAGTGAGGTGACGATCGTGCCGTAGATGAACGGCAACGCGCCATAGACCGTGCTCGCCGGTGCCCAAAGGGTCCCCGTCAGGAAGTCCCATAGACCCGTGTGCTCGAGCAGCTTGACCGAGTGCCCCGCGGTGTCGACCAGCATCAGCACGATCGCGAGCAGCGCGGCCCAGGAGAGGATGCGCACGCTCCAGCCCAGGATCGGGTCGCCCGGCGACAGGCGTCGCCGGCTGATCAGCGCGCCGGGGGCCTCCGGTTGGATTGGCGTTGAGGTGGCGCTCATGGCTCCTTGCCGCAGTGTACGGGGAACGAAGCGAGGCGGCGCCTCGGGGGCACCGCCTCGCTCGGAGAGACTGCTACTTGTACAGCGCGTCGACGATCGGCGTGCCGTGGTAGGTGATGGTTGCGATTCGCTCCAGGACGGCCTGCTTGAGCGCGTCCGGCAATGTCGAATAGCCAAGCGCGTTGGCCGCATCGCCACCCTTGTCGAGGGCCCAGATGAGGAAGTGAACGACCGCCTGGGCCTGCTTCTCGTCGGGGTTGACCTTGTCCTGCTCCTGGTAGACGAGGATCCATGTCGCGGAGACGATTGGATACGCGTCGGCGACGGCGCTGTCGGAGACGTCAAAGGTCAGGCTGTCCGGGATCGTGTCGAAGTTCGCGGCTGCCGTCACGCTCTCGAGGGATGGGGTGATCCAGTTACCGGACTTGTTCTTGACGTTGGCGAACGGGACGTTGTTCTGGATGGCGTAGGCGAGCTCGATGTAGCCAAGCGCGCCCGGCGTGGTGGTGATAGTCGAGGTGACGCCGGGATTGCCTTTGCCACCGAGGCCCACCGGCCATGTCACTTCCTTGCCGCTGCACGGGTCGACGGCTGCCTTCCAGTCGGCGCTGACCTTGCAGAGCCAGGTGGTGAACCCGTTGGTCGTGCCCGAGCCATCCGATCGGTGGGCGACAGTGATCGCCAGGTCAGGGAAGGTCACGCCCGCGTTGTCGGCTGCCAGGGCAGGATCGTTCCAATTGGTGATCTTGCCGGTGAAGATCTTGCCGATCACATCCGGGCTGAAGTTCAGCGGCTTGCTGATTCCGCCGAGGTTGTAGGCCATCACGATCGCGCCGAAGACGGTGGGGATGTGGAGTGCTGGCGAGCCGCTCTGGCTCTCGGCGAGGGTCTGCTCCTCCGGCTTCAGGGGTGCGTCCGATCCGGCGAACTGCACCGTGTTGGCGGTGAAGTCCTTGACCCCCTGGCCGGATCCGCCGCCGGTGTAGCTGATCTGGATCCCAGTCTCGGCGGCGTAGTCCTGCGTCCACTGCTCGTAGACGGGCTGCGGGAAGGTCGCGCCGTCGGCTGCGATCGCACCGGAGTAGTCAGGCTTCGGTGGGACCTGGGTGAGGTCCATGGCCGCCGCGGATGGCGCTTCCGAGCCGGCAGGCACGGACGGCTCCGGGGTGGCGGATTGCCCGCCACCCGAGCAGGCAGCGGCAAGGACCGAAATTCCCAGGGCCATCGCCACGAGTGGGCGCCGGCGAATGGGGTCGTTCAAATCGGGTCTCCTTCGAGTACGGTTGCCCAGGCACGTTGGGACGCTGAATTCTGATGCTCACCCTGGGTGCCCGCGCTTAACGCGGCCTTATCGGGGCGTCAACGACGCGTTAAGAGGTGGCGTGCAGAGTCCGACGAATGGACAACCAGCAGCGAGTGCTCTTCATCTGCACCCACAACTCCGCTCGGTCGCAGATGGCCGAGGGCTTCCTGCGCGCGCTCGGCGGGGGCTAATCCCGCCGTCCAGCCATGGAATGCTTCAGGATCAGCCCATCAAGCCATCCTGGAGGATCGATTCATGCCCGCCGTCCTTGTGGGGCTCATCGGCCTCGCCGCAGGCGTCCTGTCCGGCCTGTTCGGCATCGGGGGAGGCGTCATCATCGTGCCGCTCCTCGTCCTCGCGCTCGGCTTCACCATCCCGCAGGCTGCGGGCACGTCGCTCGCCGCGCTGCTCCTGCCGGTTGGCGCGCTCGGCGCGCTCGAGTACTGGCGGGGCGGCTTCGTCGACCTGCGCTTCGCTGGGCTCCTGGCCGTCGGTCTCTTGCTGGGTGCCTACCTCGGGGCGCGACTCGGCATCTCGTTGCCGGTGGAGGTGGTGCAGCGCGGTTTCGGACTGCTCCTGGTGATCGTGGGGATCCGGTTCGCGTTCTTCAGCTGAATTCGCGGCTCAACTGAGGCCGCGGCTCAACCGAAGATGGGGTGCAGCAAGAGGTACGCCAGCGCCGCGACCAGCCCTGACGCCGGTAGCGTGAGCACCCATGCGATCCCGATCCGGCGAGCGACCCCCCAATGGACGGCCCGGAAGCGATCCGAAGAGCCGACCCCGAGGATCGCGCTCGAGATGACGTGCGTCGTGCTCACCGGCATGCCGAGGATCGAGGCGCCGAAGATCACGCTGGCAGCCGTCGTCTCGGCGGCGAAGCCGTGGACCGGGTCAAGTTTCACCACCTTGGTGCCCATGGTCTTGATAATCCGCCAGCCGCCCACCGCGGTCCCCATCGAGATCGCGCTGGCCGCCAGGATGATGACCCACAGCGGGACCTTGAACTCGGTCAGGACGCCGGCCGAGACCAGCGCCAGGGTCATGACCCCCATCGTCTTCTGGGCGTCGTTGCTGCCGTGGCTGAACGCCATGTAGGCGGCCGAGAGCACCTGCAGGCGGCGGAATCGGTCGTTCATCGTCTTCGGGTGCGCCCTTGTGAAGACGTGGAAGATGAGGACCATCAGGGCAAAGCCGATGGCGAAGCCGGCGATCGGCGATCCGACGAGCGGCAGGATCACCTTGCCCAGGATCCCGTCGATCACCCAGGCGCTGAACCCCACCGCCGCGGCGCTCGCTCCGAGCAGCCCGCCGATCAGGGCATGGCTGCTCGACGAAGGGATCCCGAGCCTCCAGGTCAGCAGGTTCCACACGATCGCACCAACGAGCGCCGCGGCGACCACCAGTCCGCCCTCCGCCTGGTGGGTAATGAGGCCGGCGCCGATGGTCTTGGCGACGGCCGTGCCGGTCAACGCGCCGACGAAGTTGGCGGTGGCGCTCATCGCGATCGCCAGGCGCGGGCTCAGCGCTCGGGTGCTGACCGAGGTGGCGATGGCATTGGCGGTGTCGTGGAAGCCGTTGATATAGTCGAAGAGGACCGCCAGGCCGAACACCGCGATCAGGGTCGCGGTGAAGCCCTCAGGCATGCTTGACGACGATCCGCTCGATCACGTTGGCGGCGTCCTCGGCCGAGTCGATCGCCTTCTCGAGCAGCGCGTAGACATCCTTCCACTTGATGACGTCCATCGGGTCCTGGCCGTGCTTGAAGAGCTCGGCAACCGCCTGCCGCGCGACCCGGTCGCCGTCGTTCTCGAGGCGATGGACCTCGATCCAGAACGGCTCGACGCCCTTGAAGTGGCGCAGCTTGCCCAGGCCCTCGGCGAGCTGTTCGCACTGCCGAACGATGATCCCGGCCTGCTCCATGGCGGCGGGGGTCGGTGCGTCGATGTTGTAGAGGATGCAGGTGTCGGCGACCTCCTCGATGAGGTCGAGGATGTCGTCGAGGCGGCTGATGAGGGCGTGGATGTCCTCGCGGTCGAAGGGCGTCACGAAGGTCGATTCGAGCTTGTGGCCGATGTCGTGGCTGATCTGGTCGCCGGCGTGCTCGGCATCCAGGAGCTGACTCGCGAGCCGCTCGCGATCGTCGTAGTTCCGGAAGAACTGCTCGAGCAGCCGGGCCGCCCCAAGGACGTTTCGAGCGTCCTCTTCGAACATGTCGAAGAACTTCGTCTCGCGCGGGATCAGGGAGAAGCGCATGGATCTCCGATCGGTGGGATGGTGGGTGGGCTGCCGCCGCAAATGTACCGGGTCCCGTGCGCCAGCGGGTCCTGAGCCGGCATCCGGGCGCGGCGTAAAGACGGTGCACACTCGCACCGTCGGGTCGCGCGTGGCTTGCCTCGGCGGGTGGGCCGGGGCACACTGGTTCCCCAACCCCAAGCGCGGCCACCCGCCTGCCTTGTGCGGCGCGGTGTTCCGTCAGCGGCACAGGAGGAGTCCCCATCGTGGCTGCAAGATCCAACCTCAGACGTCCTGGCATTCGAGCGCGCGCAGTCGTGCTTGCCATGGCGCTCGTCGTCGCCCTGCCGGTCGCGGCAGTTGACGCCAAAGGTCCACCCCATCCAGCCGAAAGCTTCGTAAGCGTGCTGCCAGCGGGCGGCATTGCGATCCCACTGATCAACTCCGGCGACGTGGTCAATGGTGTGACGTTCGACGGCATTCCCGACGGGATCGGGATCGTCCCGGTCGGCGGCAGCAAGGCGTTGATCGACATCTTCGTGACGATGGAGCAGTCGCACGTGCCGTTCGCCGGCTTTGCAGACTACCGCGATTCCTCCGTCCAGCGCGCCCGGCTCAATCTGAAGACCGGGAAGATCGTCAATCTCAAGGAGATGCTTCCCGCCTCGGCAGGCTTCATCCGATTCTGCTCGGCAACGATGGTCGGACCCGCGCAGGGCTTCAGCGACTACACGTTCCTGGTCAACGAGGAATCGAACGACATCCTCGACATCCCGGCAGGGGCCCCCTACCCGAATGACGCGCCCTGGCCGACGTATCGGCAGGCGGGCTATTCGGTCTGGCTCGACGCCAAGAGCGGCCAATACCAGACGATCCCGGGCGCGGGGCGCATGAACCACGAGAACACGGTTGTCGTCCCCGGCGGCTGGAACGGCGTCTACGCCCTGACCGGCGACGACACCTTCAGCGCGCCCTCGTCACAGCTGTACATGTACGGGGCGTCCAGCCCGAGCGCATTCAAGCAGGACCAAGGTTCGCTCTGGGCCTTCCAGGTGACGAGAAAAAATGGGTCGGCCGTCACCGCAGATGACGCGTTCAACGGGGCCAACGATTACCTCGACATGACCCTCGGGGACACGCTCGCCGGTAGCTTCATCCCGGTCCCGCCCGACGTTGCACGCGGGACTCACGGTGGAGCGCCCCAGGCCGACCTCGAGGCCTGGTCGAATGAGAACAACGTGTTCCAGTTCATCAGGGTCGAGGACATCACGTACGACCCGGACTCGCCACGGACCGTCTATTTCGCAGATACCGGTTCGACGGTGCAGGCGGATACGGTCACCGGGCGGATGAAGTCCGGTGGGACGGCCCAGAATGGGCGCATCTTCAAGATGGAGCTGAATGCAAGCAATCCCAGGATCGTCGACTCGTTCACCGTTCTCGCGGACGGTCTCAACCTGTCGAGCAACTTCATCAGGCCGGACAATGTGGCAGTCAGCCACAACGGACTGATGGTCCAGGAGGACAACAGCGCGAATCCGACGCTGAACGACATCTGGTTCTACTCGTTCACCAGCGAGACCTGGACGAAGGTTGCCTCCGTGACCCAGCCCCTCGCCGAGACGAGCGGGATCATCGACGCATCGGCCTGGCTGGGTGCCGGCTGGTGGCTATTTGACATCCAGTCGCACAGCACCCAGGAGACGTTCTCGACGACCGGCAGCTATACGACGCCGGTCAGCGGCACGGTCGTGACCCCATTCACGATTCGCAGGGAGCTTGGGCAGCTGTCGCTGCTGTACATCCCGGGAAGCTGATCTCCCAGGGCTGATCCAATATACCGAGGGCCGTCCGTAAGGGCGGCCCTCGGCCGTTGTCCAGGCTGGCGTCGGTCGGGTGGATCGGTGAGACTAGCCGGAGTCCATCGAGCGAGAGAGGAACCGGTACGTGTTCAACATCGACGTGGCGCGGATCATGCACAAGCACGGGGACGAATGGGTTGAGATGAGCCCGGTCGCGGACCTGTCCCCCGATTCGCGGGATCCCGAACGGAAGCTTCTCGCCGGACAGCGGGCCTTTCGCTGCGATGCGTGCGACGAAGAGATTGCGATCAGGTTCTCCGGCCCGGACGAGTGAGGGCCGTGTGGGGTTCGAACCCACGACACGAGGATTAAAAGTCCCCTGCTCTACCACTGAGCTAACGGCCCGCCGCTGAGGATACCCATCGGTTGGGCCGATGGCGTGCCATCATCGGGTCATGCGCCACCTCCTCCTCTGGATGGCCCGCAACCGCTTCCTGAAGCGGTGGCTGCCCCGCATCTGGTTCGTCCGCCGCGCGGTGCGGCGCTTCATGCCCGGGGAGACGGTCGAGGAGGCCCTGGACGCCGCCGAGTTCTTCCGGCCCCACAAGATCGGGATCCTCTTCACGCAGCTGGGCGAGAACCTGACCCAGCTCGCCGAGGCGGAGGCGGTCGCCGAGCATTACCACCGCCTGCTCGACATGATCGCGGCCCGCGGGATGGATGCCGAGATCAGCATCAAGCCCACCCAGCTGGGCCTTGACCTGGACCGCGAGGCCGCGGTGCGCCTCTTCTCCGGGCTGGCCGATCACGCCGCGCAGCGAGACGGCCTGCTGTGGCTCGACATGGAAGGAAGCGCCTACACGGAAGCCACCCTGGACCTGTATCGGTCCCTCAAGGAGCGCCACCCGAATGTCGGGATCTGCCTGCAGGCCTACCTGCGCCGGACCGCGGCCGATGTGAATGCCCTGCTGCCGCTGAAGCCGGGCATCCGCCTGGTGAAGGGCGCCTACGACGAGCACGCCGACATCGCCTTCCGGCGAAAGGACGAGGTGGACGCCGCCTACCAGTCGCTCTGCGAGGCGATGCTCCCGCACGCCGGCAGGGGAGAGGTCCGGCTTGGGCTGGGCACCCACGACACCGCGCTGATCGAGCGGGTGGCGGCCCACGCCGCGGAGATGGGCCTGGCGAAGGACGTCTTCGAGGTGGAGATGCTGTATGGCATTCGCCAGGACGAGCAGCTGCGCCTGGCATCGGAGGGATATCGGGTCCTCGCATTGGTCGCCTACGGTGGCGCGTGGTACGCGTGGTACATGCGCCGCCTGGCCGAGCGACCGGCCAACGTCTGGTTCGCGCTGCGCCAGGTCTTCGGGTAGGGAGGGGAAGATGCGAGTCCTGCTGATCGGTGTCGGGACCGTGGGCGAGGCGATCGCGCGCATGTGCGCGGAGCGCGACTGGTGCGAGCTGATGGTGCTCGCCGACTACGACCTCGACCGCGTCATGGCGCTGCAGGCCACCCTCGGCGACGCCGCGCGCTTCCCCGGCGAGCGGATCGATGCGCGGGACGCCGAGGCGGTCGGGGAGCTGGCCCGCAGGCACGGCGTGGACCTGGTGATGAACGCCGTCGACCCGCGCTTCGTGATGCCGATCTTCGACGGGGCGCTGGCCGCCGGGACGAACTACATGGACATGGCCACCAGCCTGTCCCGTCCCCACCCCGACGAGCCGTTTCGGCTCCCCGGCGTCAAGCTCGGTGACGAGCAGTTCGCGCGCGCCGACGAGTGGGAGCGCGCCGGTCGCCTCGCTCTCCTCGGAATGGGGATGGATCCCGGCCTCACCGATGTCTTCGCGGCGTATGCGGCAAAGCACCTGTTCGACGAGGTCGAGGAGGTTCACATCCGCGACGGCGGCGACCTCCACATCCCCGGCTTCGCCTTCGCCCCGGTATTCAGCATCTGGACCACCATCGAGGAGTGCCTCAACCCACCGGTCGAGTGGCACGGCGGGCGCCGCGAATGGATCACGACCGAGCCGTTCAGCGCCCCGGAGTCCTTCCCGTTCCCGGAAGGGATCGGGACGGTCGAATGCGTCAGTGTCGAGCACGAGGAGGTGCTCCTCGTGCCGCGCTACCTCGAGGGCGTGCGCCGCGTCACCTTCAAGTACGCGCTGGGCAGCGACTTCATCGCCAAGCTCCAGTTCCTGCACGACATCGGCCTCGACCGCACCGAGCCGGTGAAGGTGCGAGGCGTCGAGGTCTCGCCGCGGGACGTCGTCGCCGCCGTCGTGCCGGACCCGATCACCATGGGCGACAAGATGGTCGGACGGGCGGTGGTGGGGACCTGGGTCATCGGCCGCAAGGACGGCAGGCCGCGCGAGGTCTTCCTCTACCAGATGGCCGATGCGGAGGAGACGCTGCGCAAGACGGGCTCCCAGGTCGTTGGCTGGCAGACCGGCTTCAACCCGGTCATCGCCATGGAGCTGCTCGCCACCGGCGCCTGGTCCGGCACGGGCGTCCATGCGCCCGAGGCCTTCGACCCTGATCCCTACCTGGCGCTGCTGGACGGATACGGCATCCATCACGCCATGGTCGAGATGAAGCCGGGGGCGCATCGAGCCACCTGACCCGTCGGACCCCTCAACCGGTGGCGAACGACCGCAGGATGGCGACCAGCGCCAGGAGTGCGCCCAGGAGGACAGCGATCGCCGCCCGGCGCGGTTCCCAGCGCGTCGAGAGCGACGTGGCGATCGGCAGCGCGCCGATGGCGATTACCGCATACAGGAAGTGAAGCGGCTCTCGGGGGCGTGCCCCTCCCAGCAGCAGGCCGAGGCCTCCGGCGATGGTCAGCCCAATGGCCAGCAGGGCCAGCCCCTCGAGCCGACCGGCGCCGACTCCCGCAGGTGATGGCCGCCGAACCCGCCAGGCGGCAGCGATGCCGACGAGCGCGACGACCACCAGGCTCCCGATCGCCAGCCAGCGGTGGAGCTCGACGGAGATCGGCCTACCCCTCGGCGGTCAGCGCGTTCTGCAGCAGGCCGGCGATCAGCACCAGCCAGAAGATGCCCATCGCCAGGAACGCCCAGCCGCGCTGGCGCAGATCGAAGGCGGATGCCGCGCTGTCCGGCTCCTTCGGGGCCCGGTCGATGAACGGGATGACGAGCAGGGCCAGGAGAAGGACCCCCATCCCGATCATCGCGCCCCAGATGTCCGGATCGATCCCGGCGTTCGCCGCGAGGATATTCATGCCGCGGGTCCAGCTGATGGGATAGGTGGGCTTGAAGCCGAGCCCACCTGGGTCGTCGTCGACCCCGAACAGCGGCGAGGAGGGCAGCAGCTGCGGCGAGACTCCCGCGTCGCGCGGGATGAAGATCGCGATCAGCACAACGACCCCGATGATGATCCCGCCCCAGATCAGCCAGCCGCGAATGTGCTCGCTGAAGGCGGCGGTGCGGCCGCTGGCCCGATGCCAGAAGGGGACGGAGATGCCCTTGAAGCGGATGAGGATGTAGTGCCACCCGATGAAGGCGCCGAGCGCGATGGGCACGATCGACACGTGCAGCACGTAGATCTGCACGAGCTTCTCGGTCGCGGTCGGGATGGCCAGCAGCGCGTCCGAGGTATAGCTGAACACGTTCGCCAGCCCCAGCGCGCCGAGGACCTCCGAGACGTTCCACGGCACCCCGAACCCGACCTCGTCCCAATGGAGCGCCTCGCCGGTGAGGGAGATGACGAAGGTGATGGCAGCCAGGCCAACGCCGATGAGCCAGAGGCCCTCCTTGCCCCTTCGATAACCACCGGTGATGAAGACCCGCAGCATGTGAATCATCACCAGTCCGAAGATCAGGAACGAGTTGAAGAAGTGGAAGTTGAGGACGAATGACCAGCCGCCGGTCGCGAGCAGGTGCTTGGTGATGTCATAGGCCTTCGCGGCATCGGGGATGTAGACGAGTGACAGCAGCATGCCGCTGAGGATCTCCAGCGCCAGGGAGATCGCAAGAACTCCCCCGAGCAGGTACCAGATGCTGTTCGACTCGACCGGAATCAGGTAGTCGGTTACCAACCTCCGGAAGCCGAACTGGTCCGACAACGTCCCCCACAGGCCTTGCCGTGGCTGGCTCTGGACCTCAGACATGCCCGTCTCCTTGCGGTCGATGCTGCGGGAAATATCGGCGACCATCGGCCACAGCATGGCCCAGTCGCCAGTGCCGAATGGCCCATTTCCCGCGCCTGCCAATTTAGCAGTCGCGGCCTAGACTGGACCCCTCAGCCAGGAGTGGGAGACAGACCGATGAACATCGACGAGATGCTGACCGGCGCGCGCGACGCGATGACCGTGAAGCGCGTGTACGGCGACGCGATCGAGCGCGACGGCATGCTGGTGATCCCCGCCGCCAACGTGGTCGGCGGAGGCGGTGGCGGCAGCGACAGCGAGAACAACGGCGGCGGCGGCTTCGGCGTATCGGCCAGTCCGGCCGGTGTGTGGGTCATCAAGGACGGCGAGGTCGAGTGGCAGCCAGCTGTCGATGCGACCCGCATCGCCACGCTCGGCATGCTGGTTGCGATCATCTTCCTGTGGACGGTGCGGTCGATCGCCAAGGCAAACGCGAGGGCTCGCGAGAAGGCCGCCAAGCGCTGATGGCGATCGACCGCCTGCGCGAGACGTTCGACGACGAGGTCATCACCCCCGGCGACGCCGGTTATGACGATGCGCGTCGCGTCTGGAACGCGGTATTCGACCGGCGACCCGCGATCCTCGTCCGCCCCAGCCGTTCCGAGAACGTCGCCCAGGCAATCCGGTTCGGCCGGGAGCGGGGCCTGGAGATCGCCGTCCGCGGCGGCGGGCACAGCGCCGCCGGGCACTCGACGTCGGACGGTGGCCTGGTCATCGACCTGTCGCGTCTGCGCGGCGTGACCGTCAACCCCGATCGGCGGGTCGCGACAGTGAAGGGCGGCGCACTCCTTGGCGAGCTCGATGTCGCAGCACAGGCGCACGGCCTCGTCTGCCCGGTCGGGGTCATCGGCCATACCGGCGTCGGCGGCCTGACCCTCGGCGGTGGGATGGGCCGGCTGCAGCGGCGCTTCGGCCTCACGATCGACAACCTGCGGTCGGTCGAGCTCGTCACAGCCGACGGACGGACCGTGCGTGCCAGCGAGTCGGAGGAGCCCGAGCTCTTCTGGGGGATCCGCGGCGCCGGTGCCAACTTCGGCGTCGTCACCTCATTCGAGTTCAACCTGCATCCGTTCGGTCCGCTCCTGCATCGGGGAGTGCGGATCTTCCGCGGCTCACAGGTGCACGAGGCCTGGGCGATGTTCCGCTCGTTCGCGGATGTCGCGCCGGAGGCGCTCGGTCTGATCTTCTCGATCGGCCTCGCCGAGCCGGGAGCCGACTATTCCGCGGCGGTCGGCGGCGAGCCGATCGTCGTCGTCTCCTACAACCACAGCGGCGATGCGGGGGACGTGGCGCGCGACGTCGCGCCGCTCGACTCGGGTCCCGCGCCGCTGTCGAGCACGGATGTCAGCCAGCCCTACCTCGAGGCGCAGACCGCTAACGACCTGGCGATGGGCTGGGGTCGTCGGTCCTACATCAAGGGTGGCTACGCCGATGACATCCGGGCCGAGGCGCTCGACGCACTCGTCGCGCATGTTGCCGGGGCGCTGCCAGGCAGCTCCTTCGCCCTGACGGTGCAGGGCGGCGCCATCGGGCGCGTTCCGGATGACGCCACGGCCTTCACCGGGCGCGACGCGCGGTTCGAGATGAGCGGCGACGCCGAGTGGGACGATCCGGCGCTCGACGAGACGGGCCGCGACTGGGTTCGGCGAGCGATGGCGATCGTCGAGCCGGACGCGGTGGCGGGCCGCTACGTGAACGAGATTGCCGAGTCAGGACCGGAGGAGAGCCGTGCCATCTATGGCGGGGCCAAGATCGCCCGAATTGCGGCGCTCAAGCGGGCCTGGGATCCCGACAACGTCTTCCGCCTGAACCACAACATCGCGCCCTAAAAGCGAACGCCGCCTGGCGGGAGGCGGCGTTCGTAACCGGAGGTCTGTGGTTGCGGGGGACGGATTCGAACCGACGACCTTCGGGTTATGAGCCCGACGAGCTACCACTGCTCCACCCCGCCCGGCCATGCTAAGGGCCGCGGCCGGATCGGTCAATCAGACGAGACGATCAAGGTAGCGGGTGATCAGGAAGAGGACGATCGGCAGGCCCAGGGCGGTCACGAACGTCCCGAGCGTGCCCGGCCGCCACGGCCAGGTCGGCAGGCGCTCCAGTATCTCCCGCTCGGAGACGAGGCTGGCGAGCGTCTTGTTGAGGGCATCGGCCTGTGCCAGGTCGTCGTGGTCCACCGACCGATGCAGGGCGCCGATGGTCGCCTTCAGCCGCTCACCGGCCTCGCCCTGCAGACGGCTCTTCTCCGCCGCAATGCGCCGATGCATCCCGCGCAGTGGCAGCACGAAGGCGGCGATCGCCACCGCCATCATCCCGCCGACCCAGGTGATGAGCAGGATGGTCGACATCTGCTGGACTGTGATCGGATCGGCGACCAGCGAGGAGGCGACGATCAGGATCAGGCCGATCGCCGTGCGCGAGGTGAGCAACGAGAAGGCATACAGCGGGGCCGGCCGGAAGAGGTCGATCCGCGTCGCCAGCGAATGGAGGCGATCCACTGCTCGGAGCTGCCGGATCGTGTGGTAGAGCAGCAGCACGATGAGGATCGTCACCAGCCCCTCTCCCACCGCCCGCAGTGCCAGCCCCGCCGGGGTGAGGCCCGCGATCACGGAGCCCGCCGGGTCGAGGATGTACTGAGCCGCCTGGGCTATGACGGCGAGCACCGTCACGATCAGCGCAGGTCCGGCGGGAACCACGGTGAGCTGGTACCGCAACCGCGCCGCCTCCATTTTGGACACGTCCAGCGCAGGCTCGAAGTCGTCCATCGCGTCGTGCGCCTCGCCGTCGAGGTAGTAGATCAGCCAGAGGAGCGCGACCGGCAACGCGCCGTAGTAGAGCCCCGTGCCCAGCCCGACGTCCGGTGCCAGTCCGCCGACCCGACTCTGGAGCAGGCCGATCGACTCGGTGATCGCCAGGAAGGCGGCGAAGACGAGCCAGGGCGGCCCCGGCGCGCGGTCGATCCACCACGTCAGGCGGTTGATCCAGCTCGGCGCGTACGGCCGCTCCGCGGTGCCGGAGATGACGCTCGAGGTCGCGGTATCGGTTGCCATTCGCGGGAGTGTACCGAACCGTCTCCCGCGCGAAACAGGCGAATCGAGACCGATTGCACTTGGGCTTGCCGCCTGCGCACCGTACGGCGCGTCAACCCAGCCGGGGGTCAGCAACGACCCTCCCCTCTTCCCTGTGGCCCCGATGCGAGCGTCGCGGCCCTCCCTGGCTGCCTCCCCCCGTCGTCGTCCGGTGCCGCCGCATCGTTTCCGGTGGGGCCCGGCGGCTCCCCGATCGACACCTGGTCGCTCACCCTGGTCGGCGGCCCGGCGGCGGGGAGCTACCACGGCACCGACGAGATGGTCTGCACCGGCTTCCCGACCGGACCGATGAGCGTGGACTTCCTCTACGCCTTCCCCGGGATGCGCTTCTTCGATGCTGGCGGGGTGCGGCTGATGCTGGTGGAGCCCGAGGGGCGAGCCTTCGGTGGCGAGTCCGCGATCTACTACCGCGTCGACGACATCGGCCAGGCCGTCGAGACGCTCGAGTCGCGCGGCGTGACCTTCGAGGACCAGCCGCACGTGGTGCATCGGGACCCCGCGTATGACCTGTGGATGGCCTTCCTGCATGACCCCGATGGGAACGTCGTGGCGTTGATGAGCGAGGTGCCCAAGGAGTAGCGTCGGCTACAATGCCGCCGGGTTCGCGCGGTCGCGACCCGTCCCGATCGATGCGAGGCTGCGCACGCCGATGGCCGTGAACCCGAAGAAGCTGCGACCCTACGACCAGCCACCGAAGGTCCGTCGCCCGATCCTTCCGAACGAGCCCGACAACGCCGCCACCGCCTTCCTGGTGGCCGCGCTGGTCTGGTTCGTAGTGGCGACCGGCATCGGGCTGCTGTGGACCGCGCTCCAGCTCTTCCCGGACCAGCTGACGATCCGGCTCGAGATGCCCACCTTCAGCGGCGTCCTGACCTTCGAGCTGAGCCCGGCCACGACGACCTCGGGATTCTGGAACTCGCTCGTCTACGGCTGGCTCGGCAATGCCGGACTGGGAGCCGTCTTCTTCATCACCCCGCGGCTCGTGGGGCGACGCCTGATGAGCGAGACGATGGCATCGGCCTCGGCGGCGCTCTGGAACGTCGGCCTGCTCGCGGGCCTGGCAGCCCTCTACGTCCCACAGCTCACTGCGTCGGGCACGCTGACCGAGTTCCCGCTGCCGGTTGACGGCGTCCTCCTGCTGGCGCTGCTGCTCGCGAACGTGGCCTTCTGGCGAACGGTACTGTCGTCAGCTGAGCGTCTGCCGTACGTCAGCATCTGGTACTTCGGGGTCGCGCTCCTCGCGCTGATGGGCCTCTATGGGCTGGCAACCCTGGCCAGCTTTGAGCCGTTCGTGAAGCTGCCCGAGGTCCCCGCGGCGCTGGTCAACGCCTTCTACGGGCGCGCCCTCCAGACGCTCTGCCTGGGCGGGCTCGCGTTCGGGACGCTCTACTACGTCATCCCGCGCGCCGCAGGCAACCCGCTCTACTCCGCGGGCCTGGCGCTGCTCGGCTGGCTGCTCTGGCTCGGCTTCAGCACGCTGGCTCCGCTCGCAACGCTGGTCGATGTCTCCGTTCCGTTTGCCATCACCCAGATCGGCAACGTGGCGACCTTCCTGCTAGTGCTTCCCGCGTTCCTGCTGGTGGCCAACCTGCTGCTCAGCCTGAGCGGACGCTGGACGCTCGTCCTGTCGCCCGGAACGGTCCCGTTCGCGCTCGTCGCGCTCGCCTTCCTGGTGGCGGTGTCGCTGCTCGAGGCGATCGGCTCCCTCGGTTCGGTCCATGCCCTCGTCGGGAGGACCGGCTGGGGGACGGGGGTCCAGTTGTTCGGGTTGCTGGGCACCGCGACCTTTGCCTTCCTGGCCGTCGCCGACCACGCCTTCCCACGCGTCCTGCGGCGCGACTGGGGTGGAACCCTCCTCGCCGAGGCAACCCTGTGGGCCGCCTTCGCCGGCGCCGCGCTGGCCGGCCTGGCGCTCATCGCGAGCGGCGTGGCGCAGGGCTCGCTCCTTGCGCAGGGAGCGCCGTCGGAGGATGTCAGCGGGCTGCTCTTCTGGTTCCGGCTCGTGCTCGGCGCCGGTCTCGGTCTGAGCGCGCTGGCAGCGGCCATCGTCGCCCTGAACGTGTTCCTGATGTACACCAGCGCTCGGCGGTCCGACTACGCGGTCGCAACCGATGCGGTCCCCGGCGACGCGGTCGCCGCGTCGGGCGCGCACTGAGCCGATGACCGTCCACACCCCGATCGAGTCACGCACCGGTGGCATCCCGCGCTGGGCCCTTGGCCTGACCGGGGCGATGCTGCTCGCCGGTGCCGTCTTCTTCGCCACCAACCTGAATGGCTCGAACCCACCGATCCTCGGCACCCCGGAACCCTCGGGCAGCGGCAGCGGCCTGAACGCGGTGACGATCATCAAGGCGGCCGGCTGCCAGGCGTGCCATGGCCCGGACCTCGCCGGGCAGGCCGCGTTCCCGAGCCTCCACGGGGTGAAGAACGGCCCGACCAGCGAGAACCTCCAGCAGCTCGGAACCGATCATCCCGACGACTGGGCCAACCTCTGGATCGCCGGCACCGATCCCGCAGTGGCCGGCATCGTCCGGGGCGGCATGCCAGTCTTCGGCGGTCCGCCGACGAACCTCACCGCCGAGGAGATCGCCACCGTCGTCGAGTACCTGAAGACCCTGCCATGACCGATCCGGCCGAGCGGCCGGCGCGGGAGGTGACGGTTCTCATCGGCGGGGACGAGATGGCCCGCATCGATGAGGCGGCGCAGGGACTCGGCCTCTCCCCCGACGCGCTGATGGAGAGCGCCGGCACCGCGGTCACCGAGCTGGCGCTCGCCGAGCTGGCCGCCATGACCGAGCCGATCGCCGGCCCCGGCGGGCCACTTGCGCCGGCGCTCCTGACCGTCGTGCTGTGCGGGCCGGGGAACAACGGCGGCGACGGGTTCGTCGTCGCGCGCCGCCTCGCCGCCGCCGGCCGAGCCGTGACCGCGGTGCTGGTCGGCGACCCGGCGCGGATCAGCGGCGTGGCGGCCGCGCACAACTGGGCGGTGCTGCAGGCGATGGCCTCGAACGGCGCGCTGTCGCTCTTCGTGGCACCGACGCCGGAGCTTCTCCTCCAGCTGCGGTCGCGGCTCTCGCCGGCCAGCCTCCTTGTTGACGCGCTGCTGGGGAGCGGCGCTGCCGGGCCGCTGCGCGAGCCGATCTCGAGCGCCGTCGACCTGCTGAACGCGATCGTCACCCACGCCCGTGCGGCCGGGCGGCCCTGCCGCGTGCTGGCCATCGACACGCCGACCCGCATCGACCTGACCGATGGCACTCGCTCGGATCCGGTGGTGGCCGCCGACCTGACCGTGACGTTCCATCGCGCCAAGGCCGGCTTCGCGCTCGATCCCGAGGCGAGGCGCCTGGCCGGGCGCTACTTCGTCGCGCCGATCGGGATCCCGCTGGAGGCGGAGACGGGCATCGTGCCGCTGGATGGCGAGTTCCCTCCCGCCCGGCTGACGCAGGTCAATTGGCAGGAGCCCGGCGTCTAGCTGGCCGCGCTGCTCCCCGGCTTGACGATCGGCTCGCCGCGGGCGCAGGGCGGGCACTCGTCGGCCGTCCAGGAGGCGATCTCGATCCGACCCAGCGATTGGATCGGGCAGCCGATGTCGACCGGGCCGGTCGAGCGATCGACGATCACGCTCGCCACGAGGGGCGTGGCGCCGGCAGCGCGCACCGCGTGGACGGTCTCCGCGAGTGAGGCGCCGGTGGTGAGGATGTCGTCGACGAGGACGACCCGCTCGGTCTCGGCGACCGGCCAGCCGCGACGCAGGGCGCGGGTGCCGCGCTCCATCGGCTCGGCAAAGACGCCCCGCACGGTGCGACCCAGGGCGGCCTCGAGCTGTCGCGCCGTCTCGGCGGCGAGCAGCGCGCCGCCGGTGGTGGGGCCGACCACGAGGGTCGGATCCTGGTCGATCAGGGAGGCGGCCAGGCGGCGCCCGATCTCGACCGCCAGGACCGGGTACTGCAGCACGGCAAACTTCTCGAGGTAGCGGTCCGAGTGGCGGCCGCTCTTCAACAGGAAGTGCCCGCGGCGGAGCGCGCCGGCGGCCTCGAACAGCTCCTCGATGCCGGCGTTGGTGAGCGCGGCGCCGTGCGGCAGCTCGTGCATTGGCGTGGCGACGGGCAGCGGCTCCATCGGCCTACTCGTAGACCGCGCTGAAGTCGACCGCCGGATACCGCTCGGCGAGGGCGTCGGTGACCCACTGCAGCACGTCGGTGGGGTCGTAGACGTCGGCCACGGTGCGGGCGTCGGTGACGGTGAGGCCGACACGGTGCGGCTCGTCGACGAGCGCCGTCCCGTTCGGCATGTCCGAGAGGTCGAGGCTCGTCTCGAAGCGGCCGTCGGCGCGCAGCACGAGCGTGTCGCTTTCCTCGTCGAGCAGGACGAGGTCGCCGGTGCGCTTCAGGACCTCCTCCGCATTGGCGGCGAACTCGCGCAGGACCTGCTTCTGCTGGTCGCCGATCTGGGTGCGGTACGCATCCGCCAGCTGCCAGAGGCGCTGTGCCGCAATCGTCTCCTGCTGGGTGGTCGGCAGGCCCGACTGCCAGTCCTCGTCGCGCGGCTCCTCCGGGATCGCCTCCTCTTCGGCCAGCTTGTCGGCCGAGACGAGGTGGTTCGTGGGATCGCGTGACGCCTCGACGAACCACGACAGGATGTCGGCCAGGTTGTAGAGCTCGACCACCTCGCTCACCGCCTCGACCGTCTGCTCCTCGTCGTACCACTCGCTGTCCGCCGGATCCTGGTAGGTGAGGCGCGTCGTCCACACCTGGTCGATGGGGTTGAAGACGAGGTAGTCCTGCTCGTCGTCGACGAGCTTGATGGGGCCGATCTCGAGCAGCCGCTCCCGGTTCGCGTCGAGGAAGCGGCGCAGCTGCTCGGTGGCCTCGTACACGAAGTCGCGGCGCTCGAGCTCGGCCTCACCGGCCAGCTCGCGAAGGGCCGAGATGCGAGGCGCGCTCACGGCTTGAAGACCAGGTCGGGGCCCATTCGCTCGCGCAGGAAGATGATGTGCTTCTTGTCGAAGACCGACTCCGCGACGCGGTGGCCGAGCCCGCGCGCCGCGGGATCGAGGTAGAGCTGGTCGAGGACCGCGTAGGTCGGCAGGTCGAGGATCAGGACGTTGTTCCACTCCGATCCCTCGGTGACGTTGAACCAGCCGATGAAGCGGATCCCGTAGTCGGCCTCGTAGCGCTTCATGGTCCGCGGGAAGAAATGGCGCATCCCGCGCTTGAAGAGCGCGTCGCGCCCCTTGCGCACGTTGAAGAAGGTGACCATCAGCGGCATTACTCGGCCTCGCCCTCGTTGGTCGGCTCATCGGCGCCGGGAGCGGCGGGCTCGTCGGTCGTGATGACCCGCGTCGGCCCGGCGGCACCGATCGTCCGACCGCGGCCACGGCGGCGATCGGCGAAGAAGACGCGCAGCAGGAAGACGCTGGTCATGCTGATGAAGAAGAGCAGGACCATGTCGACGAACATGAGCACGACCAGCAGCCAGACCGGCCAGTTGAAAGTGAAGAGGCCGACCGGGATGAGGAAGAGGAGGCCGGCGAACAGGATCGCCTGCCAGACGAAGCATCCGAAGCCTGGTCCTTCATTCGGATCGAGCTCCTCGTTCGTGCGGATCGACATGGGCGGGCGCATGGTCCCACATCCGGCTCGAGGTCGCTCCGCGTCGCGCTCCGCTCAGGTGGTCGCCTCGAAGCCCTCGCGATAGGTGACGCGCCCGCCCGCAACGGTGAGCCGCACCACGCCGGGCAGCTCCATGCCGAGCAGGGGCGTGTTGGATGAAGCCGAGGCCAGGGCCGATGCCTCGACTCGCCAGCGAGCGGCGGGGTCGAAGACGACGAGGTCGGCTACGGATCCGAGCGCGAGGCTCCGCTCTTCGCCGATGAGCTCCGCGGGTCGCGTGCCGAGGGCCGCCAGGAGCCGCCCGAGCTCCAGGCTGCCCGCGTCAACTGCTGCCAGGCCAAGCGACAGGGCGGTCTCCAGGCCGATCATCCCCGGCGCCGCCGCGCCGAACTCGACTCCCTTCCGCTCGCGTGGATGCGGGGCGTGGTCGGTGGCGATGGCGTCGACCGAGCCATCGGCGACGCCGGCCAACAGCGCCAGCGCCTCGGCTCGCGGAGCGAGCGGCGGGTTGACCCGGCAAGCGGGGTCGTAGGCGAGCGCGGCGTCCAGCGGCGCTCCGAATGGGTCGGCGGCGACGCCGTCCGGCTCCTCCCAGGCGAAGCCGCGCCAACCCGCGACCCAGGCATCCGTCAGCGCGATGTGATGCGGCGTCACGTCGCAGGTGACGCGAATCCCGCGCTCCCGCGCGCGGCGGATCGCGTTCAGGCCGCCCTTGGTCGACAGATGGGTGAAGTGCACCCAGCCGCCGGTCTCGTCGGCCAGGGCGATGTCCCGCTCGACGATCGACAGCTCCGCGCTCGCCGGCCAGCCTGCGAGCCCCAGCCGCGTGGCTGTCGCGCCCGCGCGCATGACGGTTCCCGCCGAAAGCGCCGGATCCTCCGCGTGCTCGATGAGTGGCAGTCCGAGTTGCGCCAATCGCGTAAGCAGGTCGCGCACCAGCGCGGCGGACGTGACAGCCGCCCCGTCGTCGCTGATCCCCGCGATTCGTGTCGCCGCGAGCTGCGCCACGTCGCTCACCCGCTCGCCATCCCGCCCTACAGTCGCGGCGGCGATGATGCGCACCCGGCAGGCGCCTCCCCGCGCCTGGTCCACGACCCAGGCCACCCGGTCCGGCTGGTCGAGCGGCGGGTCGGTGTTGGGCATGGCGCAGATCGTGGTGAAGCCGCCGCGCGCGGCTGCACGTGTCCCGCTGGTGATGGTCTCGGCGCGCTCCATCCCCGGTTCGCGAAGGTGAGCGTGCAGGTCGCAGAAGCCCGGGCCGATGACGAGCCCGCTGGCGTCGATCCGTGCCGCGCCAGGCGGCAGCTCGCCGGGCTCCGCGAGTCGACCGTCCACGATCGCCAGGTCACGCACCTGGTCGCTCCCCGTTGCGGGGTCGATCACGCGTGCCCCGCCGAGCAGCAGGGTCGCCGACCCGTCCTCGATGGAGCCGAACGGGTTCACAGGGCCAGCAGTGAGAGGACGGCCATGCGCACCGGCACTCCGTTGGCGACTTGTGTGCCGATCAGGCTTCGCACGCTGCGCGCCAGGTCCGCCGTGAGCTCCACACCCTCGTTCACAGGGCCGGGGTGGAGGAGCGGAGCGCCACGGCCAGCCAGCGCCATCCGGGACTCGTCGAGACCCCAGCTGGCCGTGTACTCGCGCAGCGACATGGCCGAGTCGTCGGTGAGCCGCTCGAGCTGGATCCGGAGCGCCATCACTGCATCGGCATCGGCCAGTGCGTCCTCCAGCCGGTCTGCGACGGTGACGCCGGGCCAGCCGGCGAAATCGCGCACCCAGGCAGGCGGCCCCGCCAGCCAGACGGATGCGCCGAGCCTCGCCAAAGCGTGCATGTTCGAACGGGCGACCCGCGAATGGAGGATGTCGCCGACGATGGCTATCTTCTTCCCGTCCAAGGGGCCGATTGCCTCGCGCAGCGTGAGCGCATCGACCAGAGCCTGGGTCGGATGGGCGTGGGCTCCATCGCCGGCGTTCACCACGCGAAGGCCCGTGCTGCGTGCTGCGAGGTACGGAGCTCCGCTCATCGAGTGCCGCAGGACGACGGTGGTGATGCCCGTGCGCTCGAGCGTCAGCAGCGTATCGATCAGGGACTCACCCTTTGCCAGGCTGCTGGCCTCGTTCGGGAGGTTGACGACCTGCGCTCCGAGTGCGGTGGCGGCGAGCTCGAAGCTGACCCTGGTTCGGGTGGACGGCTCCAGCAAGGCAAGCCCAACCACCTCACCACGCAGCTGATCCAGCGGCTCCCGGACTCCGCGCCGCGTGCGCATCACGACCGCCAGGTCGAGACAGCCTTCCAGCTCACGACGCGTCAGCTGGTCGACGTCGAGCAGGTGACGGTATGGCCAGTGCCCTGACGCAAGGACGCCACCGGCATCGGGCCGATGGCGTAGCGAAGTCTCCGCGGGGTCGTCCATCTGGTCTCCTTGGCGGCCTCACAGGACCGTCGTTAAAGGTCCCCGACAGTATAACGACGCCCGATCCTCCTACGGTCAAATTCGCCAATCGAGGCGGAGCGCGCAGCGTACCCTGCGTTCCGCTTGAACCTGCGGCCGGGTCCTTCGGAGGGCCCGGTCGCAGCCCATCACCCAAGGAGGGCCCATGGCGGTCGAGCTGTTCGTGAACGGAACCCTGATGCGAGGGTTGAAGCTGCACGCCAACCTGGAGGGAGCGGAGTTCCTGGGGGAGTTCCGGACCGCGCCGCATTACCGGATCTTTTCGATCGGCGATGTGCATCCGGGCATGTATCGCGTCGAGGAGGGCGGCATCTCGGTTCCCGGCGAGATCTACTGGCTCCCCGACGAAGTGTGGGCCAGGGTCGAGGCGGGCGAGCCGCCCGGCCTCTACAAGGGGCCGATCGAGCTCTCGGATGGCCGATGGGTCGACGGCATCCTCTTCCCCGAGGCGATGACCGTCGGCCAACGCGAGATCACCTCGTTCGGCGGCTGGCGCGCGTACTGGGAGGCAATGGAACGGGGCGAGGTCGCCTAGGCGGCCGGGTCGCTCGTCCGCTCGAGCACAACCTCGTCGTTGCCGTCACTCTCGACCACGCGCACGTGGACGATCTCCTCGCGTGAGGTCGGCAGGTTCTTGCCGACGTGGTCGGGGCGGATCGGGAGCTCGCGGTGCCCTCGATCGATCACCACAGCCAGGCGCACCGCCCGCGGACGCCCGTGATCGGTCAGCGCGTCGAGCGCCGCCCGAACGGTTCGCCCCGTGAACAGCACGTCGTCGACCAGGACCACGGTCCGCTCGTCGATCTCCGGCATCGCCTGCGTCTTCTTGACGATGGGCGCGTGGGCGATCTTGGTCAGGTCGTCGCGATAGAAGCTGATGTCGAGCGCCCCGACCGGCAGGCTCACCCCCTCGTGCTGCTCGATCAGCCCCGCCAGCCGCCGAGCCAGCGGCACCCCGCGGCTGCGCACCCCGACCAGGACCAGGTCATCGGTCCCGCCATTGCGCTCGACGATCTCATGCGCGATGCGGGTGAGGGCGCGACGCAGCTCGTCGGCGTCGAGGATCTGGCGTTCGCTCATTGCGCCCGAGTGTAGCCCGATGGATTCGCCGCGAGCCCGCCTCCGCGGTCAGTAGCCGTAGACCGCCGGCCCGTTCCACGGCGGCGGCTCGACCCCTCCCCCGATGTTCCGCGACTTGCCGCCCTCGTCAGAGAGGACCACGAGGTAGGCGGACGGCGGATCCCCAATCCCGGCTGACGGCAGGCCGATGGTGATGGCCATCCCGCCCGACATCGCGACATCCACGATCCAGGATCCCTCTGGGCGGTCGAGGATCACTCGCGATGCCACGCTCAGCAGGTCGCCGTGAGCGCTCCCGACGTACACGTCCAGCTGGCTGGGGTACAACCCATCGGCGCTCTGCGGGACGCCGGTCCATGCCCCATCCCAGAAGGCAATCTGGTCGCTGTTCGCGCCCCACTCGAAGCTGCCAGATGCGAACGCTTCCCCACCGACCGGGGTCAGGTCAGTGAAGAGCGGCGTGCCGGTCCATGCAGATGCTGGTCCGGCTGACCGGAAGTCCCCAGAAAGCTGCGGCATCCCGCCTTGGGAGAAATGCCACGACCCACCATTGGAGGTCATCGTCCCGTTCCAGAACATCGCGCGGGTGCCGTCCGGTGACAGCAGCGGAAGGAAGACGCCCGGCGCCTGATCGCCGGTGTCACGACCCGGGCCGCCTGGCACGAGCAGCAGCGCACTCTGCGGGGTTTCCATCGCGAAGCTGACCCAGAGCTGGTCCTCCCCGGAATCCGCGGCTGGCGCGAAGTCTGCCGCGAAGGCGTAGCCGGCGGTGGTGAATTGGGAGCGCTTTTCGGTCGTCGTGTCGAAAAGCCAGACGTCGGTCCCGTTGCTGGCGGCCTCGCAACCAGCCTCTGGGCCGATGTCGACGCCCACCAGGGTGAAGGCGAGGTAGCGGCTGTCCGGAGACCACGCCAGACGATCAGTGAACGGTGCCGCGGATGAGCAGCCGACGTGCTGGACGCCGCCTTTGGCGAGATCGAGAACCCATACTTCGTTGGCGCCTGTCTCCCCCTTTTGGGTGATGTAGGCCAGCCAGCGGCTATTTGGTGAAAGCGAGGCCGCGATGGGTGCTCCGCTCACGGTGCCCGCGTCGATCGACTCGCCAGTCGCGTCGTTGATGAAGGAGAGACGCGAGGCCTCGAGCGGAGCGCCGTTGAGCGACAGGTAGCCCAGCTCCCCGGAGCCGAGGGCGAGCGCGGGGACCGGGGTCGGCCCTTCCGTGGCGGGCGAGGTCTCCACGGCGCTGGGGCCGGGCGCGAACGAGACCGAGGCAACCGGCGAGTTGCTCGACTGCCCGACCGGCGAGAAGTCGAAGTTGCTCAGGACGACCACCGCCAGGACCGCGGCGGCGACGGTGGCCAACGACGCTCCGATGGCGATGAGGCTGCTGGATCGTTGCCACCACGGGCGCCCGCGACCCGACTCGATTCCGGTTCGAACCCGGGCGGAGAGGTCCCGAGGAGGATCCGCGACCGGCATGCCGGAGAGGATCCGCCGCTCCGCCGTGAAGGCCGCCAGCGTGGCGCGGCAGGCCTCGCAGCGGACGAGGTGGGCATCGAGCTCGAGGCGCTCCTTATCGGTGAGTTCGCCCGTCAGGGACGCGCTGATCAGCTCGTCGACATGGTTGCCGCGGAACGTCATCGGACCAGGCCCTCCGCCGCCAGCAGGCGGCGCATCTCACCTCGTGCACGGCATAGCAGGACACGCACCGCGCCGTTCGACATCCCCATCACCTCGCCGATCTGCACCGCGCTCATGTCCTCCACGTCCGACAGGATCAGGCACTGTCGGTGATTCGGCTTCAGGCGCAGCAGCGCGCGGTTGATCCGCTCGTCGAGGAGGCCGCTGAGGACCTGGGTCTCGGGGCCGGGACCGCCGTCGGGCTGCTCCACGGGGTGGTCATCGCCGATATCCATCGGCACGGTGTGGCGACGACGACGCATCTCGTCGAAGGCCGTGTTGGTGGCGATCCGATACAGCCAGGCACGGGTCGCGGACGGATCGGTGAGGGTGTCGAGCTTCCGATAGGCCTTGATGAAGGTGTCCTGGGCGATGTCCGCGGCGCGATCCGCGTCACCCACCATGCGCAGCGCGTAGTTGTAGATGGGCGCCGAGTACGCACTGAAGATCCGATCGAACTCGGCCTTGCGCGCGTCGGAGCCGTCCCGCTCGACCGTCATCGAGGCGGGGCGAAATGCGGAGCGAAATACAAGCCGTCGTGCCAGGGCCATGTGCGCTGTGGACGCCGTCGGGCACGCACCTGTTACACGCTCTCCCGCTGAAGGTGCTCGCGCAGCACGTTCGCGGCGTATTCGGGTGCGGCGGGGTTGACGGCAAGTGCCGTGGCGCGCTCGAGGCCGGCGATCACGCGCAGCCGCGGATGGAGCTCCCAGTGCCAGTGGAATGTCTCGTCCAGCCGCTCGCCCACCGGCGCGGTGTGGAGGAAGAGGTTGTACGGCGGGTCGCCGAGGGCGTCGAGCGCGCCGAGGGTGCGCTGGAGGGTGGCGGTCGCGGCGGCGATGTCATCGTCATCGAGCGTGGTGAAGTCGGCGGCGTGCGCCCGCGGCACGATCATCAGCTCGAACGCGGAGCGGCTGGCCGCCGGCGCGAAGACGACGTAGCGCTCCTCGGCCAGGACGAGCCGCTCGCCAGCCTCCTCCTCGCTGCGGGCGAGGCTGCACCAGACGCAGGATCGGGTCTTGATGACGTGGCGCGCGCCCCCGCCGATCTCCTCCGCCACCCAGTGGGGCACCTGCGGGATCGAGTACAGCTCCATGTTCAGGTGGCTGCTGCGCGACCCCGCCTGCATCCCGTAACTCTGGACGGCCTGGATGTAGCGGGGCTCATCCTCGGGACGCGGCTCGGCGGCCATCTCGCGCATCGTGTCGCGCAGCGCGCGCAGCAGGTTCACCGCCAGCCTTGGCGGGGCATCGGCCAGGCGCTCGTGGTGGTCGCGTGGCGCGACGAGGATCTCCCACGACCCGCTGGCGGCCAGCGCCTGGTCGACGGAGAGCTGCCCGGTCCGCTCGCGCCCGGTGTCGATGCGGTGGAAGGCGTCCTGCCGCAGGGTCACGCGCCGGATGGACGTGTCCTCCGCGGCGTCCGCGGGCGGCGTCGGGTCGTCGTCGCAGTGGCGGCAGTGCGTCCCCTCG
The DNA here is from genome assembly GCA_963807915.1 of uncultured Chloroflexia bacterium. Lineage (GTDB taxonomy): Bacteria > Chloroflexota > Limnocylindria > QHBO01 > QHBO01 > CF-167. Next base: position 464,861 of record CAWEDO010000002.1, on the reverse strand, counting down.
ATGGGCGTGGCCTGGATGGCGAACGAGGCGTGTTCGAAGGTCCGGTCCGTGACCACCGCCGACCACCAGCCGGTGACCGGGTCGCGGCGCAGCTCGAACACCTAGGCTCCGTCGGGGGAGCTGAGCTCGTCCCACGGCCGGGGCCGGGGCTGCGCCGCCCACTCCTCGCGGAGGAGCGACATGCGCACGACGTCGTGGAACGCGCCATCGGAGAAGAGCGCGTGGCGGAGGGTCCCCTCCGTGACGAAGCCGGCCTTCTCGTAGGACCGCTGCGCCCGGCGGTTTGCGTCGTAGACGTCCAGCTCGATCCGCTCGAGGCGCAGCTGGCCGAAGCCGAAGTCGCAGATGGCGCGCAGCGCATCGGTGCCGTAGCCCTTCGACCACTCGGCCTTCTCTCCGATGCTGATCCCGAAGGAGGCGTGGCCGTCCTCCTGGTTCACGTGATGGAAGCCGGCGGTCCCGATCGCGCGGTCATCGTCCAGCAGGCAGATGACGAAGTGGTAGGCGCGCTTGCCCTGCTGCTCGAGCATGGATTCGAACCACTTCTCCTCCATCGCCTTGCTGAATGGGGCACGCAGGGCGAGGTAGTGGGTCGTCTCGGCATCGGCGAACCAGCGCACGAAGAGGCCGATGTCCTCCCGCTCGGCGGGACGCAGGTAGACCTGCTCGCCGCGGATCGTCGGGAGCGGTCGTTGAGGGGGCGGCTCGACGTTCAAGATCGGTCCTTCTGCGCTAGGCTGAGGCTCCCGCAGGATACAAGGAGGACCGATCCGATGGCCGCCGTCCGCACCGCCACCGTTACCTGGCAGGGCTCGCTCACCGATGGCAGCGGGTCGGTCTCGGCCGGCACGTCCGGCCTGTTCATGGACCTGCCCGTTTCATGGGGGTCACGCACCGAACAGCCGGATGGGCGCACCTCGCCTGAGGAGCTGCTCGCCGCCGCCCACGCCGCCTGCTTCGCGATGGCGTTCTCCGCCGACCTCGGCCGCGCCGGCTACACGCCGGAGGAGCTGCACGTCGAGGCCGAGGTGACCTTCGACAAGCCGGAGGGCGGCGGCTGGACTGTCACCGCCTCGGCGCTCACCGTGCTCGGCCACGTGCACGGCATCACGCCCGAGGAGTTCGACCGGATCGCCGAGGGCACCCGCGACGGCTGCCCGATCTCGCGGGCGCTGGCCGGGAACGTGGAGCTCTCGGTCGAGGCAACCCTCGACACGGATGGCTGAAACCAAGGCCCGCACCTCCGAGCGAGACGCCCTGGCGGCCGTCGGCCGCGTGCTGGGCGCCGTCACCGGCGCGGGCTTCGAGCTCCAGCCGATCCTCGACCAGATCGCGACGGAGGCAGCTGCCCTGTGCCGGGCGGAGGCCGCACACGTCTTCCTGCTCGACGGGGATCATTTCAAGTTCGTCGCCGCCAGCGGAGGGACGGCCGGGCACGGCGACTACGAGCGTGCACATCCCGACCCCATCGACAGGGGATCGGTCAACGGGCGCGTGGCGCTGGCCGGCCACGCGGTGCAGGTTGCCGATGTCGCCGCCGATCCCTTCTACCACGGCAGTGGCTATACCGTTGGCGGCTACCGCACCCTTCTGGGCGTGCCGATCAGGAATGACGGCGAGCTGATTGGCACCTTCGGCCTGGGTCGCACGACCGTGATGCCGTTCTCTGACGAAGAGGTCGAGCTCGTGAGCCTGTTCGCCGACCAGGCCGGGATCGCGATCCGAGTAGCCCGCCTGCTCGGCGACACGCACGAGGCGCTCGAGCGCGAGACGGCGGTGAGCGAGGTGCTGCAAACGATCAGCCGCTCGACCTTCGAGCTCGACGCCGTTCTGCAGGCCGTGCTCGACAATGCCGTCCGGCTGTCGCATGCCGACCAGGGAAACATCACCCGGGAGATGGGCGGGGAGTTCCGGGCCCGCGTCTTCAGCGCGGACGTTCCGCAGGCCTTCCGTGACCTGATGACCGGGTTCGTGCCCACGCCCGGCCGCGGATCCGCGATGGGCCGCGCGATGCTCGAACGAGCGCCGATCCAGATCATCGACGTGCTCGAGGATCCGGACTATGAGCTGGCTGAGGCCCAGCGCATTGCCGGCTTCCGAACGATCCTCGGCGTCCCGATGTTCCGCGACGGCGAGCCGATCGGCGTCCTGTCGGTCTGGCGGCGACACGTCCAGGAGTTCTCCTCGTCCGAGATCAGCCTGCTCAAGACCTTCGCCGACCAGGCGGTGCTGGCCATCGAGAACGTCCGCCTCTTCGAGACGATCGACCGGCAGCGCACCGAGCTGGCCCGCTATGCGCCACAGGCGGCGGAGCTGCTCTCCAGCAGCGAGGGCGAACAGCTCCTGGCCGGACACCGCCGCGAGATCACCGCCCTCTTCGCCGACCTTCGTGGCTTCACCGCATTCGCCGAGCAGGCGGAGCCGGAGGAGGTCCTTGGTGTCCTGCGCCAGTACCACAGCGTGGTGGGGGAGCTGGCCGTCGCGAACGGCGGGACGGTGGAGCACTTTGCCGGTGACGGGCTGATGGTCTTCTTCAACGACCCCACGCCGGTGCCGGATCACCAGCTCGCGGCGGTCCGCACCGCGTGCGAGATGCGGGAACGGTTCGGCGTCCTCTCAACCGCCTGGCGCAAGCGGGGCTACGACCTCGGCCTGGGGATCGGCATCGCGGCCGGCTTCGCCACCCTGGGGCGCATCGGCTTCGAGGGAAGGTACGACTACGGAGCGGTCGGGAACTCGGTGATCCTCGCCTCTCGGCTATCCGGCGCGGCGACGGCGGGGCAGATCCTGATCAGCCAGCGGGTATTCGCCACGATCGAGGAGTCCGTGGTGGCCCAGCCCGTCGAAGACCTGACGCTGAAGGGATTCAGCCACGCCATGACCGCTTTCGCGGTCGACAGCGTTCGCGAGCCTGCGGGCTAGCTGACGGCGGCGAGGATTTCGGGCAAGAGGCCGGGGAAGCCCTCCAGGAACTCGATCCGCTCCCGCTTCAGGCGCGTGACCCACTCGGCGTAGTCGGCGGCGCGACCGGTGCGCTCGTAGAGACGTCGCGGCTGGAGCAGCTCGAGGTCGTCGATGCCGGGGAGCGCGCTGGCAACCTCGTAGCCGAAGTCCGGGTCACGCTCCCAGGAGATCGTCCCCTCGGCGATCGCCTTGACGATCGCGCCGGAGTGTTCGATCTGCACCTTCTTCGAGTCGGTGTCGGCGTCGGTGCCGCCCACCCGCCCGGTGTTGAGCAGGAAGACGTCGAAGTCGCAGCTGCCCATGAGGTCGTGGAAGCGGTTGGCCTGCTGCTCGTCGCGATGCGGATAGAACGGATTGGTACCGGGCACGCGCAGGGCGCGACCCTCCTCGGCGGCGCCGCCGGCCGAGGTGCCCTGCGTCTCGCCGAGCATGAAGTAGGCGGCAGCCTGCTCGCGCGAGAGCCTGGCGACAGCCGGGATGATGTTGTCGTTCCGGTTGAGGATGAGCAGGTGGTTGACCGGACCGATGTCGCGCGGATCGCGCCAGATGCCGAGCGACGACATCGGGAAGGTGGCGCGGCCGTTCTTCGTGTAGGAGGTGTCGAAGAAGTCGACCGGGCCGCCGGCCTCGTGCTGGGAGACGTTCTCGAGGTAGGCATCGGGCTTGACCACCGCGCCGTAGATGGCCGGCTCGTGGGCAGGATCCAGACCGAACGTCTTGGCGAAGCAGCCGTTCTCGGTCCCTACCACCTTGCCGCCCGCGAAGAGGCCGATGAAGTCGTCCTGCACCGGCTGGCTGTTGTTCTGCCGGGTGAAGGTGGTCGTCGTCTTGCCGGTCCCCGACAGGCCGATGATCAGCATCGTGCGCTCACCGCCATCGGTCGGGACGACCTTGCAGCCGGCGTGCATGGCGAGCCCGCCTCGCTCGTAGACGAGGGCGTTCCACATCCGCAGGCCGCCCTTCTTCGACTCGCCGAAGTAGTCGGAGTTCATGACGCGCGTGACGCCGGCCTCCAGGTCGACCGAGATGAGGCGATCGTCGGGGAAGCCGGGCATCGGCAGGTTGGGGGTGTAGATCAGCGACAGCTCGGGCTGCCACTCGTCCGCCGGAGCGTCGGGCGGGAAGTAGAGCTGCTGCTGCATCCCCGCGATGTTGGCGTTGGCCTCCTCGATGTACAGGCGCACCCGGGAGCGCTGATCCGGATCGTTGCCCAGGAACCCATCGATGACGAGCATCGGCTGCTCGGCGACGTACGCGTCCTGGAGGGTCGCCACGCGGGCAGCTTCAGCGCGGGAGATGGCCTTGCCCGTGGTCTCGGCGGGGTCATCGGTGACGAGGTAGGTCGACTCCTTGGATCGGCTGACGACCTTGGTCTGGACGTTGTAGTTGCCGAAGCTCGTGCGGCGTGCCCGGGGCATGCGGCTCGTGAGCGATTGGAGCTCCTCCGCCGATGGGTTGTAGCGCAGCGTTCGTGCGGGCGGGAGGCGGTGTCCATGCGGGCCCATCGGCGCATTGGCGGTTGGGCGCTCTGCGAGCGTGCTCATCAGCGGCGGCGGTCTCCTGTGCGAGGGACGAAGCGGGCGCGCGGAACGGGGCGCCCGAAGCGAATGTTCGGCCACATGGTAGCAACCCCTGAAACCTTCGGGCCTGATCCGTGCCTCGTATTGGGTGAACACCGCGATCCGAGCCTGCGGTCACGCACAACCGAAGGGAAACCGATGCAGCCCAGCCACCGACTTCGAATGTTCCGCAGCCTTGGCCTCGCGATTGCCGGCCTTCTCATCGTGGGTGGGGCGGTCCTCGGCTCGCAGGCGATCAGCGGCCAGCGCCACGATGATGCGACCGTCTCGCCAAGCGCCTCCGCCAACGTGCGGGGAGAGAACCAGGGCGAGGATGCCACCGCCTCCGAGGATGCCGGCGAATCACCCGAGGCCTCCGCGGTGGCGAACGAGGACGTCAACGACGACGACGCGAACGCATCTCCCGAGGCCAGCCCGGACGGGTCGGAGTCGGAGGTCGAGCACGCGTCCGGCGCGGCCGACCCGTCGGCGTCGCCCGACGACCACGGCGGGAACTCGGGTCCGGGTGGGGGCGGTTCCGACGACCACTGAGCGAAGGTGGAACGAACGGCGTGGCAGGATGAGGGCGTGGAAGACCGCGCCCTCGTCGATGCTGTGCTGGCAGGGGATCGGGAGATGTTCCGAGTTCTCGTCGAGCGTGAGCAAGGAGTGATCTACCGAGCTTGCCTGCGCATCCTCGGACGACCGCACGACGCAGAAGACGTCGCGCAGGAGAGCTTCGTCATGGCGTATCGATCGATCGGGAGCTACCGCGGCGACGGGCCCCTTGGAGGATGGCTGCTCCGGATCGCCACGCGCCAGGCCTACCGGCGGCTGGGCCAGCGTCGTGAGACTGCCGAGCTGGACACGGACCTGCCCCTCGGGGCCCCGGGGTCCGACCCCCTCGCCATCACCCTCGCCGGTGAGCGCCAGCGGGCCGTCCGGCTCGCCGTGGCGGCGCTGGGCGAGCCGTATCGCGAGGTCGTCGCCCTCCGCTTCTTCGGGGAGATGAGCCTGGACGAGATCGCTGCATCGACCAAGCGTCCGCTCAACACGGTCAAGACGCACCTTCGCCGCGGCCTCGAGCGGCTGCGGCCGCTCATCGGGCCGGAGGGCGCGGCATGACCAGGCGCCCCTTCGACCCGGGCGAGCTTGATGAGCCCGTCGCGTCAGGCGAGAAGGCCGTCAGCGAGCTGGAGCGCTACGCCATGACCAGCGACACCGATGCGCCGCACGGCCTCTCCGATCGGATCATGGCCGCGATCGAGCACGAGCCCACCCCTCGCCGCGGGTTCTTGGCCTGGCTGGCCAACCCGACGCCTGGCGGCGGCGGAGCCGGCCGCTTCCTGCGTGTGGGTGCAGTAGCTGCGACCCTGGTCCTGGCGGTGGCCGGAGCCCTCTTCGCCGGGCAGCTGGCTGACATCGTCCGCAACGTGGGCGCCAGCCCATCGCCGACCCCGTCGGTCTCGGCATCGCCTTCAGTTGCACCGTCGAATACGCCGCAGCCGTCGCTCAGCGACGCCGCCAGTCCCTCCGCCACGCCGGAAGCGTCGGACGACCACGGCGGTTCGGGCGCCACGGCCCAGCCGACGGCACAGCAGACAGCCAAGGCAACGGCAGAGGAGGACGAGACGAAAACCCCGCGGCCTTCCGCGACGGCCTCGCCGAGTCCCACGCCGACAGAGACCCCCTAGCGCCTACTCGTCGGGGAGGCCGACCTCCGCCAGTACCGCAGCGCCGACAGGCTGCAGGCCGAGCCGCTCCACCAGCCATGCCACCCGATCCGCGGTCGCGGCGTCGTCAAGCGCATGCCCCGCGTCATACAGGTCGGCCTTTGCCGTCGGGATGGCATCGCGCAGCTCCTGCGAGACGGACGTGGGGACGACATCGTCCGTCCGCCCGTACTGGAGGTAGATGCGCTCGCCGTCCAGGTCGGACGCCACCGCGAGGGCGTCGAGCGGCGCCATCACGTTCAGGTAGGTCTCCCACTTGTCCGGGCCGACGAGCTCGCGGTAGGTGTCGACCCAGGCATCGGTCGAGTCGCGCAGGAAGCCGGTCCACGACGGCCGGCCGCTGAGCAGCGCCAGCGCCGCGGGCCGCGGATCGACCGCGGCAAGCACGGCGCCCAGCGACGCTCCCCACGAATGGCCAACGAAGCCCAGGCGTGCCGGGTCGATGTCCGGCCGGGCGGCGAGGACGTCGTAGGCGCGACGCAGGTCGACGATGGCCTGGACGGTCATGTCGCGCTCCCGCTCCGGCAGCCCGAAGTTGAGGAGGTAGTTGTGCCTCGAGTCGCCGGTCCGCGCGAACGGCGCATCGACGACCAGCGACACCGCGCCACCGTGCGCCAGTGCGACCGCCTCGTCCCGGAAGTCGTCACGGTCGGTCTCGGTCCCGTGCAGATAGACGACGCCGGCGAATGGACCGCTGCTCGCTGGAACGACCAGCCACGCGCTCACGCGCCCTCCGCCCGGGCTGGCCCAGCTCACGTCCTGCACGCTCACGCCATCGGCGTCAACCTCCGGCGCTGCCTCCTCGACGAGGTCGAGGGCCGCCGCGGCGTCATAGGCCGTCATGGAGGCAGTATCCGGCGCGGTGGAAGGCTCGGCAGACGCCGATCGTGAGCTGTCGGAGGCGCAACCGCCGATCAGCGCGGCAAGGAGGATGGTGAGCGAGATCCGCGTCAGCGCGGCAGAGAGGCGCATAATGCGATGGAGGATAGCCCACCGATGGAGAGTAGTCCATCACTGGAGAAGACGAGCCGATTCGGGACGCAACCCCCGTCGAGATGCGGGCGCTGGCGCATCCCCTGCGCCTGCGAATCCTGCGGCTGACGCTCGAGCAGGCGCTGACCAACAAGGAGCTCGCCGATCGTCTCGAACGCGACCCAGGAACCGTGCTGCACCACGTCCGAACGCTGGTTCGGGGTGGCTTCCTGGCTGCCGAGAAGGTCCGAGGCGGCCGTCGCGGGGCGCTCGAGCGACCGTATCGGTCCACGGGGAAGTCGTGGATGGTGCGCATGGCGCCGAGCGTTGACCACACCGTTTCGGTGATCGATGCGGTGCGAGAGGAGATCGTGGAGGCGGGCCTGGATGCCAGCCTCTCGACGCTGCGCCTCGGCATTCGCTTGCGGCCAGATGACGTCGCTGAGCTTCGGCGCAGGATCAGGCTGCTCGGGGACGAGTTCGAGGCTCGTCGCGATCCCGAGGGCGAGCCGGTTGGAATCCTGGCGGTCGTGCACCGGCGACGACCGTAGGGCTAGGACTTCTCGGCCCTTCGTACGTTGGATCCCAGGCCACGGCCGTTCCGTGCCTGGCGCCGATGCTTGTCCGGTACGAGGCGAAGCCCAGCCTGCCGCGCCTTGCCGCGATGATGCCGCGCGCGCTGAGGGGCTAGGAGATGGAGCGGGAGACGGGATTCGAACCCGCGACATTCTGCTTGGGAAGCAGACACTCTGCCAGCTGAGTTACTCCCGCTCGCGGACCCGGATCGCCGGATCCGGCGAGCAGGAGATTAGCATCCGGACGGTTCAGGGTCGAGGGCCCACCAGGCTACGCCTTCCCGGTGTCCCAGGGCCGATCGTATTCCTGCTGGTGGTCGCTCCGGTCGGCCGCGGCCGTCGTCGCCAGGATGCTGAGCGTCTCGTCGACGGTCCGCCCGTTCTCGACGGCGATGTCCCGCATGTCCTCGTACGTCACGTTCTTGCCCATCACCCGGTGGGCATCGCCACAGCCGCATGTCAGGCACATGGCTCACTCCTGTCCGCGGTCACTTGCGAGTGGACCTGGAGGACTTCGTCTCTCCGGCCTCTGACCGCTGCTTGTTGACGGTCCGAGCGGCGATCTCCTCGGCTCGGTCGTTCGATCGGCCGAATTCGCGCTCGCTCTCCTTGATGTGTTCGTACTGTCGTTCGCGCTTCGGCGACCACGCACCCTGTGGCATCGCTGTTCACCTCCCGTGAGCGTCGCCTGTGCTGGGAAAGCCCCCCTGGAGTCCAGCCGCGGTCACCTAGACCGTGCGGCGGCCCGATAGGAGCTGCACCACGAGGATGACGGCTGCTACGAGAAGAAGCAGGTGGATGAGGCCCCCGCCAACCGACCCAATGAGGCCGAGCAGCCAGAGCACGAGCACGATGACCAAGATCGTCCAGAGCATTTGTTCGTACCTCTGCGAGTTGAGCGTGCGGCCCGATGCCGGTGCCGCCATCGGACTCAACCCTACGGAGGCCCGCTCTACAAGAGCATCCCGTCGGCCCGGGTGGGCTAACAACCGCGTTGCAGGCAACGGGCGCGGCGGACTCCAGCGCACGGGCATGAAGAAGGGCCCCGGGTCCTATTGACTCGGGGCCCCATGGGGATCGGCCTTTCAGCGAGGCGTTTCCGTCGAGTCGTGCAGGTTCCGGTCGATCTCCTGCCCGGCTTCGCGCCCTTCGCGACGGAGGTCGTCGCCGAGATTGCCTAGATCCTTCTTGACCTCGTCGCCCGCGTTGGCTACGTCGTCGCCGAGGTCGTGGCCGTCGAGCTCGCGAAGGCCCTTCTTCGTCTCGGTCTCGACCTCGCGGCCGGCTTCCTTCAACTGGTCCATGGTGTGTCTCCTCGCACTGTGAGCGATGTCGTGGACGGTCCGCAGGATGGAGCCGAGCGTGTTGCGGCCGAGCGGCCCCCTCCGTGGGAGACCTCGCATCGCCATGCCAACACTCCCTGGTTCGAACATTCCCGGCGCTGCGGTTGTATCGAGTGCAGATGCTGACCAGACGGACCCGGCGCGCCGCACCGCTGCCTGCCGCCCTTGCGCTCCTCCTGGCCGCGTGCGGGCCAGCCAGCACGCTGTCGCCGACCCCGCGTCCGGGTGCGTCCGCTCCCGCCTCGCTCGGGCCGTTGGGCGAGGTCGACTCGGCGGCGATCGAGTCACACCTCGAGGCCCTCGAAGCGATCGCCGAGGAGAACGGCGGGGTGCGTACCGCCGGGACGTCGGGATACGCGTCGTCGACCGACTACGTGGCCGACACGCTCCGCGACCTCGGTTACGCGGTTCAGACCCCGACCTTCGAGATGGCGACCTTCGCCGAGGATCCCGGTGCCACCATCAGCGTCACGGGCGGATCCTCCTTCGAAGGCGGGCCGGACTTCCACGCCATGATCTACTCGGCTTCGGGAGACGTCACCGCTCGGATCGTGGAGGTGGGGGAGGGAGCCAACGAGAGCGGCGGCTGCGCTCCATCCGACTTCGCCGACTTTCCACGCGGGGCGATCGCGCTGACGCCGCCGGGGCCCTGCTTCCGCCGCGACGCGGTGGTGAATGCGGTCGCCGCGGGCGCTGTGGCCTTCATCGTGTCGTACCCGCAGTGGTCGACCGGCGCCGTGCGTCGCCCCACCCTGATCTTCCCAGACGGGATCACGATCCCGGCCCTGTCGGCATCGGCCGAGGTGGGCGAGGCGCTCCGCGCTGCTGCCGATGCCAGGCGACGGGTGACGGTCAACGTCCAGACCGAGATCGGCAGCGCCATGGTCCAGAACGTCATCGCCGAGTCGCATGCCGTTGCGGCCCACGTCGTGATGCTCGGCGGCCACCTCGACTCGGTGCACGACGGGCCGGGCATCAACGACAACGGCTCGGGCACGGCCGCGCTGCTGGACGTGGCCCGGGTGCTTGCCGCTGACCACCCGACCGTGCGGGTCCGCTTCGCGTTCTGGGCCGGCGAGGAGTTCGGCCTGCTTGGCTCGCGCGCCTACACCGAGGCGCTGCGACCGGCCGAGCGCGCGGAGATCAGCGCCTACCTCAACTTCGACATGCTCGGCTCGACCAACTACGTGCCGCTCGTGTACGACGCCCCGTCGGCAGCCCTCGGCTCCCAGCAGATGGCGGACTTCCTCGTCAGCTTCCTGGAGGATGCGGGGATCGGCGCTGAACCCACCGACCTCGGCAGCTCATCCGACCATGCGTCATTCGACGCGATCGGGATCCCCACCGGCGGGATCTTCAGCGGCGCGACGGAGACGAAGTCAGCGGCGCAGGCCGCGAAGTTCGGGGGGACCGCCGACGCGCCGATGGATGCCTGCTACCACCTCGCCTGCGACACCGTCGCGAACGTCACCGTCGAGGTGGTGGCCACCTTTGCCCGGGCGGCGCTGGCGCTGGCAGTGGCAATCGCCTCGGGGCAGCTGCCCCTGGACTAGCCCGCGGCCGCTACTGGACCGAGGTGGGCTCGAGGCTGCGGAGGCGGTGGGCGAGCGTCAGCAGGACCTGTGCCGCGACCTCGGGAAACTCCTCCATCACCGCGTGGAAGCCGCGGTGGTTGAGGATGAGCAGCCGGCACGGCGTCTCGGCGGTGACGGTTGCGGTCCTTGGCCCACGCTCGATCAGGGCGATCTCACCGAAGAACTCGCCCGGTCCGAGCTTGTTGACCCGCTCTCCGTCGCGCTCGACGGCCACCAGACCCTTGACCAGGATCATCAGGTCGTCGCCCAGCTCCCCCTGTCGGATGAGGACCTTGCCGGCGGGAACGTCCACCTCCTCAGCCAGCTGCCCGAGGCGTTCCAGGTGCTTGTGATCGAACCGGGAAAAGAGCGGGATGCTGTGCAGCAGTTCGAGCTTCTCGTCGCGGGCCACCGGCGCTCCTCCGTCGCTAGGCGGGGAGCATACGGCTCGTGCCCCGATTGCGGAAGCCCCATGCACGGTGCCGCGTGGCACCGCTATCGAGCCTGCCCGGTTTGACGATCGCGCAGGGGCGCGCGTACCGTCCTGCGACCACCAGCGAACAACCCAAAGGAGTCAACGCATGCCCCGCCGTACTGCCGGTCGACTGTGCCTTGCGACCCTGGTTGCCGCGCTCGCTGCCACTGCGCCGATTGCCGCGATCGCCAAGCAGCCGGCGGGGCCGTGCACGACCGCCGAGGCAATGGTCTTCTTCCCAAACCCGGTCGTCAGCGCCAAGGACCAGACGCTCACCGACCAGAAGGATGCGGACTACCCAGCCCTGAACATCCAGCGACACAGTGTCGTCCTCACCAATCTGGACGGTTCGGGCTACCTGAGCGGCACCTGGGCGGTCGTTAAGAGCGAGGTCGGCAACCCGGCATACGAGACGGACTGCACGTACGACTACACCCGTCACGACGACCGCTTCGAGCAGGCGATGGCCTACTACTGGGTGACCCAGTCGCAGCTCTATACCCGCTCGCTCGGCTTCGGCGTGCGGCAGGGCTGGCCGGCCATCAACGCCGATCAGCAGCGCGTCCGGATCAACCAGTGGGGCGTCGACAACTCGTTCGCGACGGACCACCCCAAGGACGAGATGCGCTTTGGCAAGGGCGGCGTCGACGACGCCGAGGACGCCGAGGTGATCCTGCACGAGCTCGGCCACCAGATCCACTTCAGCCAGTCGGCGACCTTCTTCAGCTCCAACGAGGCCGGTTCGATCAGCGAGGGCTTCGGTGACTACTGGGCCGCCGATGTGAGCGAGGTTGTCGCCGGCGTGCAGCCCGTCCCGGCCTGCATCGCGGAATGGGACTCGACCAGCTATACCGCCGGCCCGGTCCACTGCCTGCGCCGGCTCGACGCCGGCCGCCACTACCCAGCCGATCTCAACGGCGAGGTGCATCACGACGGCACGATCTGGTCGCAGGCCCTCTGGGAGGTGCGGAAGACGATGGGTCACGTCAACGCCGATACCGCGATTCTGTGGGCGCAGTTCAACTGGACCGGCACCACGATGCCGGCCCTGGCGCAGCTGATCGTCGACCAGGCGGAGAGTCGATTCGGGCAGGGCGGCGTGGCGCTGGCAGCCTTCCAGGCCCGCGGGATCCTGCCCTAGGCGGCGTCAGCGCAGGGCGATGAGCCAGGTGGCATCCGCGGCGGCGACGGCCGCCCAGAAGCCCATGATCAGCAGCGGCCGGCGCAGGATGCACTGGCTGCGCGTGATGCCGAGCGCGACCGCCCTGCCGTAGAGGTAGATCGCGACCAGCGCCACGCCGAGCACGAAGATCGGCGGCGAGACGAGCCAGGCGATCAGGCCAACCGTGCCCATCTTGCAGAAGGTGAACGCCAGCCGGTCGTACTTCTGAGCTCGTGACATCGGGGGCCGGGCGGCAAGCCACGCTTTGATCGGATCGAGGGTCGGGGTGTCGGCGCTCATGATCGGGTCATCAGGCTGTCCAGCTCGACCAGCTGGCGGGCCGCCACCTGTCCGGCGGAGGTGCGCCGCCGAAGGTTGCCGAAGAGCTGCCGCGCGCAGAACGGGATGCGCACCGGGTCCTCCTCGCCATCGGTCGAGCCGACGTGCACGCAGCATTGCTGGAGGCGCTCGATGTTCATCGTCCAGGCGTCCATGAACGACTTCACGCTCAACCGCTTGGTGCGCAGCGCGACCAGCTCGGCGGCCCGCTCGCCCTTGACCAGGTAGCGGCCGATGTCCTTCATGAACCCGCCGATGCCGATGTCGCAGGCCTCGCAGATGTTGATGATGTAGTCGATCAGCTCGGGGCGACTGATGGTCGTCGTCTCGCTCATCATCCCGATCAGGGAGTCCCACAGCTGGTCGTCGGCGGCGATCCGGTTGCCGACGATCGAGAGGTTGTCCTTCAGGCGCTCGATCCCCACCAGCTTCGGGATGGACCGATGGACACCGTTGTCCTCCTTCACGAAGTAGGTGATGGCGCAGCAGTCGGGGTGGCTGCAGGGCAGCGCGATGAAGTCCGACGCATCGGCCCGGCCGTTGGTCTGTGGCCCCAGCCGCTTGAGGACGCCGGTGGTGGTCATGCGGTTCATCGGGTCGATGGGGTTTGCCCGGCCCGAGCCGAAGACCGGCTGGTAGGCGACGCCGGCGACGTAATCGGTGTCGAAGGCATAGTCGGCGACCGCGCCGATCTCGTGGTCGTTGACGCCCTGCGCCACCACCATGGTGAGGGTGGTGAAGATGCGGGCAGCGGTGAGGCGCTTGACCGCCTCGGCCTTCATGGCGCGCAGGTCCTCGCCGCGATGGAAGAGGTGCGTCTCGAGGTCGAAGCCGTCGAACTGGAGGTAGACCTCGAGCCGGCTCCGCAGCTTGTGCAGCGCGGCCAGGAACCTGTCGTCCTTCGTGATCCGGATGCCGTTGGTGTTGAGCAGGACCCGGGTGACGTTGCGCTCGACCGCTGCCTGGATGATCTCCACGATCTCCGGGTGCACCGTCGGCTCGCCGCCGGAGAGCATCAGGACGTCGATCTTGCCGCCCTCGCGCTCGATCGAGGCATCCAGCGTCCGCAGGATGTGCGGGAGCCGGGCGTATCGGCCCACGTTGGTCCCCGAGGCGGCGAAGCAGGTCGGGCAGTTCAGGTTGCAGTGCTCGGTGACGTCGAGCAGCAGGATGCAGGAGTGCTGTGTCTGCAGCCGCCCAAGGCCGTTGGCGTAGCCCATCGGGATCGGCATCACGTTGTCGGGTGTGTCGGGGATGATCTCGCGGGTCGGCACGCGCCACTGCTGGAGGTACTCCCACAATGGGTAGTCCTCGTCGTACAGGCTCACCACCTCGCCGTGGCCGCGCTGGCAGTAGCGCCGCAGGTAGACCGATCCGTCCTGCAGCACCAGGTTGCCCTGCAGGATGTCGGTGCCGTAGTCGACCTCGCGGTCGGGGTCGTCGGTGAAGCACTGGCCGCAGACGGTCAGCACCATCCGCAGCGGGGTGTAGGGGCGGAGGGGCAGTGCGGCGGTCATGGCTGTCTAGTTGCAGTCCCAGGTGACCGTTCCAGAGATGGTCCCCGCGGGGTCGGGCGAAGCGCCCGGCGCCCCGCGGCCTTGGTCGTGTATTTGGCTCCGTTGGCCTGAAGATACGCCTCGATTTCCGGCCGCATGGTGCATGTCCCTCGAAGCAGGTCCGGCATGGTGGCTGGATCGAATCGAGTCCGAACTCAGCGCGAAATCGTCTGCCGCTTCGATCTCGGGTCGCCTCGCTGAATGATTCGTGGCCTGATACCTAGCACGCCCAGCTGACGTCCCGCTGATCCGATCCGGGTCGACGTGGGGCTGTCTGACGGTAGCTGCCTCGAGGCCTTCGATGATGGCGGTCCCGGGGCGCCGTTCGAGTTGCCATCCATCGGAAAGACACTCTGCACATAGGATGACACCGTCACCGGTGCTCGGTTGTCGATGGGATCCCGAGCGAGCGCACCGCCCTGGGACGCATTGCCTGCCGACGCCGATGCGATCCCGCCACCCTGTCGCCAATCGGCCCGACATCGTTTGCATAGACATTGACGTACGTGGGATAGACCTCGCAGTTCGCCGGGCCAGACCCTGGAACCCGCAGAGGGGCGTTGATCGTCAGCTCCACGGTCCCCGTCGGGACTGAGTGCCGACGGCGGGCGAGAGAGGGCCAAGCATCTGCCCTCAGCAGCAACGTGAAGACCACCGGCACAATCAACGCGACCGCAACACCCCTGCCGAGCATGCTCCGGCCAATGAGGCCCGAGATCCCTAGCCCCATCAGCAGGAAGAAGCCGAGCACGATCGGCGCGGCTCCGGCATAGCCACGGCTCGACGATTGAAACGCCCAAATGGTGGCAACCACGACGCCCGCCACGTTGAGGCCCCAGACAAACAGCCAGAAGCGCGATCGGACGGCGCGCGTCTCGGCGAAGCGCGGTCCGCGTGACGCTTCCGTCTCCTGCAGCGCTGCGTCGACCTCGGCAGGTCGTGCCCGGCGTGGATCAGCTGCTGGCGGAGCGCCTTGGTGGTGTACTTGGAACCGTTGGTCTGAAGGTACGTCTCGAGTTCGGGCCGCATGACCGGGGTCGCCTCCTAGCACGTCCAGCTGATGGTCCCTGAGATCGTATCTGGCCCGAAATTGGGGTCCGTTGAGTCTGTGAGCTTCTCGAGCCCCTCAAAGGTGACCGCCCGCGATCCGTCGCTGGTGGTTAGCTGGGTCGTCGGGCCTGAGTAGTACACCCCGGCTCCGCTGTCCTTGAACATCGAGATCTCAACCCCCGGGCCGATAACGTTTGCGTGCAACCGAGCAGGATCGCCCCAAAGAGAGCGATGCTGCTCACCTTGTCTGGATTGCGGTTGACGCCGAAGAGGAGGCCGATGAGTGCCAGGAGGCCCACCGCGCCGATCACGAAGACCGCCCAAACGTATGCGCGTGCTGGCCGGCGCCCGGCCGATGCGGCGACGCGTTGAGCGGCAAATGCAGCAATGGCCGCGTCGATGGCGGCCGCGTCGTGGATCGCGTCCAGCAGTCCCTTGCGCAGCGCCTCGGGGGTATAGGTGGCGCCGTGCTCATCGAGATAGCGCTTGATCGCCGGGTCCATCTACGCCCTCCCGATCCGTAATGCCGCAACGCAGGTACCGAACATGAGCGCGCCGAAGATCGGCACCAGCGCAACGCCGAGGACGCCCGCCCAGACGCCCCTGATTCCCAGCTTCGGGACCGCCCAGCGCACGAGCAGGACCACGGCCAGGCCGATCCAACGTAGGTCCCACAGGAAGATCGGGAACGATCCGTGGCCGCTGAATGACATCGCCATGCGCGAAGCCTGCCAGGCCGAGGACGCCGCACACGATGAAGAGGACCCAGGCCTCGGCGAGGAGCCCACCGGCGCTGGGCGGCGCGAGGCCCCGGGTTCCAGGCGGGTCCCGAGGCCGACCCGCCGAACGCGGCCGTCGACCGCCGCCGGGTCGTGGCCGGCAGCCACCAGGTTGTCGCGGATCGCCTCCTGGGTGTAGGTGCTGCGGTTGGCGCGGATGTAGTCGTCGATCGCGGTCGGATCAGGATCCATCCGGGTCTCCCTCAGGCGATGGCCGGCTGGGGCTGGGGCATACGGTAGACCCCGCTGCGCAGCTGGCGAACGAAATGCAGGACAAGCCACGCCACCAGCGGGATGAGGACCAGCTGCGGCCCGGTCAGGCCGAGCCACTGCACCTCGTTGCCGCGGACGAACTCGATCCCGAAGCGGAAGAGCCCGTAGGCGAGCAAGTACGCCTTCAGCGTGTCACCGCGGACGGGAAGCAGCGGTCCACGGGTCGTGATCAGCGCGAAGGCTCCCAGGTGGAAGCCGATCTCGTAGAGCATGCTGGGGTGCATCGGCCCACCGCAGCCGGGGCAGCGAAGGAAGGCGGCGGCAGCCTCGGGAGAGACCGTCATCCCCCACGGAAGGCTGGTTGGCGTGCCGAGCGGGAGCTCCGAGAGGAAGCAGCCCACGCGCCCGATAGCGAGGGCCAGCGGGATGGCGGCGGCGTAGTAGTCGCCGGTGGAGAGGGTGTAGCCGAGCGCGCGCTTGGTGAGCACGATCGCGAGGTAGCCGCCGGCCAGTCCGCCGATGATGCTCTTCGGGCCGTGGGTCAACACGTAGGTCAGCGGCAGGCCTGCCGTCTGCACGTCGTCCAGCACCTCCCACGAGGTGATAAGTCGAGCACCCAGCGCGCCGCCCAGGATGGCCGCCACGCTGATCAGCGCGATCGGGCCGCCCAGGATGCCGTCGCGACGGAGCGCCCGGTAGTAGAGGGCGAACCCGGCCAGCAGGCCGAGGATCGTGAAGAAGTCGTGCGTCCCGATGGTGAGCGGCCCGATGCGGGCCAGGACCGGAAGCATTGCTAGTCCTCGTTCAGCAGCAGCCGCCGGTACGAGTCATGGCGGGCCTCGCTGATCTGGCCAGCGGCAACGGCCGCCAGCACGGCACAGCGTGGCTCGTTGATGTGGCGGCAGTCGTTGAAGCCACACCGGCCCAGGAGCTCGCGCATCTCAGGGAAGCTCCACGCCAGCTCGTCCGGTGGAACCTGCCAGAGGCCGAGCTCCCGCAGTCCCGGGGTGTCGGCCACGTAGCCGCCGCCGGGTCCCGTCAGCGGATGCAGCTCGGCCGAGGTCGTCGTGTGGCGCCCCTTGTGCACCGCCTCGCTCACGGCGCCCGTCTCGATCCGCAGGCCCGGCTGGATCGCGTTGAGGAGCGTTGACTTGCCGACGCCGGACGGGCCGGTGACGACGCTCACCCTGCCGACCAGGCGGTCGTCCAGCTCCTCGACCCCGATTCCCTCGCGAGCGGAGACGTAGTGCACCGGGTAGCCGATGGCCTCGTAGCCCGCGAAGGTTTCCCGCGCCGCCTTCATGCCGACGAGGTCGACCTTGTTGGCGACGACGACTGCCTCGACCTCGTTGTGCTCGGCGACCACCAGGAAGCGGTCGACCATCCGCAGGTGAGGCATCGGGTCGGCGCAGGCGAAGACGACCAGCACCTGGTCGAGGTTGGCGACGATCATGTCCTCCTTCCAGCTCCCTCGGGGACCTGGCTGGCGACGAGAGAACCGCGTTCGCCTGGGCTCGACCGATTCGATCATTGCGTCGCCGTCGGAGCGCGGCTCGACGTTCACCCGGTCGCCGATGACGACCAGGTCGGAATCGCCGCGCTCCTGCTTGACGCGGCCGCGCAGGCGGCACTCGACCAGGCTCCCGTCATCGAGGCGGACGGTGTAGAAGCCGCTCCGCGCGCGCAGGACGGTGCCGGGCAGCGTCGTCGTCTCCGCTGCGCGGACAGTGGTGGGCAAGGGGGTCAGATGCAAGGGTCGTTCTCCACTCGAGAAGGTCGAAGGTGGGCGGTGGAGCGCGCCCAACGCGTGATCAGGACCGCGGGGCGGACCCGTGCAGGCGAGGGCGCGCATCGGCGACAGTGGTCATCGGGCGTCTCCTTTCGTCTGCGTGCTGCGTGCTGCCGCGACGGTACCGACGGCGGCCCACCCTGTCAACGACCGCCGGCATCTGCGGTACATTGACCGCGACCCGAGGGAGGGGGTCGTTGCCGATGCCGTGGACGTTCCTGACGACCCATGCCTTGGTCCTGGTCGAGATCGCCGATGATCCGCACCAGACGATGCGAGCCGTGGCCGAGAAGCTGGGCGTCTCCCAGCGGACGGTGCAGGTGGTGGTCCGCGACCTCGTGGCCGAGGGATACCTGACCAAGACCCGGGTGGGCAGGCGCAACGTGTACCGCATTGACCGCGGGCGTCGCCTCCGACACCCCGCCGCCCAGGACCATTCCATCGCGGCCCTGCTACGAGCCTTCGAATAGGGCCTCGATCCGGCGCCAGGGTCCTGCCCGGCTGGTACTTTCTTCCCCTTCGCCTTCGCCCCACCTCCCGATAGCCTGTGCCGGACATACGAACTTTACTTCGGATGTCTGGCGTGGCACGGCCCGCCGGGACCATGTGGGGGGCACCAGCCGTTTGGAGGCGAACAAACACGTGAATCGCATCGTTGCAGCCGTCCTCGGCGGACTCATGACCTTTGGCCTCGTCCTGGGCATGGCCGCCAGCCTGAACCTCACCAGCGACAGCCTGGGGTCAGCCACCACCGCCGTCGCCGCGTGCCAGGCCGGCGCGCTGAACGCGACCTACACGTCGACCTACTCGGCGACATCCCCTGGATACACCGTGGGCACGGTGACGATCACGGGTCTTGCGGCGACCTGCTACAGCAAGCCGTACAAGGTCACCCTGTCGGGTGCCGCTGGCGCGTCGCTCGGTGAGGCTACGGGCACGACGCCTTCCTCGGGGACGAGCATCTCAGTGACGTTCTCGCCGGCCGTCAGCGCCGCTTCGGTCACAGCCATCAACGTCGTCATCAGCGGCTAGCCAGCGCGGCGAGCCGAATGTCGGTGGGCGGCCGGGGGGGCGCCCACCGACGGGCTTCCGCTGAAATGCATTCCATGACCCCCTGGCGACGGGCGCTCGCGATCGGACTGTTCACGGCGACGGGTATCGTCGTCGGGGCCGCCGCGTCCCTGAGCTTTGCGTCCGGCACGCTCGGGGCAGCTCGGACGACGACACCACGGTGCACAACCGCCGGCCTCAGCGTGCTGCAGAACCTCTCGACCAGCACGGTGGTCAGCGTCACGGTCGGCGCGCTGCCGAGCACCTGCGGAGGCGCGACCCTCCAGGTGACCGTCAACAACGGCGTGACCAACAGCAGTGGGTCCGCTGCCGTCCCGGCTGGCGGCGGTTCGGTCACCGTCACGCTGGCCGTGGCAGTCGCTGTGACCGCCTGGGAGCAGACCGACCTCGTCCTGGTGGGGCCATGACCAGGATGTTGGCGTTGAGCGCCGCGGTTGCAGGCTGGCTGGTCGTGGCGGGCCTCCTGTCCGGCTTCGCGGCCGGCCTGACCCTCACATCCCAGAATCTCACCGCGTATCGAACCTGCACGATTACCGCGACCCCCGCCACGACCACCGCGGTGATCGACACCACGGCCCGACAGGGATCCGCGACGAACAACTTCGGCACGGTGGCCACCCTGAACGTCGTTTCTTCTTCCTTGAACCAGCGGACCTACCTCAAGTTCGACCTGACCGGCTGCAGCCCGGCCATCTCCGCCACGGCTGTCGTGCGGCTGGCGACGCTGCGGCTGTACATGACCGCTGTCCCCGCCGCCTGCCGAGTGCTCGACCTCTTCCGGGTCACCGCGACCTGGGGTGAGACGACCCTCACCTGGAACAACCAGCCGTTTGGCACGACCATCAACAACCCGGCGACTGGGTCCCGAACCGGCACCTTCAGCGTCGGCACCCCCGCTGGCTGCCAGAACCAGTCGAATAACGCGTACGTCGTCGGTGGCACGGTCACCTCTGACGTCGCGACCTTCGTGGCCGGGAGCGTCACGAACTTCGGCTGGATGATCCGGGACGACGTCTGAGGGCTCGTCAACGACCCGAACCACGACCTTCGCTTCGAAGGAGCAGGGGACAGTCGCACAAGAGCCACAGCTGGTGATCACCTACGTGCCGGTGCCGTGATGCGCTTCCTGCGGCGTGCGATCGGCATCGTCCTGCTGGCCATCCTCGTCGGGCTGTGGGCCGTCACGCTGCGGCCGCAGGCCATCGGTGGTCCGGCTGTCTTCGTCGCGGTCCGTGGTTCGTCGATGCTGCCGACCTACGAGAACGGCGACCTCGTCGTCGTGGAAGCGGCGTCGCGCTACGCGGTCGGCGAGGTCGTGGCATATCGCGTGCCGACGGGGGAGGTGGGCGAGGGGAAGGTCGTCCTGCATCGCATCGTCGACGGCGATGGGGAGCACGGCTTCGTCCTCCAGGGCGACCACAACACCGCTCCCGGATCCGTGGTCCCCGAAGCAGGCTGACATGGTCGGCACGGCAGGGCTGCGGCTCCCGCATGTCGGCAGCGCGGTGAACCTCGTGCGCCAGCCGATCATCCTGGCGGGGCTGGCAGCGGCGGTCATGGTCACGCTCGTCCTGGCCCGCCCGCTCCCGCCCGGCGCCGCGCGGACGCGACGGCGGCGTGCCGGATCGCTGGCACCAACCAACGGCGATGGCTAGGCGGCAGCAGTCCGGTTGACCCTGACCGCGAAAGCGGTCATCATCGGCCTAACACCGACTGTCTGAGTCGGGATTCACACCGGGAGATCCATGGCCGTCCCCAATCCTGCCGTCGACAAGGTTCCCACCGGCTACAAGTACGGCTGGAACGATCCGGAGATGAAGTCCCTTCACGTGATGAAGAAGGGGCTCTCTCGCGAGGTGGTCGAGGAGATCAGCCGCATCAAGGGCGAGCCGCAGTGGATGACCGACCTGCGCCTGAAGGCCTACCGCCACTTCGAGGCCCGGCCGATGCCCACCTGGGGCGGCGACATGAGCCAGATCGACTTCCAGGACATCTACTACTACGTCACCGCCACCGACAAGGCGGTCCAGTCCTGGGACGACGTGCCGGATTACATCCGTCGCACCTACGACCGGCTGGGCATCCCGGAGGCGGAGAAGAAGTACCTGGCCGGCGTCGGCGGGCAGTACGACTCGGAGGTCGTCTACCACAACATCCGCGCGGACCTCGAGAAGCTCGGCGTGATCTTCCTGGGGACCGATGAGGCCCTGATCAAGTACCCCGAGATCTTCAAGGAGTACTTCGGCACCGTCATCCCGGCCAACGACAACAAGCTGGCCGCGCTCAACACCGCGGTCTGGAGCGGCGGCAGCTTCATCTACGTCCCCAAGGGCGTCCACGTCGAGCTGCCGCTGCAGGCCTACTTCCGGATCAACACCGAGAACATGGGCCAGTTCGAGCGGACCCTGATCATCGCCGACGAGGGAAGCAGCGTTCATTACGTCGAGGGCTGCACCGCCCCGGCCTACACGACCGCTTCGCTCCACTCGGCGGTGGTCGAGATCATCGTCAAGAAGGGCGCGCGGGTCCGCTACACGACGATCCAGAACTGGAGCCACAACGTCTACAACCTCGTCACCAAGCGCGCCGTCGCGTACGAGGACGCGGTGATGGAGTGGGTCGACGGCAACCTCGGCTCGCACCTGACGATGAAGTACCCCTCCATCTACCTGCTCGGCGAGCGAGCGCACGGCGAGGTGCTCAGCATCGCCTTCGCCGGCAGCGACCAGCACCAGGACGCCGGCGGCAAGGTGATCCATGCCGCGCCGAACACGACCAGCCTCATCACCTCGAAGTCCATCTCGCAGGGCACGGGGCGGACGAGCTACCGCGGGCTGATCAAGGTCTACCCCGGCTGCCACGGCTCAAAGTCGACCGTCCGCTGCGACGCGCTGATCCTTTCCGACGAGGCGCGCTCCGACACGTACCCGTACATGGAGATCGACGAGGACGACGTCACCATCGGTCACGAGGCATCGGTCTCGAAGGTGGGCTCCGAGCAGCTCTTCTACCTGATGAGCCGCGGCATGAACGAGGCCGAGGCGAGCGCCATGATCGTCAACGGCTTCATCGAGCCGATCGTGAAGGAGCTGCCGATGGAGTACGCGGTCGAGATGAACCGCCTCATCCAGCTCCAGATGGAAGGCGCGGTCGGCTAGGCCGATGTCGGTCCAGGCACCGGCGGCGCTCGACGCAGCCACGGTGGCGCAGATCTCGAGCGGTGAGCCGAGCTGGCTGAGCGGCCTGCGCACCGACTGGTGGCGTCGCGTCGAGGCCAACCCGTGGCCCACCGGGGCCGAGGAGGAGTGGCGCCGCACCTCGCTCGACGACCTGCCGCGCGATGGCGGGCTGCTGCTCGACGCACCGCTGGCCACCCACCAGCTCGATCCGCAGCTCGCAGCGCGCGGCGTGATCTTCAGCGAGCTGGCGACCGCCGTGCGCGAGCACGGTGACCTCGTGCGCTCACACATCGGCCGCAACGACACGCTCCCCGCCCAGATGCCGTTCTGGGGGCGCTCCCTCGCCGCCTGGACCGGCGGCACCTTCCTCTACGTCCCCAAGGGCGTGGCGATCGACGGTCCGCTGACCGTGCGGACCGCCCTGCCGTCCGGCGCCTACACCTACCTGCCCCACACCCTCGTCGTGATCGAGGAGGACGCCTCCGCCACCCTGCTCGAGGAGGTTTCCTCACCCGACGGCCAGTCGGTCTGGTTCGGCGGAACGGCAGACATCCAGGTCGGCTATGGCGGCCGCCTGCGCTATGCGAACCTGCAGCGCCTCGGCGACGCGGTGTGGCGCATCGGCGCGCAGCGGGTCGAGGTCGGGCAGGACGCGAACGTGACCACCCTCAACGCCGAGATCGGCTCGGGCATCAGCAAGGTCGGGATGGACGTGCGCATGACCGGCAAGGGCGGCACCAGCCGCCTGCTGGGGCTGATGGCTGCCGGCGAGTCACAGAGCATCGACTTCAACAGCCTCCAGGACCTGCAGGGAAGTCACACCACTTCGGATCTCCTGTACCTCTCGGCGCTGTACGACGCATCGCACGCTTCCTTCTACGGCGTCACCCGCGTCCGCCCGGAGGCGAAGCAGACGAGCTCGTACCAGGAATGCCGCAACCTGCTCCTCTCCCCCAAGGCCGGCGCCGAGCCGATCCCGGTGCTGGAGATCGAGACGAACGACATCCTGCGCTGCGGCCACGGCGCGACGGCCGGCGCCATCGACCCGGTCCAGCGCTTCTACGCGCAGAGCCGCGGCATGTCGGCCGATGCGGCCGAGCGGATGATCGTGCGCGGCTTCTTCGAGCGGGTGGTGGCCCAGATCGACTCCGAGCCGATCAAGGCACGCGTCCTCGACGCTCTGGCAGCGCGCATCGGCACGGCCGAGGAGGAGGCGGCATGACGACCGGCTTCGCGGCGGGCCTGCGGGCCAGCGACGTTGCCCCCGGCACGGTCGTGACCGTGATGGTCGACGGCCGATCCGTCTGCGTCGGGCATACCCTCGACGGCCGCTGGGGCGCGATCGAGGATGTCTGCACCCACGACGGCGGCGACCTCGGGGATGGGGAGCTGGAAGGCGACGCCGTCGAGTGCCCGCGCCATGGCGGCCGCTTCGACCTGTTCAGCGGTCGCGTCCTCGCCCTGCCGCCGGTCATGCCGGTCAAGGCTTTCCCGGTTCGCCTGGAGGGCGACGAGATCGTGGTGGACCTCTCGTGAAGCTCTCGACGCGCGCCGAATACGGGATCCGCGTCCTCGTCGCGCTGGCCCGGGCGGGCGGCGATCGACCCGTCTCGCTCGCGGGCATCGCCCGCGACGACAAGCTGCCACATGCCTACATCGAGCAGCTGGTCGGGGCGCTGCGTCGCGCCGGCCTGGTGACCGCCACGCGCGGGCACGCAGGCGGGTACCGCCTTGCGCGGCCCGCGGAACAGATCGCGCTGGTCGAGGCGGTCCGCGCCCTCGACGGTCCGATCCTGGAGATGCCCTGCGCCGGACCCACCGACCTCGAGACCTGCGATCGGCCGCAGGACTGCAGCGTCCACGAGGTCTTCGAGCGTCTCCACGACTCGCTCAGCGGGATGCTGAGCAGCACCACCCTGGCCGACGTCGCCGCCGGGACCGGCGGCCCGCCGTACCCGCCGGCCGTCCGCCGTCGCGTGGCGGCCGCGCACGCCAAGTCAACGACGGCCGCCTCGGCCGCGACCACGAATTGAAGGGGAGCAAAGAGCAGACCGCATGACCGACGAACTGGTGATCCGCGACCTCGAGGTCAGCATCGGGCAGAAGAAGATCCTCAAGGGCCTGTCGCTGACCGTGAAGGTCGGCGAGGTGCACGCCCTGATGGGGCCCAACGGCTCCGGCAAGACGAGCCTGGCCTACACGCTGATGGGCCATCCGGACTACCACGTGGACGCCGGTTCGATCACCTGGCGTGGCGAGGACCTCCTGCACGGCCCGACGCCGCAGGGCATGCCGCCGGACGCGCGAGCGCGGCTGGGGCTGTTCCTGGCCTTCCAGTACCCCAGCGCCATCCCCGGCGTGACCGTTGCCAGCTTCCTGCGCAACATCTACAACGCGGTGCATCACCCCAAGCCGGTCGACGAGTCCGGCGAGCAGTCGATCAAGTACACCGGCATCCCGCTCGCCAAGTTCCGCAAGCTGATGGAAGAGAAGATGGCGCTCCTCCACATGGATCCCGCCGTCGCCTCGCGCTACGTCAACGACGGCTTCTCCGGCGGTGAGAAGAAGCGCCTGGAGATGCTCCAGATGGCGATCCTCAACCCGCGGATGGCGATCCTGGACGAGACCGATTCGGGGCTCGACATCGACGCGCTGCGGACCGTGGCGGAGGGGATCAATGCCACCCTGTCGCCGGAGATGGGCGTCCTCATGATCACCCACTACCAGCGCATGCTGAACTACGTGAAGCCGCAGTTCGTGCACGTGCTGCTGGACGGCCGCGTGGTCATGTCCGGCGGCGAGGAGCTCAGCCAGAAGCTCGAGGCGAACGGCTACGACTGGGTGCGCGAGCAGGTCGGCCTGCCATCGGGGGTCGGTGACGAGGTCGCCGAGCCGGTGGCGGAGCACGTCTAAGATAGGCCGATGGCTGTCGAGCCGGCGCTGAAGCCCCTGGTCCCCGGAGGATTCTCCGGGACGGTCCTGCGCTCCGATTTCGCCGTCTTCGACCGACCGACGCGCAGCGGCAAGCGGCTCGTCTTCCTGGACGCCGCAGCCAGCTCCCCGAAGCCGCGCAGCGTGGTCGAGGCGATGGCCGACGCCTACTCCCACCACTACGCCAACGTGCATCGGGGCATCTACGAGCTCTCCGAGGACGCCACCACCCGGTTCGAGGCCGCGCGCGGCAAGGTGGCGACCTTCATCGGCGCGCCGAGCAAGCGCGAGATCGTGTTCGTCCGGAACGCGACCGAGGCGATCAACCTGGTGGCCTTCAGCTGGGGCCGCACCAACGTCCACGCCGGCGATCGGGTGGTGACCACCCAGCTCGAGCACCACGCCAACATCGTTCCGTGGCAGCAGCTCACCCGCGAGGTGGGCGCCACGCTCGACTACGCCCTGATCACTGACGACGGCCGCCTCGACATGGACGACCTGCGCGCCAAGCTGGCCAAGGGACCGAAGCTGCTGGCCGTGGCTGCGGTCAGCAACGCGCTCGGCACGATCAACCCGCTGCCCGAGATCATCGCCATGGCGCACGAGGCCGGGGCGCTCGTCCTCGTCGACGCGGCCCAGGCCGCTCCGCACATGCCAATCGACGTGGCCGCCCTGGGCTGCGACTTCCTCGTCCTGTCGGGGCACAAGATGCTCGGCCCGTCGGGGATCGGGGCGCTCTGGGGCCGACGGGAGCTGCTCGACGCGATGCCGCCCTTCATGACCGGCGGCAGCATGATCATCAAGGTCACGATGGAGGGCGCCGAGTGGAACGAGGTGCCCGCCAAGTTCGAGGCCGGCACGCCGGCGATCGTCGAGGCGATCGGCCTGGGAGCCGCGATCGACTACCTGACGAACCTGGGCATGGACAACGTCCGCGAGCACGAGCGCTACCTGTTCGAGCATGCGTGGCCGGCGCTGGCCGAGATCCCGGGCGTGCGCCTCTTTGGCCCGGCCGATCCCGCCATCCATGCCGGCGTGATCAGCTTCTGGCTCGACGACGCGCACCCGCATGACGTCGCGACCGTCTTCGACAGCGAGGGTGTGGCCGTGCGCGCCGGCCATCACTGCGCGCAGCCGGTGATGCTCCGCTACGACATCCCGGCCACGACCCGGGCCAGCTTCTACGTCTACAACGATCTCGACGACATCGACGCCCTCACCTCGGCGATACGAGCGACCCAGACCCTCTTCGCGGACTGACCCGATGGACAACCTGTACCGCGACTTCATCCTCGAGCATTACAAGCACCCCCATAACAAGGGGACGCTCGACCCGCACGACCTCCACTTCGCCGATTCGAACCCCACCTGCGGCGACGAGATGAGCATGACCCTGGTCCTTGACCCCTCCAGGGCATCGATCGCGGACGTCGCCTTCGACGGGCGCGGCTGCGCCATCAGCCAGGCGTCGGCCTCGATCCTGACCGACGGCCTGCGCGGCCAGAGCCTCGACGAGGTGAAGGAGATGAACCCGAAGGACCTGCTCGACGAGCTCGGCGTGCCGATCGGCCCGGCGCGCCTGAAGTGCGCGCTGCTCGCCTACAAGGTGCTGCAGGGCGCCATCCGAGGCGGCGAGGTGGCGTGGCCTGCCGAGGCCGAGGCGGAGGCGGTCGGCTGACCTCGCCGTCCGCGACTCCGCTTTCGCGAGGTGAGCGCCGCCGAGGCGCTCGAGCTGGCGAGCTGCCGGCTGGCGGATCCTCGATGTCCGCGAGCAGGTCGAGTGGAACGAGGGCCACATCCCGACCGCCACGCTGCTGCCACTCGCCGACCTGCCGTCGCGGATCGCCGAGGTGGCACCGGATCGCGAGGCGCCGCTGCTCGTCCATTGCCGCGTTGGGGCTCGATCGCTGCGCGCATCGGCCTGGCTCATCCAGAACGGGTACACCAGCGTCGCCAGCATGCGGGCTTCGCTGCTCGACTGGCGCCGCCTCGGCGGAGCATGGGAGGCGCCACAGCAGCTCCTGACCCCCGCTCAGCAGCGACGGTACAGCCGCCAGGTGCTCATCCCCGAGATCGGCCAGGCCGGGTCAACGGAAGCTGCTCGACGCGAAGGTGCTTCTGATCGGCGCCGGTGGCCTCGGCTCGCCCGCCGCGCTCTACCTCGCCGCGTCGGGGATCGGCACCATCGGCCTGGTGGACGACGACGTGGTCGACGAGAGCAATCTCCAGCGCCAGGTGCTGCATACCGCCGACCGGGTGGGGATGGCGAAGACCGAGAGCGCGCGGATGACGCTGACCGCCCTGAATCCCGAGACGAAGGTCGTCGAGCACCGCGAGCGCCTCGATGCCGACAGCGCCGAGCGGCTGATTGCGGAATACGACGTGATCGTGGACGGGACCGACAACCTCGAGGCGCGCTACCTGCTCAACGACGCCGCCGTCCGGCTGCGCAAGCCTGTCGTCCACGGCTCGGTCTACCGCTGGGAGGGCCAGGTCACGACCTTCGTCCCGTTCGCAGGGCCGTGCTACCGCTGCATGTACCCCACCCAGCCGCCAGCTGAGCTGACGCCGGCCTGCGATGTCGCCGGCGTGCTGGGGGTGCTGCCAGGCATCGTTGGCCTGCTGCAGGCCAACGAAGTCTCCAAGCTCGTGCTCGGCGTCGGGCAGACCCTGGCAGGGCGGCTGCTGACCTTCGACGCCATGTCGACCGAGTTCGGCGCGGTCAAGATCCCGCGAGACCCGGCCTGCCCGGCCTGCGGCGACGGGTGATCGCGCTCACGCTCCCGGCCGACGTGGCGAACGAGCTGATGCACCACGCGCGGGCAGAGCTCCCGAACGAGGCCTGCGGTTTCATCTCCGGATCGCTCGCGACCGGGCGCGCCACGGCCTTTCATCCCGCCGGCAACATCCACGCATCGCCACTGCGCTACGACGTTCATCCCGTGGACCAGGTCCGCATCATCTACGCGATCGAGGACGCCGGCGAGGACCTCGTCGCGATCTTCCACTCGCACACCCGATCGACGGCGGAGCCATCAGCGACCGACGTGCGCGCCGCCACGTTTCCCGACGCGCTCCACCTCCTTGCCAGCCTGGCCGATCCCGAAGCGCCCCCAGCCAGCGCGCTGCGCGCCTGGCGGATCACGGGTGACCAGGCAGTCGAGGTGCCGCTGACGATCGGGTAACCTGATGGCGATGGCCATCATCACCACTGCCGGAACCCGTTTCGCCGATGCCGTCTATGCCGATCGCCTGCGGCGCACCAGCGCCGAGGCGACGAGCCGTGGCATCGGGGCGCTGCTGGTCACCCCATCGGCCGACTACGAGTACCTGCTCGGCTATCGCGCGCCGGCACTGGAGCGGTTGACCTGCCTCATCCTCCCGGCCGAGGGAGCGCGGACGCTGGTGCTGCCGCGGCTCGAGCTTCCCCTCGCGCGCCATGCGATGGGGTCGCTTGCCGATGAGCTCGAATTCATGCCCTGGGACGAGACCGATGATCCCTTCGCCCTGGTCAGCTCGCGGCTGGTTGGCGCGCTGCGAGTGGGGCTCCAGGACCAGATGTGGTCGCGCTTCGTGCTTCGGCTGCGCGCCCTGCTCGAGCCCGCGGAGCTGGTCGACGCCAGCCCGGCGATCGGCGCGGTCCGCCGGATCAAGCAGCCGGAGGAGGTCGAGCGGCTCCGGGCCGCCGCCGTCGGCCGCCGACGAAGCGATGCGCGGGATCACCGGCGAGCGCCTCTCCGGCCGCACCGAGGCCGAGGTGAGCCGCCATATCAACCAGCTCCTCCTCGAGGCGGGCCACGATTCGGCCGACTTCGCGATCGTCGCTTCGGGACCCAACTCGGCGAGCCCGCACCACGAGCCCGGGGGAGCGGGTCATCGAGGCCGGCGACGCGGTGGTGCTGGACATCGGCGGGACGCGCGCCGGCTACTGCTCGGACACGACCCGCACCGCGTTCGTGGGCGAGCCGCCGGCCGATTTCGCGGCGCTGTACGAGGTGCTGCGCATGGCGCAGGCCGCCGCCTGCGATGCCGTCGCCCCGGGCGTGCTGGCCTGCGACGTGGACCGCGCCGCGCGGCGAATCATCGACGAGGCCGGCTATGGCGCCGCCTTCTTCCACCGGACCGGGCACGGCATCGGCATGGAGACGCACGAGGAGCCGTACATCGTCGACAGCAACGGCGAACCGCTGGTCGCCGGCCACGCCTTCAGCGTCGAGCCGGGGATCTACATCAGTGGCCAGTGGGGGGCGCGGATCGAGGACATCGTGGTCTGCACCGACGCCGGCGGCGAACGCCTGAACACGAGCAGCACGGAGCTCTACCTGGTCGACTAGCGGCGCGCATTCACTCCGCGAATAGAATCGCGCCGGAAGCTTCCATCCCGTGTCGCCTCATTCATCTGGCGCATGACACGGCACGGGAAGCCACATATCCGTGCGTTTCCATTCCGCTGGCGAATATCAGCGCGCGAAACGTCTATCCGGCCCCTTCTCGGTAGGACGCCACGAGCGCGGTGAGGACGCCGTCGATGGCCGCGGTCGCCTCCCGGTAGGCGGTGGTCAGGTCCGCGAGCTCCGCGGCTCGGCGGCGGAGGTGGGCGGCGATCGCCTCCAGCACCGGTGACCGATAGAAGAGGAACGCCTCGACCGCCTCCGCCAGGGAGAGGCCGGCTCGCGACGCCTCGGCGCCGTACAGGGCGCCCATCTTCTCGGCCTCGCCGAGCAGCAGGGTCCGCTCGGCGCGCTTGCCGGCGGCCACGTACTCGAGCACCAGGTTGAAGGTGCGTTGTCCCCAGCGGCGAAAGTCGGCCCGCTGATCGGCAGTCAGGCGCGCCTGCCAGGGTGGCGCTCCGCCGCTGCGCGCCATGCGGCGGTGCACCTCGCCGGAGATGGTGCAGGCGGACCCGGTGAGGCGGTCGACCCCATACCGATGCCGGCGCGGCGCGTTCATCATCGCCTCGAGCGCCGACCGCAGGAAGCGCCGGTGGCCGCCCGGGGTGACGAAGCTCTCCACTCGCCCGGTGTCCGACCAGCGGCGGAGCGTGTCGGGCGCCACTCCCACCAGACGGCTCGCCGCGCCGAGGGCCAGCCAGGGGTCGTCCGGGCTCGGCATTCAGCCGCCGCGCAGCTCGGCCGGCGAGACGGCCCCCAGGTCGTGCCAGAGGCGAACCAGCGCGTCCATTCCGCCGCGGTAGTTGGCCAGCGGCATCCACTCGTTCGGGGCGTGGAAGTTCCCGTTGGGCGAGGCGAAGCCGATCATGATGCTGGGGAGGCCGAGGTCGCGCTCCATCGCCGCCACGACCGGGATCGAGCCGCCGGTGCGATGGAAGACCGGCGCCTTGCCGAAGCTCTCTTCGAGCGTGCGCGCTGCGATCACGAGCGCCGGGTGGTCGAGCGGCGTGATCGCCGGCTGCCCGCCCTGGATGACCTTGACCTCGACCCGCACCGTGGGCGGCGCGATCCGCTGCAGGTGGTCGATCATCAGCTGCTCGATCTCCGTGTGGTCCTGGTCCGGGACCAGGCGCGTGCTGATCTTGGCCCCGGCGAACGCCGGGATGATCGTCTTCGAGCCCTCGCCGGAATACCCGCCCCACAGCCCGTTGACGTCGAACGTCGGACGGGCCGAGAGGCGCTCGAGGAGGGTGTAGTCGGGCTCGCCGTCCATCGGCCCGCTGACCTTGATCCGGTCGGCCCAGTCGGCCTCGTCGAACGGGACCTTGGCGTAGGCGGCGTGCTCGTCATCGGTCATCTCGCGGACCCGGTCGTAGAAGCCGGGGATGGTGACGTGCCCGTGCCCGTCGGTCAGCGAGCCCAGCATCTGGACCAGGACCGTGGCGGGGTTGTCGACGCCGCCGCCGAACTGCCCCGAGTGGATGTCCTGGAATGGCCCGAAGACCTTCACGTCCCAGTAGGCGATGCCGCGCAGGCCGTAGGTGATTGCCGGCGTCCCATCGTCGTCCTGCATGTCCGAGTCCGAGACGATGCACACGTCGCCGGCGAGGAGCTCGGGGTGGGTCTTGACGAACGTCTCCGACGGTTCGGCCTCGTGCTCCTCGTCCCCCTCGAAGAAGAAGCGCATATTGACGGGCAGGCTGCCGACCCCCTGCAGCCATGCCTCGGCCGCCTTGAGGTGCATGAAGAGCTGGCTCTTGTCGTCGCCCGATCCGCGCGCGTAGACGATGTCGTCCTCGTAGCGCGGCTCGAACGGCGGCCGCACCCACTCGTCGAGCGGATCGACCGGCTGGACGTCGTAGTGCGCGTAGGCCACGATCGTTGGCGCACCGGGCCCGGCGTGCAGCCAGTCGGCGGTCACGATCGGGTGGCTGCTCGTGTCGGTGAGCGTGGCGTGCTCGGCACCGATCCGGGTCAGCTCATCCGCGATCCACTGTGCCGCCCGCCGCACGTCACCGCGGCGCTCTGGATCGGCGCTGATCGACGGGATCCGCAGGAAGTCGTCGAGCCCCTTGAGGTGCTCGTCGGCGTGGTCACGCAGGTAGGCCAGGGCGGTGTCGAGGTCTGTCATGGCCCGATGATAGGGCCGCCCCTCTCCGACCGCCGGCTAGCCGAAGATGCCCGTCGCGAAGCCGGCTGCCAGGAGGAGGGCGATTGCCGGCAGGAACGCGCCGATCAGCAGTGGCCGCGGCCAGCCGGGACCGCCGAAGAGCGCATAGACGGGGATCACGATCGGGAAGAGGAGCAGACCCGCGGACCAGGCGACCCGGCGGCGAAAGGTGAGGTCGGGGCGGTCCTGCACGTCGAGCCAGTAGGCCGCGATGGTGATGAAGCCACCCACCATGCAGACGGTGAAGACGGCCCAGATGAGCGGAAGCACGGCGCGATCCTAGCGCCGCGCTACTCCCCGAGCTCGGCCCTCCGCCGCTCGAGGTCCGCGGGTCCCGTCAGCAGGTCGCCGATGAAGCGCAGCGGCCTACGCCGCGGGAGTCGCGGCTCCTTCGCGGGCAGCAGCGCGAGCATGGCGGCGCGGACCCTTTCGTCGAGCGCGGCCCTGCCCTCACGGCCACGCGCATCGGCGGTCGGGATGGGCGGGCCGTAGCGGAAGACGACCCGCTTCCGGAACCACAGGAAGGTGCTGCCCACGATCGCACACGGCACGATCGGGACGCCGCTGGCCGCGGCGAACGCCACCGCTCCTTCCTCGAACGGCAGCACATCGGTCTCGCGGAAGCCCACCCTCCCCTCGGCGAAGATGCCCAGCACCCCGCCGGACGCGAAGACACGCCGCACCGCTCGAACCGCCGAGGTGAGCGTCGTCTTCTCCGGGTTGTACGGGATCATCCCGCCGTAGAAGCCCATCACCCGGTTCCGGAAGCCGCGCGAGAAATCGGCCTCCTTCGGCCCAAACCAGGTCACGCGTGGAATCTCCGGGAGCGCAGCCAGCGCCAGCATCGGGTCCCAGCCGTTGTGGTGGTTGAGGACGAGGCAGAACGGCGCGGCCGGCCAGTGCTCCCGTCCCTCGACCCGGATGTCGAAGAGAACCCGGACGACGCCGATGTCGAGCCAGCGCATGACCCGATAGCGCGTCGTGACCTCGACGCTCAGCTCCCGTGGGCCGGTGCGCCGCGCTCGCTCGGAGGCGTCCATCAGGCGGCGACTGCCGGCCTTGCGTCCAGCGTTCCTCCGCGCACCGGCTCGGCGACCCGGCGCAGCGCCCATGCCCCGATCGCCAGCTCGAGCGTCATCAACACGAAGATCGCGCGGTAGGCAAGCTCCGGCCCGAGGCTTGCCACGCTCACCCCGAAGACGAGGAGACCGCCCACGGTGCTCGCGATCGGCCCTGCGCTGGCGACCGCAATGTTGCTGATACCCATGTACCGGCCGGATTCCGCCTTGGGGATGATGTCGGTCATCAGCGCCCAGTCGACGCCCAGGAAGACGCCGCTGCAGATCCCGATCGGCACGGCCGCCGCCACGACCATCCAGTAGGCGGGACCGATCGCGATCACCGCCGCCCCTACCATGCCGAGCCCGATCGCCACGAACAGGACGGGCTTGCGCCCGATGCGCGACGAGATCCAGCCGCCCGGTACGGCGCTCAGGAGCGCGGCCACGGCCACGGTGATGATGATCGGGAACTGCGATGTCTGGGCCTCGTCCGGCGCCATGTGGTGGGCGTTCTCGAGGAAGAAGACAGCGAACGCCTGCAGCGAGACGAGCGCCGTCAGGACGAAGAGCCGGCTGATCAGCAGCCAGACGTAGTCGCGGTTGGCCAGCAGGTCCGTCCCCCAGGCGCCCAGGGCTCGCTGCCGCAGCGTCCTGGTGGTGGGTGGCGCCGGCCGGTCGGGCACGATCAGCACGGTGATCAGCATCGTGATCACCTCCACCGCCGCAATGGCAGCGAAGAGCCCCAGGGTGACCTCCGGAAAGCCGAGCAGGTCCGGCAGGACCGCCACGAAGAGGATCGCCAGCCCCGGGCCGAGCAGGTTCCCCGCGATATTGGCCGCGCCCAGCAGGCCCGAAGCGATTCCGACCTGGCGGCCGGGCACGAGGTCGGGGATGTAGCCCTGGTACGGCCCCTGGGCGAAGTTGCTGCTGAACTGGAGGAGGGCCACCCCCGCCACGAAGGCCCAGTAATTCTGGGTCCAGAACGCCCAGGCGGCGAAGGTCAGGAAGAGCAGGTCCATGGCCGTGCCAATGAGGATGTACGGCTTGCGCCGTCCGATTCGTGCCTGGGTGTGGTCGCTGATCGCGCCCATGGTCGGCTGGACGATGATCGCGATGAGCACGCCCGCGGTGGTGATCAGGCCGATGGCCAGGCCGGCAAGGGGATGGGTCGAGCTCCCGAGCACGCCATCGGATTCGACCAGCCGTGGGATGACGCTGAAGGTGAACGCGCCCCACAGCACCGTGATGGCGAGCCAGTAGGCGGTCACCGCCAGCAGCTGGACCCAGCTCAGGACGGACTTGGGCCGACCGAACTCGTCGCGATCGTCGGCGGCTGTTGGAACAGCGGTGGTTTCGTGCATGCGCTGCGGCACTCCCTCCGCCGCAGCCTACGACGATGTCGTGGATTGCGGAAGGCCCGAGACCGCGGCGCTGTCCGGCTCCACGCAGCCCGCGGGTTATCATCCGCCCCGTGATTGACCCGATTGCCGTCCAGCTGGGGCCCCTGTCCGTCCATTGGTACGGAATCATCATGGCCACCGCCATCGTGGCCGCAGCGTGGCTGGGAACCGCCGAGGCCCGACGCCGCGGCGAGAACCCCGAGATCGGCTGGTCGATGCTGCTGTGGGCGATCGCCGGCGGCGTGATCGGCGCGCGCCTGTACCACGTCATTCACCAGTGGGACTTCTACTCTGCCAATCCGTCGCTCATCCCGCAGGTCTGGAACGGCGGGCTGGGAATCCCCGGCGCGGTCGCCGGAGGGGCCCTGGCGATCTACGTCTACACCCGCGTCCGCAGCCTCCCGACCGGCCGCTGGTTCGACATCTTCGTGATGGCGCTGCCGCTCGGCCAGGCGATCGGGCGCCTGGGCAACTTCGTGAACCAGGAGCTCTACGGGCCGCCCACCGACCTGCCATGGGGGATCCCGATCTCCGCCGCACATCGGGTTGGCGATTGGGCCAACCTCAACCTCTACCCGGAGGCAACGACCCGTTTCCACCCGCTCTTCGCATACGAGGCGATCGGCAGCCTGGTGACCCTCGGCGCCATGATCTGGATCAGCCGCCGCTTCGCGGCGCGCCTGTACGACGGCGACATGCTGCTCATCTACATCATGTTCTACGGCGTCGTTCGCTCGTCCCTGGAGACCTTCCGCGTCGAGAACTGGTACATCGGCGGCCTGCCGACTGCCACCTGGATTGGGCTGGGTGGCCTCGTCCTGGCCGGTGGCTTCCTGTTCCTGAGGCATGCCCGCGGCTGGGGCACGCCCGGTGCCTGGATGCATCGCTCCGAGCCATCCCCGGAGGTCCAGCCTGGCTGACCGTGGGGGGATCCTGCCCGATGTGACCGCCGCCATTGGCGGCACGCCGCTCGTCGCGCTCGACCGACTGGCGGCGGGGCTGGCGCCAAGGCTCGTGGCGAAGCTCGAGCACATGAACCCGGGTGGATCGGTCAAGGATCGCATCGCGCTGCCGATGATCGAGGCCGCCGAGCAGGCCGGGCTCCTCAAGCCGGGCGGCGTCATCGTCGAGCCCACCAGCGGCAATACCGGCGTCGGGCTGGCGATGGCCGCCGCGGTGAGGGGCTATCGGTGCATCTTCGTGATGGCCGACAAGCAGTCGGAGGAGAAGCGGGCGCTGCTGCGCGCCTACGGCGCGGAGGTGGTGATCTGCCCCACCGATGTCCCGCCGGACGACGAGCGCAGCTACTACCGCGTCAGCGACCGGATGGCCCGCGAGATCCCCGGCGCCTGGAAGCCGGATCAGTACACGAATCCGGCGAACCCCGAGGCGCACTACCTCACCACCGGTCCGGAGATCTGGGAGGCGACCGACGGGCGCATCACGCACTTCGTGGCCGGCGTCGGGACGGGGGGAACCATCAGTGGCATCGGCCACTACCTCCATGAGCAGAATCCCGACCTGGTCGTCATCGGCGCCGATCCGGAGGGGAGCGTCTTCTCGGGTGGATCCGGGCAGCCCTACCTGACCGAGGGGGTCGGCGAGGACTTCTGGCCGGAGACCTACGACACCGGCGTGTGCGACCAGATCGTCCGCGTCTCGGACCGCGACTCGATGCTCACCGCACGCCAGGCAACCGCGGTCGAGGGAATCCTGGTCGGTGAGTCGGGCGGCACCGCCCTGTGGGCGGCGCTGCAGGTTGCGCGGACCGTGGAGGACGAGAACGCCATGTTCGTGGTCCTGCTACCGGACAGTGGGCGCAACTACATCGCCAAGCTCTACAACGACGACTGGCTG
Source organism: uncultured Chloroflexia bacterium (assembly GCA_963807915.1). Taxonomy (GTDB): domain Bacteria; phylum Chloroflexota; class Limnocylindria; order QHBO01; family QHBO01; genus CF-167. The sequence goes on along the minus strand of CAWEDO010000002.1, from coordinate 428,718 downwards.
CGCGAAGTCGGCATCATCGGCGCCGATGAGCAGGTCGCGGACTACGACTGGCGCGGGACCGGCGTCGCCTAGGTCGGCTGGTTCGCTTTCACGCGCACCCGCTGCCTGGAGGCGCTTCACGAACGCGAGCATCCCGTACACCACGAATCCCAGGGCGATCATGGCAACCAGCGCAATCGCAAGGTCGACCCACGGGCGCGTGGGGTGCCGGCGATGCAAGACTGCCCAGCGCAAGGAGGCGATGATCGTGGCAACCGAAATTCCGGCTGCTATCCACAGCGGCGCCATGTGGGCGAGCGTAGCAGGGTCATCGAGCAATGCCTCGGCCTCGCCTGGCTGGCCGACCGCCGTGCGGGGTATGGCCTCGCGGACTCGCGCTGCCCGATTCGGTCGTCGGTCGCGTCGCGCAGAATCCACTGGGGGCATATCGCGACCGGTATTCGCTGCCACTCCGTCATTCGTAGTCCCCGCAGCCATTGGGCGCCCTCACCATCCAAGCGCCGATGGCCAGAGGCCGTCCCGAGGGGTACCCTTGAGGCTCATGCATGACGGAGATTCAGCTCGATGACCAGCATCGTCCAGCCGCCCGCCACCGAGGCGGGTGAGCAGCCGGCAACCGAGCGCGTCAATCACTGGATCAACGGTGCCCGCGTGGCCGGAGTCTCCGGGCGCAGCGGGCCGGTGTACAACCCGGCGACCGGCGAGCTGGCCCGCGAGGTCGACTTCGCCTCCGTCGAGGAGGTCGACGCCGCCGTCGCTGCGGCCAAGGCCGCGTTCCCGGCGTGGCGTGCCACCAGCCTGAGCAAGCGCACGGAGATCCTGTACCGCATCCGCAACCTGGTCGAGGAGCATCGGGGCGAGATCGCCGCGCACCTGACCCGTGAGCACGGCAAGGTCCCCAGCGACGCGCTGGGCGAAGTGGCGCGCGGCCTCGAGAACCTCGAGTTCGCGACCGGCATTCCGCACCTCATGAAGGGCGGCTTCAGCGAGCAGGTCAGCACCGGCATCGACGTCTACCAGATCCGCCAGCCGCTGGGCGTGGCGGCGGGCATCACCCCCTTCAACTTCCCAGCGATGGTGCCGATGTGGATGTTCGGCAACGCCATCGCCTGCGGCAACACCTTCATCCTGAAGCCGTCCGAGAAGGACCCGTCGGCATCGGTCTATCTGGGTGAATTGCTGAAGGAGGCTGGTGTTCCGGACGGCGTGTTCAACGTGGTGCAGGGTGACCGCATCGCGGTCGACCGGATCCTGGAGCACCCGGACATCGCCGCGGTCAGCTTTGTGGGCTCAACGCCGGTCGCGCGCCACATCTACGACACCGGCACCAGGAACGCTAAGCGGGTGCAGGCGCTCGGCGGAGCCAAGAACCACATGGTGGTGCTGCCCGACGCCGACATCGAGATGGCCGCCGATGCCGCCGTCTCCGCTGCCTACGGCTCGGCCGGCGAGCGGTGCATGGCGATCAGCGTGGTCCTGGCGGTGGGCGACGTGGCGGACCCGCTGGTCAACGCCATCGAGCAGCGGCTGCCCAGGATCAAGGTTGGTCCCGGCAGCGATGCCTCCTCGGAGATGGGGCCGCTCATCACGCGCGAGCACCGGGACAAGGTCGCCTCGTACCTCGAGAGCGGAAAGCACCAGGGCGCGACCCTGCGGGTCGACGGCCGGCAGCACGTCCTCTTCCAGGAGGACAAGGGCTTCTTCCTCGGAGTTTCGCTGCTCGACAACGTGACGCCGGAGATGGAGTGCTACCGCAACGAGATCTTCGGCCCGGTGCTCGAGATCGTGCGCGTCCCGACATACGCCGATGCAATGCAGGTCATCGAGGACAACCCATATGCCAACGGGACCGCGATCTACACCCGCGACGGTGGGGCGGCGCGCCAGTTCCAGTTCGACGTCAACGTGGGGATGGTGGGCATCAACGTGCCGATCCCTGTGCCGGTCGCCTACTACAGCTTCGGCGGCTGGAAGGCGTCGCTCTTCGGCGACCTGCACATGTATGGCCCAGAGGGGATCCAGTTCTACACGCGGGCCAAGGTGGTCACCTCCCGCTGGCCCGATCCGGCGACGAGCAAAGTCGACCTGGGCTTCCCCCGCACCCGCTGACGCGCGCTCGCCGGACCTTCCGATGCTCGGCATCTGAGCACACGGACCACGATCGTCGGGAATCCTGGCCGAATGCTTTGGCAGGTGGGCCGAAGCGCCACGAAACGCCCGTAGGTTCGCTGTAACTCGGTCCATGTGCTCAGATGCCGAGCGGCACGGCACCGCTTCCGTGAACTGGCATCACGCATGCCACAATGGCCTCCCATGAGCGACCAATTCGAGACGCTGGCGGTGCACGCCGGCGCTGAGCCCGACGAGATCAGCGGCGGCGTCTCGCCGTCCATCCAGATGAGCACCACCTTCCGGCAGGACGCCGTCGGGAAGCCGCGCCGCGGCTACGAATACGGGCGCAGCGGCAACCCCACTCGTGTTGCACTGGAGGCGACGATCGCCGCGCTGGAGGGGGCGAGCCACGGCCTCGCCTACGCCTCCGGCCTGGCCGCAACCCAGAACGTCCTCTACCTGCTTGAACCGGGCGATCGGCTACTCATCTCGGACGACGCGTATGGCGGGACCTGGCGCCTGGCCTCGAAGGTGTGGAGCCGATACGGAGTCCAGACCGATTGCGTCGATCTCTGCGACCTCGACGCGCTGGCCGCCGCCCTCGCCGAGGCTCCGGCGGTCCGCATGGTCTGGATCGAGACGCCCACGAACCCGCTGCTCAAGGTGGTCGACATCGCCGCGGTGGCGCGGCTGGCGGCGTCCGCCGGGGCGCTGACGGTGGTCGATAACACCTTCGCCACCCCATTCCTGCAGCGCCCGCTCGAGCTGGGTGCCGACATCGCGATGCACTCGGCCACGAAGTACCTCTCCGGGCACTCGGACGTGATCAGCGGCCTGCTGGCGACCGGACGCGACGACCTGGAGGAGAAGCTTCGCTTCCACCAGAACGCGGCGGGCGCGGTCCCTTCACCGTTCGACTGCTGGCTCGTGATGCGCGGCATCAGGACGCTGGCGGTGCGCATGGAGCGCGCCTCGGCGAACGCAGCGGCGCTGGCCGAGCGGGTCGCTGCGAGGCAGGAGGTCTCGGTCGTGAACTATCCGGGGCTGACCTCGCATCCGCAGCACGAGCTCGCCGCGCGGCAGATGCGGCTTCCGGGCGCGATGCTGAGCTTCGAGCTCGCCGCCGGTGAGCCGGCCGCGCGCCGCTTCGTGGAAGCGACCCGTCTCTTCACCCTGGCGGAGTCGCTCGGCGCGGTCGAGTCGCTGATCGAGCTGCCGGCGGTGATGACCCACCTCTCGGCCGCGGGCTCGCCGCTCGAGGTTCCGTCGGGGCTGGTGCGCCTGTCGGTCGGGATCGAAGCGGCCGATGACCTGGTCGCCGACCTGGAGGCGGCGCTGCGGGCGTCAGCAGGGTGACGATGCCCGACGACCCGCCGCAGCTGCCGGAGGACGGCCCCACCCGGTTGGTCGAGGGGAACGACGGCGAGCTGGTCGAACGCCTCTCCGGCGGCACCGCGACGCTGCTGCTGGTGTGGCTGGTCGGCGTGGGAGCGGGCAGTGCCCTGCTGGCCGCCTGGCTCCTCGCCGCGCTCGTGCTCCGCGTGAGACTGGGGACGGAGCACCTCTTCGGCGCGCCGGGTCTCTACGTCTCCCTGTACGGTGCAACCGGACCCACCGTGCTGTGGCTGACCGGCCGAGCGCAGAACCGCTCGCTGGGCTGGTTCATGGTGACGGCGGCCAAGATCGGGCTGGTGATGGCAGCCATCGTGATCGGCGGCCTGCTGCTCGTCGTGGTGGTGATGGGTGCCACGCTTGGCGGCGGCGCGCTGCGGGTGACCGCCGCGGTCTTCGGCTTCACCCTCGTGGTCTCCGTGCTCTGGGCGCTCGCCACCTGGTCCGCCGACCGCTACATCGCCAGCGCACGGGTGGTGTCGGAGGGAGATCAGACCTCGTAGCTGCGCAGCGGCTCCGCGATCTCCACGCTGCCGTCGAATGCCGATCGCGCGTCGGCCAGGGCCCAGTCCGTCCCATCGCCGATCGGAATGTGCGTCAACAGGAGCTTCCGCGCTCCGGCGTCGCGCGCCGTGGCCGCGGCCTCGGAGGGGAGCAGATGCCCGCGGCTCTGCGGCTCGGGGTCGTCCTCCTTCAGCGAGCGAAGGGCAGCCTCGCACAGGAACAGGTCCGCACCATCGGCGAGGCGGGGGAGGGCGTCGCATGGTCCCGAGTCAGCCGAGTAGGTGAGGATCCGGTTCGGATCCTCGTCGGCCCCCGTGGCGGCGATGCGGAAGCCCCAGGTGCGCACGTAGTGCTGCGTCTCCTCCGGCTCGAGGCGCAGGTTGCCGACCTCGATCGGCCGCTTCCCGTCGTGCTCGACGAAGATGAAGCTCTTGTCGAAGAAGTTGGCGTAGCCGGCGCCGAGCGCCATCTCGGCCAGCTGCCCGGTCGAGCCCGGAGGAACAATCACGGTCAGCCGCTTCTTGGCCACGTCGATCCACGGATAGCTGTATCGGAGCGTGATCAGGTCGAGGCAGTGGTCGGTGTGCATGTGGCTGATCACGACCGCGTCGAGCTCGTCGGGCGTGTTGCGTCGGAGGAGCTGCGCCACCACGCCCGGGCCCACGTCCATCAGGATTCGCGACCCGCCACCCTCGACGAGGTAGCCGGCACACGCCTCGCCCGGGTTGGGCCGCGCAGGGCTGCGCCCCAGGATTGTCAGTCGCATCGGCGCATTGTGGCCTAGCGGGAATCGATCGCGACGTAATCCCGTGCGGGCTGCCCCACGTACACCTGGCGCGGGCGTCCGATCTTGGTCTCCGGGTCCCTGATCATCTCCTGCCACTGCGCGATCCAGCCGGGCAGGCGGCCAATGGCGAAGCAGTTGGTGAACATGTTCTTCGGAAAGCCGATGGCACGGTAGATGAGGCCGGAGTAGAAGTCGACGTTGGGGTAGAGCTTGCGCTGCACGAAGAACTCGTCGTGCAGAGCGACCTCCTCGAGCTGCTGCGCGACGTCGAAGAGCTGCTCATCGGCTCCCGTCGCGGCCAGCACCCGGTCCGCCGCCTTCTTGATGATCAGGGCGCGCGGGTCGAAGTTCTTGTAGACCCGATGTCCGAAGCCCGCCAGCTTGAACTTGTCGTTCGGATCCTTGGCGCGGTCGACGTACTTCGCGACGTTGCCACCATCGGCCACGATCTGCTCCAGGGTCCGGATCACCGCCTCGTTGGCCCCTCCGTGCAGCGGTCCCCACAGGGCGACGATGCCGGCGCTGATGCTCGCGTACAGGTTGGTATGCGCGCTGCCGACCATGCGCACCGTTGCGCTCGAGCAGTTCTGCTCGTGGTCGGCGTGCAGGATCAGCAGCAGGTCGAGCGCGTCGGCCACCTCCTGCTTGACCTCGTACGGCTCCGACGCCACCGCGAACATCATGTGCAGCAGGTTCGCCGCGTAGCCCAGGTCGTTGCGCGGATAGACGTAGGCCTGGCCGATGGCCTTCTTGAACGACCAGGCCGCCAGGGTCGGCAGCTTGCCGATCAGGCGCAGCGTGGTCAGCTCGACCGCGGCGGGGTCGTAGATCTCGTGGCTGTCGGGGTAGAAGGTGCTCATCCCGACGGTGCCGGAGGCGAGCACCGCCATCGGGTGGGCGTTGTGCGGGAACGAGTCGAAGAAGTGCCGCATCTCCTCGCGGATCAGGGTGTGGTGCGTGATCTCGGCGACGAAGCGGTCGAGCTGCTCGCGGGTCGGCAGCTCGCCGTTGATGAGCAGGTACGCCACCTCGAGGAAGGTGCTGTGCTCGGCCAGCTGGTCGATGGGGTAGCCGCGATATCGCAGGATCCCGCGCTCGCCGTCGACGAAGGTGATGGCCGACTGGGCTGCGCCGGTGTTGCCGTAGCCGACGTCCATGGTGATGAGCCCCGTCTCGGCCCGCAGCTTCGAGATGTCGGCCGCCATCTCGTCCTCGGTGCCGTGGATGACCGGCAGCTCGACGGAGCGATCGCGATAGGTGAGCGAGGCCACATCGGTCCTGGGCGGTGCTTCGTTGCTCATTGCAGAAGGTCCTTTACAGCCTCACGTTCCTCGAGGAGCTCGTCGCGCGTGGCGTCGATCTTTCCCTGGGCCCACGCATTGTGCTCGATCCCCTGCTCGATCTCGACCACGCCCGGCGCGGTAGCGCGCAGCGGGTAGCCAAAGACCAGCCCCTGCGGGACGCCGTATCCGCCGCCCGCGCGCGCAGGGATGGCCGCGCTGAAGATCTCGCCACTGGGCTGCGTGATGTTGCGCACGGTGTCGATCACGGCATTGGCTGCGCTGGCGGCGCTGGATTGGCCACGCGCGGCGATGATCGCCGCACCGCGCTGCTGGACGGTGCTGATGAACTCGCCCTGGAGCCAGGCCTCGTCGTCGATGACCTCCGCCGCGCCGCGATCGCCGATCCTGGCGTGATAGACGTCGGGGAACTGCGTGGAGGAGTGGTTGCCCCAGATCGCCAGGTCGCGGACCTGCTCCACGGGGACCCCTGCGCGACCGGCCAGCAGGGAGCGTCCGCGGTTCTCGTCGAGCATCGTCATGGCGAACCATCGGTCAGCCGGGATCTCGCGTGCGTTGCCCGCCGCGATGAGGCAGTTCGTGTTGCAGGGGTTGCCCACCACCAGCGTCCGCACGTCGGGGGCCGCGTTGCGAGCTATGGCCTTGCCCTGCGCCGAGAAGATCCCGCCGTTGATGGTCAGCAGGTCCTTGCGCTCCATCCCCGCCTTGCGCGGCACCGCGCCGACCAGCAGCGCCCAGTTCACGCCCGCGAACGCCTCGTCCGCGCTCGAGGTGCGAACCATCGTCCGGAGCAACGGAAAGGCGCAGTCCTCGAGCTCCATGGCCACCCCCTCCAGGGCGGGCAGCGCGGCTTCCAGCTCGAGCATGTGGAGGTCGACGGTGGTGCGCGGCCCGAACATCTGGCCGGAGGCGATGCGGAAGAGGAGTGCATAGCCGATCTGTCCGGCGGCGCCGGTGACCGCCACCTTCACGTGTGAATCGGGCATCGCATCGAGTCTAGCGCAGGCAGACGGCCTCCTCCCGGCAACGCAGGTGGCGCGCGGAGGCCGAGCGTGGTAAGACTGAAGATCCGCGACGAGGTGCGAGCATGCATCGAATGGGTCTGAGCGACGCGATGGAACCGATGGGTCCCTCAGGCTCGCACGCGCACGGATCGTCGCCCTTCCCGCCCATTGCCGAGTACGCGTTCCTCTCCGACTGCGAGACGGTCGCGCTGGTGGCCCCGAGCAGCAACATCGAATGGCTCTGCCTGCCGCGCCTCGATTCGCCGAGCGTCTTCGGATCGATCCTTGACCGCGATGCCGGAGGCTTTCGCTTCGGCCCGGCCGACGCGCAGGTTCCTGCGGCGCGGCGCTATCTGCCCGGCACGATGGTGCTCGAGACGAGCTGGGGGACCTCGACCGGCTGGATCATCGTGCGCGACGTCCTGCTCATCGGCCCCTGGCACAGCCGGGACCAGCGATCGCGCTCGCAGAAGCGCGCACCGACCGACTACGACGCCGAGCACATCCTGCTGCGCCAGGTTCGCTGCGTGAACGGCGAGGTGCAGCTGGCCATGGACTGCGAGCCGGTCTTCGACTACGGCAGGACGTTCGGGAGCTGGTCGTACACGGAAGACGCCTATCAGCAGGCGATCTGCACCTGCGCATCGGCCGACCTCGAGGTCACCCTGACGAGCGACCTCAACATCGGCTTCGAGGGACCGCGCGCCATAGCGCGGACGCTGATCAAGGAGGGGGAGACGCGGTTCGTTGCCCTCTCCTGGGGGCTGCCGTCGCCCCCACGGACGTCGCAGGAGGCATACGACAGGCTGGTCTGGACGGCGCACCACTGGCAGCACTGGCTCGCCCGCGGTCACTTCCCGGATCATCCCTGGCGCAGCTTCCTGGAGCGATCGGCGCTGACGCTGAAGGGGCTCACCTATGCGCCCAGCGGCGCCGTGGCTGCCGCGGCCACGACGTCGCTGCCGGAGACCCCGGGTGGCGAGCGGAACTGGGACTACCGCTACTCCTGGATCCGGGATTCGACCTTCGCCCTGTGGGGTCTCTACACCCTCGGCTTCGACTGGGAGGCGAGCGACTACCTCTACTTCATCGTGGATGCGGCTCGGGACACGGCCCTCCAGATCATGTACGGCGTCGGTGGCGAGCGCGAGCTGACGGAGTCGGTCCTGGAGCACCTGGCCGGGTACGAGGGGGCGCGGCCGGTGCGGATCGGGAACGCCGCCTACGGCCAGCGCCAGAACGACATGTGGGGCGCAGTGCTGGACTCGGTCTACCTCCACACCCGATCCCGCGATCACCTCGACGAGGCGATCTGGCCGGTCCTGGTCCGCCAGGTCGAGGCGGCCATCGAGCATTGGCGGGAGCCGGACCGCGGAATGTGGGAGGTGCGCGGCGAACCGCGCCACTTCACCTCCTCCAAGATGATGTGCTGGGTGGCCCTGGACCGCGGCGCGCGCCTGGCGCGCCTGCGGGACAACGACGAGCTGGCCGAGCGCTGGCAACGCATCGCCGACGAGATCCATGCCGACATCTGCGAGCACGCGGTCGACGAGCGGGGCGTCTTCACCCAGCACTACGACACGAGGGCGCTCGATGCCTCGCTGCTGCTGATGCCGCTGGTTCGCTTCCTGCCGTCCGACGATGCGCGGGTACGGGCAACCGTCCTGGCTATCGCCGACGAGCTCAGCGACGGTGGCCTCGTTCTTCGGTATCGAACCGAGGAGACCGATGACGGGCTGACCGGGACGGAGGGTGCGTTCCTCGTCTGCTCATTCTGGCTGGTGTCGGCGATGGTCGAGATCGGCGAGGTGGAGCGGGCCACGCGTCTCTGCGAGCGCCTCCTCTCGCACGCCAGCCCGCTTGGCCTGTATGGCGAGGAGATCGATCCGGAGACGGGACGGCACCTGGGCAACTTCCCGCAGGCCTTCACCCACCTTGCCCTCATCAATGCGGTCATGCACGTCATCCATGCCCAGCGAGAGGCGGCCGCAGCGCCGCTCTCGCCAAGGCCGACCTCGAAGGCGGGCGCGGAGCCACCCGAGGCGCGGCCGCGGGACGAAGCGCCGCCGAGCTCCCCAGAGCCCGACGCGCTGCCGCTCTCCCTGTCGGAGTCCCGACATGACGGGGACGGCGCCGGACGCTGAACTGGCGGCGGTCAGGTGGCGGCGATGAACTCGTGGATGCGACTCGCCAGCGCGTCGCGCACCTCGCGGAACGCCGTCAGCCGCGCGGCCTCGTCGCCGCGAACCGCAGACGGGTCGTCGAACGACCAGCGCAGCACCGTCTCCGCGCCCGGGACGTAGGGGCAGGCCTCGCACGCCTCCTCGCAGACGGGAATCAGGAAGCTCCAGGGCTGCCCCATGAACTGCTCGATCGTCTTCGAGGTGTGGCCGCTGATGTCGATCCCCAGCTCGCCCATCACCGCGATCGCCTCCGGGCGGACGCCGGTCGCCTCCGTCCCGCCGCTGGCGACCTCGAAGCGGTCGCCTGCCCAGGCACGCAGCATCCCCTCGGCCATCTGCGAGCGGGCGGAGTTGTGGATGCAGACGAAGAGGACGCGTCGGCGGGTCACGAGGTCAGCCTAGCGGTCCGCTCGGGGACGAGCTGTGGACAAGTTGTGAACGATCCTTGAAGTTCGGGGATAAGTGGGATTGCCACTGCCGGGCAGCGAGCCTATTCTCTGGTTGTCCCGAAGGGGCAGCCAAGGGCACCCGAGATTGCATCAACGGACCGGCGGCGGTTCCTTCGGGACATTTCGTTGCCCCGCTCCAGCCCTACGGTTCGCCGGCCAGGTTGCGCTGCAGGCGACGCACCACCTCGGCGGTCTCGTCGGCCGGATCGTGTCCCGGCTCGGACGATGGGCCCGAGAAGGTCCCGAACTGCCGGTCCCCCGCGTCACCCAGCCCGGGCACGATGTAGCCGCGCTCGTTGAGCGCGCGGTCGACGGCGGCCACGTGGATGTCGACATCGGGATGCGCCGCGGAGAGCGTGGCCACTCCCTCCGGGGCCGCGATCAGCGAGACCTGCTTGATGCGTGCCGCGCCCCAGTGCTTGAGGATGTCCACCGTGGCGGAGGATGACCCGCCGGTGGCGAGCATCGGGTCCAGGATGAGGCAGACCTGGACCGTCGCCGCGTCGGGCAGCTTGTTGTAGTACTCGACCGGCTTCAGGCTGCGCTCATCTCGGTACAGGCCGATGTGCCACACCTCGGCCGACGGCATCAGCTCGAGCATCGCGTCCACCATCCCCAGTCCCGCGCGCAGGACCGGCACCAGGCCGACCTTTGGCTCGAGCTCCAGCCCGCCAGTTGGTTCGAGGGGCGTCTCGACGGTGATGGCCTGTGTCGAGAGGTCGGCCATCGCCTCGTAGCCGAGCAGCCATGAGAGCTCGCGCACGAGCTCTCGGAAGAGCTTCGGCTCGGTCGCCCGGTCGCGGAGCAGGGCCAGCTTGTGCGCGACCAGCGGGTGGGCCGAAACGTGGAGGTTGGGGTAGCGGGCGGGGTCCATCGGGCGAATTCTATGCCGCACCCAGATTGCCCACTACCTCGATTTCGGTTTGACTGCTAGGCTATCGGTCCTTACGCCGCTTCGTCGCGCCCTGTGCCGGCACGTTGTGCCACGCGATGACGAGGAAGGAGCCAGCTGTGGTCTTCGGAACCAAGCGAGACACCAAGGCCGACTCCGGCGTCCGCGAGGACGTTGTCGGCAACCTGTATCCGGATAGCTTTTCCGATGAGGGGGCAGAGATGACGCCCAATCCGATGGAGTTCCGCCGCGCCGATCCGGGCAACGAGAGCGTCATCGATCCGCACGCCCGTTTCAACGGCAAATACGTCAGCGACCGCGACCTGCGGATCGAGGGCGAGGCGAGCGGTGAGATCGAATGCTCCGGCACCCTGATCATCAGCCCGCAGGCCAAGGTTCGCAGCTCGATCACCGCCGCCAACGTGATCATCAACGGCGATTACGAAGGCGACGTCGACTGCGGTGGCCGCTTCGAGATCGGCTCGACCGGCCGGGTCAAGGGCAAGGTCAAGGCCCAGGTCCTGGTCGTCAAGGAGGGTGCGCACTTCGAGGGCGGCGTGATGATGACGCCCGAGGGCCGCGCCTCGTCCAACGCGCCGACACCGGCTGCAAACCCCGCACCCACCAAGGCGGCAGCGCCGGCCCCGGCCGCCGTCCGGTGGCTCGGGCAGCATCTTCCAGGGCAAGGAGCGCGAGGCTCCTCCCGCGGCCGAACGCACCGCGACCGGCCCCGGCACCAGCAACTCCTGACCCGATAGTCCCGCGCCGGGGTGGCCCGCCTCCTGGTCGAGGTCACTCGCGGCGACCGGATCGAGTCGCGGCATCGCGGCTCGATCGCCGTCGTCTCGTCATCCGGTGAGCAGGTCTGGTCGTTCGGCGACCCCGACGAGTTCGCCTTCATCCGATCAGCGGCGAAGCCGTTCCAGCTGGCGCCGTTCGTGGCGTCGGGTCGCTTCGACGCCTACGACTTCCCGAACCCGACCGAGTCGCTCGCCGTCATGGCCGCCTCGCATTCCGGCGAGGACCGCCATGTCCGGACGGTGCAGGCCGTCCTCCGTGCTGGCGGCCTGACGCGCGAGGTCCTCGCCTGCGGCGTCCACACGCCGTACGACGTCGAGACCGCTCAACGCCTGATTCGGGACGGAGAGCCGCTCACTCCGCTGCGCCACAACTGCTCCGGCAAGCACGCGGCGATGGCGCTCCACGCCAAGGCCGCCGGCTGGCCCATCGAGACCTACTGGGAGCCCGATCACCCGGTCCAGCAGCTGGCGCTCGACACCGTTGCGCTGATGAGCGGCGTGCCTCGGTCCGAGATCGCCACCGCCACGGACGGCTGCGGCGTGGTGAGCTTCGGCCTCCCGATGAGCGGCCTGGCGCTCGCGTACGCGCGCCTCGCCGACCCGAGTGGCATCGAGGATGCGGCCATGCGCTCGGCGTTCGAGCGGATCCGGGACGCGATGATGGCCCATCCCGAGCTCGTCGGCGGCGAGCGGCGCCGGTTCGACACCGAGCTGATGCGCGTCCGGCCGGGACGCCTGGTGTCGAAGGCCGGTGCCGAAGGGGTCAAGGCGGTGGCCGTGCTCCGTGATGGCTCGACCGCTCCCTTCGGCCTCGCGCTGAAGATCGAGGACGGCGACGGGGCTCGCCGCGCCGGGGACGTCGGTGCCTCGTCGGCTCTCGCCCGACTCGGTGTGCTGGACGAGGAAGCGCTGGAGCGCCTGGGTGACCACGCCGGACCCCGGATCCTCGACCCGCGCGGCGAGGTGGTGGGCGAGGTTCGCGCAGTCCTGGATTAGCCGTCGGGGATACATTGTCTGCACACGCAAGAGGAATACCTGACCGATGAACGGGCAGAAGACGGTCGATGAGTACATCGCCGCGTTCGACGACTGGCGCACCGATGCCATGAAGCGCCTGCGCGAGGTCGTCAAGGAGGGAGCGCCGCACTCCGCGGTCGCGATCAAATGGGCACAGCCGGTCTGGGAATGGAACGGGCCGATGATCTGGATGAAGGCCTATCCGAAGCACGTCGACATCGGCTTCTGGCGCGGCACCGAGATGGACGACCCGAAGAAGGTGCTGACCGGGGACGGCGAGCGGATGCGGCACATCAAGATCACCTCGGTCGACGACATCCCGGCCGATGCGCTGCGCGACCTCGTCAAGCAGGCGGTGCAAGCTGAACACCGCGAAGGGCAACCCGACCCTCTGACGGTGCGGTCGCCCCAGCGCCGCCGCCCCTGATCGTTGGGCTGCCCGTCACCTGGCGGCTGCTCGGCATCTGAGCACACCGACAGGGATGAGGTCAGAAACCACCCGAATCTCAGCTGCGGCGCTCAGATACCGCTACATTCGGCCGCGAATCACGGCTATCTCGGTCCATACGCTCAGATACCGAGCAATCGCGACACCGGTGGGTTCGGCGCGACCGTTAGTCCTCCGGCAGGGTGGGGTCAGGCACCTCGAGCACCTCGGAGGCTTGCCCGATTGCCAGCATCGGTCCGCGACATCCTTCCTCCGGAGCACAGACGCCAATGGCGACGAAGCGATCTGGCAGGGCGACGATGTCGAGCACGATGAAAGGGAAGCGCGCAACGGTGGGCGCCCCCGAACCGCCAGGAAGGAACCACGCTTCGGGAGCCTGAGCCTCCACCGACCACCCCATGATTACCGCCCCAGAACCGTTGGCTGCCACACTGCCCCCCGCTGGTGCCAATCGGGGTCTCGAGTGCGAGCCGCCGCCATATGCGACCGTCCGCCGAGATCCAAGCCGCAAGGTGGCTCTGAGTCTGGTCACCGGGATCGTCGAGCGTCTGGCCGGCGGCAACGAACCCGTACTCAGTGTGGGCCAGCGAGCTGATCCAGCCCGCCAGCTGTTCATCCGGACAATTCGCCCGGCCGCGCCGTCATTCCGAGCTGAGCTGACCCATGGGCGCGAGGATACGCCCTGCTACCATCGATCGACCGATGAGCAGCCCCGACCCGACCCCCATCCGCGTCCGGATGGCGCCCAGCCCCACCGGCCCGCTGCATATCGGGACCGCGCGCACGAGCCTCTACAACTACCTGTTCGCGCGGCACGTGGGCGGCACCTACGTCCTGCGCGTCGAGGACACCGATCTCGCCCGCGGCACCGAGGCGTGGGAGCAGGACATCATCGACAACCTGCACTGGCTCGGCATCTCGTGGGACGAGGGGCCACAGGTAGCGGGTGGCGACGACATCGGGCCATATGCGCCCTACCGGCAGAGCCAGCGGATGGAGCTGTACGCCCGCGAGGCCGATCGGCTACTGGAGAGCGGCGCGGCCTACCACTGCTACTGCACGCCGGAGGAGCTCGACGCGGTTCGCCGCGAGCAGGAGCGCAATCACGAGGCGCCGCGCTACAACGGCCGCTGCCTGCGCCTGACCGATGCCGACCTCGCCGCCTTCCAGGCCGAGAGGCGCCATCCGGCGCTGCGCCTGCGCGTGCCCGCGGAGAAGATCCGCTTCGACGACCTGATTCGTGGCGAGGTCGAGTTCGACAACGCGCTGCTCGGCGACTTCGTGATCGTGCGCAGCAACGGGATGCCGCTCTACCACTTTGTGGTGGTGGTCGACGACGAGGCGATGGGCATCACCCACGTCGTGCGCGGCGAGGACCACCTCTCGAACACGCCGAAGCACATCGCGCTGATCCAGGCGCTCGGCTACCGCGAGCCGAAGTTCGGACACATCCCGCTGATCCTCAATCCGGACCGCACGAAGATGAGCAAGCGGAAGTCGCAGACCGCGATCACCTCCTATCGCGAGCAGGGCTACCTGCCCGAGGCGATGGTCAACTTCCTCGCCTTCCTGGGCTGGTCGCCGGGGACCGAGGAGGAGATCTTCACGCTGGCCGAGCTGGCCGAGCGCTTCGACATCGCCGAGGTGCACAAGGCCGGGGCCGTGTTCGACAAGGACCGGCTCGACTACCTGAACGGCGTCTACATCCGCTCTCTCGCAGATGGGCAACTGGCGCTGCGCCTGCGCCCGTTCCTTCCGGAGGCGCTCGACGACGGGATCCTGATGCGCCTGGCACCTCTTCTCAAGGAGCGGCTGGTACGGCTGGGAGATGCCACCGAGCTGGCCGCGTTCCTGACCGAGACCGATGCCGAGGTCGCCGCCCTGTACGACGCCGAGCTGCTGCTTGCCAAGGGCCGCTCCGCAGCGGAGACCGCCGGGGCGATGCGCCTGGCGCGCGAAGCGCTTGCTGCGGTGCCCGAGGAGGACTTCGCCGGCGACGAGCTCGAGGCGATCTGCCGCAACGCCGCGGAGGGCCACGGCTGGAAGGCCGGCGACTTCTTCCGGCCGCTGAGGGTGGCGGTCACCGGACGCCTCGTCTCGCCGCCCCTCTTCGGGTCGATGGAGCTGCTCGGGCGCGATCGCACCCTGTCGCGGATCGACGCCGCGATCGCCCGGCTCGGAGGCTGAGATGGCGACCTGCGCCAGCTGCGGGACCGAAAATCCGGAGGGGGCGCGGTTCTGCTACTCGTGCGGAAGCGCAATTGGCGCGTCACTCGAGCCGGCACGAGAGTCGCGCAAGACGGTGACGGTCCTGTTCATCGACGCCGTCTCGTCCACCTCGCTCGGCGAGCGGATGGATCCCGAATCGATGCGGGCGGTCATGACGCGCTACTTCGATGCCATGCGCGAGGCGATCGAATCCCACGGCGGGGCGGTCGAGAAGTTCATCGGCGATGCGGTGATGGCCATCTTCGGCGTGCCGACGGTGCACGAGGACGATGCGCTGCGCGCATGCCGGGCAGCCGTGGAAATTCGCACCCGCCTGGCTGAGCTCGAGCCGCAGATCCGCGCCGACCGGGGCGTCTCGATCGAGTGGCGGGCCGGGATCAACACCGGACCGGTAGTGGCCGGGGATGTGGCCGCCGGGCAGCGGATCGTCACCGGCGACGCGGTCAACGTGGCAGCGCGGCTCGAAGCGGCGGCGTCGCCAGGCGAGATCCTCCTTGGGGGAGAGACCTACGCCCTCGTCCGCGACGCTGTGTCGACCGAAGCGGTCGAGCCACTCACGCTGAAGGGCAAGTCCGAGCCGGTTCCCGCCTGGCGCCTGATCGGTGTTTCGGATGCCGTGGGGCGGCACAACCGGCCGTCGGATGCGCCTCTCGTCGGCCGCGCCCGACCGTTGCGGCACCTGGACGACGCATTTCATGAGGCGATCGAGGAGCGGATCTGCCACCTGTTCACGATCGTCGGCGCGGCGGGGGTCGGGAAGTCGCGCGTGGTCGAGGAGTTCATCGGCTCCTTGGGCGACCAGGCCCAGGTGGCCTTCGGCCGTTGCCTCGCGTACGGGCAGGGCATCACCTACTGGCCGGTTGCGGAGGCCCTCCGAGATGGCGCCGGGATTGCCGAAGGTGATGCACCTGAGGCTGCGGTTGCGCGCCTGCGGGAGGTGCTCGGCGCGGAACCCGAGGCCGAGCGGGTTGCGGCGATCGTCGGGAGCCTCATCGGCATCCACGAGAGCCCTCCCGCGCCCGATGAGATCTTCTGGGCCATCCGCAAGACATTCGAGGCTATGGCGCGCCGCAGGCCCCTGATCCTGATCTTCGACGACATCCATTGGGGCGAGCCGACCTTCCTCGACCTGATCGAGCACATCGCGGACTGGACGCGGGATGCGCCGATCCTCTTGATCGCCATGGCGCGCGCAGAGCTGCTCGAGAAGCGGCCGACGTGGGGCGGCGGCAAGCGATGGGTGACGACGATGTCGCTCGAGCCGCTCTCCGAGGTCGAGAGCGAAGAGCTGGTCGCCAGCCTCCTGGGTCGCGCCGAATTGCCGGTGGAGTTCCGAACGCATATCAGCCAAGCGGCTGAAGGGAACCCCCTCTTCGTGGAGGAGCTGCTCGCCAAGCTGATCGACGACGGGTTCCTGGTGCGGTCGAACGGCGGCTGGGCCGCGCCCGGAGACCTGGGCCAGCTCGCCCTGCCGCCGACCATCCAGGCACTGCTGGCGGCCAGGCTGGATGGGCTGGGCAGCGAGGAGCGTTCCGTGATCGAGCGCGCCTCGGTCGAGGGCAAGGTATTCCACCGCGGCGCCGTGACCGAGATGGCCCCTGAGCCGATGCGGGCACAAGTCCGCGACCGGCTGGCCAGCCTCATGCGAATGGAGCTGGTGCGACCCGACCAGGCCGCGTTCGCCGGCGACGAGGCATATCGCTTCCGCCATTTGCTGATCCGCGACGCCGCGTACCAGGCGCTGGCCAAACAGACGCGATCCGAGCTGCATGAGCGCTTCGCTGCGTGGCTCGAGCGTGTGGCGTCGGAGCGGCTGGCGGAGTACGAAGAGATCATCGCCTACCACCTCGAGCAGGCCTACCGATACCGGACCGAGCTCGGACCCCCCGACGCGCATGCACAGGCGCTCGCTGAGCGTGCCGGCGCTCTCCTCGCCGATGCCGGTGAGCGGGCCCAGGCCCGTGCCGACGTTTCGGCCACGGTGGACCTCTGGGGGCGTGCCGTTGAGCTGCTGCCCGATGGACCCCGCCGGCGTCGGTTGCTCCCGCCGCTCGCGGATCGCGTCTACGAGTCCGGTGATGCACCCCGGGCAGAGGCGATCCTTGTCGACGCGATCGCGGACGCCGATCGCGCCGTGGACGAGGGTGCCGCCGCGATGGCCAGGCTCATCCTGACTTTCGTCCAGTCGTCGACCCGTTCATCCGAGCTGTCCGAGGCCTTCGCGGAGACGGAGCGTCAGGGTGCGATCCTCGCGCGGGTGGGCGACGATGCGGGTGCGCGGCTTGCTCAGGCTGGGGGTGCCTTCCTGCTCTTCGCCATGGGCCAGGCCGGAGAGGCGGTCCGGCGGGCCAGTGCGCTGCTCGAGCTGGATCAACCGGACGAAGCCTGGCATCGCGAGGCACGTCAATCGGCCGGCGCGTCCTCGGTGTGGGGCCCGATGCCGGTGGAGGAGGCCATTGCGCGCATCGAGCGGTCCAAGACCCAGGATGTCGGCGCCTATCGCGGCCTTTCGCGCCTGCGTGTGCTCCAGGGTCGGTTCGCCGAGGCGATCGAGCTGAATGCCAAGGCCCGGGCCGCGTACCAGGATCTGGGGAACCGTCATCAACTCGTATCGACCGAAGCCGCTGAGGGCGAGATCCAGTACCACGCCGGCAACCTCGAGGAGGCGGTTCGACTGATCAGGTCGGGCTACGAGGCAATGGTCGCGACCGGTGATCGGTCCTTCGCCTCGACGCAAGCGGTCGATCTTGGCTCCGCACTCCTCGACCTCCACCAGGACGACGAGGCCTGGAAATACGGAACGATCGCGCGCGAATGGTCGTCCAGCGACGATGTGGTCTCTCAGGCGGGCGGCCGTTCCGTGCAGGCTCGCATCCTTTCGCGGCGCGGAGAGCACGAAGCGGCAGAGGCGGTGGCAAGCGAGGCCGTGGCAATCATGGCGAAGACCGACTACCTGGAACGCCATGGCGAGGCCCTCGTCCACCAGGCGAAGGTGCTCCGCGAATCCGGAAAGGCGGAGGAGGCGCTGGCGGCCGCGCGCGAGGGGCTCGCCCTCTACGAACGGAAGGGCGCAACCTTCTTCGCGGAGCGGACCCAGCGCCTCATCGACGAGTGGAGCGGGTAGCCTTTCGCCCTCGTCCGCGCAGGGAACGCCGCGATGCCTGATTCAACGACCATGCCGGCGCCAGAGACCCGCAAGACGGTCACGATCCTGTTCATCGACGCTGTCTCGTCGACCGCGCTCGGCGAGGAGATGGACCCCGAGTCGCTGCGCGTGCTGATGACTCGCTACTTCGACGTCATGCGCGAGGCGATCGAGGCGCATGGGGGAGTCATCGAGAAGTTCATCGGCGACGCGGTGATGTCCGTCTTCGGGGTGCCCACCGTGCACGAGGACGACGCGCTGCGCGCCTGCCGCGCAGCTGTCGACATCAACCGCGGGCTGGCCGACCTCGAGCCGCAGATACGAGCCGAGCGCGGTGTCGCCATCGAATGGCGGATGGGGATCAACACGGGGCCGGTGGTGACCGGAGACCTTGCCTTCGGCCAGCGCATCGTGACCGGCGACGCGGTCAACGTGGCGGCCCGCCTCGAGGCCGCCGCGGGAGTGGATGAGATCTTCATCGGCGCGGACACCCACGCTCTCGTGAAGTACGCGGTGAGCGTGGAGCCGGTAGGCCCGCTCAGCCTCAAGGGCAAGAGCCGGCCGGTGCCTGCATGGCGGCTGCTGGCCGTCAGCGAGGTGCCCCGCCCGCGCTCGCGACCGCAGGACGCGCCGCTCGTGGGCCGGGAACAGCCGATGGAGATGCTCGAGAAGGCCTTCCACGAGGCCGTCGATGCGCGCGGCTGCCACCTCTTCACCGTCCTGGGCGCGGCGGGCGTCGGCAAGTCGCGCCTGGTGGACGAGTTCGTCACGGGCCTGGGCGACGCGGCCGCGGTTGCCACCGGCCGTTGCCTGGCCTACGGCAGCGGCATCACCTACTGGCCGGTCGCGGAGGCCCTCCGCAGCGGCATCGCGAGCGCCGAGGTTGCCGACGCGGCTCAGCCAGACCTCGGGCTTGGCGACGCTCCTGGCGGGCGAGCCGGAGGCGGAGCGCCTCATCGCCGCGGTGGGCAGCCTGCTCGGCATGAGCGCCGGAGTCCACGACCAGGAAGAGCTCTTCTGGGCGGTGCGCGAGGCGTTCGAGGCGATGGCTCGGCGCCGGCCGCTGGTACTCGTGCTCGATGATATCCACTGGGGCGAGCCGACCTTCCTCGACCTGGTGGAGCACATCGCCGACTGGACGCGGGATGCGCCGATCCTGTTGATTGCCATCGCGCGGCTCGAGCTGCTGGAGGCCCGGCCCCTCTGGGGCGTTGGCAGGCCACAGGCGACGATGGTTCGGCTGGAGGCGCTCTCCGAGACGCAGGGTGAGGAGCTGGTCGACAGCCTGCTCGGCCGGGCGGATGTGCCCGCGGCCTTTCGTCGCCGCATCACGCAGGCCGCCGAGGGGAACCCCCTCTTCGTCGAGGAGCTGCTGGCCAAGCTGATCGACGACGGAATCCTGCGACGCACCGAGGCGGGTTGGGAAGCGGCCGGGGACCTGCGCGACCTGGCGATGCCGCCCACCATCCAGGCCCTCCTCTCGGCCCGCCTCGGGTCGCTGGGCACTGAGGAGCGGATGGTCATCGAGCGGGCGGCAGTCGAGGGAACCACGTTCCACCGTGGCGGGGTCATGGCGCTCGTACCGGAGCCGATGCAGGATCGGGTTCCCGAGAGCCTCGCCAACCTCGTCCGCATGGAGCTGGTCCGCCGCGAGCAGGCCGCCTTCCCCGACGAGGAGGCCTATCGGTTCCGGCACGTGCTGATCAGGGACGCGGCCTACCAGGGCCTGGCCAAGCAGTCCCGGTCGGAGCTCCACGAGCGAGTTGCCGGCTGGCTGGAGCAGGTGGTGGGCGACCGGGTGCTCGAATACGGCGAGATCATCGCCTATCACCTCGAACAGGCCTATCGCTACCGCGCCGAGCTGGCTCCGCCGGATGCCGTGGCATCGGCCCTCGCCCTCCGCGCCGGCACGCTCCTCGCGGAGGCCTCGCGGCGCGCCGAGGGACGCGCCGACCTCTCGGCCAGCGTGGACCTCTTGGAGCGCGCCGCCGCCCTCCTGCCGCACGACGCTGATCGACGCCTGCTGGTCGGCCAGGTGGGCCCCAACCTCCTCTTTGCCGGGAACGGCCCGAGGGCCGAGAGCCTCCTCCAGGAGGCATTGGACGAATCGAAGGCGGCCGGGGACGCGCGTGGCGCGGCATGGGCGGAGCTCGGGCTCCTCTTCGTGCAGAGCTCAACCCAGTCGAGCGCAGCGTCGCAGTACGCACGCAGCGCCGAGGCATTGCGGGACCGATTCGCCGAGCTCGGCGACGTCGAGGGCCACTACCAGGCGGAGCTGCTGGCGGCCCTGGGCCTCTTCGTGATCGGCAGGGCCGGGGAGGGTGGCGCCCGCGCCCAGGCGATCCTTGATGCGGCTTCGAGCTCCACCTCCGGATCCCTGGCCAACCGTGCGCGCGGGCTTCGGGTCGTTGCGGCGCTGCTGGGGCCGGTGCCTGTCGACGAGGCGCTGCGGCTGGTGGAGCGGGAGGGCGGGCACACGACCCAGCTGCCGGGCGGGGCATCGGGGGCGACGAGGATGCTCTGCCTGCAGGGACGGTTCGCGGAGGCTCGCCAAGCGCTGGCGCGGGCGACCGCGCAGATGGCCGAGCGCGGGCGGCCGATGCTCAGCTCGGAGGCTCACGAGGTGGCCGGCAACGTTGCCCTGCTGGCCGGCGATGTGGACGAGGCCATTCGCAGCCTGCAGCTCGCCTACGACGAGAAGATGGCCGCTGGCGATCGCGCTGGCGCCTCGACCACCGACACGGCCGTAGCGGAGGCCCATTTCGCGGCCCATCATCTGGACGAGGCGTGGAACCACGCGACCAACGCCCGCGAGACGTCATCGGCCGACGACATTGCGTCGCAGGGCCGCAGCCGCGCGATCCAGGCGCGCGTGCTGTCAAGCCGGCAGCAGCATGCGGAGGCCGAGGAGCTCGCGCGCGAGGCGGTGACGATCATGGCCCGGACCGATTACCTGGCCCTCCACGCCGATGCCCTCGTGCACCTGGCGCACGTCCTGCACGCTGCCGGAAAGGACGACGAGGCCGTCTTGGCGGCCCGCGAAGCGGCGGATCTCTACGAAGAGAAGGGCGCCACCGTCCTCGTGCAGCGCACCCGGGAGCTGATCGCGGGGTGGGGCGTGCCGGCCTAGGGCGTCAGGTGCCCGGCACGAGGACGAGCCGCCCGGTCACGCGCCCCTCGGCAAGTCGGTCGTGGGCCGCCGCAGCCTCGGCAAGGGGCATCCGCTCCACGTGCCACTTCAGGCTGCCTCGCTTGGCGAGGCGGACGACCTCGCGCAGATCCGCCAGCGAGCCCCAGCCGGTCGTCGTCAGGCTCGCCTCGGATGGCATGTGCCGGAAGCTGAATTCGTAGCGGCCGCCAGCCTCGCCGACCAGCGAGACGAGGCCGCCCGGCGCCACGTTGCGGACCGCGTATTCGAGGCTGGGGTCGTTGCCCACGAAGTCGAAGACCACGTCGGCGGGGCCGCCCAGGCCCAGCTCGACCAGCGCCTCGTCGCCCATCAGCAGCCCCAGGTCGGCTCCCATCTCCCCGGCCAGAGTCAGCTTCTCCGGGCTGAGCTCGCGGACGGCGATCGTCAGGTCGGGCAGGCGACGCAGGTACTGGAGCGCGAACTGGCCGAGGCCGCCGAAGCCGATGAGCAGCACGCGCGCCCCGGGCTGCAGCCAGGCCGATGCGCGGGCGACGGCGCGCCAGGGGGTGACACCCGCGTCGGCCAGCGGCGCGGCGTGGTCGGGATGGAGGTGACGAAGGGACACGAGATGACGCGCGTGCGGCACGAGCATGTACTCGGCGTAGCCGCCGTCGACCTGGAAGCCCGGCGACGTCGAACGATCGCAGCGCTGCTCATCCCCCTGCGCGCACTGCGTGCAGACGCCGCAGCCCCAGCCACCGAAGACGAGGACCGCGTCCCCGTCGCCAAGCCGCGCTCGCTTCAGCTCGGGGGCGGCCTTCGGGCCTGCGGCTTCGATCCAGCCACCAACCTCGTGGCCTAGGGTGAGCGGCCGGTTCACCCGCATCCGGTCGGTGCGGGCGATGTGGAGATCAGTGTGGCAGACGCCGCATCCGCCGACCTTGACCAGGATCTCGGTCCCCTTCGGCTTGGGGATCGGGACCTCCTCGATGCGCAGCGGCTCGCCGGGGGCGTAGGTCCGGACGGCGAGCATCGGCCTATCCCGGCGGGAAGATCGCCTCGAGCAGGCGAGCGACGAGGCCCTTCGGGGTGGCCTGCTCGACGATGTCGAGGATCGTCCCGTCCTTCCCGACCGCGAATGCGGTCGGCTCGGCGTTGACGTTGCCGCGGACCTCGGTGGTCGGGATGCCGAGCTGCGAGACCGCGATCCGGCGCTCGTCCGAGAAGAGGAGGTAGGGGAGGCCCATCGCCTCGACGTATGCCTCCTGCTGCGCCTCGTTGTCGGTGGTCACGGCCATGATCGTGACGCCCTGTCGGGTCAGGCGCGGATGCGCGTCCTTGAGCGCCTCGGCCAGGGCGTCGCCTCGCTCGCGAGCCGCTCCCTTGAGCGTCGGGCCGCCGAAGAAGACGAGGATCGTCGGCTGCTTGCCGACCAGGCTGCGCAGGTTGAGCAGGTAGCCGTCCGTCGCGCGCAGCCCGACCGACGGGACCTGGTCGCCGATCTTCACGCGCAGTCCGGCGGTGGCGGTGCTCATGCGCCGATTGTAGCGACCGGCTCCGGCCGGCCGCCCAGGACCAGGCGTCCGCCGGCACGGTGCGCCAGCCCGTCGCGCTCGAGCCCGCCGATGACCCGTTCGATGGCGGCGTCCGGCAACATGCCCCGCACCGTCCGCATCGGCAGCGTGTGCCGTCGGTCCTTGGTCAAGGCGCGGATGACGGCACCGCGATGAGCCCGGTCCGAGCCGGCAAAGGCCGCCTGCCGTGGGGCCGGAACCATGGTGCGGAGACCGCGCGAGGGGCACCCTTCGGAGATCGGGCAGGCCTCGCAGTCCGGATTGCGCGGCGTGCAGATTCCCGCTCCGAACTCCATGGTGGCGTGCGTCCAGGGTCCGGCGTCCCTCGCATCGCCCGCGGCGGCGAGCGCATCGGCCAGAGGTTGCAGCTGGCCCAGCCCGGCGGACGCCGCCAGGCCGAAGCGACGCACGAGCCAGCGCCGCACATTCGTGTCCACCACGCCCACCGGCTCCCCGAAGGCCAGGCTGGCCAGCGCTCGGGCGGTGTAGGGACCGATCCCCGGCAACCGCTCGAGCGCCGTGATGTCTCGCGGCCAGCCGTCGCGGGCAACCACGGCCGCGGTGCGCCGCAGGGCGAGCGCGCGGCGGTTGTAGCCGAGGCCGGACCAGGCCGCCAGGACCTCGGCCTCGCCGGCATCGGCCAGCGCCTGGGCCGTCGGGAAGCGCTCCATGAAGATCGGGAACCGCTCGGCAATGCGCGAGGCCTGGGTCTGCTGCAGCATCACCTCGCTGACCAGGACCGCGTACGGATCGGTCGTGCGACGCCAGGGAAAGTCGCGGTGGTCCCTGGCGTACCAGGCCAGCAGCGCGGAGCGAACGCCCGTCAGGGCGGAGCCATCGGTCAGGTCGTCGTCCACCGGCGGAGGGTACCGTAGGCGCCGATGCGCTACCGACTCGTCTGCCTCGATGCCGGCTTCACGCTGCTCGCGCCGTTGCGCACCCTGAACGACGCGCTGCGCGGCGTCCTTGCCGAGCACGGCCACGAGGTGACCGACGCGCAGCTGCATCGCGCCTGGGAGGTGGCGGACCGCTGGTTCTGGGATGACTACCACCGCCCTGACAACGACACGTGGATCGACGACGAGAGGATCGACGCGGCGTGGCGCCAGTACCACTCGCTGATGCTGCGCGAGCTGGGCCTCGAGGACCTCGGGCACGTCCTGATCGACCGGATCCTGACCGCGCAGTACGCGCCGGAGGCATGGGAGCTCTACCCCGACGTGCTTCCGGCGATCCACGAGCTGCGCCAGATGGGGATGCGGATGGGCGTCGTCTCGGACTGGGGCTCGAACCTTCACCCGATCGTCGAGGGGCTGGGCCTGGAGGCCGAACTGGACTTCGTGATCGCCTCCGGTGCGGTGGGCCTTTCGAAGCCCGACCCCGCGTTCTACCGTCTCGCTGCCGCGCAGGCGGGCGTTCCGCCGGCAGTGGCAGTCATGGTCGGGGACTCGTATCGGGCCGACGTCGAGGGCGCCCAGTCGGCCGGGATGGACGGGATCCTCATCCGGCGGCCGGAATGGCGTGACCGCCGCGAGACGATACCCCCCGCCGCCAGGGTGATCGCCTCGCTCGCCGAGCTGCCGGAGATCGTCCGCTCGAGCTAGGCGCCAACCTCCGCCACGGCCTCGTGCTCGGCGATCTCGCCGCTCGGCCGTAGCTGCAGCACGATCCCGGCCGCGATGATCAGCGCGCCGCCGAGAAGCTGGATCGGGGTTGGCACCGTGCCGAACAGCAGGGCGGCGAGGCCGACGCCCACGACCGGCTCCAGCGTGGCGAGGATCGTCGCCCGTGGCGCACCCAGCATCCGGATGCCCGCGATGAAGCAGACCGTCGGCAGCCCAGCCCCCACCAGGCCGGCAACCAGCGCCGGCCACAGGGCCGATGCACTGGCCAGCGGCTGCGCCACGACGCCGATCTGGCCGATGACGAGCGCCGTCACCAGGTACAGGATCGCTGCGCCGCCCATGGTCGAGGCCGCGGCCTGCGCTCCCGGCACGGCGCGGAACCAGTGGTTCGCGGCGAGGGCGTAGAAGGTTTGGGCCAGGGCAGCGGCGAGGGCGAGCCCAATGCCGAAGGCGTCGAGCGCGCCGAGCTCACCGGCGCCGACGACCACCAGCGCCACGCCCGCCATCGACATGCCGAGCGCCGCCCAGCGCATCCGGTCGAGACGCTCGCCGAACCAGATCATGCTGGCAACCGCCACGAACGCGGGGTAGACGTAGAAGATCAGCAGCGTGAGCGCAATGCCGATGCGCAGGAAGGCCACGAAGGCGGCCATGTTGAGCGCTGCGTTGGTGGCGGCAGCGAAGCCCAGCACGACGCGGTCGCGCGACGGCAGGTCGCGCCAGCGACGCCACGTGCGACGACCCGTCAGCGACTGTGCGGCGAGGAAGACCAACACGACCAGGGCGCCGATGCCGGCGCGCCACGTGACGAGCGCCAGGCTCGAGACGCCGGCCTCGTCCGCGTAGCGAGTCATCGGTCCCAGGATTCCGAAGCCAGCCGCGGCGACCACGATCAGCGCAGCGCCGAGCAGGTTGGCGGAGGGGCGACCGCTCATCGGGCGGTGGACGCGAGGCTCTCCTCGGCCTCGGCTGCCTCCAGCTCGGCCCCCAGGCGCGCCCACTCGACCGCCAGCTGGTCGGCGTGGTCGCGGGCCGCGTTGTGCCGGTCGATCAGCTCGCGGAAGGCGTGGTGATCTGCGTACGTGGCGGGATCGGCCAGGCGGGTGGTCATCTCGGCGAGCTCAGCATCGGTCGACTTGATCTCCGCCTCGATCCGCTCGAGGGCGTCGCGCAGGTCCCGTGTCCGGCGGTACCGGCGGTTCCGAGCCTCGGCCTCGGCGCGCTTGCGTGCCGCCGCCTCGAGCGCCGACTCGCGCGGACGGGCCGGAACGGCCTCGATCCCGCGGGGCGTCGCGATCCCCTCCACCGCCCCACGCGTCTCGATGTCGAGCCCGCGCTTCGCCGCGTAGTACTCGAAGTCACCGGGGTACAGGATCGCCTCGCCGGCGTTGACCTCGATGATCGCGTTGGCCACGGAGCGGATCAGGTAGCGGTCGTGGGTGATCAGCACGATCGTGCCGGGGAAGGCGTTCAGCGCGTCCTCCAGCACGTCGCGCGAGGCGATGTCCAGGTGGTTGGTCGGCTCGTCGAGGCACAGCAGGTTGGCGGGATCGGCCATCAGCTTGGCCAGCGCGAGGCGCGTCTGCTCTCCCCCGGACAGGATCTCGACCTTCTTCTCGACCGCCTCCCCGGTGAACAGGAAGGCGCCCAGCAGCTTGCGCATCTCGGCGGTGCTCATCCGGGCGGCCGCGCCGGCCAGCTCCTCGAAGACCGTGTTGGCGGGGTTGAGCGCCTCGATCTGGTGCTGGGCGAAGTAGGCGACGCGCACGTTGCTGCCCAGCTCGCGCGTCCCGCCCTCGAACTCGAGCACGCCAGCCAGGATCTTCAGCAGCGTGCTCTTGCCGGCCCCGTTCGGGCCGATGAGCGCCACCTTCTGGCCCCGCTCCAGGACCAGGTCGAGGCCGTCGTACACCGTGTGGGCGCCGTAGCGCTTGACGATGCCGTCGAGGGTCATCACCACGCGCCCACTGCGCGGCGGCTCGGGGAAACGGAACCTTACCGACTTGGTCCGATTGGTGGGCACCTCGATCCGCTCGATGCGCGCCACCTGCTTGATCCTGCTCTGGACCTGTCGCGCCTTTGATTTCTTGTAGCGGAAGCGCTCGATGTAGCGCTCGATCTGGTCGATCTTGCGACCCTGGGCCTTGGCTGCCATCACCAGCTGGGCGACCCGCTCGTCGCGCTGGTCCACGAAATCCGCGTAGTCGCCGACGTACTCGGTGAAGAGGCCGTGGTTCAGCTCGGCCACCCGATTGACGACTGCGTTGATGAAGTCGCGGTCGTGGCTGACCAGGACGACCGCGCCGGCGTATTCCGCCAGGAATCCCTGCAGCCACTCGACCGAGGCCAGGTCGAGGTGGTTGGTCGGCTCGTCGAGGAGCAGCAGGTCCGGGTTTGCGAGCAGCAGGCGACCGAGCGCCACGCGCATCATCCAGCCGCCGGAAAACTGGCCGATGTCGCGGTCCATGTCCGCCTGCGCGAAGCCGAGCCCCGCCAGGATGCGTCGGGCCTCGGCCTCCAGCGACCATCCGCCGAGCTGCTCGAAGCGGTGCTGAAGCCGGCCGTACTCGTCCATCAGCTCGGCCAGCTCGTCCTCGGCCGGATCGTCCGCCATCTCCGTCTCGATGTGCCGCATCCGACGCTCGATGCCGCTCACCGCGCCCGCGCCCGCGAGCACCTCGGCCAGCACCGTCCGGCCCTGGGCCTGTGCCACCTCCTGCCGCAGGTAGCCGATCGCCAGGTCCTTGCCGCGAGTGACCGTTCCGGCGTCAGCCTCCTGCTCTCCGGTGATGATCTCGAGCAGGGTGGTCTTGCCCGCGCCGTTGGGCCCGACGATCGCGATCCGACGCCCCGTGCCGATCTGCACGTTCACGCCGTCGAAGAGGTGCTGGGCGCCGTGGCTCTTGGCGATCCCGGTGAGGGTGACGAGGCTCATCGGTCCGGGGGCGTGCTCAGTCGGGCGCCGTCGGTGTCGAAGCGCAGGCGGGTGGCCATGCCCTGAACGCCGGCAGCGCTCCAGGCCTTCTCCACCGAATGCGCGCTCATCGGCGAGTCGCAGATGGCGAGCACGCTGGGACCGGCGCCAGAGAGGGCCGCTCCGGCGGCGCCATGCTCGTACGCCTGCGCGATGAGCTCGCGAGATCCGGCCAGCAGCGGCAGCCGATACGGCTGATGGAGCCGATCGTCCATCGCCGTGCGGAGCAGCCCCGCGTCGGAGGTGATGACCGCCGTTGCGAGCAGTGCGGCGCGCGCGGCCGCCGCCGCGGCCTCGTGGTGGGGGACCGTCGCCGGCAGTGCGTCACGCATCCCCTGCGTCCTACTCGTCGCCGATGCGATGAAGAGGACCGGGATCCACGCCTCGGGGACGCGGAAGCGCCGGAGCAACGGAGTCGTGCCAACCTCCCCGGCCACCGACAGCGTGACGCCGCCGTACATTGCGGCCGCCACGTTGTCAGGGTGCCCCTCGAGCGTGG
The DNA here is from genome assembly GCA_963807915.1 of uncultured Chloroflexia bacterium. Lineage (GTDB taxonomy): Bacteria > Chloroflexota > Limnocylindria > QHBO01 > QHBO01 > CF-167. Next base: position 400,653 of record CAWEDO010000002.1, on the reverse strand, counting down.
CTGCCAGCGTGAACAGCTCGTCCGCGTCCGGCGCATGTCGCCCGGCGGCAGCCCCCAGCAGCAGCCCGGCCACGATGGCCGCGGCGCTGCTCCCCAATCCACGCGCCGCCGGGATCATGCTGCTGACCTCGATCCGCCATGAGCCGGAGCCGTGCTCCGATCCGTGTGCCAGGCGCAGCCCCTCACGGAAGGCGCGGATCAGGAGGTTCTCATCCGGATCGTCATCGGGCCCGGGGACGCCCTCGCCGTGGGCGTTCAGCAGGATGCCGGCCTCGTCGCCGGGATGCAGCTCGGCGCGCAGCTTGAGGCTCAGTGCGGCAGCGAAGCAGTCGAAGCCACTTCCCAGGTTGGCGCTGCTGGCCGGCACCTCGATGGTGGCGATGGGCGTGGGCATCGGCCCGAGTATACGGACGGCTGGCCCGGCTCCACCCTTGACACCACCGTCAGATCGGCGGACGCTCCATGGGCCGCCTCGGAGACCATGAACGCATGCGCCCCGCCCGCTCCGCCGTCCTGCTAATAGCCCTGTTTTCGGCTGGATGCCAGGCCGAACCGTCGCCGACGGTCCTGACCCGCACGATGACCGCGACGATCCCGATCCCGGTCGCGGGCAAGGCCGCCATCGACGCCGCGGAAGCGGTCTTCTCCGAGCGGCTGAAGGCCCTTGGGATCACGCAGTTCACGGTGACCAGCGGCGAAACGATGCGGTTCACGATGCACGTCCCGCTGGCCATCGACGACGAGGTCGTTGACGCCGTTCTGCACCACGTTGGCCTCTTCCAATTCGTGCCATGGCCAGACGGCAAGACCCCGGCCCCTGGCGACCCCGTGCCGGCCGGCCTGCAGCCGCTCTTCGATGACCCGACGGAGTTCCAATCAGCGACAGTCATCACCGACTCGGCAGCAGGCCAACCTGGCATCGACTTCACCCTCGGCCCAGTCGGACGGGAGGCGATCGCGACCTACACGACCCAGCACATCGGAAGCGCGCTCCCGTTCGTCTTGGACGGCTTCGTCTTGACGGCGCCGATCATCAACGGGGCCATAACGGGTGGGGTGATGCGGGTGACGGGACCGCAAGATGAGTTCCCGATTCCGCTCGCCGCCATGGCCGCGATGATGGCTTCGGGCCCCCTGCCGGCGGAATGGAGATGACGACGTGAGGGTGTGGCGGATGGCACGCGGATGGATCCTGGTCACCGTGGCGCTGGTCGTGTTGTTCGTGGTCACGACCACCCTCCACGCGATCTGGCCGCCACTCGCGTGGGCGATTCCGATCATCGCCGCCGCCGCGCTGGTGGTTCTGGTTGGCAGAGCCCTATGGACCGGGTACGCCTCAGGGCGCCGCTAGCTCTGCATATCGGAAGCAGCTCACCAGGTGGTCGTTGACCATTCCGGCCGACTGCATGAAGGCGTACACGATCGTGGGTCCGACGAATGAGAAGCCCCGCTTCTTGAGATCGCGCGAGAGCGCGCGGGAGGCATCGGTCTCGGCTGGAACCGTGCCCATCTGGGTCCATCGGTTCTGGATCGGCGACCCACCGACGAACGACCACAGGTATCCGTCGAAATCGTCGACCTGCAGGTAGGCGCGCGCGTTGCCGATGACGGACGCGATCTTGGCCCGATTGCGCACGATCCCCGGATCGCCGAGGAGCCGCGCCTCTTCCTCGGCCCCGTAGCCGGCGATCCGCTGCGGATCCCAGCCCTCGAAGGCGAGCCGATAGCCCTCGCGCTTGCGCAGGATCGTGGTCCAGGAGAGCCCCGCCTGGGCGCCTTCGAGGCAGAGCAGCTCGAAGAGGTGGCGGTCGTCGTGAATTGGGACGCCCCACTCGGTGTCATGGTAGGCAAGGTTCAGGAGGTCACCTGCGGACCAGGGGCAGCGGGACGGCGCCAGCGGCGGGTCAGCCACCTTCGGTCGGTACTCGGCCCGGGTCGCCGGCCCGATAGGCGATCACCTGCACCCGTTCCATCGTGATCAGACCGTCACCGACCATGCGGTCAAGCTCGGGGAGAACGGCATTGATCCGTTCCTCGCCGTCCACCACTTCGATCAGCACCGGAAGGTCCTCGCTCAGGCGGAGGAGCCTCGTGGTGTGAAGGTGGGCGTGGGCTCCAAAGCCCTCGATACCACGCAACACCGTCGCGCCCGCGATGCCGAGCTCCCGGAGGCGGGTGACGATCGCCTCGTACAGCGGGCGACCCTCGTAGTGGTCGCTTTCGCCGATGTAGATCCGCACGAGCAGGGCGGTTCCCTCGAGCTTCATCAGAAGGCCCTCCCGATCAGGACTCCGGCCAGCACGGCAACGACGCCGAGCAGCATCGACCCACCGAGGTTCAGGATGCCGAGCAGCAGGGCCCCATCCTCGATGAGTCGCCACGACTCGAGCGCGAGCGTGCTGAAGGTGGTGTAGGCGCCTACGAAGCCGATCATGACCGGTCCGCGGAGGTCCGGCGGCAGGATGGCGCGCTCCGACGCCAGGGCAAAGAGAACGCCGATCAGCAGTGAGCCGCTGAGGTTGACCGCCAGCGTTCCCCACGGGAACGTGGCCCTGGTCGCCTGTGTGACCCACCCGTCGATGGCGTAGCGGGCCACGGCGCCGGCAAACCCGCCGACCCCAATCACGAACAGCTGCATCGGATTCCTCCTATCGCGTGGTTGGCAGGCGCGGTAGGAGCTATCAGCCCGTCGACCGGGCAGTTAGCGGCGGGCTCCATCGCCGTGTGCCGAGGATAGCGCTCAGGCGCGGACGGGGAGCGATTGGAGCCCACGGATGATGTAGGTCGGCTTCCACTCAGGCTCCGACAGCAGCTCGAGGCGCGGCAAGCGGCGCAGGATCGTCTCGAACGCGATCTGCATCTCCAGGCGCGCCAGCGGCGCACCCAGGCAGAAGTGGATGCCGGCGCCGAAGGTGATATGCGGGTTCGGGTCGCGCGTCAGGTCGAGCCGATCCGGGTCGGTGAAGACCTCCGGGTCGCGGTTGGATGAGCCGAACATCAGCCCGAGCTCGGCCCCCTTCGGCACCTGCACGCCGCAGACCTCCGAGTCCTCCAGCACCCAGCGCTCGAACAGCTGCAGCGGCGTGTCGTAGCGAAGCAGCTCCTCGACCGCGGTGGGCAGGATAGAGACGTTCCCGCGCAGGCGCTCGAGCTCACCGGGGTTGCGGAAGAGGGCCCACCAGCCGTTGCCGGAGCCATTGACGCTGGCCTCGTGGCCGGCGTTGAGGAGGAGGACGCAGGTGCCCACCAGCTCGTCCTCGGTGAGCCGGTCACCTTCCACCACGACCTCCGTCAGCGCGCTGATCAGGTCGCTCCCCGGGTTCGCACGGCGGGCGCGCGACAGGTCGGCCAGGTAGTCGCCGAACTCGATGCTGGCGCGGGCCGCCCGACGCGCGTAGTCGTCCGAGGGGTTCAGCTCGTACATCAGGCAGATCTCTGCCGACCAGGGCCGGAGCAGGTGCCGATCGGTCTCAGGAATGCCCAGCAGCTCGGCGATGACAGTAACCGGCAGCGGCTCGAGCACCGTGGCCAGCAGGTCGAACTCCCCTCGGTCCAGCGCCTCGTCCACCAGCCAGTCCACGATGCGCTGGATGGTGTCGCGCATCTCGGCCACCCGACGCGGCGTAAATGCCTTCGAGACGAGGCCGCGCAGGCGCGTGTGGTCCGGTGGCTCGCGGTCGAGCATCCCGTTGCGGACGACGTGCCAGAAGGGCGCCTGAATCTCCGGGTCGGGCGGGTGGCCCATCTCCTCGTGGCCCGCGAGGTGGAGGTACGAACGGCCGAAGCGGCGGTCGCGCAGCAGGGCATTCACGTCCGCGTGGCGCGTGATGAGCCAGTGGTCGGTGCGCTCGTCGTAATGGATCCGTCCCGCCCGGCGCAGCTCGTCGTAGGCCGGGTACGGGTTGGCGATAAAGCCGATCTCCAGGGGCTGGAAGGCCCCAAGCGCGTCGCGCAGCATGGCGGGCAGGGTAGCAGCGCGTGGCATCATCCGACCATGCGCGCGCGTGACCTGGGCATCTCGATCGGCATGCTCCCGACGGGGCCGATGAATGCCATCACCGACGTTGTCGGAGTGCGGGTCGGGCACACGACCCTGATCTCGGGGGAAGGCCCGCTCGTCGTTGGCGAAGGGCCGGTCCGCACCGGCGTGACGGTGATCCTCCCGCGTGACGGGGACCCCGGACGGGAGCCGCTCTTTGCCGGCACCCACACGCTCAACGGCAACGGCGAGATGACCGGCCTGGAGTGGATCCGGGAGTCGGGAATGCTGACCACGCCCATCGGCCTCACCAACACGCACAGCGTGGGAGTGGTGCGCGACGCCCTGGTCGCCGCGAACGTGGGCGGACGCGAGGAGGTCGGGCTCTGGTCGCTGCCGGTGGTGGCCGAGACGTGGGACGGCTACCTGAACGACGTCAATGGCCAGCACGTCCGCCCCGAGCATGTCTTCGCCGCGCTCGAGTCGGCCGCCGCCGGTCCGGTCGCGGAGGGAAGCGTCGGCGGCGGCACCGGGATGAAGGCCTTCGGGTTCAAGGCCGGCATCGGCACCTCCTCGCGAATCGTCGCCATCGTGGACGGCGAATTCACGGTGGGGGTCCTGGTCCAGGCCAACCATGGCCGGCGGGAGCGGTTCGCGGTCGACGGCGTGCCCGTCGGTCGCGAGATCACGCGCGCCGAGCTCCCGACGACGTCGCATGCCCCGCCCGACACGGGCTCGATCATTGCGGTGGTCGCGACCGATGCACCGCTCCTCCCGCTGCAGTGCCGTCGCCTGGCAGAGCGCGCGGGCCTTGGGGTGGCCCGCGGCGGTGGGGGCGGGGAGAACAGCAGCGGCGACATCTTCCTCGCGTTCGCCACGGGCAACCGTGGCCTGCGCGCCGAGGGCGATAGCGGTCCGCCGGTCATCGCGCCACTCCAGATGCTCAACGACGACCACATCAGCGAGCTCTTCTGGGCCACGATCGAGGCAACGGAAGAGGCAGTCCTGAATTCGATGCTCGCGTCCGAGACCATGACCGGGCGGGACGGAACCACCTTCCACGCCCTGCCGCACGACCGACTGGTCGAGGTGATGCGCCGATACGGTCGCCTCGCCTAGAGGCGCATCGCCTCGCGAATGGCGGTGGCAGTCGCCGGAACCGCCTCGGCCGCAGCGTCGCCGGACACGATGTCGGGATCTTTCAGGCCGTGGCCGGTCAGGATGCAGACCACTGTCTCGTTGCGGGTAAGTCGGCCGTCGTGCGCCAGCTTCGCCACCCCGGCGACGCCGGCCGCGGAGGCCGGCTCGCAGAAGATCCCTTCGAGGCGTGCAATCCGTAGCTGCATCGCGAGGATCTCCTCGTCGCTCACCGTCTCGATCAATCCACCCGACTCGTCGCGAGCCGCGACGGCTCCCTCCCACGACGCGGGATTGCCGATCCGGATGGCCGTCGCGACGGTCTCTGGCGTTTCGACCGGCGCGCCCCTGACGATGGGCGCGGCACCTTCCGCCTGGAAGCCGAGCATGCGGGGCCGGCGGCCATCGGTCCGGCCGGAGGCGGCGTAGCGCAGGAATCCCGCCCAGTAGGCGGTGATGTTGCCGGCGTTGCCGACCGGGAGGGCCACGGTGTCGGGTGCGCGCCCGAGCTCGTCGACGATCTCGAAGGCACCGGTCTGCTGCCCCGCGATCCGGTCGGGATTGATCGAGTTGACGATGACCGCGACCCCATCGTCGCCGAGCTCCCGAACCGCGGCGAGCGCCTGGTCGAAGTTGCCGTCGACGGTCACCAGGCGCGCCCCCGCGGCCAGTGCCTGGGCCAGCTTGCCACGCGCGACGTTGCCGGCGGGCAGGACGACGAAGCAGGGGAGGCCCGCGGCCGCGGCATACGCCGCCGCCGACGCCGCGGTGTTGCCCGTCGACGCGCAGACGACGGCGCGGGCGCCCGACGCCACGGCGCGATTGACGGCCAGCACCATGCCGCGATCCTTGAACGAGCCGGTCGGGTTCGCGCCCTCGACCTTCAGGTACAGGGCGTCGAGCCCCAGCTCCGCGCCGAGGCGCTTCGCGTGGATGAGCGGCGTGTCACCTTCACCCAGCGTGATCGGGAACGTCTCATCAGGTCGGGCGAGGAGATCGCGATAGCGTTCCAGGAGGGCCAGCTGCGGCGCCATCTAGCTGGTGAGCGCCTCGCGCACGATCCGAGCCTGCTCGACATGATGCGCGGCCGGGTAGCCCTCGGCCGGCCGGGAGCGCTCGGGCCGGCTGATGTCGCCCAGCGGGATGCGGAACGGCACGAGGTGCCGGATCTTGGGCAGCACGAACTTGCGGGCGCCCATGTTCCGCGGCTCCTCCTGGACCCACGCCACGCGCTCGACGCCGGGGTAACGGGCCAGCACCGCCGCGAGGTCGTCGGTGGGGAAGGGATAGAGGCGCTCGCAGCGGACGATCGCCAGGTCCGTCTGCTCTCCGCGCAGCTCGGAGGTCGCGAGGTCGTAGTAGACCTTGCCGCTGCACAGGATCACGCGGCGGATCGCGTCGGGAGCGATCACCGCGGGGTCGTCCAGGACCGATGCGAAGGCGCCATCGGTCAGGTCCGCCAGGCTCGAGGCCGCCTGCGGGAGCCGCAGGAGCGACTTCGGGGTCATCACGACCATCGGACGCAGGTCGCCGTGGCGCGACTGGCGGCGCAGGACGTGGAAGTACTGCGCCGGCGTGGTCGGGTAGACGACCCGGATGTTTCCCTCCGCGCCGAGGGCCAGGAAGCGCTCGAGGCGCGCCGACGAGTGCTCCGGGCCCGATCCCTCGTAGCCGTGGGGCAGGAGCAGCGTGAGGCGCGACGTCTGCCGCCACTTGGCGAGGCCGGCGATGATGAACTGGTCGACGATGATCTCCGCCCCGTTGACGAAGTCGCCGTACTGCGCCTCCCAGAGGACGAGGGCCTCGGGGGCGGTGGCCGCGTAGCCGTACTCGAATCCGAGGCACGCGTACTCCGATAGCGGGCTGTTGTGCAGCTCGAAGCTCGCCCGCGCACCGGGGAGGTGCTGGATCGGGACGTGGATGTCGCCCGTCTTCGCGTCGTGGAGGGCGAGGTGCCGCTGGCTGAACGTGCCGCGCACGGTGTCCTGGCCGGTCAGCCGGATGGGGCTCCCCTCGAGCAGCAGGGAGGCGAAGGCCAGCGCCTCGGCATGCGCCCACTCGATGTGCGGCTCGGCGTCGTCCAGCGCGGCCAGCCGACGGTCGAGCTGCTTGGCCAGCTTCGGGTTGATGGCAAAGCCCTCCGGCGTCGCGAGCAGGGCGCCGTTCAGGGCACGCAGCGTATCGGCCTGCACCGCCGTCACCGGCTCCGGTGACTCCTCGCCGGTGATCGCCTCCGCCCCGCGGTCGAGCTGCGGCTCGGCGTGCTTGCGGCGAACCGTGGCCTGGCGGGCGGCGAGGTCCTTGGTGACATCGTTCGCGCGGGCATCGGCCTCGTCCGCCGACACGACACCGGCCTCCACGAGGCTCGCCTGGTAGAGCTCCCGCACGCTGGGGTGCGCCGCGATGGCGGCGTACATCCGCGGCTGGGTGTAGGCAGGCTCGTCGCCCTCGTTGTGGCCGTAGCGGCGGTAGCCGACCAGGTCGATCACGACGTCGCCGTGGAACTTCTCCCGGTACATCCAGGCCAGTCGGGCGGCGGCCAGGCATGCCTCCGGGTCGTCGGCATTGACGTGGATGATCGGGGCGTCGAAGCCCTTGGCCAGGTCGCTCGAATAGTCGGTCGAGCGCGCTTCGGACGGCTCGGTGGTGAATCCGACCTGGTTGTTGGCGATGAGGTGCAGCGTGCCGCCGGTGCTGTACCCGGCGAGGCGCGCCATGTTGAAGGTCTCGGCCACCACCCCCTGCGCGGCGAAGGCGGCATCCCCGTGGACCAGGATCGGGATGGTTCGATCCGGGTCCACGCTCGCAGCGGGGGCCGCGCGCTCCGTCTGCTGCGCGCGGGCGTGACCCCCGACCACGGGATTGACCGCCTCGAGGTGGCTCGGGTTCGGCGAGAGGGTGACGTGCAGCTCGGAGCCCGCCGGGGTGAGGTACGTGCCTTCGGCACCGAGGTGGTACTTCACGTCATCCAGGCCGCCCTTCGGCACCAGCGCATCGCTCCCGCCGCGGCCGGCCTCGAACTCGACCAGGATCGCCTCGTAGGGAACCCCGACGATGTGGGCCAGCACGTTGAGCCGCCCCCGGTGCGCCATGCCGATCACCACGTCCCGCGCCCCGGCCGCCCCGGCTCCTGCAAAGAAGGTGTCGAGCATCGGGACCAGGGCGTCCAGGCCCTCGATGCTGAACCGCTTCTGTCCGAGGTACGCCTTGTGCAGGAAGCGCTCGAGGCCCTCGACGGCGGTCAGCCGTTCCAGCAGCGCGCGGCGCTCGGGCGCCGCCAGGGGCGTCCGATGCGCGCCCGACTCGATCGCCTGCCGCAGCCAGACCCGCTCCTCGTGGCGCGCGATGTGCTCGACCTCGTAGGCGATCGAGCCGCAGTAGGTGTCACGCAGGGCGGGCAGCGCTTCGGCCAACGTGGCGCCGGGGACATTGAGGCCCAGGATCGAAGCCGGAATCCGTGCCATCGCCTCCTCGGTCAGGCCCACCGGCTCGGGGTCGAGGGCGGGGTCGCCGACCGGTTCGGATCCGAGCGGATCGAGATGCGCGGCGAGGTGCCCATAGGAGCGATAGGCGCGCACCAGGCCCATCCCGGTCGCCACGTTGCGGAGGTCCGAGGCGCCGGCCTCCGAGGTCGATTGCGGGGAAGCCGCCGGAACCGCGATGGCCGGGCTCAGTCCCAGCGACTCGTAGAAGGCGTCTCGACCCTGGAGCAGTGCGTCCACGCGGCCGAGGAAGGCGCCCGACGCTGCGCCCTGGATGACCCGGTGGTCGTAGGTCGAGCTGATCGTCATGACCCGCGTCGCGCCCGTCGAGCGGATCGCTCCGGTGGCGATGATCGCCCCTTGCCCCGGCATCAGCCGCGCGACCGAGGCGGTGGTGCCAAGGGTGCCGGGGTTGGTGAGCGTCATGGTCGCGCCAGCCATGTCGTCGGGGGAGAGCTGGTTGGCGCGCGCCTTTGCCACCAGCTCCTCGTAGCGGGCGTGGAACGCGGCGAACGCGAGCGTCTCGGCGGATCGGATGACCGGCACCACCAGGAAGCGGCCACCATCGGCTCGTTCGACGTCGACCGCGAGGCCAAGGTGCACGTTGCCGGTATCGACCCGGTAGGCGGCTCCATCCGCCTCCAGGTACGAGCTGTTCATGCCGGGCTGCTCGGCCGCCGCACGAACGAGCGCGAACCCGATCAGGTGCGTGAAGCTGACCCGCTGCGGAGCCATCCGTGCCAGCAGCTCGCGGCGCCGCGACTCGAGCGCGGTCACGTCGACGTCGCGGAAGCTGGTTGCGGTGGGGACCGCCAGCGACGCCGTCATGTTGCGCGCCAGGCGCGCGGCGGGACCTCGGAGCATGGTCGCGCCCGGAGGAGGCGGGGCCGGCTCGGACGGTGCCTCCGGAACGGCAGCGGGCGCGCTCGCGGCCGGCGGGATGGCCGGCTCGAAGAGTGTTCGCCACTCCGGATCGACCGAGGCGGGATCGCGCAGCCACTGCTCCTGCATCTCGGCGATGTAGCCGGCGTTCACCCCCTCGAGGGCACGCTCGATTCGCTCGGTCTCGCTTCCGTCATCGGCTGCCATGCCCGCTAAGGATACGGGCGCCCCTCGCTACAGGTCCCGCCGCACGACCAGCTGCGCGCCGCGCGGCCGGCCGACCTCCGTGAATCCTTCGCGCTTGAACATGACCAGCGTGCCGGTGAAGAGGTTGGCGGCGGGGTGGCGGCCGCCGGAGGTGTCGACGGGATACGCCTCCAGGTGCGTTGCGCCGCGCTTCCGTGCCTGCTGGATGGCGCCCTTGAGGAGGTCGGTGGCGACGCCCTTGCCGCGCTCGACGCGCGGGATCCAGAAGCAGACGACCGACCAGACCGATTCGTCGGTTGCCTCCTCGGCTGGCGGGCCGATCCGCCGCGATCGCAGCAGGCGACCGTACTGTGGCCGCGGAGCGACGCTCACCCAGCCGACCGGCCGCCCGTCGCGGTAGGCCAGCAGCCCCGGCTCGGCGCCGCCCTCGACGATCTCGTGCATGAGCGAACGATTCGCCGCGCCGTGCTCCTCCACCCCCTTGCCGAACTCGGCGGAGGTCTGGCGCCACCAGGTGCACCAGCAGTTCGAGAAGGCGCCGCTCGGACCGAAGAAGGCGGCCAGCTCCTCCCAGCGGTCGGCGGTGACCGGACGGACCTCCAGCATCACCTGGTTCAGGTCTCGGCTCGGGGTTCCTCGGCCGCGGCCTCGGCCTCGGCGGGTCGGTCCGCGTCCGCCGGCATCGAAGGGGCCGGTGCGCCCTCCTCGCCCGTCCACGCGGGGCCACGATGATCGCGGAAGGTCAGCCCGCGGATCAGGACCAGAACGCCGATGCCGATCACGGCCACCGGCAGCACCCACTTCGGGAGCGGCAGGCGATCCCCGCTGATGCCCAGGATGCCCTCGAAGAAGAGAAGCCCGACCGCGAAGATCGCCGCGGCGATGAGGATCATCCAGAACCCGTCGCGCGCCATCTTTCGGTCACCGCTGCGGGTCCCGTACAGCAGCATCCCGATGCCGCTGCCGCCAGGCCCGACCAGCGCCCAGGCGTACGCCCAGCTCTCGAAGTGGTTGGTCGCGTTCTGGTAGAGGAGGACGAGCCCGACCATCGTCACGATGCTGCCGAAGATGGTCAGCCCCGACCCGTGCCGCTGGGTGAGGCCGAGCGTCACGAGGGCGATGCCCGGGGCGATCACGTACAACGGCCAGGTCGCCTCGCCGATGTCGATGTTCAGCTGGTTGCCGACGAAGAAGATGAGCCCCAGCACGATCAGGATGCCGCCGAGCACGGCCGCCCCGGGGCTCCCCGAGCGGGTCTGCGGCGGTTGGGTTTGTTCGCTCATGCGCCGATGCTACTCCGCCCCGCCAGCCCCCTGACCAGTGCCGTTGGTCGCGTCAGGCAAGGACGCGCCGCACCGTGTCGGCGTCGACGTTTCGCCCGGTGAGCACCACGGCAGCACGACGGCCGGCCAAGCTCCCCGAGCCGCACGCGCAGCGCGGCGATGCCCAGCGCCCCACTCCCCTCGACGATCAGGTGGTGGACCTCGATCGCCCAGCGCATGGCATCGGCGATCTGCGCCTCGTCACCAGCACCACCTCGTCGACCAGCTGGCGGCACATCTTCCAGGTAATGCTGTCGCGCTCGATGTTGCCGGCGACCCCGTCGGCCAGGGTCGGGGCGATCGGCATCGGCTTGGTGGAGCCCGACTCCAGGTAGGCGTACATCGGTGGCGAGGCCGATGGCTGGACCCCCACCAGGCGCAGGCCGGGCTTGACGGCCTTGGCCCACAGGCCGATGCCGGAGATCAGCCCGCCGCCACCGATCGGCACGACCATGGCGTCGCACGCCGGCCAGTCGTCGAGGATTTCGGCGCCGATGGTGCCCTGCCCGGCGATCACGTCTGGGTCGTGGTACGGAGGCACGTAGACGGCGATCCGCTCGGTGTCGCGGCGGCGCGCCTCGGCCTCCGCGTCGTCGGAGTCGCGGCCGAAGACCTCGACCACGCAGCTGTCCGACTCCAGCGCGCGCAGGCGCTCGAGCTTGGCCGGCGAGACGGACGCTCCCACCAGCACGGTCAGCCGCATCCGATGGCGCGCTGCCGCGGTCGCGACCGCGATGCCGTGGTTGCCGCTGCTGGCGGTGACCAGGTCGGCGTCCGGCTGCTGCGCCGCGATCAACGCCACCTTGTTGTGCGCGCCGCGGGTCTTGAACGAGCCGGTCGGCTGGAGCATCTCCAGCTTCAGACGCACCTCGGCGGCGCCACTCTCGGCGGCAAGCGCCGGCGAGTCCTCGAGCGGCGTGTGGATGGCGATGCCACGCAGGCGCTGGCGAGTTTCGAGGACGTCGGCCAGCAGCGGATAGCGCGGCATGCGCCGGAGTTTACCGCCGGGTTCCCCAGGCGCTTCCGCTGCGGGCTGCCACAAGCACGGCTGACTCTCGCCGCCTGAGAACAACGCGCAGCAAGACCCGGATCGGCGCTGCTACCTCTCATCCCATGAGAAGTAGGCTCTCCGCGGGGGCAGGCTCGCCGATCTGCACGGCATGAGCCTCCTGTTGTGAGAATTAGCTCGCGAGACCGGGAGCGTCGGAGCGTCCGGTGCGGACAGTGCGCCGGACTGTACGGCCGGCGTCCTGTGGCGCAGCTGGATGGCGCCGAGAAGCTTGCTCAGCCCCGTGCCTCGATGGCTTGCTTAGGCCATGTCGCTGGACGGGCACGTTACTGGCCCTGACCAGAACGAGGAGAGTCGCTCGGGTCGGTGGCACTGGCGGCTCGCAGGACCCCGGTGACCCATCGGTCGTGCTCTGGAAGGTGGCGATCGGGGTCGCTATGGAACGCGGAGGATTCGGACTGGGTCGCGGAACGCGGCAATGAGGCCAGGAGGCACGCCCGCAGCGATAGACGTGACGAGAGCCAGTATGGCGACGCCGGCCGTGAACGTCGGCGACGGTATCGATCCCGCGATACGCCAGACAGCAAGAAGGCCAATCATGCAACCGAGCACGATGCCTAGCGCCGCCCCGACGGTCGTCTCGGTAAGCACCAGAAGTACGATCGCGGACCGTGACGCTCCCAGCGCGCGGCGCCGGCCGAAATCCCGCCGCCGTTGTGAGACGGCACCGGCCAGCGTGATCGCCACAACAACCAGCCCCACGGTCAAAACCACCAATATGAGTTGCCTGGAGTTGGAAGCCAGCTCGCTTTCAACGAGGGCTCGTAGCTCGACCAGCGCTGCCGGAGTGTCGACGGTCAAATACTCAGGCGCGCCCGCGTGGACGACCGCACGGACCGCACCCGATAGCGTGGTGACGTCGTCTACCCGTGCAGCCATAACGTAAAGCTCGCGCAGCGTGGTGGCATCTTGGGCGGCCGAATCACGCGGGGTGGCAACGAGGATGCCTCGGGCAAGGAAGTCAAGGGGCTCTTGGGCCGCGAACTGGCCGACAACTGCGCCTTGGAGACCGATTCCCTCGATGCCGGCAACTGGCCATTCAGCGGCGAGGAGGGGTAGCCCTTCTAGCCCAACCAAAGCTTCGCCGGGGGTTGGCATCCGGCCGACCACCGTGACCTCGTCAGGCAACTCGCCGTAGAAGCGTCGCGCAGGTACAGGACGCGCCGCATCGTCGAGGTCGACGTTGCTGACGTCTACCACCGGCCCGAGTCCCAATGCCCAGTCCACGCCGTCCAAGGCCAGCATTTGCTCCACGCTGTCAGCGTGGAGCATCGCCTGCCCGGTCGGATCACTAAGAACAATGGTCCGTGTCCCAGCGTCGTCGATGGTCGCAAGGACGCTGGCTTCGGCGGCGGCCGACTGGCCGACGGTGCTGAGGATCACCGCGCACACAGCCGCGACGACCAGCGCGGTGACGGCTGTAACAACCGGTTGCGATTGGGCCATGGCGAAGCCCTCGCGCAGCAGCTGCCACAGCCGCCGCCCGTCACCGGTGCTGGCTGTCACAGCCTCACCACCTGTGCCGCGGCGGTGGCACGCCGCCGGTCATGCGTAGCGACGACGACGGTGGCGCCAGCGCTGGCAGCAGCCAGCAGTGCGCTCCATACAATGTCCGCGCTGGCCTCGTCGAGGTTCCCACTGGGCTCGTCGGCCAGGATGAAGAGCGGGTCCTTGACGAGAGCACGGCAGAGCGCAACGCGCTGGGCTTGTCCTCCAGAGATCTCCCCGGGAAGGTAGTCGGTTCGCTGCTCGACTCCGAACTGCTCGAGTAGCTTCAGCGCACGGTCACGGGTCGTGTCGCTGCGCATACCGGCGTACAGGCCCCCTTCCATGACGTTGTCGAGGATCGTCCGCGACGGATCGAGGAGCGCGTCCTGAAAGACGAAACCGACTTCCTCGGCGCGCAGCCGCGACCGTTGGGCGTCGGAAAGCACAGATACCACCGAGTCACTCCAGCGGATTTCCCCCGAGGTCGGCTTGAGCATGAGACCCAGGAGGTAGAGCAGCGTCGACTTGCCCGAGCCCGAGGGTCCGGTTACCACCGTTACGGCGCCAGCAGGGAAAGTGAGCTCCAACCGGGCTATGACCGGTGGCACTCCGGATCGGTAGCCGAAGACCAATTGCTGGGTGGCGATCACGAGGGCTCCGCAGACCGGCTCGGTGCAACACCGGCATCCGGTTCCCCGAAAAGCCGGATTCTCGTCCCCAAGACAATCCCCGATACGACGGCCCGACCCTCAGCGGCCGCGATGATTTTGACCATGATTTCCCGACCTGCTTCGGTGACCACGGTTACTGATCCGTCCGGTCGCGTCCGCAAGGCAGACACCGGGACAACTGGCCCGGTCGTCTCGGGAACGGCGACGAGATCGACGGAGTACAGGGCGCTACCGCCTATCGGGACCCTGGTGCATTGAGTGCCGCAGAGCGGCGTAGCGTCCTGCCCTTCAATCGTCAGCAGCAGCTCTCCGGTCGGCTTGGTTGTGGATGAGGCGATGCTGCCCAGCCAGGTACCTCCTGCGTGGTGGACGAGGACGGCGGTGACAAGCGGGACCAGGTCCGCCTGATCACCGCCAAGCGTGATCGTGAAGGTCGGTGATGACGAAAGCCCCTCGATCACGCTTTCGCCACCTGAGAGGACCACTCCGACCCGAAGCGCTTCGGCCGGCCTGACCCGGGTCGGGAGCGTGGGGAAGAACAGGAGATCCGCCTTACGAACGACTCCATCCACCTCGTTCCCGACGGCGAGCTGCCATTCGCGGACCCCAGTGGCGGTGGCGGCCTCGAACAGGCCGGTGGCAGAGGCGCTGTAGTGTCCGATGGCGGCCAGGAAGCGCTGGAGCTGCGCCACGTCGTCACCACGGACACCGCTCGCCAGATCGCGAAATGCTGGGATGGGACCCTCCGCCGCGATGATCGGGCGCAGGTTTACGCTGTACAGCCGCGTGCCTACCTCGGCCTCGTCACCGGGCTCCACGTCCACTGTGGTGACTGTGCCACTGGCGGCGTTCGTGCCGATCGGCACAGACTGCCACTGCGCCTCGGCAGTGAACGACATGACCCGGCTTACCTGGCCCTCGGCCACCGTATAGAGAATCGGCGTATCGCGGGTCTCTGCAAGTGATGGCGGCTCGAGCGTGGCGCGACCTGCCCAGATGCCGGCGGTAACGGCCAAGACGACGGTCGCAGCCCACCCGACGGGGACGAGCCAGGTACGTCTCATTCAGCGAGGGGAGGCACTATCGTTGCGGACACTTGTCGTTTGCGGCAAGCCACTGCCCCTCGCTCAGCGAGTCTGGCAGATCGTTGTACGGCGACCACGGTCCCGTCGACCAGCTTTCGACGAAGGCGTCCTCGCTTGGCGGTTCGCTGATCGCGTAGCCGAGATCGATCAAGCATTGGCGGGCTCTCAGCAGGAATCGGTAACGATCTCTGATCTCGCTATCGCTTTGCGGCTTGGGAGTTGGAGGCGCGCCAACCTCCTGCGTACAAGCGTCATAAGCTGCCTCATACGATTGGCGCTGTTCCGCTGTGACGTTGACCTGCATGCTGTCGCCGGAAGGACCCACCTCAGCGTTCCAACCAGCCTTCCTGAGACATGAGGCGAGGCGCGGGAAATACTCGGTTGCAGGCCCCGCGTAACCTTGGGTGCTGGGAATTTCGGTCGCTGTGGCTTGCGTGCGGTCGTTTGGACTTGCCGTGATCTGGGTGTTTTCGCCTTGCCTACCCACCTGGCAGGCAGTTGCGACGACGGCAATGCAGAGGACAGCGAGGGAAGTACCTCGCCGTCCTCGCGCGCCCCAACTTACCTGGGGCCTGTGACAACGCATGCGGAATACGTGCCTGCATCGCTGAGGCTGCCGTTGGTGTTGACGGCCCAGAGGCCTCCGGTGCCCGAACTCTCATCGAAGGTCCGTCGGTTGAGCCAGGTGCTCCCGTTGGAGTAGTACACGTTGTATCCAGAAGGGAAGATGTGCTGAGTGTAGCCCGTGGAGTATGAGTAGATCACAAGCGAGTAATTGGGAGTGCAATTCCGGTTGCCGGTCTTCCACACGAGGGCGGCTGCCGTCATTGTCATCGTGAGCGTCAGTAGTCCCGCCATTACCACACTTGCGATCGCCCTGACAGTGATGCGCATGGTTACCCCCTTGATGCCCCCGGGAACTCGATTGTTCTGGAGTTGACCCGGTTCAACGGCTCCGTGCGATGCGTTCGCAGACCGTTGCCTTGACGTGAACCGGCCCAGGCATCGGTGGATTCCCGCCTCCCTTCATTCCCGAGCCGCCCATTCGCAGGCGCCAGACAGGCCGGCATTTCTTGTGAAGCAGGGAACCCGCCCGGTCGCTTCACGAACTTGCATCACAGCACGAGCCGAGTCCAGTGCCGTTAGTCCTTTAGGTCAATGACCCTTCCGTCGCGAACAGAGAGCCGCGTGGGGACCAGGCGTCCAGTGATTGACGACCAGAAGACTCCGTAGCCGATCGCCCACGCCGGCGATGTTGTAGGCAAGGCCTAGGACGGCCGAGATTGCCAGCTGGCCGGGCTCTGTCCACCCTCAACGTGGGCAGTACGGTCTAGGCTGGCGTCAGTTCGGCCGGTCGTCCCCGCCGCCGCCGTGGTCACCACCGTCCGGCGTCCGGTCACGCAGGTAGCGCTCGATGTCGGCGATCAGGTCCTCGCCCGACGGGTTCCCGGCCGCGTCTGCCGCCTCCTCCAGGCTCTCGATGTAGGTGCGCGTGGCTTCGTCGCGCGCGGTCGCGGCGTCCAGCAGCGTCCGCGTCTCGAGCGCCCGTCGCCCGAGCTCGCCGGTGGGGAGCTTCAGGCCGAGGTAGTCGCCGACACAGCGCAGGAGCGCGATCGCTCCCGATGGGAAGTTGCCCGCAGCGTAGTGCGGCACCTGGGCGTAGAACCCGAGCGCCGGGATGCCGGCCCCGGACACCGCCAGCTCGAAGACCGAGAGGGAAGCCGCAGGGACGCGAAGGTGGCCGATCGGCCCCTGGCTGACCCCGGCGGGCAGCAGCCCCGAGGACGACGCGGTGCCGAGCACCGGCACGGGGCGCGTGTGAGCGACCGTGCATGGGATGGCGCCGAGGCTGACCCAGCTGGTCACCCCCAGGCGCTCGACGAGCGAGCGTATTGCCTCGGCGAGCTCCTGCCAGCGGAAGTCCGGCTCGGCCCCGTTGAGGATCAGCAGGTCGCGCCCTTCGAGGCCCGACAGAGTCAGTTGCAGGCGTGGCCACTCCAGCTCGGCCAGCTTCCCGTCGACGACGTCGAGCGTCGGACGCCGCGAGCGGTAGTCGAAGAGCTGGTCCCCGTCGAAGGTCGCCACTACCCGCCCCGCGGTCGCGAGTTGCTCGGCCGCCAGGGTGGCCGCCTGGCCGCCGTTCACCCAGCCGTCGAGGGCAGCGATGAGGACGGGCGATTCGGGGAGGTTCGACTCGTCGAGATGGAAGAGCGGCATCGGCCAAGCATAGGGCCGTCGCGGGTCGAGTGGCCTAGCCCACGATCCTCCCATCCCGTAGCTCGAGGACGCGGTCCGCGAGGCCGATCAGCGCCGGATCGTGGGTGGCCACGATGCCGGTCGTCCCCTCGCCGCGCACGATCGCACGCACGAGGGCCATGATCCCGTGCCCCGTCTGGGAGTCGAGCTGGCCGGTCGGCTCGTCGGCGAGGAGCAGGTCCGGGCGGTTGGCGAGCGATCGGGCGATGGCGACGCGCTGCTGCTCGCCGCCGGACAGCTCGTAGGGGCGGTGGTTCGCGCGCTCCCCGAGCCCAACCAGGTCGAGCAGCTCGGCGACGCGGTGTGCGCGCGCGCCCGGCTCCGTCCCGACCAGCCGCAGCGGGATCTCGACGTTCTCGGCGGCCGAGAGGATCGGGAGCAGGCCGAAGGCCTGGAAGATGAAGCCGATGGAGCGGCGACGGAATCGCACCAGCTCGCGCTCGTCCAGCTCCGACACGGTCGCGCCCGCCACCCGCACCGAGCCGCTCGTCGGCCGATCGAGCGCGCCGATGAGCGAGAGGAGGGTCGTCTTGCCCGATCCGGATCTCCCGACGACCGCGACCAGCTCGCCGCGCCCGACCCGCATCGAGATGCCGTCAACGGCACGGATCACGCCACTGCCCACGGCGAACTCGCGCACGAGGTCGACGGTCTGGACCATGGGCTCCGCTGAGGCCTCTGCCTCCGGGCGTCGCTCGGGCGGCATGTACAGGCCGCGCGCGGTCACGAGCCCTGCTCCCCGTCGCGATCGGGCCACACCCCGATGTGGTCCTCCTCGAGCGCGAGGCGGACCCGGTGCTCGAGGCCGAGCGTCTCGACGTGGGCGCGCGGCAGCTGCAGGCGCCCCACCCGGTCGAGGACCGCGTACTCCTCGGCGATGACGTGGTGGTCGCCCGACTCGCTGGTGGCGCGGCGGCGCAGGGTCTCCGTGCTCGTGCGGCCATCACGCATGGCGACGGTGCGGCTGACCTGCTCGCTGACGAGCGGGTCGTGGGTGACGACCACGATCGTCAGGCCCAGGTCGTGGTTGATGGCGCGCAGCAAGGCGAACACTTCGCCGGCCGTGGCGGTGTCGAGCTCCCCGGTCGGCTCATCGGCCAGGAGCAGGGAGGGCCGGTTCGCCAGCGAGACGGCGATGGCGACGCGTTGCTGCTGCCCGCCGGAGAGCTGCGCCGGCTTGTGGTCGGCGCGGTCGGCGAGGCCGACCAGCTTGAGCAGCTCGTCGGCGCGCGTCTTCTGCTCGGCGCGGCCCATCCCCTCCAGCAGCATCGGCAGGGCGATGTTCTCCCGCGCGCTGAGGTACGGAAGCAGGTTCTTGGCGGTCTGCTGCCAGACGAAGCCGACCACTCCACGCCGATAGCGCGTCCGCTCCGTCGGCCCCATCTGGCTCAGCAGGTGGCCGGCCACGACCGCTCGCCCCGCGGAGGGCTCGTCGAGGCCGCCGAGGATGCTCATCAGCGTGCTCTTGCCGCTGCCCGAGGCGCCGACCAGCGCGATGAACTCGCCCTGCTCCACGATCAGGTCGAGCCCCTGCAGGGCGACGACCTCGAGGTCGGCGACCTTGTAGATCTTGACCAGGCTCTCGCAGACGATCAGCGGTCCCGCTGCCGGCGACGGGCCGCCCGACTCCCTGCGCGCCGGCTCGCCGCGCGCAACCTCCACCGTCTGGGGCAGCGTGACGGTGCCGCCGCTTGGCAGGTCGATGATCTCGCCGTCGTCGAAGCTCATTCGCTCATCCCGTGTCTAGTCGCCGCCCAGGCGCAGCGCGTCGATGGCCCGGATCCGGCGCGCGAGCCAGGTGCTCACCACGCCGGCGATGGTAACCATCATGACCAGTGCCCCGCCGACGAACGCAATCTCGACCCAGTTGACCTCGATCGCGAGGACCCCCTCGCCGCCGATGAAGGCGCTCAGCCCGAGCCCGGTGGCCAGCAGGATGGCGATCCAGATCCCGAGCGCCACCCCGGGGATGAGGGCCAGCACCACCGGCGGCCCCTGCTCGAGGATCGTCAGCCCTGTGGCCTGCCCCGCGCTCAGGCCCAGGGTGCGGAGGAAAGCGAGATCCTGGCTGCGGCGCGTCGCGGTGAGCGTCAGGGCCGCCACGATCGCGAAGCCAGCGTAGAAGACCGCCACCAGCAGGGCGATCCGGAAGCCAACCGTGACCATCGCGATCAGGGGTGCCTGGCGCAGGGCCGCGTACCGGTCGAAGCGCGAGAGGACGACCGACGACCCGCTGTCCGAGGCGGCGGTGGTCACGTCCTCCGCGATGTCGGAGGGGGCGCTGACGAAGATGACCGATGGAAGGAGCGTCGCGTCGGTCTGCGCGCGCTGCAGCGTCTCGAGCGATACGACCACGAAGGCGGCGTCGGCGCGGACGCCGGGGAACGACGCCCTGCGGTCGACGACCACGAACGACAGCCTGTGGATGCCGACCTCGACGGTGAAGGGGTCGCCGGGGTTCAGCGGGCCGCTGCCGGATGGCAGCCGCTCCGAGACGATGGCGGGAATCGGTGCCTCAGGTGTGCCGGCCTGTACCGCATCGTCCACCGCGTTGAAGCCAGACGGCCAATCGAAGGTGATCGGCGAGCCGGCGACGACAGCCGTGTAGGCGTCCACATCGATGGCATCGAGGACGACCTGGCTGCGCTGTGCGGGCTGGTTCGAGAAATTGGCCGCCTGGTCGAGGTAGGCGGCTGCCACGGCGCGCACCCCGGGGACGGCCTCCAGGTTCCTCACGCCCCCCTCGTTGCCCCCCGCGAGTTCGACGCGGTAGTCGGCACCGACCTCCGCCCAGGCCGACTGCACCTGGCCGCGGTCCACGCTGGAGAGGACGACCGACGCGAAGGCGCCGAAGGCGGCGGTCAGCATCAGGACCAGCAGCGGCAGGTTCGCCGCGGCCGAATGACGGCCAACGTTGCGCAGGCCGAGCACCGGCACGAGGTCCCGGCGCCGTGCGGCCAGCCAGCTGAGTGCGCGAATCGGCAGCGGGTAGAGCCGCATCGCCACGATCCCCATCGCCGCGCCAGCGAGCACCGGGACCGCTGCCAGGAACGGGTCGAGCCGCACGACCTCGCCCACTCGGCCGGTGCCGATCACCAGCCCGCGCTGCTGCAGCAGCAGCACCCCGGCCACCGCCAGGCCGACGGCCGTGAGCTCGAGCACGATGCGTCGGGGCGAGGTGGGCAGCACGGCCGCGTCCTCGCGGCCGGCGCCACCCAGGCGGCGACGGATGGCCGGCAGGGTGGCGAACACCATCGCCAGCGTGGCCGCGGCGCCGGTCGCGAGCGCCAGCCAGATCGATAGCTGGGATGAGCGTCCGGGCACGATCCAGACCGCCACCAGCAGGCCCAGCAGGGCTGCCCCGCCGGCAAGGATGGTCGCCTCCCAGAGCTGCGAGGCGAGGATCAGCAGCCCCGATGCGCCACGGCCACGCGCCAGCTCCAGGCTGGGCCGGCGCCGCACGATGAGCAGGATGGCGACCATCGCGATGGCCCCCACCGCCAGCGAGAACGGGCCGATCCCTGCGACGGTCAGCACCGCCTCGGATGCCGAGCGCTCGGCGAGATAGCCACCGATGATCGACAGCAGGCCGGTGCGCATCGCGAGCGGGAAGCCCAGGAAGCCGCCGAAGGTGTTGTCGGCGCTCACCGACTGCACCCGCTGCAGCTCGGGGATCACCGTCTCGAGCTGGCCGACGTCGATCCGGTCCGGAGCCACGTAGTAGCGCCAGGCGAGCTGGAATGGCAGCCTGGAGGTGGTCAGGTCGCGGAACGCGTCGGGTGCAATGAGACCCGTGGCGTAGGCGATCGGGAACTCCAGGGAGCCGCCAATGTCAGGACGCTGGAGACGTCGATCCGCGTACCAGACGTCCGCTTCGGGATCGACGATCGCGAAGATGCCGACCACCTTGAACTCGGCGTCGATGCGCCGGATGACGAAGCTGCGCAGGATCGGGTCCGCTCCGTCCAGGGTTGCGCCCATGGTGGTGCCGATGTCCGCGCCGATCTCGGCCGCCGTCCCCTCCGAGATGGCGATCTCGATCCGCGGCGGGGTCGCGGGGAGCGGCGCCGGCTCCTGCCCGAAGTCGAGCGTGGCGAGCGGCAGCGGCTCGCCGTTAGGGGCCGGCAGGCGGCCGGCCACCAGCCTGATCGCATGGTCGAGTCCGTCCTGGTACAGGAGCGAGACGTAGGTGCGGTAGCGGGGCGGCTCCGGGATCGCGAATCGCGGCGACGTGACCGAGTAGTGGCGCTCGCCGATCAGCGGCGCGATCGAGGCGGGAAGGGCCCGCTGGAACTCACCCCCGATCCGGTCGATCTCGGCCAGCGGATCATCGCCGCCGGGCGGGACGGCCGTGCTCGTCAGCTGGATGTCGCGATCGGCGACCCCGGAGGCGCGCAGCTGGTCGACGAGGGCCGCATCGGCGACGAGGTTGAAGAGGCGCGGCGCTCCGGCGAAGAGGAAGGCGGTCAGCGTCACCAGCGCCACCAGCAGCGCAACCACCCCGACCTCGGTCCGAAGGCGACGGAGCAGGAAGCCAGCTGCCCACACGGATCGCATCGTCAGTCTCCGCCCATGCGCAGCACGCTGCCCACCCCGGCACGCCGCAGGACGGCGGCCAGCCCAACCACGGTCAGCGCCAGCGCGCCGGCGGTCACTGCCTCCAGCACCAGGATCGTCGACCACGGCGTCTCGACCAGCACCGGCGGGAACGGCGTGGTCGCCTGTTGCGTGACGGTGATGTAGGGCAGCACGACCCAGCCGATGAGCAGGCCGAGGCCGGTGCCGGCCAGCAGCGAGACGACGACGAGGCTGGCGTTCTCCAGCCACAGCCATCCGGACAGCTGACCGCCGGAGAGCCCCAGCGCGCGCAGCAGCGCGAACTCGCCCCGACGCTGGCGCGCGGAGACGGCGGCGCTGGCGGCGAGGCCGATCACCGCGAACAGCCCCGCCACCACGAAGCCCAGCGCCAGCGCCCCGATGATCCCGAGCGCCAGCGGGTCCGCGCTGAGGCTGGCGGTGCGGTCGAGCCGGCTGAGCACGGTCGCGCGGGCGAACGGTCCCGATGCGTCCGGCGCGACCGCCGCCTCGGCCGCGCCGTCATCGGCCCGGATCCACCACTCGGTGGGTTGGCGGGTCGCATGCGCTGCCTGGAAGCGAAGCAGGTCGAGGCTGGCGAGGTCGACGATCGCCAGCGGCCGCCCTGGGTCGGTCGCGGGGAACGACCGGACCGAGCCAACGATCCGCGCGTCGCGGTCGCCTCCTTCCAGCGGAAGGGAGACGCGGTCGCCCAGGTGCGCGGCCGTGGCGTTCAGGAACGCCTGGTTCACGACGACGGCCAGGTCCGCCGAGTCGAGGCTCGTCAACTGCTGCGGGACGAAGCTGACCGTGAGCCCGTGCCCGTTCTGGTCGACGCTGGGCAGCTCGCCGAACTCGCCGCCGCCGAACGCGTCTGCGACGCGCATCGAGCGCCCCGTGACGAGCTCGGCCGGCACGACCGCGATGTCTGCCCCCGGGCCCTGGGACCAGCCCAGCCGCCAGGGGCCAGCGGCGTCGAGGTCGATGGGCTGCCAGCCCTCGCCGTCGGCGAGGTCGCTCGCCTCCGCCCCGTCGAGGCCGATCGTGCCGGCGGTCGCGGTGATCCCCGGGGGGAGGCTGACGACCAGGTCGAGCCCGACCAGCTCGATCGGGTAGCTGAGCGTGGCGCCGACTTCGGCGAGCAGCTCGCGAGCCTGCACCGTCGGGGGGCTGAGCGGGACCACGATCTCGACGGGGTCGGTGGACAGCGCCACCGGCTCGCCCGTGAACTGGTGAATGAGGCCGCGTCCGTCGCGCACGAAGGCGATGAGGGCGACCGGGGTGCGCGGCAACGTCGCCGGATCGACCGGCTCGAAGACGGGGTAGCCCGCTTCGTTGACGAAGAAGCTGCCGACCTGGCCGAACGAAACGGTTGCGGTCACCAGCAGCCGGAGGGGCGTGCCCGGAACCGGCAGCGACGGAACCGGTGGTCGCGAGTCGGCCAGGGGCTGCACCACGGATGACAGCGAGGCGCCGGTGAGGTCGGAGCGAATCGAGACGACTGCCGGAACGGCGTCCGCGTCGAGGGCCAGCAGCTCGCCCGCATCGCTGCCGGATCGCAGCTGCAGCCGTTGCCGCTCGACCGGCATCGACTCGTGCACGCCGTCCACCGATGCGAAGGCAGTCGAGAGGGCCCAGCCCGGCAGGGCGCTCGGTCCGCGGGCAGGAGCCAGGCGCAGGTCGGAGCCGATCTGGAACTGTGCCTGGTCGCGCTGGGAGTTGATCCAGGTCGCGGCGTACGAGACGGCGAAGACGCCCATCGACATGGCGAGCATGAGGAGCAGCGATGCACGCGTGTAGCGCAGCGGACGCCGTGCCAGCTGCGCGAGCTCCCAGCGAACCGACCAGGTCGCGTCCGCGGGCGACGATTCCCTCGGCCGCCTGCGCGAGGAGGGGCAGGAGGCGGAGCGCGACGACGCCGCCGGTGAGGAGGCCGATCGCCGGCGCGGCGACGAGCAGCGGATCCAGGCCCAGCGCGCCATGGACCGTTCGGGTGAGCGGTGCGCCGTACAGGCGCAGCTGCCACACGCCCACCACCGTGATCGCGAGCAGTGCGACATCGAGGCCCAGTCGCTGGCCGAGGGTGCGCGTCTCGTGGCGCGACCGCCCCGACTGCTCGGCCGCGAAGGAGCGTGCCGCGACGAGCGCCGGCAGGACGAGCAGGAGAGCACAGCCGATGGCCGCTGCCACCGCGGCGACGTACGAGTCCGGGGTGACCTGCGGCTCGATCTCCAGGCCGATCCCGGCCAGCGGCCCGGACAGGTTGAGGATGCGCAGCGCCGCCGCGGCGAGCCACGGACCCGCCAGCCCCGCCGGAACCGCGAGCAGCAGCCCTTCGGCGAGGGCAAGGAAGCCGACCTGCAGCGATCCGGCGCCGCGCGACCGCAGCAGGGCGGTGTCGACGCGCCGGTGGTCGACGATGAGCGCCGCGGTCAGCACGATCGCGTAGCCGGCCAGGATCGCCAGCTGCGCCATGAGCAGCAGGATGCCGGTGCGGCTGACCAGCAGGGATCGCTCGGAGTCGGCCAGGATCTCCCCCAGGTCGGTGCGCACCGTCGGGAAGCCCTCCGGGACGGAGGACGCCAGGTTCGCCGACAGGCTGGAGACCTCTGCCTCCAGGCGGCCGATCTGGTCGATGGAGAGGCGCCCGAACTGCGGGAAGGCATGCCAGGTCAGCGGCACGGTGCGCCCCGAGACGCGCTGCAGCAGCTCGTCCCTCGTGGTCAGCAGCGGCCCGAAGGTGCGGTACTGGGAGCTCTCGGTGACGCCTTCGAGCAGCGTGGGGTCGCTCCACCAGTAGTCGTCGTTCGGGTCGATCGGCTGGTAGATCCCGACGACCTGTACCTCGATCGACTGTCCGGCATCCAGGCGGCTCACCAGTGGGAGCCGATCGCCGACCCGCAGCTCGAGCGTCTCGGCGGTCACGTCGAGCACCGCCACCTGGACCGGCCCGGCCCGATCCGTGGCCGGCCACGCGCCCGAGGTCAGGGAGGCGTGATTCTCGAGCCCGTCCAGGAAGCCGAGGATGGTCAGATCGCGGACCTGGTCGGCTGCCTGGCTGGGAAGGGCGAAGCTGTCGGACCGTCCGCTGGAGACCACATCGACCCCAACCTCCGACAGCGAACGGGTCAGCTCGGCAGTGACGTCGTCGAGGGCGGCATCGGCCTCAGCCGGTGAGAGGCGGGCGGTGACCTCGATGTTCGCGTCGGCCGCGTCCGCGTCGTCGAGAACGCGGTGCAGCCCGGCCAGCGAGACGGCGCTCGAGTAGATCGGTCCGGCGGCCAGCAGCGTCGCGGCGAGCAGCACGATGAGCCATGCCGCGGCGACGATCGGCCAGTCTGCGCGGGTCCGGTGCAGGCTCACCCGCCACGCAGCGAGGAGCGAATGCACGATGCGGAGTCCCTCTCACGGATGCGCTTCTATGCAGTACACCACATGAGCGGTTGTGGTTCAGCCTCCCCCGCGGGAAGGCCCGGTCAGGCGATCTCGGGGTCCGTCTCGCCCGATGGCGCGTGGGGACCGCTGACGAGCGCATTCAGCCGGCGGGCGATGCGCATCAGCGCGCCAAGTCGATCCGCGACGCGCGCACGCTCGACCGGGGTCGCCCAGTGGCGCAGGGTGTAGTCGATCTCGTGCTTGTGGCGGGTTGCGGTCGTGTTGAGCTCCTCGACGCGCAGCCACAGCTCCTCGTCGGGGTGCTTGGCCAGGATCTGGCCGCGCAGCTCCATCACGTCGAGGTAGTACGAGGTCGCCAGGCGATCGATATCGCGCTGCGCGTCGTGCTGCCACGGCTCCGGCGGCCCACCGAGGCCGTAGCGGCGCCATTCGCGGGGTTCAACTGCTGTGGTCATGGGTGTTTGCCAGCCTCCGTCTCGGCCCTCGCTAGACGCCAAAGACCGTACCGGGCGAGGCCCGCGGAGACCACCCGCCCCTCCGGGCTAGTGGGCCCCGGACCTATGGCCGCCGGCTCGGCCAGAGAGGAGTGGTCTGGTAACATCGGCCGGCACGTTGGGGTGTGGCCAAGCGGTAAGGCGCCTGACTCTGGATCAGGAGATCGAAGGTTCGAATCCTTCCGCCCCAGCCAATACCCACAACATGTGGGATTCGTGCTCTCGCCCAGCACCACCAGTGGTGGTGTTTGGCCCTTAGCCCGTCCTCCGGCAAGGAGGACGAAGCATGGCTAGGGCACCTGACTCCTCTGATTTGATGGGCACCTGATTCGTGGCTGCCCGCGGCGCTGGGCACCTGACTCTGGCGCTCCCGACTGAGCCTGGGACGCGCGATCGAGCTGTTCCTGGCCGCCAAGGGCGCCGAGGGCGCCTCGCCCAAGACGCTCGAGTGGTATCGGATGGTGCTCGGTCGCGCGGCCCGCGACCTGGGCGCCGATCGTCCCCTCGACGCGCTGACACCGCCCGAGCTGCGCGACTGGCTGCTGACGCTGCGCGAGACGCTGGCGCCGATCTCGGTGGCGGGCTACGTGCGCGGCCTCAAGGTGTTCGGCAACTGGTGCGCGGCCGAGGAGCTGGCCGAGGCCAAGGCGCTGCGCACCCTGCGGCGGCCGAAGGTCCCGCACAAGCTGGTCGAGCCGCTGACCGATGACGCCCTGCGCCGCCTGCTGGACGGCGCCTCGGCTCGCGATCGGGCGATCCTGCTCCTGTTCCTCGACACCGGCCTGCGCCTCTCGGAGCTGGCCGGGCTGCGCATCGTCGATCTGCGCGCCGACGGCAGCGTGAAGGTGATGGGCAAGGGATCGCGCGAGCGGATAGTGCCGGTCGGGCACGACCGCCCGCCAGGCGCTGGTGCGCTACCTGCGAGCCAACCGACGCTCCCGCGGCCACCGATCCGATCTTCCGTTCGCGATCGCGGTGGCGGCGCGCTCGGCGCGCGCGGCATCCAGCAGGTCTTCCGGCGGATGAAGCTGCGGGCCGGCATCCCGGGGCGCTGCAGCCCGCACACCCTGCGCCACACCTTCGCCCGCGTCGTATCTGGTCAATGGCGGCGACGCGTTCAGCCTGCAGCGCATCCTGGGCCACGCCACGCTCGACATGGTCAAGCGCTACGTGGCGCTGGCGGACACCGACCTGGCGCAGCGCCACCGGGTGGCGTCGCCAGCTGATCGGCTGATGGGGAACGGCCGCCCTGCGTCTTGAACGTCCGTCGGCCCGCTAGTACGACCCTCCGCCCGCGACCGCCAGCCAGACCTTCGCCGGGACAGACTCACCGGCGGGCCAATGGACCCTGACCATCAGCCGACTCAGTGGGTCGGATGGGAGCGGCGAGGTTCGCTTCGTTGACGGGCCCTGGGTGTTCCATTTCGTTGTGCCGTGACCTATGGAATCGAAAAGGACCGAGCGACGATCGATGACCACGCTCACCCGCGTCGCCGTGGTTCTGGTTGTCGTGGTTGCCGGCTGGCTCGTCGTCGGATTCCTGCGAGCCGAGTCGGTCGCGCGGAATTACTTCGCGCATGCGGCCGGCGCGGGATCCAAAGTCACGAATGTGGAGGTCCTGACCCTGGCGCCGGCCATCCCACCCTTCTGGGCGGTGAACATTAGCGGCGAAGTCCACGAAGCCGGTGCGACCGGCCCTGGCTACACGTCGGCGATGTGGTTGTGGGTCGAACCCATTACGGGGTGGATCCTGATCTTGGGTCAAGGCTGACGCGAGCCCACGGCCAGCGGGCAATCACCCAGATAGCTAGGACCGCCAGCTGCACCGCGGCTGCAATGCCCACCCCGATCCCGGCCGCTGAAACATGCCCATCGCGAACCGCGGCGATGACGCTCGACACGCTCTCGAACGACATCAGGACCAAGACACCAGCCGTGGCCAGCCACAGACCGCGACGCAGGCGGCTGCCGGTCGCGCTTGTAGCGCCCATGGCCAGCGAGACGGCAACCACGGCCGCGGGCCAGGCGGTTGCAGACAGGCTCAACAAATCGCTCTCGATGAGCCCCGCCTTCCCGATCAACCACTCTCCGAGGCTGATGACCCAGGCTGCCAAGGCGGCGTACAGGACCGCCGCGAAGACCCAGTCGCTCAGCGGCAGGCTCAGCACGCCGCCGCTGCCGCGACGGATGAGCAGGGCCAGAGATGACATCGACAGCAACGCCCAGATGAGCACCGCCCCGCCCAGGGCAAACGGTCGCGCGCTCTCGCCCAGACTCGGCTCCAGCGCAAAGACCAACAGTGAGATGAGTGGCAGGGATACGAGAGCTGCGCCGATGACGCCCACGATCTGGAGCAGGCCGAGGCCGGCCAGCCGCCATGGCGGAATCTGCTGCGGCACAGCGCGCTCGATTGGCTCGAGCCTGCGCCGGAATCGCTCCCAATCTGGGTCGTCTTGCCAGCTCATCCGATTTCCTCTGCCATTGGGCGCACGGTGGCCAAAGCGCGGCTAATCAGCGAGCGGACGCCGGAGCCGCTCAGACCGAGGACCGTCCCGGTTTCGTCAGCGGTCAAGCCGCCGGCAAAGCGCAGGATCAGTGCCTCACGGGCAGCTGGTGGCAACCCGCGGCTGACCTGCTCGAACCAGATCCAGACCTCTCGCACGCCCTGGTCCCAGGCACGATCGGGTAGCTCCTCGCTCAGGGCCGCGGCCCGCCGACGGTCGCGCCGTCGTGCGTGGTCGATGATTACGCGCCTCGCGATCGTCAGGATCCAACCCATCTCGCAATCTCGCGGACCTCGTCCAGATAGCCAGGCTCGGTAGGCCTGGTGGAAGGTGTCGGCCACGACGTCCTCGACGTCATCTCTCGGCCCGTGCTGGAGCAAGACGTAGCGGTACACCGGCCGGTAGGTGGCCTCGTAGAAGGGTGCGAACGAGTCGGTCGGGAGTCCAGCCATGCGTCACAGCTAGTAGACGCCGGAGGACCCGATAGCGTCCCGCGGACAGCGCATTCTCAACTGAAGAGACGCGGCGCTCGGCCTGGACTGTCGAGTAGGGAGATCCACGTCTCGCCGGTCCTTGCAACAGACTTCGACTGCGGCGTGTTGTACGGGGTACGGAGGGACGCTTGGAGCGGTCGTTCGAGGCAACTATGGCGGAGCTCTACCCGGCGCTCGAGCAGCGACTGGCAGTCGTGCTTCGCGATCCAGAGGAGGCACGCGACGTGGCACAAGACGCTTTCCTGCGCGCCTACCAGGCCTGGTCGCGGTTCGATGGTGCCGATGCACGCGCCTGGCTGTACACCATTGGCCTGCGGCTCGCCTTCAACGAGCTGCGCAGGCGCAGTGGCTGGCGCCGCGCGCTGCAGCGGGCCGCGCGTCCTCCGGCCGAATGGTCACCGTCTATCGAACCTGACCTCTGGCAGGCCATCGGCGAGCTCGACCCTCGCCAGCGGGCGGCACTCGTCCTACACGTGGTCGACGGCTACACCCAGACGGAGATCGGCGCGATGCTCGGTGCGCCGAACGGCACCGTCGCCAGCTGGATCGCCCGGGCCAAGGCCACGCTACGCGGCGCATTGGAGGAAGGCTCGTGAGCGAGTTGGACGAGCAGTTTGCCCGACGGTTGCGGCACCTGGTGAACGAGTTGCCAACGCATGCGGTCCCCGATCTGCCAGCCATCCGCACATCGGCCCTGGCTCGGCTGCCTCGCGTGGCCGGCGCAGCCCTTGCTGCGGTCGTGGTTGTGGCAGCTGTGGGCGCCGGTCTGCTCGTCAGCGGGCGCCTGCCCGGAGGCAACGGCATCACTGCCAACAATGGCGACTTCCATGGTGGCGGCATTAGCTTCCACTACCCGACAGACTGGAAAGCGTATCCCGGGTCCGCCTACGGCAGCTTCTTCTCGGCCTTCGCGATCATGGGGACGGTGGATCTAGGCGAGTGCAGCAGACAGGGCGGGCTTGATCTCAACTGCGCCTACGGTCGT
Organism: uncultured Chloroflexia bacterium; assembly: GCA_963807915.1. Taxonomy (GTDB): domain Bacteria; phylum Chloroflexota; class Limnocylindria; order QHBO01; family QHBO01; genus CF-167. The sequence goes on along the minus strand of CAWEDO010000002.1, from coordinate 370,627 downwards.
CAGCTGGCGCCCGGCGAGCTGCGCCTCGTCGTGGGCAGTGGCGGCCGGCCCGGCTTCTCGCTGCTTGACCTAAAGCCTGCCAGCGGCTGGCAACTGTTTGTTGACGGCCTGCCGGCCGTCGTCGAATCCAGCGGACCGAACACGGCCGACGCCTCGGACCTGACCCTCACGTGGACCATCGCCCGTCCGGGAATGGTCGACAACTTCTACAGCCTGACGGCCTCGCTCCGCGGCCCCGGCCTGGAGGCCATGCGCGCCCAGCTCGACGCCCTGGTGGCCAGCATCCGCTACGACGAGCCACCGACCCCGCTCCCGACCGGAACCGCCGAGGCGGCCGCTGCCGCTCAAGCGGCCGAGCATGCGCTCGACGCGCTCGACCGCTCCTCGCGAGAGTATGGCTCTGACTGGTACGGGTGCTTCTCGCGCCGGCCCGGTGCGTCACAGGCCAGCATTGTGACGGGTGGTCCCGGTAACCCCGGCTCGCCGCTCCCCGCACCCGTGTCCCTGACCTGCTCGACCAGCGTCGCTGCCACCGAGCTACAGCTTTGGAAGCTGACGCTGGATGCGACCTGGCCAGCTGGTATCACCTATCCGGCTGGCAGCTACCAGGAGCGGCTGTTCCTGACTGCTGACGGAGAGCAGGTTGGTGGCAATTACGGCGAGTTGCCTGCCGACTCGCCGTTCTCGGCTACCTTCCCAACCGCAGCGCCGGTGTCCCGTCCAGTCAGCCTCGAGCCCGGCCGGCCCGCGGTGGTGGTCGACCCCGGGGCAACGACTTATCTAACGCCCGACCAAGCCGGCGATTCGCTGAGCAGCATGGCGGTCGGCACGCGCCTCTTCGTGGTCTCCGGCCCGCAGACAGCCGGCGGCATCGACTGGTATCTCGTCCAATGGCCGCCGACCCGCAGCTACGCGCCGGTCCTTGGTTGGCTGCCGGCCAAGGTCGACAACCGGCCCCAGGCCCAGACGGTCGCGCCTGTGTGTCCGGCATCGCCCACGCTGCCCGAACTGGTGGCCATGGCGTGGGGTGAGCGCCTGCTCTGTTACGGCGCCGAGCCGATCACCTTGTCGAGGGTCATGGTCGGCGAGCATGCACCGGACCTCGAGGTCAATGGTCAGCCGGTCTGGCTGGCAGAGGATTCCTCCCTTCGTCTCTACGACGACCAAGGTCCAACCGGTGTCGGAGGCTGGATGCAGCTCCACGTCGATCCTGCCAGCGCCCTGAACCTGCCCACAGGAACGCTGCTCGAGATCACCGGCCACTTCGACGATCCGGCCGCCACTGGCTGCTCGCGCGCCTTTGTCGGCGCAGAGGCCTCGTCCCTCGTGCCCGAGGACGCCGGCGCGCAGGTGCTGCGTTGTCGGGAGAACTTCGTCGTAACGGGGTTCAGGGTCAGCCCCTGACTTTCCGAATGCCTCACGCCCAGGCGGAGATGTTCGAGGTCATCTCGGGATCTACTCGCGGGCGCTACGTCCCGGCCTGGCTGCTGGCCTGACCAGCCCGTCGTCGCCACGCTCCGATCCCGAGGAGCACGCCGACGACCACGATCCCGGCGCTCAACGCGATGAACGGTCCGACGCCATAGCCCCTGCAGCCTTGGTTCGGACCGGCATTGAATGCATCACAGGCGAGCTGGGCACGCACGGTCACCGCGAGCCAGCTTGCGCCGATGCCCACAAACGCGCCGGACAGCAAGGCGAGGCTTCTGGCGGCCACGAAGGCGAGCGCGAGGAAGGCGAGGCTAAGGAACAGGAAGGGCCCACCACCGAGCAGGACCAAGATCCCCGCTACGACGCCGAACACGAGGCCGATCAGCCAACTCGGCCAACTTTCGGAGCGCATCGGCGGACTCATCCCTTCTGGCAATCGACCCAGACGACCCGGGCGATGCCTGCGGTCTCATGCCATAACACCGCCGCCGAGAACCTCACGCCCTTGACCTCTTGCAGTTTGGGCAGGCATTCCGGCCAGCCACTGTCATGCTCCGCGCCAGCCTGATCCGTCCACGCCACGCTCGACTCGAAGCCGTAAGTCACGTCGCCAACCTGGAAGGATGCCTGGTCGGCGCCGACATAGCCGTCCGCGGTGTAGATCGGGAGGTGCATCGCCCGCTCGCCGCCGGTCCAGTAGCCGGCCCCGAACGCGAAAACGACAGCAAGCAGGACCGCTGCTCCGAGCGGCCACGTCATCCGCATCACGATCTCATCCCCTTTCGTGGCTTGGGCTGGCGTGCGTAACGACGCCTCGCTCCGGGTGGGTCGCCCTGAAGTCACATGCTACGCGCAGCGTTTGACCGACTCTGCATTGAGCAGGACTTCGCGCCATGGAGCTATCGCAAGACGGGCGCAAGGGGACGGCCAGCCGGTAGCGATGATGGGAATGCCCTCGTGCCACCCGGCAAGACCGATGCGCCTCGGGGTGCGACCTCGGCGTGGCCCGCAAGGTCAGGCCGGCCGCGTCCTGCTCGATGGCCACATCCGCGGCCCTGATCGAGGTTGTGACAGGCGACGCTACCGCCGTGTTCCGGCCGACACATCAGGGGAAGGGCCACCTGAATCGGACTGCCCAGGTCGTCCCGCCGTCAACCGTGACCTCGAGCAGGGTCGCCTGCGAGTTCGGGTCTCTCATAAGCGCGAAACCGTCCTGGTCATCGAGCGGCGCCGGCGCCGAAACCATGTTGACGTCGATCTCGCCGAGGGGCATGTCGGTCCAGGTTCGGCCACCGTCGCGACTCACGAGCGGCAGCATCCGGCCGCCCACCATCCAGGCCGTGCCGTCGCGCGCGATGGCCAGGCCCGATGGATGGCCCGTGCTCGGAATCTGCCCAACATCGCCGCTGGCACCCGAGCCGATCGTGGCGGCGCGTACCTGCCACGTCAAGCCGCCGTCGGTCGTGACCGCCACGGCCTTGTCCTCCATGATCGTGGCTGGCTCGCCGGTGCACAGCAGCCATGCCGAGGTTGCATTTTGGCCCCCGATGGCGGTCGGACCCAACGCAATGGGTGCTCCCGGCCCGCACGGAACCGCGCTGGCGGCCTGCCAGGTCTGCCCGCCATCGCTCGTCCACTCGATTGCGGCGGCCCCTGGTCCGCCCGTTGGTATGCCGGGCGGCGGAGCCATCGGAACGAGTCGCCAGCCATGCTGCGGATCGGAGAAGCTGACCACTGTCGGCGTGGTCCCTACCGTTTTCCAGGTTGCGCCGCCATCGGCACTGCGCCACAGCGTGCAATCTGCGTCGGCGGGCGAGCAGGTCACCGCCATGGCGTCCGCGGTGCCAAAGGCGGTGAGCTGGACGACCGGCGCGTCAGGCCGCCACACGGTGACCCACGCCTTCCCGCCGTCCGTGGTTCGGTCGACGCGGCCGCCAGCTCCCTCCGTGCCTCCCACCAGCCCGTCCTGGCCCCCGCTCCACACGGCCAGGGCAGTCGCGTCCAATGATCCCCTTGCGGCGGGGGAGGTGGTCGGCGTGGCCTCCGGCAGCGCGGCGGGCCGCCAGCTTCGACCGCCGTCATCGGTCACGAAGAGCCCGTCAGGTGCGGGAGAGTTGCCCAGGCTGACGCGCGCCACACCGTGTTCCGCGTCAGCGAAGTTCAACGAGCCGATGGGCCCGAGTCCGGGGAGACCGGCCGTCGCCTGCTCGTGCCACGAAGCCCCCGCATCGTCAGTGACCCAGATGGTCAATCCGCTGGGCACCCGCCAGTGCGTCGCATCGACGATCGCGGGCACACCGTAGCCGAGGTCTGATGCCACGGGGACGGTGGCCTGCCAGGTAGTGCCAGAGTCGCTCGAGCGGTAAAGCGTGATGGGGCCGTTCGCGTCCGCGGCAAGGATCACGGTTGAGCCGAGGACCGTCGGGGGCGCGAGCAGGTAGTCGCCGCTCGAGAGCACGTCCCGGCCAGGCAGGCTAACCGGCTGCCAGCTCGCCCCGCCATCGCGGCTGACCTGGAGGAGCTGCCATTCCCCGGCGCCAGACGCGGTCGCCTCGGCCCCTGCCCACAGCGTCCCATTCGCGGAGGCGGTGAACATGCGGCCGTACTGGAGCAGCGGTGATTGGGCCGTCCCCACCTGCCGCCATGACACCCCACCATCGCTGGTGGCCAACACCGTAGCGTCGCCATTGCTGAAGCGCTCCGGTGCCATAAGCAGGTAGCCGCGCTGGGGGTCGACGAAGCTGAGCGCCGGGCCTGTCTCCGGGAAGTTGCCGGGCAGGTCCACCGGCTGCCAGCTGCGACCGCCATCGGTCGTGCGGCCGACCACGTAGTGCACGACGTCATGCGACGGGTCGCCCGTGTTGCCGGTCGACCCCGGCCCAACGCTCACCGTCCAAGCGTTCCGCGCATCGAGGACGAAGACGGCGATCGGGTTGGGACCGATCGTGCCCTGGGACCAGCTCGCGCCGCCATCGGTCGACAGGTAGAGGTCACCACCGTGCCGGGCCCACAGCCCGCCGCCGGCGAAGGTGCCGGTCTCGTCGATCGCAGGCGCAGCCAAGCCTTCCGACGCCGAAGGACCGGGCGTGCCCGTCGGGACGGGCTTCGGTGAGCTGCCTGAAAGGAGCTGGAGCGCGGATACGGTGACCAACGAGGCGAGCACCACAGTAAGAAGGACCACGCCTGCGGTCCAGCGGCGCGCCACGCGTGGTTGGTTCGATGCCTCCGCGAGGCGCCGAGCCAAGGCGGACGCATTGACCCTATCCACGGCTCGGTCCGCATGAGCCCGCAGCCGCTCGGCGAGACGACGCTCGAAGTCGTCGCCGTCTCGATCACTCATCGCTCAGCTCCTGTCGCAGGCGTCGGAGGATGCGGGCCAACCGAACACGGACGCCCGACGCTGAGAGCCCGACCTGGGGACCAATCTCCTCGCTCGTGAGCCCTACGAGGTATCGAAGAGCAACCAGCTGTCGGTCCCGGGGTGCAAGGCGGGCGAGCGCGGCGGCGAGATCGAGATCGACGTCGAGATCGGCCTGCCGGTTGATGGTCCCTGCAGCTCGGGATTCGAGCAGGCGGCGCAGCCAGGTCCGGCGCAACTGCCTGCGGGCCTGGTTAGCGGTAATCGACAGCAGCCAAGAGCGAACCGCGGCCGGATCGCGGAGGTCATCGAGCTGAGCCCAGGCCGCCTGCCACGCGGACTGGGCAACATCGGCCGCCTGCTCCCGGTCGCCGCAGATAACGTAGGCGAGCCGAAATAGGTCGCCGTGGTGGGTCTCCACCAGCCGGACAAAGGCCGACTGCCGATCGCCTCCACTCAGTCGCCAGTCGGTCGCATCGATCTCAGCCATACCCCTTGTTCGAACGAACACATGACATGGGTGTCGTGAGGGCCGCGAATCGTTCCATTCTGGCCCCGGGCAACGGAGGGGCTGCAAGCCACAAGCGGCCGACAATCATGTGCTGATCGTGGGCCTGAACCTGGCGCCCTAACCGCCTACACCTGCCCCCAGCGTGACGGTGCAGCAGTCGTCAGCGCGGGGAGAGTGCGGTCTGAGGCAGAGACGCCTTTAGCGCCCAGTTTCAAGGCGGCCGCATCTGTCCGCTCTGCCGCCCCTCCGTCTTCCCATTCTGCCTCCCGCGGGGTGGCAGCATTCGAGAATGTGCCAGGCGAAGCCCATACCCGCGAGCCCGTCGCGACCAGTAGACCCTCGCCGATGGCCCGAGCGGATATGCGGGTGCTTCGGGGTCCGCTATGCAGACGACCCGCCGCCGATCGCGGGGCGGCTCAGGTCCGACGACCAACGAAGCGAGCGTCTCGGAGCTCAGACCAAAGCGGTTGGGGACGGAGAGAACCGGCGCGCGCCTTCGACCCCGTCTTCCAGCCGATCCTGGTCGGGAGAAGGGCAGGGTCAGGGTCAGGGTGATGGTGCTGGCGTGGCACCAGCCGCCTGCCCTGCCGTCACGCTCCCATCTGCATTGGCCACCACGCGGATGAACAGATCGGAGTCGGGCGCCGCCATCTGGACGTTGACATAACCGACGCCCCCACCGCCGATGGGGCAGACGGCGGCCGGGTCGCAGGGGGAACCGTAGTAGAACTCGACCTTCAAGATCTGAGGATGGGTCGGGGATAGCGTCGCCAATGCGGCTGTTATCGCCTGGTCGCAGGTCAGGGCCGGCGATCCGACGGGCACCGTCGGAGCGCAGTTCTGAAGGAAGGAGGGGCGAGGCGTTGCCGCGGGTGGAGCCATGGCGCAGGCAGCCAGTAGGAAGACGGCAAGGATCGCACCTGGGCTGGCCCATCTTCGCATGCTGCTCACCCGCTAGTGATCGCGATCCTACGCCCAGAGGTAAGGCCGTGACGACAAACGTCCGGCCGTCATGCGCCTTCGAGAGGTAGCTGCTGCTTACCCCCGCCACCACTGTGGCTTACGCGGTGGCATACACCGGTCCCCCAGCGTGACAGTGCAGCAGTCTGCAGCGTGCCAGTGCTGCGGTCTGAGGCGGAAACGTCAATAGCGGCCAGTTTCAAGACCGCCGCATTCGTCCGCTCTGCCACCCCTCCGGAACTCAATCTTCGCGCGGGACTTTCTCCGGTGGGTCAATCTGGCCGACGAGCACTTGCGTGCGACCGCTTGGGCTCTTACTCGACCTGACCTTCCAGCCGAAAGCGCCCAGACGAAGGCAATTAAACGCCTGGACCACCTCGTGGGCGTCCGACAGCCTTAGCTTGCAGTGTACATACTCAGTATGTACACTCGCCGCGGTGGTTGATATCCGGTCGCAGGGAGGTCGGTCGTTGTCGGTGAAGTTCGGGTTGCTGGCCCTGCTTGCAGAGGCGCCCACCCACGGCTATCAGCTCAAGACCGATTTCGAGCGCCGGACGGCAAACCAGTGGGCGCTGAACATCGGCCAGGTCTACACCACCCTCCAGCGCCTGGAGCGTGACGGCCTGGTCGAGGCCATCGAGCTCCGGTGGCGACCGCCACGAGTACCGGATCACCGATGCCGGACGCGACCAGCTCGGAGCCTGGTTCGTCTCGCCGGTCGTCCCCGAGGGACCGCCCGCGACGAGCTGACGATCAAGGTCCTGCTGGCGGTCGCCGCGGGCGACGTTGACGTTACCGAAGTGCTGCAGCGGCAGCGGACAGCATCGGTCGAACAGCTGCAGGCGTACACCCACCGCAAGGCACAGGCGGACCCGAACAGTGATGTCGCGTTCCTGATCATGCTCGACGCACTCATCTTCCGTGACCGAGGCCGAGATCCGCTGGCTGGATGCCACCGAGGCCCGCATTCGCCACGTGGCTCGCATGCGAAGGAGGGAGACCGATGACGACCCTGGTCCAGCTCGAAGGCGCGGCCCGATGGTTCGGTGCCGGACACACCGAGGTGGTCGCCCTCCATCCAACCGACCTGTCGGTGGCAGGCGGGCGAACTGGTCGCGGTCATGGGCCCGTCGGGGTCCGGAAAGACGACGCTCCTCTCGCTCGTCGGCGGACTGGACCGGCCGAGCCGCGGACGGGTCATCGTGGAGGCGGACCGGACGTTGGCGCGCTCAACGCCGGCCGGCTGGCGCATGCTGCGCCGCCGCACGGTCGGCTACGTCTTCCAGGACCTCAACCTGCTGACCGGGCTCACCGCCCGCGAGAACGTGGCGATCCCGCTCGAGCTGGACGGCCACTCGCCGCGCGAGGCGCGCCGAGCGGCCGAGGCCGCGCTGGAGTCCGTTGGTCTCGCCAGCCTGGCCGACCGCTTCCCGGACGAACTCTCTGGCGGCGAGCAGCAGCGGGTGGCGATCGCGCGGGCGCTGGTCGGCGGGCGCCGCATCCTCCTCGCCGACGAGCCGACCGGCGCCCTGGACTCGATCACCGGCGAATCGGTGATGCGCCTCCTGCGCCGCCATTGCGATGACGGCGGCACGCGGCATCCTGGTCACCCACGACGCGGCGCACGCCGCCTGGGCGGACCGGGTCGTCTTTCTGCGCGACGGGCGCATCGTCGATCAGGCTCGTTCGGCCGCAAGCCCCGACGCGGCATGAACGGCGCCGGCACCCGCGCGCTCGTGCGCGTCGCGCGTCGCAACATCGGCCGGAGCCGATGGCGCAGCCTGCTCGTAGTCGTGCTGATCCTTCTCCCCGTGGCCGCCATGGTGGCAGGCACAGCCATCATGGTCGCCGTAACGCCTACCGCCGAGCAGACCGCCACCCACGAGATGGGCCAGGCCGATGCGATCGTTTATCCCAGTTCGGAGGGAGCCACCGAACCGAAGCTCCGTGAGGTGCTTCCCGGCGGGAGCCGGATTGAGCCGTTCCTGTACACGGAGGATCAGCTGGTCCTCACGGGGATGCAGGCTTCCGTCACCGTTCGTTCGATGCAGGTCGACGGGCTCGCTCGCGGAATGGTGACGCTGAAAGCCGGCCGCTCGCCCGCCAATCCCGAGGAGGTGGCGATCAGCCCCTCCGTCGCCCAGCTGACGGGGGCAGAGATCGGCGATCAGGTTGACCTCCGTGGACTGGGGGCGCTGACCGTTGTCGGAATCGGCGAGGATCCATTCAGCCTGTCGTCGCGGTTCCTCCTTGCCGATCCGGCGATCGCCCAAGACGCCCCCGACGGCCAGGCAACTTGGCTCGTCGACGTGCCCGGGGATCTAGACGTATACGGGGTCTTCGTAGCATCCGTAGACGGCCGGCTCTTCTCGGTCCGCCCTCGCGGCGGCCAGAGCTCGTCGGCAGACCAGGCGAGCCCGGCCATCGTCGTGCTTGGCGGGCTCGCGATGGTCGAGGTCGCCCTCGTGGCGGCGGCCGCCTTTGCCGTGGGCGTCCAGCGTCGCCAGCGCGAGCTTGGATTGCTGGCCGCGTCGGGTGCCGCGCCACGCCACCTGGCCGGGACGGTCCTCGCAGAGGGGCTGCTGCTGGGTGTGGTCGGCTCGCTCGGCGCCATCGCTGTGGGGATGGTCGGCGCGCTGGCCGTCTCACCGTGGCTCGATCAACTCACCGACCGGCGGACGGCGCCGATTGCCCTGTCACCGAGCTGGACGCTGCTGGCGGTGGGCATCGGGATCGGCGCCAGCCTGCTGGCCGCTCTGTTCCCGTCGTGGACGGCGTCACGGGTCTCGGTGATGACCGCGCTGTCCGGACGGCGCCCACCGTCAGCACCGGCCCACCGTTCTCTCGCGCTGGGCGTCGTGCTCGTGGCCCTCGCGTTGGGCCTGACGCTTGGCGGAGCAGCCCTACGTCTGCAGGATGGCGACAGCCCGCTGAGCATCCCCATGCTGTTGCTCGGCGCCGTTCTCGGAACGCTCGGCTTCGGGGCGTGCAGCCCGTGGCTCGTGGAGCGGCTCGAACGCCCGGCGCGTCACCTTCCGCTCGCCAGCCGCATCGCGCTGCGTGACACGGCCCGCGCTCGCTCACGCAGCGGCCCCATCATCACGGCCATCCTGGCCAGTTTCGCGGCGACGGTGTCCGTGGCGGCCTTCTCCGCGAGCTTACAGGCGTCAGCGCTCGCCCACTTCCAGCCGTACATGCAACCGGATCAGATTTACCTGCAGGGCAACGTGGACGAGCCCGGACCCGAGATCGCACGACAGCTCGGCGCCATCGCCGCAGCCCCTGTTCCGGGCATCGCGGGCAAGGACGATGAGTACCCGGTGCTCAGCACGGGCAGCGGAGCGAGCCGGCGGGAGTACCTGAACATCAGCATCGGGGACGCAGAATTGCTCAAGGTCCTGCATGCGGAAGACGCGGTGTCGGAGCTGCATGCGGGATCGGTGGTCCTGATCACCCAGGATCGTGTCGATGCCCCGACCGCCACCCTTGCCGTGACTGATGCGCAGGGAACGGTCACCAAAAGCATGACGCTACCTGTCGCCAACGTCATCGGCGGCCTCGCGCCGGGCATGGGCAATGTACCGGAAGCGGTGGTCTCAGCGGACACCGCGCGCCAACTCAACCTCCAGAGTCCGGCGAACCACCGCTACCTCATCCGGCTAGGCCGGGATGCTACCGACGCGGATCTAGCAGCCGCGGCTGACATCGCGGGCGCATACCCAGACACGTTCGCTGACGCCGCGCTCCCGCCGCGGTTGCCCGACGAGGGTTACCGGCTGGTTATGATCGCCGCGAGCCTGGTCCTCGCCTTGAGCGTGACCGGGATCGCAGTGGCCTTGGGGGAGGCCGAATCGCGTCCCGAGCAGCGGACCCTGCTCGCCCTCGGCGCGCACCCGCAGCTGCGCCGCCGCATCGCCTCCGCTCGAGCTGGCGCCATCGCGCTCGTCGCCGGGTTGCTCGCCGTACCGGCGGGGCTGCTCCCGGTTTGGGGATTACTCGCGAGCCGCGAGTCTCCACTGGTTGTCCCCGTCCCGGAGGTGCTTGCGGCGGTCGTTGCCCTCCCAGTGCTTGCCATGCTGGGTGCGCTGGTCCTAAGCCGACCAATCCCCAGTTGGTCTGCTTTCCGCGACCTCGCCCGTTGATAGGGTGCCTGACAGGCAATCAGGTGGCTAAGACACTCAGCCTTCCCGCACCTAACACGCCGGAGGGAGTGTTGGGCCCCGGACGATCGCGATGGCTATCGCGCGGAAACCGTGAGCCGGACTTGGGGAGGTAGGCCGCCGCCACCGGCAACTCAGCGACGCAAGATACTCGAGCCGTGCGGAGCAGCCTGCCGCACCGCGTTCCAACTCACCCGAAACTCGTTCCTAGCGGCCTCCTATTAGTGCATGTCTGATGCGAAGCCAAACTGAGGCGGTGAGCGAGGACCTGGTTACCCAGCTTCGCGACCGCGATCCAGCCGCGCTGGATCAGCTGCTGCATCGGTACGGACCGGAGATCCATGCGGTGGCGTACATGATCGTTCGCAACCAAGCCGACGCCGAGGAGGTGACCTCGGACACCCTCCTGACCGCCTGGCGCAAGATCGGCACGCTTCGCGATGCGAGGCGCCTCCGGAGCTGGCTGCTGACGATCGCTACACGACTGGCCCTCCGGCGGCAGAAGCGCTCCCGTGAGGTCATGCCTCTCCTCCCAGACATGATCGCTCGCCGACCAGCGGAGGGCCCGGATTCGACCGACCGCCTTGCGCTCAGTAGCGCCATCGATGGCCTGCCGCCGCGGATGCGTGCCGTCGTGACCCTCCACTACGTGGCTGACCTCACCGTCGACGAGGTCAGCGCGGCGACCGGCCGGAGCCGGAATACCGTGAAGTCGCAACTCCGCGAGGCGCTCGCTCGGCTTCGAGCGGCGCTCGCAGACGAAGGCTTCGCGTCGGACCGGACGGCGGAAGGAGGCGTGCATGAGTAGCGACCTGTTCGAGCAGCGGCTACGCGAAGCCCTGCATCGAGAGGCGTACCGGCCACCGCTGCAGTTGGATTCCGCAACCCTCCGCGAACGCCTGGCGGACCCCGGGCGGCAGCGGCCGGCTTCGCGCCTGTTGCCGGTCGCCGCCGTCCTGGCCGGGCTTGCGGTCCTGGCAGTCACCCTCGGACCGCGGCTCGTACCCAGCCTCACCCCATCCTCGCCCTCGCCGGCCGCCTGCGAGACCAGCGAGCTGACCCGGCATGGCAGCTGGTGGAAGGAGGCGGGCGGCCCCAGCGCGTTCTTCCACCTGGACACCACGACCCTGGCCGCGTCGCCCGGATCGACCACCCATCTGCTGATCGTGCGCTTCGATCCCGATGCTGAGGGTGACGGACAGGTGGCGGTGTGGGCCGAGCGCGTGGAGGATGGGATGCGGATCGACGGGGTCTACAACAGTCCGATGACGCCTGAGGGCATCGGCCGCTTCGAAGACACGGCGCCACCGCTCCCAGGCGGCTGGTACCTCTTCGAACAGCGTCTGCCACTCGGCGGCTGCTGGCGGCTGACCGCAGCGATCGGCGAAGCCGAAGTTGGAACGGCCACGATCAGCGTGGTCGGACCGACGACCGCCGATATCCCCGAACCGCGCGAGTTCACGGTGAATGTGCCTGAGCAGCCCGATCCGGTGACGCTGGTCGATGAGACGGGCTCAGTGGATCAAGTTGTCTTCGGCGCGCCCGATGAGCTGATCGCTCGACTCTGGGCGGGACAGGCCAAAATGGTTGTCGCGAACCCCGATGGTGATAGACGCCGGCTCTCCGTGGTCTTTGGCTATGGCCATTGCGCGGTCGGACCGCGGCTGACACTCGCCAACCAGGGTGACGGCGTCCGGCTGGTCCTCCGCGAGTCGCCGCCATGCGAGACGATCGGCATTGCCCATCCGCTCACCCTGCATCTGTCCCAGGATCTCGACGCCGCCGACGTAATCCTCGAGCGCGTCACGGCGCCCGTCGCGTCGCCCAACGAACTGGACAAGGCGGTGGACCGCCTGTTCGCCGACACGACCGAGTGCCGCGTGGAGCTGGCCGGGCACACGGTCACCATCACCTATCCGGTGACGTGGTGGACGAACGAGGCGAGCGCCGATTCCCCCCCCTCCTGCCTCTGGTTCGCACCCCAACCACTAGTCCTGCCTGTGCCCCTAACCACCCGACCGGCAGGCGTGGCCATCACGTTTGGTTCGGCCGGGGGACCCTTTGGCTCGTGGGGCACGCCGGCCTTGACCGCGGACGTGACCATCGCAGACCGAGAAGGGATTCGCGTCGAGGAACTGGGCGGCACGTCCGGCTACGGTGATGGCCTTCCCGCGCTCGTCTACCAGGTGGCGCTTGGCGAGACACCCACGGACGGCCCGACCCTGGTCGCAGTCACGACAGAGGAGGACTTCGGCGACTACGCGCTGAACAAGGCGGTGCTGGACCGCATGATGGCTCTGCTGGCCATCGAGTAGGCGTCACGCTCGGCGTAGCTACGCGGCCGCCATCGCCTCCGATCGAGCGACGCCTGGCGCCATCGGAACACTGGAATAGGTGAACGATCCACGCTCGCGTCAGGTGAGCATGAATGGCCGGTTAGCACAGCGCACGGGCCCGCCGAATTTGCAGTCGATAACTTTGGCTGTTTCGCTCGCGTTCCCACGCTCGTGGCACAGGGCTTGCGTTCAGAGACTTATGAGTCCCCTTGCTGATCTGACGCGACCGCGATGGCTTCCGGATTGCCGAAGGGTCCACATCCATCCGCCGACGGATCCGGCTTCGCCCGCTTTATCGGCGTTCGGCGTTCTGACCCACGATCAGAATGATCTCGGCGACCGCGAATGATCGGATGGGTTCGCCAAGCCATGGAGCCGTGAGGATGTTTGAAAGTCGAGGCACCATCAGGCATTCCTCTGCCGGTCGATCCACAGGACCCGGTATTCCATGCCAGGCTTGTGCGGGTGCATGCGCTCACTGCGCCCGGCGATCTGGAATCCCCACGACCTCAGCCGCTCCTCGGTCGGGCGTCCGCCGGCCTCCTCGTTGAAAACGCCGATGACGAGCCGCTCGCAGAAGCCGAGCAAGTGCTTGGCCAGCTCGGGCCGACGGCGGGGCGGAACGTACTCCAGCCCGGTGCGGATGTACGTAAAGCGACGCGTGGGCTCCCAGGTCAGCGCATTGCCGACGAACAGGTGGTCGGCGAGGTCGGGAAGACGAGTTCGGGCTCGATCGACCAGGTCGGGGGCGATGTCCACGCCGTATCGATCGAGCTCGTAGGGTGTCCAGCGCGGCAGACACTCGAGCAGGTAGCCGTTGGCGCACCCGACGTCCAGGAACGAACCGGGGCGATCAATGGCGTGGGCGATGTGGCTACGCGCGTATTCCCAGTCCTGGGCGCTGCCGGTCTTGCCCGAGCCCTCCCAGGGCGTCTGAGCCGCGAGGTACGCCGGCGTAATGAGCCGTCTCATCTCGGCATGCCACTCCACCTCGTCGATCCCGCCTCGTTCGAGACGGGCGTCCAGCTCCGCCGCGGCGCGCCAAGCGTTGTCCTTGAGCGAGGCGTACGGGTCGGTGCTAGTTGTCCCAACGGCGGACGCCGCCGAGCCAGATTCCAGATACCGCATGCCACCGAGTTCGAGGACACCGAGTGCAGCTCGGAGCCGGCGTGCCATGTGTTCGGTCACGTAGGCGTCCAGCCGATCCGCCTCAACGAAGTCCCATTCGCCCAACTCATCGGCAGGAAGATCGAACTGCTGGGTCAGGCTGTCGTCGAGTACGCCGCCGTCGAACAGCAGCATCAGCCCCTCGGTCTTCGGATATCGGGGAGGGAGCCAGTCGACCACCAGCAGGCGACCGATAGAGAGCGAGAACCCTAGCTCCTCGCGGACCTCGCGAGCCACGGCCGCTGCCGGTGACTCATCGGCTTCGACCGCGCCGCCCGGGACCTCCCAAGTCGGCTTGTAGGTCGGGCGCACCAACAGGACGCGGCCCGCCGGATCCCGGCAGACCAGCCCGGCGCCGAGCCGCTTGGTCGCCAAGGATGCGTAGTAGCGGGCCTTCGCCTCGACGCTCTCGTCCATTAGGGTTAGCAGTTTGACCAGCCATCGTCCGGGCGTGCAACGTAGCGGCTAATGACGCTGGACTCGAGACCGGACACAGCACCTTGGCTCCTGTTGATGAAGGGACCGCCCGGCAGTGGCAAGAGCACAGTCGCACGCGAACTGGCGCGCCGACTCCGCTGGCCAATCATTGACAAGGATGACGTTCGCGATCTGCTGCCCGACGAGATCGGTGCCACACTACGGAGTGGGAGCGCGTGGAGGCGTTCTACGCTCGCGCCGCCACCGACGCCTTCACGATCCAGGTCCCGCACTTGGTGGTCGACACGGCTGGCGGCGACGCGGCCCAAACGGCTGATGAGGTCGTCCGCTGGATGGAGGACGGCGAATGGCGCCTCGAACCGGCATCGTCTGAGTGATGCCTCAGGGACAGCCGTCGGGCGCCCCCTTACCGCCCGTCCGGTACAATCTTTCCACGGAGCCGCCCGCGTGTGGGCACCTGATTCTTTTAGTTTCGCGCGTGGGCACCTGACTCCCTTCCGGGATGGGTACCTGACTCCCCGGAAAACCGAACACGCGAGGACGAGGCGTGGGCCGAGTCTGAGCACGAATCTTGGCTGAGGACGGCCGCTGCCGGCCTCCGGGCGGCGCTTGACTCTGGATCAGGAGATCGAAGGTTCGAATCCTTCCGCCCCAGCCAAACCCGGTTCCGGTACACCACATCTTGTGGTCGCGATCTCGGTGGCCGGCTACCTCCGCGGGCTGAAGTCGTTCGGAAACTGGTGCCGCGGGCCTAGCTACCCTGCTCGCGACAGCCGGGCGCGGCCGGCCGCCACAGCCCGGCTACCGTGCGCCGTCGCTCATGGCAGGCGGTCGAGCGACGTCTGTGCCTGCGTCTTCAGCAGGTCCGCCGTCGGAACCGCGTGGTCCACTGCGACGTTGGCGAAGCTGAAGAAGATGCGGCCCTTGAGCACGTAGATCCCGCTGATGCTGATCGTGTGCCCCGCTCCGGAGTAGCTCCCCGAAAGGATCGCGGCGGCGTCGCCGAGCACCACCGGCTGGACAGTGATCTCGCTGCCGTTCGCGGCCGCTTGGAGCGCCGAGAGAACCTGGGCCTTGGCGGCCTCGAGCGTGGCGTCATCGGGTGCCTCCACCTCGCTGACGGAGAAGACGTCCGCGGTCTGGGAGCCGTAGATGCACTGCCGCACGTTGGTTGCGGTCGTCTGGGATGTGCCCTCGCCGAACGTCGTCCCGGCCAGCTGCGATGCCTCCTGGCTGGTGACCAGGTCGCACGGATCGACCGCGGTGGGCACCGCGGTGGGCAGTTCTGTCTCGGATGCCGATGCGGCCTCGCTCGCGGCGGTCGTCTCGATTGCCGTCGCCACGCTCGTCTCGGAGGCAGCTGAACCGGGGCTCGCCGATCCAACGCTCCCCGAGGTGCTGCAGGCGGCGAGTAACGGGAGGATCAGGAGGGCCAGCAGCGGCCGTCCGGGATGGATGCTGGATGTTGCTGTCGTGGGCCACATGGCCTTCCTCCTTGACGCGGCTTGGTTCACGGCCGATGGATCCGGGAGTGGATGCCCTCGGCCAGGCGCTCGGAGGGAATCTGGGCGCGTACGACCGCACGGCGGACGGCGTCCGCCGACCCCTCGAAGAGGCAGAAGACCACCTCGTCGGCGGGCATCAGGATCGAGCCCAGGTAGGTCACCCGCTGGCCCTCGCGCGAGACGGCGACGGCCGCGGCATCCGCACGCGCGTCGAGCTGCCGGACATCGGCATCGGTGACGCCGGTCCAATAACACTCGGCCACGAAGGCCGAGAACCGCGGGATGGTTTCCACAGACGGCAGGGTGCGCGCGCCGGCCAGCGCGACGTAAGAGGAGTTTCCCCCTATCTGTGGCCGCGCTCCGGAGCATGCTGGGCGACGGCCATTCCACGATGGGGTGACATCGCCTATCCTGCGCTCGTCGCGGACGAGCGCCCCTCAACCGCCGCCATCCGCGTCGGATTCGCTGCGGGGGCACCATGCTGCCAGTCCTCATTGGGCGCGCCACTGAGCTGGCCACGGTCGATCGCGTGCTCGACCTGGCGCAGTCTCAGCGCGCCGCCCTCGTCGTCCGCGGCGGCCCCGGCATTGGCAAGAGCACCATCTGGCAGGCCGCCATCGATGCGGCGCGCGGGCGCTCCGTTCAGGTCCTCAGCGCACGTCCGATCCAGAGCGAGGCGCCGCTGCCCCTCAGCGGTTTCGGGGACCTGTTCCTCCAGCTGCCAGATGATGTCTCCGCTCGACTGCCGCCTCCGCAGCAGCACGCGCTCGATGTCGCGCTGCTCCGCGCCGAGCCGGCGGACCGTCCGGCCGACCAGCGAACCCTGGCTGTCGCCACCACGAGCCTGCTTCGCACGCTCAGCGCCGCGGCACCGCTCCTCGTCGCAATCGACGACGCGCAGTGGTTCGATGACAGCTCGGCACGGCTGCTGGCATACGCTCTGCGCCGCGTCGCAGACCGGCCGGTGGGTGTGGTGGTCACGATTCTCGGCTCCAGTGGCTCACCGCCGCTGGGCATCGACGCCTGGAGCGAGCGGAGTGGTGTCGAGGACCTGACGCTCCATTCGTTGTCCGTTGCCGCCCTCCACCAGATCCTGTCCTCGCGCCTCGCAACCTCCTTCTCGCGTCTCGCCATGGTCCGGATCCACGCGGAGTGCGCCGGCAACCCGTTCTACGCGCTGGAGATTGCCCGCGACCTCATCCGGACACAGGCATCCGTGACGCCCGGGCGACCGCTCCCGGTCCCTGAGAGCCTGGCCACGCTGACAAGTGACCGTATTGCGCGACTGCCCGCCCGAACGCGGCGGGCGTTGGTCATGGCCGCCGTTGCGCTGGAGCCTCCCTCGCTTGCCACGCTCGCCGCGGCGGGCATCGATGACCCTCACAAGGCGCTGCGCCCGGCCGTGCGTGACGGCATCGTCAGCGCCGGCAGCGAGGTTCGTTTTGCGCATCCGCTGCTCGCCGCCGGTGCCCTCGCCGGGGTGGATCGCGCCGATATCCAGGGCGCTCACGCCGCGCTGGCTCGCGTCGCCGACTCCGCGGACCTGCGCGCTCGGCATGCTGCCCAGGCGGCGAGCGGTCCGGACGAGCGGGTGGCCGCAGGTCTGGCGCAGGCCGGAGCACGGATCCGGGAGCGCGGTGCGCCGATCGCGGGCGGAGAGCTCCTGGAGGCCGCGGTTGCGCTCACGCCGCCCACGCGCGAGGCCGACGCAGCGCACCGCATGCATCAGGCTGCCGAGTGGTACTTCGCCGGCGGTGAGGCGCAGCGCGCGGGCGTCCTGCTCGAGCAGCTCGTCCATGAGCTTCCCGCCGGCCTCCGGCGCGCGCGTGCGCTTCAGCTCCTAGGCCAGGTCCGGGCTCGCTCGATGAGCATTGCGGACGCGCTCGGCCTGGCCGAGCGGGCGCTCAGGGAGGCGGAGGGCGACATTGGCGCGGTGGCGGCAATCGAGCTCGATATCGCCTTCTATGCCTTCTGCCTTGGCGATCTGCCCTCCACGCTGCCTCACGCCCGCGCAGCACTCGCGCAGGCCACCGCAGCCGGCCTCAAGGGCCTGCGGGCCGACGCGCTGGCCTGCGTCACGATGGCCTCGTTCTGGCTGGGAAACGGGTACCGCGAAGAAGCGATCGCCCAGGCGATCCGGGACGAGGATCCTCATCGGACCGGGCCTCTCGAGATGCAGCCCCGGTTCGTGGGCGCACTCCTGCTCCTATGGACCGGCTGCAGCGCCGAGGCGGTTGCGGAGCTGGAGACGCTTCGCCGCGAGCTCGTCGATCGGGGGCAAGAGACGGCCCTGCCCTTCCTGTCGCTGTTCCTCGTGATCGGCCATCTGTATCACGGCGACCTGGCATCCGCAGGGGACGTCGCCACGGAGGCACACGCCACCGCGGCACTCAATGGAGAGCCGGTACCGCTGGCGCTGGCTCGAGCTGCGCAGGCGCTGGTCGAGGCCCGTGCCGGCAACGTGGCGTCGGCTCGCGAGGCTGCCGGCGAGGCCGCAGCCACGTTCCAGGAGAGCCAGTGGGCGATCTACGCCACCTGGCCCCTGTGGGCCATGGGGCTCGTGGAGCTGTCCCTCAACCGGCCTGCGCAGGTGGACGCCGTGCTGACCCCGCTGGCGGACGGAATCGCCAGCTTGCCCGCCGCCGATCCCGTGCTGGGAATTGTCCTCCCCGAGGAGATCGAGGCGCTCGTGGCATTGGGCGAGCGGTCGCGCGCGGAGCGCTATCTCGCGTGGCTCGATGCGCGAGGCCGGCCCCTCGACCGTCCCTGGGCCATGGCCGTTGCCGCCCGCGGTCGCGGCCTGCTCGCCGCGGCCACCGACCCGGACCTCGCCCTGCGCGAGCTCGACGCTGCCATCGAGCACCACGCGAGGCTGGACATGCCGTTCGAGTTGGCGCGGACGCTGCTTGCCAAGGGGCAGGTCCATCGGCGACGCAGGGAGAAGCGGCTGGCGCAGCAGGCGCTTGCCCAGGCGGTCGCCCTCTTCGAGGGGACGGGCGCTCGTGCCTGGGTGGCACGGGCCCGCCATGAGCTGGCGCGGGTGGGGCTGCGTCCTCGGGCATCGGGGGGGCTGACAGAGGCGGAACTGCGCGTCGCACAGCTGGTGGCTGAGGGCCGCACCACACGCCAGGTGGCGGAGCTGGCCTTCCTTTCGCCAAAGACGGTCGACAACGTGCTGGGTCGGGTCTATCGCAAGCTCGGGATCACCTCGCGCGCAGAACTGGGCGCGACCATGGCGGCAATGGCGCGCAAGTCCAGCTGAGAGGGTGCGCGGGCCGAACGGGATCCACGTCCCTGTTTGGATGGGCGGCGCTGCGTACGTAGAGATGGCTCTCCCGAGCGATGGCGCCAACCCGTACGACATACAGGTCCGTGCCCCCGGCACCAACCTCGCCCTGCGCGCAACAGCGATTCCGTTCGGCGCCGGGCCCCTCCAGGGCCCAGCAGCGCCTATCCGTCCCTTGCGCGTTTGAAACGACCTTCAGCTTGGTCCTGGAGGGCGAGGACACTCTTCCAGTCCTCCACGACGTCTGCGAACCTGCCCTTCGTGCTCGCGGCGCGGAGTGCCATCGGTGATGGTCTCAACGCTCCTGGGACGGCGATTCGGTGGTCCGCTTGTCGGCGGCCTGGGCGCCTCGTGGACGCTCGCGGCCTCCGGCTTGGCCACCCTCCTGCTGGCCGCCGCTGCGACCGTGCTGTGGCCTCACCAGGCCAGCGCGAGCAGTTCGGCGTAGACCGCCTCGATGTCCACGGCGGCGCCGTGCCGGTTGAACCACTCCCCGACGTTGGCAAGGTCCCGATGCAGCAGGTCGTACGCATCGGTGTTGGTGGTGAACTCGACGGCCTGCGGCAGGTCGATGAGGACCAGCCGCCCCTCCCACCAGAGCAAGTTGTAGGCCGATAGATCGGCGTGCACCAGCCCCGCCTCCGTCAAGGCACGCAGGCTTGCCAGCAGCTGATCCCAGGCAGATGACAGCTCGGACGGCGACAGCCGGGCCTGGCCCAGCTTGGGTGCCGCCTGTGCGTCATCGCCGATGAACTCCATCATCAGCCCGTGGTCGGTCTGCTCGACCGGGTAGGGAACCGCCGCACCGGCCTCCCAGGCGCGAGACAGCATCGCCCACTCCTGCATCGGCCAGAGGCGACCGGCGAGCTCATGTCCGAACCGGCTGCCGCCCATCAACGCCTTCTTGTCGCGGGTCGGGAGGAACCAGCCCGCCTTGTAGATGGAGTCGCCGCGGTACGCCGTGGAGTTGGAGAAGCCCTCGGCGCGCAGCTGGCCCTTGCGCGGGTAGCGCGGGCGGTAACGCTTGTGGGCGAGCAGCCGCGTGCCGCTGGCGCAGCGACGCTCCACCAGGAAGATCTCGGCCTCCTTGCCGGACTTGAGGGTCCCGCGGGGGACGTCCTCGTATGACTCGTCGTGAGGCCAGGCGGGGGACGCCCGCGTCGCCAAGGTCGTGGGTTGCACGAACAGCGCTCCTGAGAACAGGGTCGGGAATGGGTGGTCCCGGCCGGGTCAGGAGCGCTGGCAGGCTTCGTTCAGAAGTGGCCGGCGTCTACTCCGAGCGGCCGGGAGGGACAGCAATGCCGATCTGCACTACTCGTTCCTCCTCTCGTGTGGCGCTCGCGGACGCGAGCTGCTGCCGGAACTATGCGCTTTCGTGGCTTCCCGCCGCAAGGCCTTTCCATACCCCCGCGGCTGGCGCGGCGGTACGGTTCGCCGCTCCGACCTGTTACCGTGGAGCCCCTTTCAGAGGCTCGTTATGAACCGATTCCCCCTCGCAGGCCGATCTATTGCGCCTGCCGCGACCCTCGTCGCCATCCTCACCGTCCTCGCAGCGTGCAGCTCCGGCGGGAGCTCGTCACCCACCCCGACCGAGGCCGCCAGCGTCCCAGCGTCCGTCGCGGCCAGCTCCGCGCCAACCGCCACCCCCGAGCCGACCAATACTCCCGAGCCGACGCCTGGAGTTGGCGTGCAGGTGCTTGTGGGCGACCAGCAGTACGTGACCGTCACGCTCGCCGAGCAGTGGGCAGGCACCGACAGCCTGAAGCCGGCGACGGGGAATGTCTTCGTCACCGTCAACATCCGGATCGACGCCATCACGACCACGGACTTCACCTCCGCCGATTTCACGCTGAAGGACGCAGACGGCACCGTCTACTCCGAGATCCTTGGACGGTCGCCGCGCCTGTCGTTCCAGAACGGCTTGACCCCCAACACCTACTACGCCGGGTTTGTCACGTTCGAGGTCCCCGCGGACATGGACACCGATCTCACCCTGGTCTACGCGCCAAGCTTCCTGACCACGACCTACGAGATCCCGCTCTCCTAGGCGTCGGGGGCCGGCTCGGCCCCGTCTGCCTCGTCGGTGATCGGGTCCGAAGGGGAGTGCTCGCGGCGCGCGAGGAACACGAGCGGCACGGCCACGACCTGGATCGCGGCCGAGACGAGGTATGACGCCGCATAACCACTGACGTCCGCCACCCGGCCGAGGACCGGCTGCGCGAAGACGCCACCGGCGGATCCCATCAGCGAGTCGAACGAGAGCACGGTGGCTCGTTGCTCTGACGGGATCACGCCGTTCAGGAACGTCTGGCGCAATGGCCTCGTCACGGCACCAATCGCGGCCCAGACCGCCAGCAGCGTGAGGGCCACCACGAAGCCCGGCTTGAGTCCCAGGATCGCGAGGATGGCGACGCCGAGCACGCCGCCGATGAGCAGCGCGTCGGTCCGACGCCCGAAGAGGCGCCGCACGTATGGCACCACCAGGCCACCGCCGATCTGCACCCCGGCGAAGATCGCGGCCGCCAGGCCGGCGATGCTGTACGCGTTCGGGTCACCGAACAGCTCGAGCAGGTACGGCTGGGCGGCGTAGAAGATGTAGATCCCGGTGCCGGCCGTGAACGGAGCGGCGAGCATCAGCCATCGGACCGGTGGGTTGCGCAGCCCGCCGTCGATCGAGCCCTTGAGGACGTTCCGCACCGCCTTCACCGGACTCGCATCGCGGTCGGGCGAGAAGCCGATGTCGCGCATGAAGCGCAGCGCCACGAGGAGCGTCACGCCCAGCATCGCCGCGCGGATGAGGTATGGGACGCCGAGGTTCGTGGCCTGGGCGATGAAGCCGCCGGCGACCGTGCCGCCCAGCATGGCGATGCCGCCGACCGTCTGCGCTCGCCCGAAGACGTGGTCGAGGTGGCCCTGGAAGCCGGTCGCGGTCAGCGCGTCGACCAGCCAGGCTTCGGTGGCGCCGGAGAAGAAGGTGAAGCCCAGGCCCAGCAGGATCGAGGCGATCGCCCAGCCCCACAGCGGCGCGTGGACCTGCCACATCACGAAGTAGAGGAGCGTGGAGAAGAGCAGAGTGCCGGCACCCAGCACGTAGGAGAGCTGCCGTCCGCGCGTATCGGCGATCACTCCGGTGGGGATCTCGAAGATGACCATCCCGACCGTGAAGAAGGCGTTGGCCGCGAAGGCCTCGACGTTGCTCAGCCCGGCGTCGAGCAGGAAGATCGTGTTGATCCCCCAGATGAACGACGACGCGAGGGTGGTCAGCAGGGTGAGGGTCAGGTAGGTCCGCTCGACCGCTCGCGCCGGGTGGTTGCGTTCAGGCGCCGGCGTCATGCGGGGACTCTACCCGCTTGGGTGCTAAGGCCGCCTCCGCGCCACCACGAGCGTCGCCAGCCCACCAGCGACCACCGCCAGCCCACCGAGAATGGCCGACTCGCGGAGGACCCAGGTTGCGTACTGGCTGCCCGGAATGCCGATGGCGACCTGCGTGAACCCCGGCGGATCCGACTCACCGTCCGGCAGGGCCACGTCGCCGTACTGGTTGTAGAAGTCGTTCATGCTGATGACCTTGCCGGTGGCATCCTCCTGGTAGGCAACGTCGAAGATCTGCGGTCCGCCACTGAAGGGCCCAAATCGACTTTCCTCGAAGGGGATCGGCCTGGCCTCGGCCCTCATCCAGGTGTCCATGCCAATCGACAACCCCACGAACAGCGCCAGCGTGCATGCGCCGGCCAGCAGGAGCGCCGCCAGCTGCCGTGGCACTATCGCGCCGACCGCGATCGCCAACAGCAGCACGGCAATCGCGCGCACCGGCAGGATCCAGCCCCTGGCGGTGTAGTCCGCGAAGCCAGGGTTCGCCGCGAAATCCGCGTACGGGTTCGTCCGTGTCACGAACTCGCTGCCGATGCCAACCGCCGCGGCCAGGACGATTACTGCGCCCCCCAGCGGCAGGACGCGCTGAACTAGCCATCGCGTGCGGGAGCGGCTCAGCGTCCAGGCGATCCCCGCCGTGCGCCCCTCGATTTCGCGTGCGACCACCGGGACCCCCAGGAACAGGCCGAGCGCGAACGGAGCGAGGAACGCGCTGATCCGGGCGAAGCCGCCCCACATCGAGAAGTCATTCAGGCTGGGGGAGGTGGCGCAACCAGCGTCCGTGCCGGCCGCCTGGAAGCAGGCATCGAAGGACGCACGCGCCTCGCTCGCTCCGCGAGCGATCAGCAACGAGACGACCGTGATCAGTACTGCTGCCGCGACGAAGATCAACAGCTCGAGGCGCTGCATCTTGAACGCCAGCCGCCAGGCGCGGAAACTCATCCTGGCCTCCGGCGAGCGACGAGGAGGACGGTGGCGAGGGCGATCAGCGCGGCGGTGCCACCCAGCACGGCCGACTCGCGCAGCACGATCTGCGGATAGCGCGACCCTGGCACCACGAGGTACCGGTCGTAGCCGATGACCTTCTCCGGGTGGCCGATATCCTCTGGCTTGGCGTAGAGCAGGTCGTCCACGATCGCCTCGTACGCCAGACCGCGGCGCTGGAGCTCCCCGTAGTCGACCAGCTCGCCACTCGGCAGCAGGATCCGCTCGCCGAGCTGGCGCCCCCCGGCTCGATCCGCGTCGAACTTCTGGAGGACGGCATCACCCTCCATCCATCGGTCCATGCCCAGGCTGATGGCGCTGAAGATCAGGACCGATGCGAAGACCGCCACCAGCAGGGCCGGCAGGACCCTGCCGAGCCATGCCCCGACGAGGACGCCGATGCCCAGCGACGCGATCCCGCGCACCACGACCACCGCTCCGCGCCGCCCGTACCACTCGAAGTCACGGTCCAGGTGCTGGGCGGGCATCGTCGCGGAGGCCAGCGCCTCGCCGACCAGCGCCACGACAATCAGGAGCACAACCATGACGAGGACCAGGAACGCAATGCGGCCGGCCAGCCACCGGGTCCGCGATCGGCTCATCGTCCAGGCCAGGCCTGCAGTGCGGTGCTCGATCTCGCGCGACACCAGCGGGACCCCTAGGACCAGCCCCATGGCGAACGGAGCCAGCCAGCTGAGATAGGAGAGCCACAGAGCCTTGCTGCTCAGCTCGTAGAAGCGTTGCCCGAGCTGC
Organism: uncultured Chloroflexia bacterium; assembly: GCA_963807915.1. Classification (GTDB taxonomy): domain Bacteria; phylum Chloroflexota; class Limnocylindria; order QHBO01; family QHBO01; genus CF-167. The sequence continues at coordinate 346,366 of CAWEDO010000002.1, read as the reverse complement.
GTGCAGCCGGGCGCGTACGTCGTGGGGTCCACGCAGCCGGGATTGGTCGCCGCGAGCGTCAGCAGCTGCCAGGCGAACCAGAGCATGGCAGCGGACAAGATTGCCACCCCGGCAGCCGAGGCGAGGACTTCCCAGCGGTGGAGCCTGAACGAGAGGATCAGCCACGAGCCGATCCTGCTCACGCAGCGGCCTCACCGGGAAGGCCGCGGCCGGAAGCCAGGTAGCCGAGCACGACCTCCTCCAGCGTGGCCGGGCGGAGGGCGGGTCCAGCTGTCGGAGAATCGGTGCGGAGAAGCGTCAGGCGCTCGCCGCCGGGACCACCGAACGAGCCGATCGCCGTGCCTTCCTCCGACCTGGCACCATCAGTCGACATCCAATGGCTCGCCAGGGCGTCCGCGACCGTGTCGTGGAGAAGGATTCGTCCGACACCCAGCACCACCAGCCGGTCGCAAGCCTGCTCGACGTCCGTGACGATATGGCTGGAAAGGAGCGCCGTGGCGCCGTCGCTGCGGACGGCATCGGTCAGGACGTGCAGGAACTCGCGGCGTGCCAGCGGGTCGAGGCTCGCCAGCGGCTCGTCGAGCAGCAGGATCCGGGCGCGGGTGCCGAGTGCGAGCGCCAGCGCAACCTGGGCCTGCTGACCGCCCGAGAGGGACTTCGCTCCGTGGCCAGCGGGGATGCCGAGCTGATCCAGGCGTTGGCGGGCGTAGGGCCGGTCGAAATCGGGCCGCAGCAGGACCGCCAGGTCGAGGTGGTCCTCGACGCTGAGTCCGTCGTACAGCGACGGTGTCTGCGGAACGTAGCCGACCAGCCCCAGCACCCGCGAGCGGTCCTTCCATGGATCGATGCCGCCGACCGTGACGCTTCCGCGCGTCGGCCGCTCGAATCCGACCCAGGTCTTGATGAGCGTCGACTTTCCGGCGGCGTTCGGCCCGACCAGCGCTGTGATTCCCCCCTGTGGGATCGCGAGGTCGATCCCGGTCAGCGCCCAGGTCCGCCGCCCGTAGCGCTTCGCGAGATCGTGGGTCTCGAGGATCGGCGCGTCGCTCATGGCTCGTCCGCCGTGAGGGTAGGATCCGCGTCGGCGTCGCGGCCCGGCCGGGCGGCAACCACGATCAGGATGCCGATGCCGATCGCCACGGCTGGACCGACCCACTCCATCGGCACATCGCTGACGCCGACAGAGAGGAGCAGCAGGCCGAGCCCCAAGGTCAGCAGCCCGGCAAGGAGCGAGAACAGATCCGCAGGATGTCGTTCCATCAGAAGCCTCCCGCTGTGCGGACGTAGACCTCGCCGATTCCCGCCTCGAGGTCGAGGATGTAAGTGGTCCGATTCAGGTGCCGGCGAATGAAGGTGCTGTCTAGGCTCGTGCCCACGTCCTGGGATCCGAGGACGATCACGTCCCCCGCGCCGACCTGCGTGTGGAGCTCGATCGATGCCCCCTCGGGGAGGATAACCATGAGCTGCCCGACCGCCACGCTGGCGGCGATATGAATGTCCCGTGGACTGGTGGTGAGCTGCGTCAGGTCGAGCGTCAGCCGGCCGCCGAGCGACCGGTATGCATCCTGGACCTCGGCAGCGGTGACCGGCGCGTACCTGTGGTCGCCAACCCCGCCCTCAAGCGGGGCGGTGAGAAAGCTACCCGCGACCCCCATCGGCGCCAGCAGGATCACCAGCAGGATCAGGATCCTGGCTCGTCCCCACCACGCGCCAATGACGAGGCCGATTCCCAGCACCACCAGGGCGGTGCCGAAGAACTGCCCGGGCGCGACGGTGATGTCGCCGATCTGGCTCGCGGCGGCGAGCAGTCCAACGGTGAGCAGGAGCCCCCCGATGGCGTACCAGGCAAGGGGCGATCGCGGGCGGGGTGGTGCACTCACGGCCGGCGCGACCGGCAGCGCGGGCGCCGGTTTGGCCGCAACCATGCCAGGTGCCGCCGCCACCTCGCGCCGACGGACCAGCATGACGCCGACCACCACGATCGCCAGTGCCCAGACCGGACCGGGAATCCCGAGCGGGCCATCGGAGTAACCGATTCCAACGTTCCACGAGTTAACGAACAGGATGAATACGACAAGCGCCAGGGCGACCCAGGCGAGGCGACCTGGCGTGAGGCCCAACCGTCGAATGAAGGCTTCGACCGGGGAGGCGTCGTGCCCTTCCGCGGGGATCAGCAGCCACGCTGCGACGTACAGGACCAGCCCGGCGCCGCCGAAGATCATGAGCCCCACGAAACCGATCCGGATCAATAGCGGATCGACGTTGAAGTAGTCCCCGAGGCCACCGGCCACCCCACCCAGCACTCGATCGTTCGTGCGTCGTCGGAGGTTGCGCTGCGTGGCCCCCGTGCCTTCTGATCCCTGAGCTGTCATGCCGCCATCTTCGACCGCAGGCAGCGGCCTGCCCATCGGGGAGCACCCTGCAACAACCCTGATCCCCTCAGACATCGGCTCAGGGTCATCCCTGATCGTCGCCTGCTCAGGCGTGTGCGAACATGCGGGCATGGCGCAGGTTGGCGTTCGACGCGGCCGCGAGGTGGCCAATGCCGCGCGCCCGCGGCTCGAACGCAGCCGGAGCGACCGCGTCATCGGTGGCGTGGCTGCCGGGATCGGCCACCACCTCGGCATCGAGCCGATCGTGGTGCGCATTGCGTTCGTGGTCCTGGCCCTGGCAGCAGGGTTCGGCCTTGTTGTCTACCTTCTGGCCTGGCTCCTCGCGCCACAGGAGGCGCTCGAGGGAGCGACCCGGCCTCGTGCGCGGATCCTGATCCGACCGACGTTGGGCCAGGCGCTCGGTGCGGCGCTGATCCTGGCGGGGGTCATGCTCCTGCTGTTCGTCACCGGCTTCTGGTTTGGAGAGGAGCTCGCCTGGCCGGTCACCCTCGCCGGCATCGGCTTCGCCATCCTCTGGGCCCGATCCGGAGAGGAGCGCGGCGCGCGTTGGCCGCTTGATGCGGTCCTCACCGGTCGCGTCTTCAGCTCGCGGATGCTGGTCGGGTCGCTGCTCATCCTCGCCGCAATGATCGTCTTCCTGCTCGCCAACACCTCGCTGCGGGCGGCGGGCAGCACCCTCCTGGCAGTCTTCGTGGCGATCGGCGGGCTGGCGCTGATCGTCGCGCCATGGGCGTGGAGCATGGGGCGCGACCTCATCGAGGAGCGGAGCCAACGGGTCCGGACAGAGGCGCGCGCCGAGATGGCGGCTCACCTGCATGACTCGGTCCTGCAGACGCTGGCACTCATCCAGCGCTCGCCGGAGCAGCGGGAGATGGCGAGCCTGGCCCGCACCCAGGAGCGCGAACTGCGCGCGTGGCTGTACGGGCGAGCGCCCGCGCTCGCCGGGGCACGACTGCGCGACGCGGTGGATGCCATGGCCGGGCGGGTCGAGCGGGAGCAGCAGGTGAAGGTCGAGGCGATCGTGGTCGGTGACGCCGACCTCGACGACCACGCCACCGCCCTCGTCGCCGCGCTCGGCGAGGCCACCCTCAACGCCGCGCGGCATTCGGGCGCGACCGAGGTGTCGGTCTACGTCGAGGTCGAGGACGAGGCGATCAGCGCGTATGTCCGCGACCTCGGTCCCGGCTTTGACCCGGGGGCTGTCGCGGCCGACCGGCGGGGGATCGCCGACTCGATCGTCGGCCGCATGGAGCGGCACGGCGGCAGCGCCGTGGTCAACAGTCGGCCGGGTGCAGGGACCGAGATCGTGATGCGGCTTCCGAGGAGGGCCCCATGACCGCGCCGACCCGCGTCGCCTCAGGCGTCAGCGTCTTCGTGGTCGACGACCACGAGCTCTTTCGCTCAGGCGTCCGCTCCGAGCTGAGCCGCAGCTGCCGGATCGTGGGCGATGCCGGAACGGTCGAGGAGGCGGTGGCGGGGATTCTCCAGGCCGAGCCGGATGTGGTCTTGCTGGACGTGCACATGCCGGCCGGCGGCGGGCGCGGCGTGATCGAGGGGGTGCGCGCAGCCGGCTCGAAGGCGCAGTTCCTGGCCCTCTCGGTGTCGGACGCTGCGGAGGACGTGATCGGCATCATTCGCGCTGGCGCGCGCGGCTACGTGACGAAGTCCATCTCGGCTGACGAGCTGGTGGGCGCCGTGCAGCGCATCCACGACGGAGACGTCGTCTTCTCGCCGCGCCTGGCCGGCTTCGTGCTCGACGCGTTCGCGAGCGAGTCGGACCAGCCGATCGACCCCGAGCTCGACCTCCTGACCGCGCGCGAGCGCGAGACGCTGCGCTTCATCGCGCGCGGCTACACCTACAAGGAGGTCGCCTCGGAGCTCCACATCAGCGTCAAGACCGTCGAGACGCATGTCTCAGCCGTGCTTCGCAAGCTCCAGCTCTCGAACCGATACGAGCTGACCCGCTGGGCCTCGGACCGCCGCCTGGTCTAGATCCGACGCGGGGTCACTCGGGACCGTGGTTCCGAGGGCGCCTTACGCCCAGCGTACATAACGGCCAGGTATCGGCTGAAAAATGCCCGCCGGGCGCCCGAACTCACGCGAACGCGCCAGCGGACGGTCCGATTCGTGCTCAGCGGGGCGCGCCAACGCCCCGCATCGGGCTCACAGGTAGGGGAACTTGGCAGTTATGTACGCTCCGCGTACACGAGACGCCCCAGCGCTCGAAGACCGACCAGCGTGGTCACGACCAGGGCATAGACACCGGACAGGCCGACCCAGATTGCCAGCGGCCAGCTCTCGGCGGCGATGCCATCCGCGAGCCCGGGCAGGTTTCCGACCACGATCATCGCCACTCCGACGAATCCGAGGCAAACCATCGCCAGCGGCCAACCGATCAGCCGTCTCGGCGCCAGGAGTGCGCCGAAACCCGCCACCGCGAGGGCGATGAGGACCGCGAAGAGGCCGGCGGTCGGACCGACCAGCTCCGGCTCGGTGATCCCGAACCGCGTCATCTCCCACTGCTGGAGAACGACGTTCACGACCGCGGAGAGCGCGATCCCGACCGCCGCGATGCCGACGGCGACCGTCGGCGGCCTGAGCCAGGTGCCGAGCGCCAGCCGCGCCGCCACCAGGACGCCAAGCACCGCCAGGATTCCCCAGACGGGCGACCAGATCGCCATCTCGGCGAGGTGTGGCGCATCCCACACCAGCCGTACTGCGGCGAGGAGCGGCGGGATCGCGAAGAGGGCGGCCAGGAAGAAGACGACGGAGAGCGCGGCCCAGGTCAGGCCGCGCCCCGGCGTGACGGTCATTCGCCCTGGAAGAAGTCGTTGATGGCTTTGGTGTCGTCGGAGAAGGCCCAGCGCCCGGAGATCTTGCCGTCCCGGACGTGATAGATCTCGGCCACCCTGTAGTCGAGGGTCTGGCCGCCGCGGGTGGCGTGCGCGCTCAGCAGGGCGACGGTGTGATCGTCGCCGCCGATGACGTCATGCGTCTCACCCGTGATCTCGTAGCTCGGCGCGGTGCCACTGCCCATGCCGAAGCGCTCTGCCAGTGCTGCCTTGCCCTGGATCGCGTCGGCCCGGCCGATCTCGTGCCATTCGATGTCGTCGGTCATCAGGTCCGACGCGGCCTGCATGTCGCCGCTGTCCATGGTCTCCAGGTACTTGCGCACGATGACGGCGTTGGGATGGTCGCTCATGGGACTCCTCCTGATGGGGCCTAGAGGCGAATCATAGGACCCTCTGGTGGCCGCCGCGGTCGGCGTCGGATTGGCTTGGGCATTCTCGGAGATGCCGGCCGGCCCCGGCGAGCGGCCTCGTTCAGGCGTCTCTCCTCACCGCACGGACCACCGCGTCGAGCGGCGCCGGCGCTGCGCCCGAGGGACGGCGGACGACATCCGCGCGCTCGACCATGAATCCGGCCGGCAGGTCACGCACGATGTCGCCTGGCGAGAACAGGACGTCCGCATCCTGCGGTCCGCCCGACCCGTGAGTCAGATTCGATCGGTCATGGCCGACCACGAGCAGCGTCCCGCCTCGCTGGACTGCGGCGGCGGCCCTCGCGTAGACGAGCTGGCGCTGGTCGGGCGGCAGATGGATGAAGAAGAGGGCGACCAGGTCGAACGACTCAGCTGGGGGCGTCCATTCGAGGAAGTCCTCGAGTCGCCACTCGAGATCGACGCCGCGCGTCGCAGCGAGCGCCCGACCACGTTCCACGGCGACCGCCGAGAAGTCGACCGCCGTCACGTGCCATCCGCGCTCAGCAAGCCACACGGCGTTGCGGCCGTCCCCGGCGCCGAGGTCGAGCGCCGTCCCGGGCGTCATCGCCGTGATCTCCTCGACCAGTGTCGGATCGGGGTCTGGCGACTCGACCGGGTCCCGGGCCGCATGTCGCTCATCCCAGAGCTGCACCCGGCTCGGGCCTGACCCGGCCGGTCCAGGCGTCCGTTGGCTCACGACCTGGACCGGCCACGCTGACCATCGAGCTGCCCCCGGATCCGCCCGGCGATCGCATCCTCGACGACCGAATCGGGATCACGCAGACCGCCCAGGCTTGCCTTCACGCCGACAAGACCGGCATACAACGGCGGGCACGTTGGGCAGGTTGCGAGGTGAGCCTGGACCGCGGAGCGGGTGCTCTGATCGAGTTCGGCATCTAGGAACGCCGAGACATGCCGACGTGCTCGCCAGCAACGGAGCGGCTGGGCGAGGCTTGCCTGGCGGCGTTCGTCGTCCCCCGCGAGCGCACTGACGAGCATCATCCGGCCCCTGCGGAGACGCTGTTTAGTGGCCGGCAACCCGGCCTCCATCGCACGGCCGATCTCCGCTGCCGTCCATCCCACGACGTCGTGGAGGACGACCGGCACCCGGTAGATGACCGGCAGGCGCGCAAGCGCGTCCTCCAGCTCGTCCCGAAGCTCGACCCGCTCCAGCACTCGGTCGGGAGCCACCGAGTAGCGATCGTCGCGCCAGTCCACCTCGATGGCTTCGATGTCGAGCTCGTCGTGATGGACACGCGACCGATCGATGATCCGGTTGACGATGCTGCGCCGCAGCCAGGCCGAGAGCGCCGCGGGATCTCGAAGCTGATCCCGGCGACGCCAGGCGCCCACGATCGTCTCCTGCGCACAATCCTCGGCCTGGTCTGGGTCCCGGACGAGCCGCGTCGCCAGCCGCACCAATCGCGGCAGCTCACCGACCAGCGCGTCGGCGAACTCATCACCGGCGGAACGGTCATCGACCGGGGATTCGATCAGGTCAACCTCCTGTACCGATGCCGTCGCTCCCTGCCAATCAGTGGCTGGCTCGCTTTGTGCTGACGCGGATCAGCGCGTACAGCGGGCAGAAGCCAACGATACCCGTGACGAGCGCGATCGCGGCGATGACCCAGACGACGTAGAGCACGGGGGCAGTCGCCACGCCAGCGAGAGCGACGCCGGCAAGGCTAATTCCTAGCGCGATTCTGATGACCCGGTCGGTCGGCGATTCATTGGTGGCGAGATTCATCTGAATGTCCTCGTGGTGTCGACGGGCTGGTGCCCGTTCCTACTCATAGGGACGAGAGCCGGGCCGGGATGGATACCCAGGGGTCCGGTCGGCCCTCGTTCTGATTACTAATGGCCCAAGGCCTATATACGCTTTAAGCATATATTCGCCTAGAACGAATAGACCAGGCGAGGAGCAGATATGCCAGACGCCACTCTCGATATCGACGAGCTCGAAACGTCGCTGCTCCGGTCGTTGGCCAGCGCGCATCGCCTGCGGATCCTCCATCTCCTGGGCGAGCGACCGCGCGAGGTCAATGAGGTGGCACGTGCCCTGGGGCTTACCCAGGCGGCTGCCTCCCAGCATCTCGGAGCCATGCGGGCGGTCGGCCTTGTCGATGCAGTCCGCGACGGCAGAACGGTGAGCTATCAGCTCAGCGACCCGCAGATCCTGGCCGCGTGCGCTCTCATGCGTGAAGTCCTCGTTCGCCGATGGTCGAGGTTGGGCGAACTGGCGGCCGCATTTCACGACCCTGCACCCCTCCCGCTCGTCTCCAGTCAGGAAGGTCATCGGTGAGCAACGGACTCTCAATCGTCCTCTTCTCGGGGACCGACGACAAGCTCCATGCGGCGGCGACGATCGCTTCCGGTGCGGCTGCCATGGGCACGCCGGTCAGCATCCTGCTGATGTACTGGGCCCTGGACGCCTTCCGCGCCGACCGCATCACAAATGATCACGGCCTCGCCTATGACGCGGCACGCCCCAGGTTCAACGAGCCGGTCGGCCACGTTGGGGAGACCCAGTGGCTCGAGACCCTGCGAACGGCGAAGGAGCTCGGCGAGGTGACCATTCGCGCCTGCTCAGGATCGCTCAGCACCCTCGGCCTGAACGCCGAGCACCTTGATCCAATCGTCGACGACGCCGGCGGCATCGCCGCCTTCCTCGCGGCCGCGGACGACGGCCAGATCCTCTTCATCTGAACGCGCACTGGATATCGGAAGGAGCCCGAAATGGCCGAGCAGCAGAGGCTCGTGATCATGGCGACCCACGGACCAGAAGACCCGGAGCGAGCGACCATCCCGTTCGTCATGGCCTGCGCCGCCCTGGCGTCGGACGTCGCTGTCGTCATCGGACTCCAGGCCGACGGCGTCTGCCTGGTTCACCAGGGGGAGGCAGAGACGGTCCAGGCGCGCGAGTTCCCCCCGCTGACGAAGCTGCTCGATGACTTCCGCGAGCTCGGCGGCACCCTGCTGGCCTGCGGGCCCTGCGTGAAGAGCCGTGGCATCGCGGACTCGCTCATTCCCGGCGCCGAGATCGTGGCGGCGGCTCGCTTCGTCGCGGAGGTGACTTCGGCCACGAACACCCTCGTCTACTGAGCCCCAACGCCGTACAGGCTGGCCGGGCGCTTGCCAGGGCCAGGCACACACCAAGGAGACACCCCGATGATGACCATCACCACCCCACTCAGCGACACCGACCTCTCGGCGCTCGAGACGGCCAAGGTCGTCGACGCGCGCGGCAGCGCATGCCCCGGACCGCTCCTCGAGGCCAAGAAGGCCATGGGCACGGTCCAGGTCGGCCAGGTCATCGAGATCTGGTCCAGCGACCCCGCCACCAAGGGCGACATCGAGGCCTGGTCGACGAAGGTCGGCCATACCTTCCTTGGCTTCCTGCCGGGCGAGGGCTACGAGCGCACCTTCGTGACGCGCCAGAAGTAGCCGCCACAGCCTGATGACCACGATCGCCCCGGCGGAGCGTCAGGGCGCGGAACGCGCATTCGTTCCGCGGATCCTCGTCTTCTCCACCAACAACATCTCGGACCCCGGGATCGACCTGGCGGGCAGCTCGCACATGAGCTACTCGCCTGGTGTCGTGGTCATCAGCATGCCCTGCACCAGCGGAATCCGGCCGAGCTGGATCTTCCACGCCATCGAGCACGGATTCGACGGCGTCTTCATCGCTTCGGACGGCGACGAGTGCGCCTACCTGTCTGACTGCTCGACGCGGGCGTCGAAGATCGTGGGCCAGGCCCAGGCGCTCCTGACACAGGCAGGGCTCGACCCCCAGCGGCTGAAGATGGCCGCCATCTGCTCCGTCTGCGCCGAGCCGTTCACGCGACACGTGCAACAGTTCGGCCAGGCGCTCATCGCACTCGGACCGTCGGCGGTGACCTCGTGACCGACTACGACGTCATGGTCGTCGGCGCGGGCATCGGCGGGATGGAGTCCGCGCTGAAGCTCGGCGACATGGGCTACAAGGTGCTGCTGGTCGAGAAGGAGGCCAGCGTGGGCGGGAAGATGATCCTGCTCAGCAAGGTGTTCCCCACCCTCGACTGCGCCAGCTGCATCTCGACCCCCAAGATGGCTGCGTCGATCCACCACCCCAACGTCACCACCATGACCTACAGCGAGGTCGACGGGATCAAGCGTGGTGCCGATGGGCACTTCCGGGCAAAGGTCACGCGCAAGGCGCGGTTCGTCAACGAGCTGACCTGCACCGGCTGCCAGCTGTGCGAGACGGCCTGCACCGTGGCCGTTCCCGACCAGTTCAACGCCGACATGGTCCAGCGCCGAGCCGCCTACATCGCGTTCCCCCAGGCGGTGCCCAAGAAGGCGGTCATCGACCGAGCCGGGTCCTCGCCCTGCTCCTACGCCTGTCCGGCCGGCATCCAGGCCCACGGCTACGTTTCGCTCATCCGCAGTGGCGAGTACGAGAAGGCGTTCCAGCTGGTGCTCGACGCGACGCCGCTGGTCGGCACCCTGGGTCGCGCCTGCTACGCGCCGTGCGAGGTCGACTGCACCCGAGGATCCCTCGAAGGACCGATCCCGATCCGCCGCCTCAAGCGATTCATCGCCGACATCCACTACGAGAAGTTCGATGGCCCCGGAGTCGCGATCCCGGAGCCGAACGGTCACCGCGTGGCCATCATCGGGTCCGGACCGACCGGCCTGACCGCGGCCTGGCAGCTGGCCCGCCGCGGCTATGCGGTCAAGATCTTCGAGGCCGCGCCGAAGGCCGGCGGCTTCCTGCGGCTGGCCATCCCCGGATATCGCCTGCCCGCGAAGGTCGTCGAGCAGGACATCGCCAACGTCACTGCGCTCGGCGTCGAGATCGCCACCAGCGCGCCGGTGACGGATCTCGAGGCGCTCCACGCCGAGGGCTACGAAGCCGTCCTCCTGGCGACCGGCACGCCGCTCTCCACGAAGCTCGGCATCCCCGGCGACCAGCTCGATGGCGTGCTCAGCGGTGTCGACTTCCTGCGTGGGGTGAAGCTCGGCGAGCCCGTCGACCTGGCGGGCAAGAGGGTCCTGGTCATCGGCGGCGGCAACGTCGCGATGGACACCGCACGGACCGCCCGCCGGCTGGGTGCGCGCGACGTCACCGTGGTCTATCGGCGCAGCCGCGCCGAGATGCCGGCCCACCACGTCGAGGCCGATGACACCGAGACGGAAGGCGTCCACTTCGTCTTCGAGGCGGCGCCAGCGGAAGTCCTCGATGACGGCAACGGGGCGGCTCGCGCCCTTCGCTGCACCCGCATGGCTCCATCCGTCGCGGGGCCGACCGGCCGCGGCCGGCCAGAGCCGATCCCGGGCCTTGACTTCGAGATCGCCGGCGATGTCGTCATCGCGGCGATCGGAATGGCGCCCGATACCGAGGGTTTTGGCGCCCAGGTCACGGCCGATGCCGGCGGAAGAGCCGCTGTCGATCCGGGCACGCTGCAGAGCGCCGTGCCGTGGCTCTTCGCCGCGGGCGACGTCGTCTCGGGCGCCTCGGACATCACCCGGGCAACGGGGCAGGGCCAGCGCGCAGCCCACATGATCGATCGCTGGATCAATGGCCTGGAGCTCGATGGCTTCGACCTGCGGCTCCCGGTCGTCGACAAGACAGAGGTCCTCGCTCGCCAGAAGGCGTACCGCATGGCGCTGGCCGAAGGTCCGAGCGAGGTGCTGAGCGATGCCCCGACCGACTTCCGCGAGGTCGAGCTGCCGATGACAGAGGAGGAGGCCCACCGCGGCGCCGGCCTGTGCCTGGACTGCGGCGTCTGCTCCGAATGCGGCGAGTGCGTCGACGCCTGTCCCGTGGACCAGTGCATCGACCTGCGGGCTCGCGACGAGGTTCTCGATGTCGAGGTCGGCGCGGTCGTGGTCGCGACCGGCTTCAAGCTGTTCGCCGCCGACCTGAAGCCGGAATACGGCTACGGCACCTTCAAGAACGTGATCACCGGCATGCAGATGGACCGCCTGCTGGCCCCGACGCGGCCGTTCAACACCATCCTGCGGCCGGGGGACGGCAAGGTGCCCGATCGCATCGCCTACGTCCTCTGCACCGGATCGCGCGACGAAACCGTCGGAAACCCGCTCTGCTCGCGGTTCTGCTGCATGTACTCGATCAAGCAGAACCAGCTGATCATGGGTGCCCTCCCGGTGGCCGACGTGACGGTCCACTACATGGACATCCGTGCCCCCGGGAAGCGCTACGACGAGTTCTACGAGCAGGCCAAGGCGATGGGCGCCAACTACGTCAAGGGACGCGTGGCCAAGATCACCGAGAAGGACAACGGCGACCTGGTCCTGCGCTACGAGGACATCGAGCACGGCGGTCAGATCGTCGAAGCGGAGTACGACCTCGTCGTGCTCGCGGTGGGCGTTCAGCCCAACAGCGACGCCCAGGCCCTCTTCCCGATGGGGGCCCTCTCGACGGACGAGTACTCGTATGTCGCCGAGACCGACGAGGACGCCAACCCGGGCCAGACGAGCATCGACGGCGTGTACGTCGCCGGTGCCGCATCGGGCGCCAAGGACATCGCCGATTCGATCCTGCATGCCGGCTCGACGGTCGCCCAGGTTGCCGCCTACCTCGAGCGCGCGAAGGCCCTGGCATGAGCGAGACCGAGCGCCGGATCGGGGTCTACGTCTGCCACTGCGGCGGCAACATCTCCGACCACGTCGACATCGACCAGGTCGTCGCCGCGGCCGAGGCTGAGCCGGGCGTGGTGGTGGCCCGGCAGATGATGTTCGCCTGCTCGGATTCGGGCCAGGGGGAGATGGAGCGCGACATCGAGCAGCAGCAGCTCGACGGCATGGTGGTCGCGTCCTGCTCGCCGAAGCTCCACGTCGTCACATTCCGGGCGGTGGCCAATCGGGCCGGCCTCAACCCGTACGAATACACCCAGGTCAACGTGCGCGAGCAGGCCTCGTGGGTCCAATCGGATGACCTGCAGGCCACCACCAACAAGGTCATCGGCCTGGTCAAGGCCGGCATCGCCCGCACCCGCCTGACCGAACCACTGGAGCCGATCGTCGTCGAGACGACGCAGAAGACGCTGGTGGTGGGCGGCGGCGTCGCAGGGCTGCGCGCGGCCATCGGGCTGGCCGACATCGGCCTCGGCGTCTTCCTGGTCGAGCGCGAGACCACGCTCGGCGGCTGGGTCGGCGGGTTCGAGGAGATGTACCCGACCGGCAAGAATGGCCGAGCGCTCATCGCGGAGCTGATCGAGGGCATCGAGCAGCGCCCCGCGATCAACGTCTTCACCGGAGCCGAGCTGATCAGCAAGTCCGGCAGCTTCGGCAACTACACCGCCGGCATCCGCCTGGGCGGACCGGGCGGCGAGACGCTCACCGTCGAGGTTGGCTCGATCATCGTCGCCACCGGCTTCGATGCCTACCAGCCGGAGGTGGGCGAGTACGGCTACGGGATCGACGGGGTGGTGACCCTGCCGGAGTTCAAGCAGATGATCGACCGTTCGGCAGGCCGCCTGGAGTTCCACGGCAAGCCGGTCGAGAGCGTCGTGTACGTCTACTGCGTCGGCAGCCGCGAGCCCGCGGACAAGCCCGACGGCAACCAGTACTGCTCGCGCTACTGCTGCGCGGCGACCGTCGCCGCCTCGATCCAGGTCTCCTCCCGGGACGCGCAAGTGCACCAGTACCACCTCTACCGGGACATGCGCACCTACGGCAAGTTCGAGCCGATGTACACCACCTCGCGCGAGCTCGGATCGGTCTACCTCAAGTTCGCCGACGATGCACCACCGGCCGTCGCCCAGGATGGCTCTGGCCGCCTGGTGGTCACCGTGCGCGACCTCCTGACCGGAACGGAGGAGATCGCCATCCCGGCAGACCTCGTGGTGCTGGTCACCGGGATGATCCCGCGCAGGAACGAGGAGCTGAATGGCCTCCTCAAGCTCCCCCTGGGGAAGGACGGCTTCTTCAACGAGATCCATCCCAAGCTGCGCCCGGTCGAGACCATGGTCGACGGGGTGTACATCGCCGGCGCCTGCCAGGGTCCCAGGAACTCGAGCGAGAGCGTTGCGTCGGGCCTTGCCGCCGTCACGCAGAGCGCGGTGATCCTCAAGAAGGGCTTCGCCGAGCTCGACCCGCTGGTGGCGATCGTGGACACCGACACCTGCACGGGCTGCGAGCTGTGCATCACCGCCTGTCCCTATGCCGCCATCGAGATGGCGACCGTGGATGGCAAGGCGGTGGCGACCATCAGCGCAACCGGATGCAAGAGCTGCGGTGGCTGCGTCCCCGTCTGCCCGGAGGGCGCCATCGACCTGCTCGGCTACACCAACGCCCAGGTCACCTCCATGATCGACAGCCTCCTGGAGGTGCCGATCGCATGAATGCCCCGAATCGAGCCCTGCGCGAGATCGTCCGTGAGGAGCCGGTCATGCGCGCCCAGATCCTGGCCTTCCTGCACGGAGGAGCGCGGACCATCCCGGAGATCGCCGCGGAGCTCGCCGTGCCCACCCACGAGGTCGTCTTCTGGGTGATGGGCATGCGCCGCTACGGGCACGTCCAGGAGGTCAAGGGCGCCACCGACGATGGCTACTTCCGCTACGAAGCGATCGTCAGGCAGACTGCGAAGGAGCCCTCATGACCGCCACCGTACAGCTCGGCCTGCTCGCCGACATCAAGCGCTACGGCGCGGCGGACGTGTCGGCCTGCTTCAGCTGCGGGACCTGCACGGCGACCTGCCCCCTGGTCAGCGACGACGCCACCTTCCCCCGGCGGTTGATCCGCCTCGCACAGGTGGGCCTGCGCGACCAGCTCCTGTCGAGCAAGGAGCTGTGGACCTGCTATGCCTGCGGGGAGTGCTCCGAGTCATGCCCGACCCAGGCGGAGCCGAGCGAGTTCATGGCGGCCGCGCGGCGCTACGCGATCGCCAACTACGACCGGACCGGGCTGGCTCGAACGATGTACACCCGACCCGTGATCGGGACCGTGATCGCGGTCGCCCTGGCGGCGCTCTTCGCCCTCTTCATGTATGCGGGCCACGGCGCGCAGAGTGCGGCCTCGCTCGACATCTTCGGCTTCATCCCCGAGGAGCTGATCCATAACGCGGGGATCGGGATCATGGTCATCGTCTTCGCCGCCGGTCTCATCGGCGTCGTCACCATGGCCAGGGCCGTCGGCCGCGCCGGGGGCGTGACGCTGCGTTCCACCCTTGGCGGCCGCAGCGCATTGTTCCGCACGATTCGCGCGCTCTGGAGCGCAGTCGCGGTTGAGACGCTTGGCCAGCGCCGCTATCGCGAGGACTGCGATGCGGACGCGATCCAGCAACCCTGGTTCCTTCGCCGCTGGTTCATCCACGCGGCCACGATGTGGGGCTTCCTGGGCCTGCTCGCGGCGACGATCCTCGACTACGGACTCGCGCTCGTGGGGATCAAGGCAACCGGTACGCCGGTCCCGATCTGGTATCCCGTCCGCCTGCTCGGCACGGCGGCGGGGATCCTGCTGGTGTACGGCGCAACGATGCTCATCCTGCAGCGCTATCGGGGCATCGAACGCTCCGTGCGCCACTCGACCAGCGCGGACTGGACCCTCCTGGCGCTCGTCTGGATCACCGGCGTGACCGGCTTCGGCCTGGAGCTGGCTCTCTACCTCCCGGGTGTTCCGGCCTGGGGCTACTGGGTGTTCCTGTTCCACGTGGCGATCGCCATGGAGCTCGTGATCCTGGCCCCGTTCATGAAACTCGCCCACGCGGTCTACCGGCCGGTCGCCCTGTTCTTCCTGGCGCTGGCGGGCACCCCGAACGACGGGGTCACGGAAGGGGGCGCGAATGGCTGAGAGGACGACGTCCACACCACCATCGACTCACAAGGAGGTCTGAAATGACCGCGAGCCTGACCCACGTTTCCCTGGAACACCACGAACGGCTGACCCACCACCTGGACTCGATGCCTGCGGTGGGTGACCTGGTCGGTTCCGCCCCCGTTGCCGAGCTCCGGCCGCACCTGGCAGAGGTGGCCGCCTTTCTCGAAGGCCTGCTCCTTCCGCACATGGAGACGGCCGAGAAGACCCTGTATGCCGAGCTGGAGCGCATGCTCCAGAACCGCCATTCGATGACGCCGATGCGCCGCGAGCACGATGAGATCCGCCTGCTTGTGGCGGAGCTCGTCCGGTTGCAGCACCGGCTCGAGGTGGGACCCCTGCAGACGAACGAGACGGTCGCACTGCGCCGCGTCATCTTCCGCCTCTACAGCATCCTCAAGGTCCACCTCGCGGAGGAGCAGCTCTATCTCAGGATCATCGAACGTGGTGCCTCGCCCGAGAGCGCGGAGAAGCTCGCCGCGGCGATGGACCACAGCGGCATCACGGCGCTCTGACTCGCATCGGCTTGATCCCGATCTGCATGTCTGAAGCGCCTATGCTCTCAAGGCAGATGGGTGCTCCAAACGAGGGCCGTGGGACTCCGGCCGTGGCGGACATGGACGCCGTCGCATCGGATCACGATGCGGCGGGCATTCCCGTCCATCGCGGCTGGGCGCCTCTGGGTGGGCGTCACCGATGGATGGAGCCGTTCGTGCTCGTCCTCCTCGCGGCCGGGGGTGCGCACGGCTACGCCATCACCGCCCAGCTCGAGGAGATGGGCATCACCGAAGGCTCGGTGGACATCGGTCAGGTCTATCGGACCCTGCGCGACCTCGAAGCGGCCGGCCAGGTCACCTCGTCGTGGTCGGCGGAACCGGTCGGACCACAACGTCGCAACTACGTCCTGACCGATGCCGGCTACGCCGCGATCGACGCGTGGGCGGCCGTGATGAAGGAGCGAGCCCGGCTCATCGGCGAGTTCAACGCGCGGTATCTCGAGGCGGTCAGCGCGCCCCGGAACACAGGCTGATCGAGGCCCCCTGGACTAGAGCGGCGTCGCACCGGCATGGTCGATGCCCCTGGCGAGCGCATCCTTTTCATCGGCGGTGAGGTTTCGGTCCAGCACGCCGAGGTAAAGATCCTCTTCTGTCAGGTGGACCTTCATCATCGCGTAGAACCGGAAGAGCACGCGCCGCAGGCCGATCTCGTCCGCGTCTGTCAGCCCTTCGTCGGCTGCGAGCTCGCGGTACCGGCAGAGTGACGCGAACAGCCCGCGCAGCTGCTCATGTTCCCGGCGCATTGGGGCCATCGAGTGGCGCCCGTCCATGATCTGCTCGAGCCGCCCGTACAGGCTCGTCTCGATCGCCTCCATGTGAGGCACCAGCTGGCTCACGATGAAGCGGCACTCCTGCTGGAATGCACTGGAGAAGGCCTCTGGCGTCGAACGACCGATCATGTCGGCGAGTTGCGGGAGCCGGTCAAGGTGCCGCTCGATCTCCTGGTGGTGCTCGTGGGATGTCGCAGGGAGTGACAGCATCGAGTGGCATGCCTCGGTTCGGAGCGGGAACTGGCCCGCTGGCTTCCTCGAGTCTGCGAATCTCCGTCAGTGACCCGGAAGGGCCGTCCAGCCTGTTTCAGGGGGTCCTGTCAGACGTCCTGAGCACCGTGCTCATGTCCGGCCGGGGGATCGACAGCCGGAGCGACGCCGGCGTGCTGCGGATGGCGACGCAGCCGGTGTCCGAGCAGCCCGTGTGTTGGGCTGGCGACGAAGGCCACCACGAAGAGGGCCGTCGCCAACAGCACGATCGTGCCGCCGGAGGCGGTCCCCAGGTGGAACGAGATGAAGTAGCCGGCCACCCCGACCGCGGCGCCAAGGACTGAGCCCAGCGCCAGCATCGGCACGAAGCGGTCGACCAGCAGCCGAGCCGTCGCCGCGGGCGTGACGAGCATCGCCAGCACCAGGATGATGCCGACCGCCTGGATGCTGACCACGATGGTCACGGTCAGGATCACGAGCAGCAAGGCGTCAAGCGCGAAGACCGGGTACCCCAGGGCCGATGCCAGGGTGCGGTCGAACGAGACGAGCACCAGCTCCTTGTGGACCGCGGCGAGCACGACGATGATCGCCAGCCCCACTGCCGCGCTGATCGCGATGTCACCGGCGGAGACGCCCTGCAGGTTGCCGATCAGGAAGCCGGTCAGGTCGCCCTGGAACGTCTGGCGCGTGCTGATCAGCA
The DNA here is from genome assembly GCA_963807915.1 of uncultured Chloroflexia bacterium. Taxonomy (GTDB): domain Bacteria; phylum Chloroflexota; class Limnocylindria; order QHBO01; family QHBO01; genus CF-167. Next base: position 328,655 of record CAWEDO010000002.1, on the reverse strand, counting down.
CGATCCCCAGGGCGAAGGCGGCGGCGAAGAAGATGCCGATGGCGGCGTCCTCCCGGATCCGGCCGCCACGGGCGACCAGCGCGATGCCGAACGCGGTCATGAGGCCCGCCACGAGCGCACCGCCAAAGATGCTCAGGCCAGCCAGGTAGGCGAGGACGATGCCGGGGAAGACGGCGTGGCTGATGGCGTCGCCGATGAAGGCCAGGCGCCGCACGATCACGTACGCCCCGATCGCCCCGCAGGTGGCTCCCATCACCACCACCTCGGCGAGCGCGCGGAGCACGAAGTCGTAACCCAGCGGATCGGTGAGCCAGCTCATTCGTGATCCGGCCCGTGATGATGGCCGCCGCCATGGACGTGCGTGTGCTCCCCCTCGTGGACGATCAGCAGCTCCCCGCCGAAGGTGGCGTGCAGGATCGGCGGGGTGAAGGTCTCCAGGGGTGGGCCGTAGGCGATGACGCGACGGTTGACGAAGCAGAGCTCGTCGGAGATCTCCGACGCGGACTCGAGGTCGTGGGTCGCATGCAGGATCGTGGTCCCGTTGTCTCGCAGCTCCTGCAGAAGGCCGACGATCAGCTGCTCGGTCGTCTGGTCGACGCCGGTCATCGGCTCGTCCAGCAGCAGGACCGATGCCTCCTGCACCAGGGCCCGAGCCAGGAAGACGCGCTGCTGCTGTCCACCCGAGAGCGCCCCGATCTGGTTGGATGCGTGGTCGGCCATGGCGACGCGCTCCAGCGCATCGCGGACCGCGGCGGCGTCGCTCGCGCCGGGGAGGCGGAGCCAGCCGACCCGCGGGTAGCGACCCATCATGACCACCTGCTCCGCGCTGATCGGGAAGCTCCAGTCGACCGCCTCACGCTGCGGCACGTAGGCCAGTCGGTCCCGCTGCTCGGCGATCGGACGGCCGTCGAGGAGGACGGTGCCGGTCATCACCGGGGCGAGGCCCAGGATCGACTTGAGGAGGGTGCTCTTGCCCGAGCCATTCGGCCCGATCACGCCGACCAGGGTGCCGGGGGGGATGGCCAGGTTGGCGTCCTGGAGCACCAGGCCGGAACCGTAGCCGGCGCTGACGCCACGCAGGACCAGGCCGCTCGGTGCGTCGCTTACGGTGCCGCTCACGGCGGACATGATACTCAGTCTCGCCTGTGCTAGCCTCTGGCCATGGATCGAATCCGGCTTGGGGCGGCTGATCGCCTCACGGCCGCAGGCGAGCGTGTCACGCGGCAGCGCCTGCTCGTCGCCAACGCGCTGGCCGCCAGCGGTCGCCGCCTGACGGCCGAGCAGCTCTTCCGCAGCCTCCGGCGACGCGAGCCGGGGATCGGGCGGGCCACGGTCTTCCGCACGCTCGAGACCCTGGTCGAGGCCGGCGTCGCGAGGCGCCTCGAGCTCGATGGCCACGTCTACGCCTATGTCGCCTGCCTGCCGGCCCACCATCACCACATCGCCTGCACGCGCTGCGGGCGGGTCGAGGAGATCGACGAGGCCTATGTGACCCCCATCGCCGAGCGGCTCGCCAGTGAGATGGGCTTCGAGATCGACGATGCCCGGCTCGACTTCTACGGCCGTTGCGCGACCTGCCGAGCGGAGGACGCCACGACCGCGGCACGAGCGGGGTGAGACGGCTCCTGCTCCTGCTGGCCTGCGGGCTGCTGGTCGCGGCCGGCGGCTGCGATGCGGGCACCCCGTCCCCGAGCGACGGCCGCCTGCGGGTTGTCGCGACCACGACCCAGGTGGGCGAGGCGGCGCGCGAGGTGGGCGGCGACGACATCGCGCTCACCGTCCTGCTGAAGCCGGGCGCCGAGGCGCACGAATTCGAGATCACCACGGCCGTGGCCGCGGCCATCGAGCGCAGCGACCTGATCCTCGAGAGCGGAGCCGGGCTGGAGGTCTGGCTGGAGGGGGCGCTGGCCACCCTTGGCGGCAGGGATCGCCTGCGGGACATGAGCGAGGGCGTCGCGCTGCGCGCACCGGACGATGCCGAGGACGCCGGCGGGGTCGATCCGCACTATTGGCTGACCGCCCCGAACGCCAGCCGCATGGTCGAGAACGTGCAAGCCGCGCTGTCGGCCGCTCGGCCCGAGCTCGCGGCTCAGTTTGCCGATCGTGCGGCCACCTATGTCGCCCGCCTGGAGTCAGCCGACGTCGAGATCCGTCGCCTCATGGCGGAGATCCCCGCCGAGCGGCGCGGCATCGTGACCAACCACGACGCGATCGGCTACTTCCTGGCCGAGTACGGCCTCCGCTTCGTGGGGTCGGTCTTTCCGAGCCTCGACGTCTCCGCCGAGCCGAACCCCGCCCAGCTCGCCGCGCTCGCCGACACGATCCGGCGGGAGGCCGTGACGGCGATCTTCAGCGAGTCGGCGGTGAATCCGAAGCTGGCCAGGGCAATCGCCGACGAGACCGACGCGCGGGTGGTTGACCAGCCGCTCTACACCGATTCCCTGGGGCCGCCGGGATCAGCAGCCGAGACACTGGATGGGATGCTGCTGTACGACGCACGCGTGATCCACGACGCGCTGGTGGCCGGGTAGCCGCTAGGACTCGTCCGGCTCCTCGGGCGTCGGCTCTTCGGACTCGGCATCGGCATCAGCCGTCGGCTCAGCCGGCGCCTCGGGCACGGGGGGCTCGGGTGCCGGGGCGGCTGTCTGATGTGCCCTCAGCTCGGCGAGCAGGGCCTCCCGGCGAGCATCGGCCTGCTCGCGGGCGATCTCCTCGTCACGCTCCTGCTCGCGTCTGCGCTTCATGGTTGGGCGAGTCTACGCCCCGCGGCGCCGGCTCAGTAGCCGGGCGCTCGGTATGGCGTCGCCGAGGGCTCCGGCGTCTCCGACTCGTGCTCACCGCTGCTCGCCCGCGGGCTGGCCGATGCCGCCCCGACCGGCGCGATGAACCACACGCCCCCGACTCCATCCCCGGTCGAGTCGCCGGCGGCCGTGTCGCTCGCGTAGGAGTAGAGCGGCTGTCCGTTGTGGGTCACCTGCTTGGTGCCGTCATCCCTGATGGTGGTGCCGAAGGTGCCGGCCACGCCGTCACCCGCGACGACGGCCGAGCCGTCACCCAGCAGCGGCGGCCACGTCGCCGCGCAGCCCTCGTTGCAGGTGCTCGTGCCGTTGGTGTCGTTCGCAAGGATGTAGAGCGTCATGCCGTTCGGTCCGGCGAGCGCGTCGCCGGCGGCGGTGTGGGAGACGGTGATCTGGATGGCGGCGGCGCTGCTCGGCTCCGTGCTCGGCGCCCCGCTCCCGGCGCCGGTCTGCGGGGTGCAGGCGACGAGCAGCAGGGCGCCGGCGGCCATGGTGGTGGCGAGACGCATCGGTTCTTCTCCTGGGCGGATCGGCATGGTGGGGCAGATGGCCCTCACCAAACCGTACGGGCGACGTTACAGGGTGGTCCCAACGGAGAGGGGCCGGAGGTCATGCCCTGAGGGTCCGCGCGGCACTCATCGGCACGCGGGCGCGGGGCAGACCATAGGCCCGATGAGCCGAGCCTCCGTCCCTGTCCCGTTTCCCGGCATCCCCACCATCGCCGACGGGTCGGAGGCGGTTGCCCACGTCGAGACCCGCGTCAGCGAGGGCTGCTGCGCCTACCCGATCACCCCGTCGACGACCATGGCGGCCATCTTCCAGGCCGCGGTAGCAGACGGCAAGGGGAACCTGTGGGGGACGCCGCTGCGCTTCCTGGAGCCAGAGTCCGAGCACTCGTCCGCGACGGCTGCGGAGGGCTTCGCCCTCGCCGGCGGGCGCGTCACCAACTTCACCTCGGGGCAGGGCCTGATCCTCATGAAGGAGGTCCTCTACGCGATCAGCGGCAAGCGACTGCCAATCCTCTTCCATGTTGGCGCGCGGGCGCTGACCAGCCAGGCGCTGAACATCCACGCCGGACACGACGACGTGATGGGCGTCGCCGACTGCGGCTGGGGGATCGTCTTCGCCCGGAATGCTCAGGAAGCGGCAGACCTGGCGGCGATCGGCCGTCGAGCGGCAGAGGCGAGCGAGACGCCCATCCTCGTCTGCCAGGACGGGTTCCTGACGACGCATACCCTCGAGAACATCCTGCTGCCGGAGGACGAGCTGCTGCGCACGTTCGTCGGCGATCCACGCGCGCGGCTGCTTGACCTCTTCGACCCTGCCGAAGCGCTGATGACCGGCGTGGTGGCCAACCAGGACAGCTACATGAAGGGTCGCGTGGCGCAACGCGCCTTCGTCGAGCGCCAGCGAGTCGCGCTCGTCGAGGCGTTCGCCGAGTGGGAGCAGCTGACCGGGCGCACGTACGCCCCCGTCCAGGCTTACCGCTGCGAAGACGCCGAGGAGATCCTCGTCGCGATGGGCACCATCGCCGAGACGGCGATCACCGTGGTCGACCACCTTCGCCGCCAGGGACGCAGGGTTGGCTGCGCCGCGGTGACCGTCTTCCGTCCCTTCCCGGCCGAAGAGCTGACACATGCCGTCCGGAACGCGCTGGTCATTGGCGTGGTCGAGCGCACCGACGAGCCCGCCGCGGTCGACAACCCGCTGACCCGGGAGCTGAAGGCCGCCCTGGCTGACCGCGCCGTCGACGGGGCACCCCTGCCGCGCGTCGTCTCCGCGTCGGCCGGGCTCGGTTCGCGAGACGTGTCGGCGGGGGACCTCGCTGCCGTCTTCGAGTGGCTGGCCGATGCCGATGCCGTACGGCAGCGTCGCCGGGTCGTCCTCGGCGTTTCGCATCCGGACGCGCTCGCACCAGAGCCGCTCCACCTTCGCCCGGCGGGTGCCTACAGCCTGCGCGGGCACTCGGTCGGCGGCTTCGGATCGGTCAGCTCGAACCGGCTCATCGCGACCGTGGTGGCTGACCTCTTCGGCCGCTACGTGCAGGCCTATCCGCGCTACGGCTCCGAAAAGAAGGGGCTGCCGACCACCTACTTCCTCACCATCGCCGACGAGCCGATCCGCCAGCATGCCGAGCTCCAGGAGGTCGACTTCGTCCCGGTCCAGGACAGCGCGGTCTTCCGCTACGGCGCGCCGCTGCACGGACTGGTGGACGGCGGCACGCTCTTCCTGCAGACCGCGCTCACCGACGCGGAGGAGATCTGGGCATCCCTGCCGGCGGCCGCCCGCGCCGAGATGATCGCGCGCTCCATTCGCCTCGTCGCGCTCGACACCGCCAAGCTGGCCCGCGCCCGCTCGCCGCGCCCGGACCTCGAGGTGCGGATGCAGGGCGTCGCGCTGGTTGGCGTCTTCCTTCGCGTAACCCCCTTCGCGGAGCAGGCCGGCCTTGATCGCAAAGCGCTGCTCGAGCGCATCCGGCCTGGCCTGCAGCGCTCCTTCGGCAAGCGCGGCGCGAAGGTCGTGGATGCAAACCTGGCCGTCATCGCCGATGCGTACGACGGCGTCATCGACGTCACCGCGGCGCTCGGGTCGGTCGACGGGCCGATCCGGTCGCTGACGGTCGCCGCACCACCGATTCTGGAGGAGGCGCTTCCGTGACCACCCACACCACCGGCCCCACCGTGGGCGAGCTGATGACCATCGAACCGGTCACGATCTCGATCGACGAATCGGTCGACCGCGCCGAGCGCCTGATGAGCGGCCGCGGCATCACCGGCCTGCCGGTCGTCGATCGCGTGGGTCGTCTGCAGGGCGTCCTCAGCCAGACCGACATCGTGCGGGCGCTGGCCTCAGGACAGCCCCTCGCCAGCTGGCCGCGACTGACGGTGCGCCACCTGATGACATCTCCCGCCCTCACGATCCGCCTCGACGAGACGCTCCTGACCGCGGCGCGGCTGATGGAACAGCATCACGTGCATCGGCTCGTGGTCGTGGCGCCGGACGGCGAGCACCCGGTGGGCGTCATCTCGACCACCGACCTGGTCCGCGCGCTGGCCGACCTGCTGGAGCAGATCGATGATCACTGAGCCCAAGGAGGTCGCCGAGACGCGAGCAGCCGCGGCGCTGCCGCTGTTCGACGTTCACGCCTACGTCGACGACTTCAACCGCGGGATCGTTCCCGCCTACGGACGGGGTACCGCCGACGCGGGCCTCCCCGCCGATGCCGGCGTCGCGCGCAGCATCATCCCGCCGGGAACCGCGGCGGTCCGCGACTTCAGCCACCTGGCGCCGCAGATCCCCGAGCTGATCGCCGACCGCTGCGTCGGCTGCATGACCTGCGTCAACGCCTGCCCGGACAGCGCGATCCTGGGGGTGGCGCTGCCGAACAGTCAGCTCGACCAGCTCATCCCGAGCTTCGCCGCCAGCCAGGCGGCGCCCGAGCTCGCCGAGACGACCGCGCGGAGCCACTTCGCGCAGACCACGAAATACGCCGAGCTGCCCGCCAAGAAGGGCCACGAGCCGGCTGGCTTCGGGATCTTCGTCGACCCGGTGCACTGCAAGGGCTGCGCCGAGTGCGTCGAGGTCTGCCACGCCCTCGGCTACGACGCGCTCCACATGCAAACCAAGGTCGCCGAGGAGCCGTCGGGCGAGTCCACCCTGGACCGATACGCCCGCGACATGGCCTTCTTCCGCTCCCTGCCGCCCACCCCGGCCGAGTACCGCTCCGAGAAGGCGCTCGCGGACCTGATGCTCGGCGAGCACGCCATCGGCTACGTCGGCGGCGCGGGAAGCTGCGCCGGCTGTGGCGAAGCGTCCGCGATCCGGATGCTCGTCGCCGCCACCCGGCAGGTTCACGGCCCCGAATCGATGGGGATCGTGGCGGCCACCGGCTGCAACACCGTCTACGGCGCCACCTACCCGTACAACCCCTTCCTCGTGCCGTGGACCAACTCGCTGTTCGAGAACGCGCCGGCCGATGCGATGGGCATCCGGGCGCGCTGGGACCAGGCGGGCCACGCCGACCGGAAGCTCTGGGTGATCGGCGGCGACGGCGCGATGTACGACATCGGCTTCCAGTCGCTCTCGCGCATGGTCGCCTCCGGCGCGGACATCAAGGTCATGGTCCTCGACACGCAGGTCTACTCCAACACCGGCGGCCAGGCCTCGACCGCGACCTTCGGCGGCCAGGTCACGAAGCTGTCGGCCTTCGGCAAGGAGCTGCACGGACGCGCCGAGCGTCGCAAGGAGCTGGGCCGGATCCTGATGAGTCACGGCGAGGTGTACGTCGCGCAGACGACGCCCGCGCACATCAACCACTTCTATCGGGCGGTGATGGAGGCCAACGAGTACCCGGGTCCCGCCGTGGTGGTCGTCTACACCCCGTGCCAACCGGAGCATGGCATCGCGGATGACGCGTCGACCGCGCAGGCCAAGCTGGCCGTCAGCTCGCGGGCCTTCCCGCTCTTCGTCTACGATCCGCGCAAGGGACCGACCATCGCCGAACGGCTCAGCCTCCAGGGCAACCCCGCCCCGCGGGAGGACTGGTACACCGTGCCGGGCGGCAGCGTGGTCGACTTCCTCGCGTTCGCCCGCACCGAGGGACGCTTCCGGCAGCACTTCCCGGACGATGGCGCTCCGACGCCGGAGATCCTGGCGACCCAGGAGGACCGCCTCGCCAACTGGCGGACCCTGCAGGAGCTGTCCGGCGCCGGCTGACGACCCGGACGGTCCTCGGGAGTCGCCCAGTCCGCCAGCTACCGCACCACGGCGCCGGTCGGCATTGGTGGCCATGCCGGATGTCATCCGATGACGGGCACCACGGCACTGATGCGCAGATGCGCATGCGTCGCATCGTTGCGACATGGAACCGATCTACGAGCTCCAGGCCGACGTTCTCAAGATGCTCGGCAATGCTCGGCGCCTGGAGATGGCGCACCTGCTGGCTGACGAACCGATGACGGTCGGCCACCTGGCCGAACGGATGGCGCTCGCTCAGCCAAACGTCTCCCAGCACCTGGCGCTGATGCGCGCCGCGGGCCTGGTGCTCGCCGAGCGCGACGGGCGTGAGATCCGGTACCGCCTGGCGGACCCGGACATCATCGCCGCCTGCCGCCTCATGCGCGCAGCTCTCCAACGACGCCTGGCCCGCCTCGCCGAGCTCTCGGCGCGACCGGTGGACGTCCCCATCCCGGCCGCGGCCGGCCACAGGTAGGAACCGATGGACCAGACCCTCTCACTCGTGATGTTCTCCGGCACCGACGACAAGCTCAACGCCGCAGCGGTGCTGACCGCCGGCGCGGCCGCGATCGGTCGCCCGGTGCACGTCTTCCTCCAGTACTGGGCGCTCGACGCCTTCCGGGCCGACCGGATCGCCGACGACCATGGGCTCGCTCCCGAGGCCGGCGCCGAGGGCCTCGAGGCCACCACGGCGCTGCGAGCCGCAGGGCAGGCACCGTGGCACGAAACGATGCGGCAGGCGAAGGAGCTCGGCGGGGTCGAGATCCAGGCCTGCACCCTCTCCATGGATCTCCTCCGAATCACCGAAGCCGACCTCGACCCGCTGGTCGACGGGGTGGAGGGCGTCACCGCCTTCTGGCTCGCCGCCGGCGAGGGTCAGGTCGTCTTCATCTGAAGCCTGAAGGGAACCACGCAATGACCCTTACCGCCGCCACAAAGACCGTCGATGCCCGTGGCCTGTCGTGCCCGCTGCCGATCGTGAAGACGGCGCTGGCGATCAAGGAGCTGGCCTCCGGCGACCTGGTCGAGGTACTCGCCACCGATCCCGGATCCACCAAGGACTTCATCGCCTGGTCGAAGACGACCGGCCACACGCTGGTCGAGTCATCGGTCGACGGCAATGTCTTCCGCTACCTGCTCCGCAAGAAGTGAGGCCTGAAATGACCGCAACACTCACTCGTCCCGCCCTGCCGACCGCGCTGGTCGAAGGGCTGGATGACCCCATCACCGAAGGGGACGTCAAGACCAAGGAGCTCGTGATCGTCGCCGAGAGCGGCGACCTCGAGCGAACATGGGCCACCACCATCCTGGCCAGCACCGCCGCCGCGGGGGAGATGAAGGTCTCGATCTTCTTCACCTTCTGGGGCCTCTTCGCGCTCGTGCGTCCCGAGGTCCGGATCACCGGCACCAACTGGATGCAGAAGATGCTGGCGATGATGAATCGCCCCGGGATCGATCACGCCAAGCTCAGCAAGCTGAACTTCGCGGGGATGGGCCCCTGGATGATGAAGAAGCTCGCCAAGCAGTACGGCGTGGCCGAGCCACGCGAGCTGCTCGAAATGGCGCAGGCACTCGGCGTTCGCCTCATCCCGTGCCAGATGAGCATGGACATGATGGGCATCAGCGCCGACCAGCTCATCGACGGCGTCGAGCCGGCGGTTGGTGCCGCTGCGGCACTCGAGCTGATGACCAACGCCGACGCAAGCCTCTTCATCTAGAAGAGACGTTCGAGAAGGACGGTATTCCGTGCAGACCCTGACAACGCCAGTCACCCGCACCGTCGACGCCCGCGGCAGCTACTGCCCCGGACCGCTGATGGAGCTGATCCGCGCCATTCGCGAAGGGCAGGTCGGCGACCTGATCGCCGTCTACTCCAGCGACGCGGGCTCGAAGATGGATATCCCCAAGTGGGTCGAGAAGGCCGGCCACCGCCTGGTCGGCGTCGAGACCCGTGATGGCTACGACGAGATCGTGGTCGAGAAGCTGCGCTAGGAGGCTCGCCGTGAACCGCGTCGTGATCCTGGGCGGCGGCGTCGGGGGGACGCTCGTCGCCAACCTGCTGGTGCGCAAGCTTCGCCATGACATCGATCGCAGTGAAGCGAGCGTGACGCTCGTCGACGAGATGGGCAACCACGTCTACCAGCCGGGCTTCATGTACATCGCCATGGGAGGCGAACGGGCAGAGAAGCTGACGCGGCCGGAGCGCAGCCTCCTCGACGAGGAGGTGCAGCTCAAGGTGGGCAAGGCGGTCCGCATCGACGAGGCCAAGAGCCAGATCGAGATGTCCGATGGCAGCTCCATCGGCTACGACCAGCTCGTGATCGCGACCGGTTCGAGGATCGTGCCCGAGGAGATCGAGCACTTCAACGAGGAGGCGCAGCACTTCTACACCGCGGCCGCCGCGCTCGAGCTGCGGCACGCGCTCGACGCGTTCACCGGCGGCCGGATCGTGATCGGCATCGCCGGGATGCCGTACAAGTGCCCACCGGCGCCGCTCGAGGTCGCCTTCCTGATCGAGTCCGAGCTCCGCGAGCGCGGGCTTCGTGAACAGAGCCAGATCGACTACTGCAGCCCCATCGGGCGCGCCTTCACGATCGAGAGCGTCTCGGAGATGGCAACCCCGATCCTCGCCGAGAAGGGGATCGAGCTCCACACCTTCTTCAACGTCGAGTCCATCGACCCGGCGCGCAAGGTGGTGCAGAGCCTCGAGGGCGAGGAGCTGCCGTACGACCTGCTGATCCTGGTGCCCCCGCATCGGGGCTCGAAGCTCGTCATCGACTCCGGTCTCGCGCCGGCCAGCGGCTGGCTGCCGACGGACCACCACACCCTCCGCGTCGGCGGACGTCCCAACGTCTACGCGCTGGGGGACGCCACCGACCTGCCGCTCTCGAAGGCCGGCTCGACCGCCCACTTCGAGGCGCCGATCGTGGCGGAGCTCATCGCGTCGGAGATCCAGGAGCGCGAGCCGCAACGGAAGCACGCCAGCTACACCGGCAAGGTGATGTGCTTCTTCGAGGTCGGCGACGGGAAGGGGACGCTCCTCCAGTTCGACTACGACCACCCGCCGCGGCCACCGAAGCCGAACCGCTTCTGGCACTTGGGCAAGATCGTGTTCAACAAGACGTACTGGCACACCGTGCCGCGAGGCCGGGTCTAGCGGGGGCCAGAATTGACCGATGATGGGGCGGTGACCTCCACCCCGCCCCACGCGACGGAAGCGGCGGCTGTGGCCGCCGCCTTCGCCGTTCAGCCATCGACGGGCCTGACCGACGAGGAGGCCGCACGCCGCCTCGCCCGGTCTGGGGCCAACCTCCTGGCCCAACGCACCGCCACGCCGCTGTGGCGGATGCTGTGGGAAGCGGCGACCGAGCCGTTCATCCTGGTCCTGCTTGCCTCGGGCGGCCTCGCCGTCTTCCTTGGGGAGGTGCGCGACGGGCTGCTGGTACTGGCCGGGCTGGTGCCGATCGTCGCCGCCGACGTCGTGACCGGCTTCCGCGCCGAGCGCGCGCTCGAGGCGCTGCACGCCGCCTCGGCCCCGGTGGCGCGGGTGCGGCGCGCGGGCGTCGCACACGACGTTCCGGCGGCGGACCTGGTGCAGGGTGACGTCGTCCTGCTGCGGGTCGGCGACGTGGTCCCCGCGGACCTGCGCCTGCTCGAGACCGACGCCCTCCTCCTCGACCGCAGCGTCCTGACCGGTGAGTCGCTGCCCGAGCCTGGCACGACCGCGCCCGACGAAGCGGATGCGGTGCTGGCGGACCGCCGCTCGATCGCGTACGCCGGGACCTCGGTCGTCGGGGGGCGAGGGGTCGGGCTCGTCGTTGCCTGCGGCCAGGCGACCGAGTTCGGCAAGATCGCCGGCAACCTGGCGGTCCTCGAACGCCGGCGCTCGCCACTCCAGCGCGAGCTCGACCGACTGGTCCGCATCCTGCTCATCGCGGCGCTGGCGCTCATCGCCATCACCGCCGGCCTCGGCTTCGCCCGGGGCCAGCCCGCTGGCGCCAACCTGCTGGCCGGCGTCAGCGCCGCCATCGCGGCGATCCCGGAGGAGCCGCCGGTACTGCTGGCGGTGATCCTGGGGCTCGGCGCCTTCCGGCTGCTGCGCAAGGGGGTGCTGGTGCGGCGCCTCAACGCCCAGGAGACGCTCGGCGCGATTGACCTGATCCTCACCGACAAGACCGGGACCCTCACCCACAACCGCCTGGCACTGGCGCGGGTCGTCACACCGGATGGCCCGATCCAGGGGCCGGCCGCTGACGCGCTGCTGGCCGAGGCGCTGCGCGCCGAGGACGACGCCTGGCGCGTCGCCGCCGGTGGGCGAGCCGGCTCGTTCGCGCGCGCCCTCCTCGACGCCCTGGATGACCCGCCCTACCTCGATCCTGCCAGGCTGCTGTCATCCGAGCCGCCCAGCGACGCGAAGCCCTACTCCCACACCCGCACCGATGACGAGGAGCTGGCGCTCGGGGCGCCGGAGGCGGTCCTGGCGCTATGCGAGGGCGACATCGCCGCCTGGCACACCGCGGTCAGCCGCGAGACCGCCGAGGGCGGTCGGCTCCTCCTCCTCGCCCGTCGCCGCGCTGCCGGGGAGGCGTGGCAGCCGCGCGCCATCCTGGTCTTCGCCGACGAGCTACGCGGCGATGTGGCGGAGGCGATGGCCATGGCTCGCGAGGCGGGGATCCAGACCATCTTGGTGACCGGCGATCACCCGCGCACCGCGAGCTCCATCGCGCGGGCCGCCGGGATGGACACGCACCACGTGGTCACGGGCGCGGAGCTCGACGGATGGGACGAGGCGCGCCTGTCCGCCGAGCTGCCGTCGATGCGGATCGTGGCGCGCGCGGTCCCGGAGCAGAAGCTGCGGATCGTCGAGGCCGCTCGCGCCGCCGGGCGCACGGTGGCTGTCACCGGCGATGGCGTAAACGACGCCCCGGCGCTCCATCGGGCTGACGTGGCGGTGGCCATGGGCAGCGGCACCCAGGTCGCCCGCGAGGCCGCCGACCTCGTCCTCGGCGACGACTCGTTCGCGACCCTCATGGAGGGGCTGCGCGAGGGCCGCCGCATCGTCGAGAACGTGCGCAAGGGCCTCGTTTTCCTCGTCTCGACGCACGTGGCGCTGCTCGGCTTCATCCTGCTGGCCACCCTGGTCGGCTATGGACAACCTCTCCTGCCGCTCCAGATCCTGTGGCTCGAGCTGTTCATCGACCTGTCCACCTCGGTGGCCTTCGAGCGCGAGGCCGAGGAGCCAGGGGCCATGCGTCAGCCGCCCCGCCCGCGCGGCGTGCCGCTCCTGACCGTCCCGCTCCTGGCGCGCATCGCGCTCGCCGGCGGCTTCACCGCCATCACCGCACTGGCGGCCATGGGTTGGCACCCCGGCGACGCCGATCACGTGCGGTGGCTGGCCTACACCGCGCTGGTGATGGGCCAGCTGGCCCGCGCCTACGCCAATCGCAGCGTGTCGCAGTCGGTATTCAACCTGCGCCTCAACGGGTTCCTGGCGCTCGCCTGCCTCCTGGGGGCCGCGATCCAGGTGACCATCCCCTTCGTCCCCCCGCTGGCCGACGCGTTCCATGCGTCGCCGCTCGATGCCGAGGAGTGGATCATCGTGGCGGTCATCACCCTGACTCCCGCGATCGCCGCGGAACTGCTTCGCCGCACGGGACGAGTCTGGGTCGCCTGAGCACCCTCCGCTAGGCTGGCGGGCCGTCGCGGGTTCCGCGGAAGTGGCGGTCGAGTTCGTTCGCCCAGTGCCGCCCGATCGCGTCGGCATGGGCGGCCAGCCAGTCCGCGAGCCGAATCCGGCCGGTCGGCGGCTCGGCAGAGCGCATCAGCCCTGCCTGGAGCTCGGTCACCTCGTCGCGCCGCAGCACCACGTCGCGGACGGCAACCCCGATGAGCCGCGCCGCGAGGAGCGACGCGGCGACGGGCATTGGCACCACCAGCGCGTGGCTGCCGATCGCCTCGCGCACCAGCGCCACGAACTCGCGGAAGGTGTACGTGTCCGGCCCGGCGGCATCCACGATGGTGCCGCTGGGGAGCGACGCGGCCCGCACGGCGATGTCGGCGATGTCGTCGATGTGGACCGGCTGGATCGGATAGCGGCCGTCGCCGGGGATGCCGAAGACGGGCAGCCGGCGCAGCGTCCAGGCCAGGTTGTTGAGCAGGACGTCGCCAGGGCCGAACGTCACCGTCGGCCGGACGATGGCGTAGGAGAGCCCCGATGCCCTCAGTGCATCCTCGACCACCGCCTTGGCACGGAAGTAGGCGGTCGGTGCGTCGTGTGCGGCGTTGATGACGCTGATGTGGACGATCCGCCGGACACCGGCCCGGCGAGCGGTCTCGAAGAGGAGCCGACTTCGCTCGGTCGCCCAGGCATAGGTGACCGGCCCGCGCTCGAAGCGGATCCAGAAGGTGTTGTACAGGGTATCGGTCCCTTCCAGCACGGCCGCCAGGCGACCCGCGTGGCCGAGCTCGGCACGACCCAGGTGGCGCACATCGTCCCCGGCGCCGCGCAGCCGTTCGGCGATGTACCGCCCCGTGTAGCTCGTTGCGCCGGTCACGGCGTGCGTGGTCATGGCCCGGAGAGTGTACGTGTCGCCCTTGACACAGTTGATTGCGCGTGCAACTATATCGGCAGATAGTTGAGGACGCAATCACATGACCACCACCAATCAGCAACCGATTCGCCTGCTCGGCGTCGCGGGAAGCCTGCGGGCCGCCTCGTTCAACCGGGCACTCCTCCGCGCCGCTCAGGAGCTCGCGCCACAGGGCGTCGAGATCACGACCTTCGACGGGCTCGGCGCACTGCCCTTTTACGACGGCGACGTCGAGGCGGTCGGTGAGCCGGTCGCCGTTCGCTCGCTCCGTGAAGCGATCGACGCGGCCGACGCCATCCTGCTGGTGACCCCCGAGTACAACGACGGGACCAGCGCCGTGCTCAAGAACGCGATCGACTGGGCCTCGCGTCCGCCCCAGCGCTCCCTGGCCGGGAAGCTGGCGGCGGTGATGGGGGCCTCGGTGACGCCGAGCGGCGCCCGCGGGGGGATCGAATCGGTCACGCGTTCGTTGCGCCGGGCCGGCTCGGATGTGCTCGACGAGCAGGTGGCGGTCGCATCGGCGTCGAATGCCTTCGATGCGGAGCTGCATCTGATCGATCCGATGGTCCGTTCCGAGGTCGCCGCGCTCGTGGCCTCGCTCGCGGCCCGCGCTCGCAGCGGCGCGCTGGAGAAGGTCGCGGCCTAACTGGTACCGACCTGCCGCTCGAGGGCTTCGAGCGGCAGCCACGTCCAGTCGGGGCGGTTGTTCGCCTCGTAGACGACCTCGTAGCACGCCTTCTCGAGCTCGAAGGCGCTCAATAGCGCGCCCTCCTCCGCACCGATCCCGCCATAGCCGTCCAGGAAGGCGCCCCGCGCCTCGCGGAGCCACTCGGTGCGTCCGGCCATCGTCGCGCCTGCCTCACCCGCCGAGTGAACGGCGTAGTCGAATGAACGCAGCATGCCGGCCAGGTCGCGCAGCGGCGACGCTGGCGCGCGGCGCTCGGCCAGGGGACGGGCCGGCTCGCCCTCGAAGTCGATCACGGCGAACCCATCCTCCGTGCGCAGCAGCTGGCCGAGGTGATAGTCCCCATGGATCCGGCTGACCATCGCGCCTTCCCCGGCCCCGATCGCAGCCAGCCCGGCCGTGATGCGCGGGGCGACGGCCGCCAATCGAGCCCGCGCTTCACCTTCCAGGATCCCCAGGGCCGCCCTGAGCCGGTCCTGGGCGGAGCTTGCCCAGGCGGCAAGCTCGTCGGTGGTCGCCGAGCGGAACGGGAAGCCGGGCGCGTCAGGACGCGACGCCAGCGAGGCGTGCATCGCCGCCGTCAGCGTGCCAATCTGCGCCACGGCCCGGAGCGCATCGGCCAGACCGTCGGGTCCGCTCGCCAGGCGAGCGAGCATCCAGCTCCAAGCATCACCAGAGGAGTGGAGGAGTTGCTGCAGCATGGCAGCGGAATGGACATTCCCGTCCAGGAGGTAGGTGGCAGAGCCCGCCAGGGAGGGCGCGTGGCGGAACCCGGCCTCGGTGAGGAATGCGTTCACCTCGACCTCGGGATTGAGCCCCGGTTCGACCAGGCGGTAGACCTTCAGGATCAGCGCCTCGCCCAGCGCGACGGAGGTGTTGGATTGCTGCACCCCGAGCCGTCGTTCCGGCAGCGACGGGAGTCCCGCTGCGCCACCCGGCACCAGCTCGGTCGCGGCCGCCGTCGCGCGGAACGACCAGCGACCGGCTGAGCCGGTCAGCTCGCCGTCCTCGAGCATCAACCGGGCCAGCGCCTGCCACACGCCATCGCCGTCTTCAGGCTCGCGGAAGGAGTGGCCCGCCAGGACGGCTGGGACGAGGTAGCGCACATGGCCGCCATCCTCGCCGGTCGCGTCGAGCACAAGGAGCCAGCCGGAGCTGCCGCGGATCTCGGCCGCATCGGCCAGGTCGACAGCGGTCAGACCTCGGCTCTTGCCGCGAAACCAGCGCTGCGCCGCCAGCCATTCGGGGGTGAATGCCGACGCCAGGCGCTGGAGCCGGCGGTCAGCCGCCGGCCTGGGCGCCATCGGTCAGGACGAACCAGTAGAACCCGTGCGGGGCGAAGGTCAACAGGTAGGGCAGCGCGCCAATTGGCGGGAAGTGCACGAAGCCGATCATCTCGACGGGGACCATTCCGTTGAAGGCACTCAGGTCGAGCTCCACGTACTGCGCAAATCGAGAGAGGTTGGCGACGCACAGGATCGTCACGCCTTCGTGCTGCCGCAGGTAGGCCAGGACCCGGGTGTTCTCCGGGTGAATGAACTGCAGGGTGCCCCGTCCGAAGGCGGGATACTGGGCGCGCACCCGCAGGATGCGACGCATCCAATGCAGGAGCGAGCCGGGGATCCGCTCCTGCGCCTCGACGTTGACCGACTCATAGCCGTACACCGGGTCGACGATCACCGGCGAGTAGAGGGCCGCGGCGTCCGCGCTCGAGAAGCCGGCGTTCCGGTCGGGCGTCCACTGCATCGGCGTCCGAACGCCATTGCGATCGCCCAGGTAGACGTTGTCGCCCATCCCGATCTCGTCGCCGTAGTAGATCACCGGCGTCCCCGGCATCGAGAGGAGGAGCGCGTTGAGCAGCTCGAGGCGGCGCCGGCTGTTCTCGACGAGCGGGGCCAGCCGACGCCTGATGCCGAGGTTGATCCGCGCTCGCGGGTCCGAGGCGTATTCGGTGTACATGTAGGCCCGCTCCGCATCGGTCACCATCTCGAGCGTCAGCTCGTCGTGGTTGCGGAGGAACAGCGCCCACTGCGCCGTGGGCGGGATCTCGGGCGTGCGCTCAATGATGTCGACGATGGGCGTGCTGTCCTCCTTCCGCAGCGCGATCCAGATCCGCGGCATGAGCGGGAAGTGGAAGGCCATGTTGCATTCGTCGCCATCGCCGAAGTACGGGCGGACGTCGTCGGGCCACTGGTTCGCCTCGGCCAGCAGCATCCGGCCGGGATACTTCTCGTCCATGGCGGCCCGGATCTTCTTGAGCACCGCGTGCGTCTCGGGCAGGTTCTCGCAGTTGGTGCCGTCGCGTTCGACGAGGTACGGCACGGCGTCCAGGCGCAGCCCGTCGACGCCCATGTCGAGCCAGAAGCGCATCACCTGCACCACGGCGCGCAGGACCGCCGGATTGTCGTAGTTGAGATCGGGCTGGTGCGAGAAGAAGCGGTGCCAGTAGTACGCCTGGCGCCCGTTGTCCCAGGCCCAATTGCTCGCCTCGGTGTCGGTGAAGATGATCCGCGCGTCGGCGAACTGCTTGTCGTCGGCAGCCCAGACGTACCAGTCCTTGCGCGGATTCGTGGACGACGAGCGCGACTCGACGAACCAGGGGTGCTGGTCGCTGGTGTGGTTGATGACCAGCTCGGTGATGACCCGCAGGCCGCGCTTGTGGGCCGCCCGGACCAGGGAGCGGAAGTCCTGGCGCGTGCCGTAGTCGGGATGGACGTTGGTGTAGTCGGCGATGTCGTAGCCGTCGTCGCGCAGTGGCGACGGGTAGAAGGGCATCAGCCAGATGGCGGTGACGCCCAGGCTGGCGATGTAGTCCAGCTTGCTGCTGAGGCCGATGAAGTCGCCGATGCCGTCGCCGGACGAGTCGGCGAACGCCTTGACGTGCAACTGGTAGATGACCGCGTCCTTGTACCAGAGCGGGTCGCTGCCGGGCGGCTGGGACCCTGGTCTGCGGCTCATGCCGAGAGAGTACCCGCTGGGGCTAGCCCTTGACCGAGCCTCCCACGATGCCGCGCACGAAGAAGCGCTGCAGCGAGAAGAACACGATCAGCGGCAGCGCCATCGACAGGAAGGCCGCGGCTCCCAGGAACTCGATACCTGCCCCCTGCGACGACACGAGGTTGGCGATGGCCACCGTCATCGGCAACCGAGATGAATCGGCCAACCCGATATAGATGAGCGCCACCAGGAGGTCGTTCCAGACGAACAGGAACTGGAAGATGGCCAGGGCCGCGATGGCTGGAACGCTCATCGGCAAGGCCAGGCGGAAGAAGCTCGTCACCGAGCTCGCACCGTCGATCGCAGCGGACTCGAAGACCTCTCGCGGCAGCGAGCCCATGAAGTTGCGCAGCAGGTAGATGGCGAAGGGCAATCCATATGCGGTGTGCGCCAGCCAGACGGCCAGGAAGGTGCCAGCGATCCCCCAGCTGGCGAACATGCTGAGCACCGGGATCAGGGTCGCCTGCAGCGGGACGACGAGCAGCCCCACCACGACCACGAACAGGACGTTGCGGCCGGGGAAGTCCATCCAGCTGAAGGCATATGCCGCAAAGGCGGCGACGAAGATGGGGATCACGGTGGCGGGGATGCTGATGAAGAGACTGTTGACGAAGCTGGTGCCGAGGTTCGCCTGGCTCAGCACATGAGCGTAGTTCTCGAAGCTGAAGTTGTACGGTGGAAAGAGCGCCGTCCACCAGCCCGTGCCGAATGCCTCGGTCGCTGGACGGAAGGAGTTGATGAACAGTCCGAGCGTCGGGATTGCCCAGATGATCATCAGCGCGATGAGAGCGGTGTTCAGGCCGATGTGATGGCGCGCGAACCAACCCTGCTTCGGGCCCGCCTGATCCAGCCCGGGGGCGACAGCCGTCATCGGACCGCCTCCTGCGCTCGGAAGCGACCGATGTTGAAGAACATGATCGGGATGATCGCCAGCAGCAGCACGACGGCAATCGAGCTCGCCCGGCCGTACTGGCCGAACTTGAACATCTCCGCGTACATCTGGTTGGCGATGACGTTCGTCTGCAGATTGCCGCTGGTCATGGTGAAGACGATGTCGAACGCCTTGAGGGCCGTGATGATCATCGTGGTCGACACCACCACGATCGTCGGCACCAGCAGGGGAAAGACGATCCCGCGGAAGACCTGCCACTCAGTGGCGCCATCCATCCGTGCCGCCTCCATCAGCTCCGGGTTGATCCCCTTGAGCGCGGCGGAGATGATCACCATCGCGAAGCCGGTCCACATCCAGGCCATCACGATGATCAGCATGAAGGTGTTCACGCTGAACGCCTGGACCTGCAGCCATGGCACCGGGCCGAGGCCTGCGACACCGAGGACCGCGTTCAGTGTCCCGGTCTGGACCGCCCCGGGCGGCTTGTACTGGTACATGTAGAGCCAGATCACGCCGGCGGCGACCATGCTGACCGCGAGCGGTACGAAGATCACGCTCTTCGCGAACGACTCGTATCGAACCTTGTCGACCAGGACCGCGACGAGCAGCCCGAAGCCGACGACGAAGAGGGTCAGGAAGACCAGCCACAGCAGGTTGTTCTTCAGGGCGGACAGCGCGTCGTTGCTGCCGAAGAACCAGAAGAAGTTGTCGAGGCCCACGAACTTCTTGCCCGTGTTGTCCTGGAAACTGCGCAGGATCGTGCCGAACATCGGCCAGATCAGGAAGAGGGCCAGGAATGCGAGGGCAGGGGCAAGCCACAGCCATGGGCGGACCTGGGGCTTACGTCGCTCCGGAAGCACGCGGAGCACCTGCTCCGTGCCCCAGATGTAGCCGATCAGGACGCCGGGCACGCCGATCACCACGATCGCCGCGTTGATCAGGTTGTCGACCATGCTCCTCCCTGCCTATCAGGAGGTCGTGGGCCGAGGCGAGGCATCGCCGCGCCTCGGCCCATGTTCGCTTTCCGACCGCTACGAAGCGGGCTTGTAGGCGTCGTCCGCCACAACCTGCAGGGCAGCGAGTGCCTCAGACACCGATTCCGCGCCCGACGTCAGGCTGACCATGTGCTGCCAGAAGGCGGCATTCATGGCCGAGGGCATCAGGTCCGAAGCATCGAACACGAACTGCTCGGCTGCTGCCACCGCCGCTCCCTGGGCGGCGCTGAAGGCATCCGGATAGTCCGATGCGTTCTTGTTCGCCGACAGCGCTCCGCCCCGCTGGACCCAGATGTTCTGGGCGTCGGCGGTGACGAGGTACTTCATCAGCGACTTGGCCGCGTCGGTGGCGTGGAACATGCCGAAGAGGTCACCGGCGCCCTCGACCGCATTCGCGTAGTCCGGGTTGATGGCCGGGAATGGGAACACGTTGAAGTCGGTGCCGGCCGTCTTGGCCGCGAACGCGCCCTGGCCACTCATGAAGCTGGCCTGCTCGAAGAACTCGCAGCCGGGAGGGCTCGCCAGGAGCGGGTCGCCAGCCGTCTGGAACGCGGTCGCGACGGCGTTCGTGCCACCGCCATACGAGCTGTCGACCACGTCCATGTACAGGTCGAAGGCGGCCTTGATCGCCGGATCGGTCCACTTCACCTTGCCTGCCCACCAGTCGTTGTAGACCTGAGGGCCTGCCTGGCGGAGGAGGATGTTCTCGATCCAGTCGGTCGCCGGCCAACCCGATGCGTCACCCGACTCGATGCCGAGGCACCAGAGCGAGTCTGCATTCCCCTGGTTCGCCTCGCCCTGGGAGATCAGCTCGTCCCAGGTCGCCGGGGCGCCAGACGAATAGTCGTGCAGCGTGGGGTTGTAGAAGATCAGGCCCTTGAGAGCGGCCTTGATGAAGACGCCGTAAGTCTTCCCTTCCACCTTGCCGAGGTCGACGAGGGCGGGGGAGGTCTCGTCCTTGTATGTGGCCACGTCGAGGACGTCGTCGAGTGGCTGGAGCGCACCGGCCGCGACGTAGTCCGCCATCTGGCCAGGCCCGGGGAGGCCGGCGAGGTCAGGCAGGACGCCGGTCGGGATGCCGGCCGCCAGGATGTCATTGATCGAGCGGGTGCCTTGGTACTTCACCTTGTTGCCGGTCTGGTCCTCCCACGGCTTGACCATCGCGAGGAAGGACTCCTGCTCGGCATCGGTCCAGGTACCGATGATGGTGACGGTCTTGTTGTCACCGCTGCTGGTCGAAGTGCCGCACGCAGCCATCACCAGGGCGATGACCACGAGCGGCAAGGTCCAACGGAATCGTCGCGCCATGAAACCCTCCACTTGGTTGTGCGCGGTCAACTGACCAGCGCCTTCTCGGTCTCCGGGTCGAAGACGAAGAGCTGGTCGATTGGCACGGCCAGCTCGACCTTCTCGCCCGCCTTGACCTTCCGGTCGGACGGGAGGAGGGCGACGATGTCGTTTCCCTCCGCCCGGGCATGGATCAATTCCTCGTTGCCGAGGTACTCGACGACGTCGACCTCGGCCGGGAAGCGCATCACGGAATCGGTGCTGCCGTTCGCGATCGTGAGGTGCTCCGGACGGAAGCCGATGGTGAGGTCCTTGCCGGGAGCCTGCGCCGCGACGACGCGGGCCGGCTCGCCGCCGAGGCTGAGGCGGGACTGGCCCATCATCAGCTCGCCGCCGGCGGTCTTGACCGTCACGAAGTTCATGGCCGGCGACCCGATGAACCCGGCAACGAACAGGTTCGAGGGGTGGGTGTAGAGCTCCTCCGGAGTGCCGACCTGCTGGAGGAGGCCGTCCTTCATGACCGCGATCCGATCGCCCATGGTCATCGCCTCGACCTGGTCGTGCGTGACATAGACGATGGTCGTGCCAAGGCGGCGATGGATGCGCGCGATCTCCGCCCGCGTCTGGACGCGCAGCTTGGCGTCCAGGTTGGAGAGCGGCTCGTCCATGAGGAACACCTTGGGCTCGCGAACGATCGCGCGGCCCAGGGCGACGCGCTGTCGCTGTCCACCGGAGAGCGCCTTTGGCTTGCGGTCGAGGTAGCGATCGAGGCCAAGGATCCCCGCCGCCTCGCGCACCCGCGCGTCGATCTCTGCCTTCGGCATCTTGCGCAGCTTCAGGCCGAAGGCCAGGTTGTCGAAGACGCTCATGTGCGGGTAGAGCGCGTAGCTCTGGAAGACCATGGCGATGTCGCGGTCCTTTGGCGCCACGTCATTCACCACCTGGTCACCGATGAGGAGCCTGCCCTCGCTGATCGTCTCCAGCCCGGCGACGCAGCGCAGAGCTGTCGTCTTGCCGCAGCCGGAGGGGCCGACCAGGATCAGGAACTCGCCGTCGGCGACCTGAAGGTTGAGATCGTTGACCGCGATCACGTCGCCGGCGAAGCGCTTGTAGACGTGATCGAAGGTGACCGTCGCCATCCCATCGTCCTCTTGAAGGGTCTGCGCTCGCCCAGCGGGCGGGTCAACGGGGCCGCGCCGAAGTCGCGGGGAACGCCATCATAGGACACGGTGCCGCCGCGGGGAAGACCTAGTCGGCCAGTCCCCACAGGTCGCCGACCGTGAATCCTTCCTGGAACGGATCGTCGGGGTCGAGCGCGTACTCAGCACGCCCGGTGATCCAGGCGCTGCCGGTCAGCTGCGGCACCACCGCCCGGTACGGACCCACGGTCGTTTCGCGCAGCAACCGCCCGGTCCAGGCGGTCCCCAGGATCCCCTCGTGGACGTAGTCCTCACCGATCCGGAGCTTGCCGCGGGCGTGCAGCACGGCCATCCGCGCGCAGGTTCCCGTGCCGCACGGCGAGCGGTCGAGGACGCCGGTGAACGACTCGGGGCGCGACCAGTCCAGCGTGCCGGAGCTCACGACCACCGTGTTCCTGCCGTGCGCGCCAGGGAGGGTCGGCCGGGCGGTCAGCTCGATGATGCTGATGCCGCGGATCTCCGGATGGTCGGGATGCGCCACCGGGATCTGCTCGCGCGCCGCCGCCTTGACCATCTCGCCCAGCCGCACGATGTCCCGCCCCTCGTCGGGGGTGAGCCGGAGCCCCAGCGCCGATGCCTCGATGATCGCGTAGAACATCCCGCCCCAGGCCACGTCGACCTTGACGCGGCCGATCTGCGGCACCTCGACCGGTGCGTTGATCTCGATGGCGAAGGCGGGCACGTTCTCGAAGGTGATCGAGGTCGCGCGCCCGTCTGTCACCGCGGCACGGATCTTGATCAGGCCCGCGGGGGCCTCGAGGGTCAGCTGGGTGATCGGCTCCGTCACCGGCACGAGCCGCTCGGCGATGAGGACCGTGGCGGTGCAGATCGTGTTCGAGCCGCTCATCGCCGGGTATTCGGCCTGCTCCATGATCACGAAGCCCGCATCGGCCTTTGGGTCTGTCGGCGGCAGGATCACGTTCGCGCAGAGGGCCGGGTAGCCCCGCGGCTCGCGGAGCATGAGGCGGCGCAGCTGGTCCCCGTGCTCGGCCAGGTGGTCGCGCTTCTCGAGCATCGTTGCGCCGGGAACGTCGTGGACACCGCC
This sequence comes from uncultured Chloroflexia bacterium, assembly GCA_963807915.1. Lineage (GTDB taxonomy): Bacteria > Chloroflexota > Limnocylindria > QHBO01 > QHBO01 > CF-167. The sequence goes on along the minus strand of CAWEDO010000002.1, from coordinate 305,430 downwards.
GATGATGACCCGCCCCGGCTCGCCGCCCGCATGCGCGTCGACGGCGGTGATGGTCGGGTCCAGTCGCATGGCGGCATGGTGCCACGCCTGCGCTCCCGTGGGACATCGCGCATAGTGACCGCCTCGTGGCCAGCCTCCTGAACGTCCGTTCCACCGCTCACGAGCTGCTCGACGCCGACCAGCTCGACGCGATCGAGCTGCGCAAGAACCTGCGTGAGATGGCCATGCTGAATCGCCTGCCGGGTGGCATCGGCGACAGCGTGCGAGCCGTGGAATGGCTGCTGGGCGAGCAGTCCGAAGCGACGGTGCTGGACCTGGGGACCGGCTCGGGGGACTTCGTGAAGCGGCTGCGGGGCCGGAGGCACGTGGAGGTGATCGCATCGGACGTGCGCGGCGAGGTGCTCGAGATCGCGACTCGTAACCTGGCCGGTACCAACAACGTGTCCCTGCTGCAGGCCGATGCGCGAGCCATTCCGTTGGGCGATCGTGAGGTCGACGTGGCCCACGCGTCGCTGCTCATGCACCACTTCGACCCCGACGATGCGATCGTCGCCCTGGCCGAGATGCGGCGGGTGTCGCGCCTGGGGGTGGTCATCAACGACCTGCGGCGTGGGGTGATCCCCTTCGCGATGACAGCTGCCGCGGTGCTCGCCCTGAGCCGTGCCGCGTATACCCGGCATGACGGCGTCCTCTCCGCTCGGCGGGCCTACACGCTCTCCGAGCTGGACAGCCTGGCTGCGAAGGCCGGGCTGAGGCGCGCCAGGCGCAGCGGGCGCTTCTGGCCGCGCGTGACGACGGTGTACCGATGACCTCGCCCCCACTGGAGTGCGATGTCCTGGTGGTTGGCGCGGGGCCGGCCGGCTCGGCCGTGGCCGCCTCGCTCGCAAAGAGCGGTCGCGACGTCCTGCTGGTCGAGACCCACGCCCACCCGCGGCCAAAGGCCTGCGCCGAGTACGCCAGCCCGCGCATCGTCGAGGAGCTCCGCCTGCTCGGACTGCCTGACGACGCCTGGATGGCCGATGCCCTGCCGCTCGAGGGGATGCGGGTCATTCGCGGTGACGACGCGGTGGACGTCCGCTACCACGACCAAAGCGGACCGCGCACGGCGTGGGGCCTGGAACGGACCCGGTTCGACGCAATGCTCGCCGCGCACGCGGCCGCCAGCGGTGCGCGCCTGATGGAGCACACCTCGTTCCATGACGTGAGTTGGGCCGGCGGGCAGGACGGGAGCGGGGGCCGCGTGGTGCGGGCGACGGTCCGCAGTGCCGATGGCAAGCGCGGCGTCCGATGCCGGTGGCTGATCGGCGCCGACGGCGCGCGATCCCGGGTCAGCCAGCGCATCTCCGTGGAGCGCGGCGTGGGATTGCCCCGTCGGCTGGGCCTGGTGGCGCATTACGAGGGCGTGCCAGACCTCGTCGAACACGGCGAGATGCACGTCGGGCCGGGCTGGTACGTGGGGCTCGCGCCGCTGGCCGGCGACCGGATCAACGTCGGGATGGCGCTGCCGTTGAACGGCGACCGGCGGTCGGCGGAGGAGCGCTTCGCGGCCGCCATCGATGGCATCCCGGCCGTCGCGGAGCGTCTCCGCGGCCGTGCACGGCTGACACCGATCATCGGGGCGTCGCCGATCGGCCATCGCGTTCGACGGGCGGCCGGCCCGGGCTGGATGCTCATCGGCGACGCGGCGGGATTCATCGACCCGTTCACCGGCGAGGGGATCTACCGCGCGCTGCGCTCGGCGCGCGCGGCAGCCGAGTCGCTGGGAGAGCTGGACGACGGGGCCGCAGCGCGCTACCTCGCGGCGCGACGGAAGGCGTTCGCGGCGAAGGACGCGCTGACTTGGCTCGTGCAGGGGATGCTCGCCTCGCCCCCGCTGATGGGCTACGCCCTGCGCCGGCTGGCGTCACGCCCCGAGACGGCGGCGCGGCTGGGCAGCGCCCTGGGCGACTGCCGGCCGGCCAGCGACGCGCTCTCGCCGCTCTTCCTGGCGCAGGTCCTCCGACCGTGAAGAGCCGGGTGCAGATCCAGATCGACGCGCCGCTGGAGCGGATCTTCCCGCTGGCGGCCGAGGTGGAGCGCTGGCCGGAGCGCCTGCCGCACTACCGCTACGTGCGGCGCCTGGCGGCAACCAATGGTGAGCGGCGGTTTGCGATGGGCGCTCGCCGTGGCCCGATCCCGGTGCGCTGGGAGGCGATCCAGCGGCCGCTCCCCGACGAGCGGCGGATCGAGTTCACCCATACCGGTGGGGTGACCCGCGGGATGCAGGTCGCGTGGCACTTCGAGCCAAACGGGCATGGCTGGGATGTCAGCATCGAGCACGAGCTGGACCTGGGCTGGCCGATGATCGGCGGCCTTGCCGCGGAGCGCGTGATCGGGCCGCAGTTCGTCGAGGCCATCGCGCGGCGCACGCTGCGACGGGTGAAGGCGCTGGCGGAGGCCGGCTCGTGAGGCGAGTGGCGGTGACGGGGATCGGCGCGGTGACGCCCATCGGCTCAGGGGCGGATGGGCTGTGGGCCGGGGTGCTGGCCAACCGCTCGGCGGTGCAGGCCATCGACCGCTTCGACGCGTCGCCTTTCCCATCGCGCATCGCCGCCCAGATCAACGACTTCGTGCCGACCGATCACCTCGACACGAAGCGGGCGAGGCGGCTCGATCGCTTCAGCCAGCTGTCGGTCGCCGCCGCGCGGATGGCCATCGGGCAGTCCTGCCTGACCGATGCCGATCGCTCCGATGGCCGAACCGGCGTCTGGATCGGATCGGCGCTCGGCGGCGTCGCCTTCGGGGAGGAGCAGCACGCGGCCTACGTCCTCGGCGGCGTCCGAGCAGTGGCCCCGACGCTCGCGACGGCCGTCTTCGGCGGGGCGGGGGCGAGCAACGTCGCGATCGACCTGGGTAGCCGCGGGCCGGCGGTGGGCAACGCCAACTCATGTGCATCGGGCGCGGTCGCCATCGGGCAGGCGTTCCAGGCGGTCCGCTCGGGGACGGTGGATGTTGCGATCGCCGGCGGTGCCGAGGCTCCGCTGGCGCCGCTGACCCACGGTGCGTTCGCCATGATCCGCGTCCTCTCGCAGCGCAACGACGACCCATCCACCGCGAGCCGCCCCTTCGACCGCGACCGGGACGGCTTCGTCATGGCCGAGGGCGCGGCCATGCTCGTGCTGGAGGCCTGGGAGTCTGCGGAGCGGCGCATTGCCACGATCCTCGGTGAGGTCGTCGGGTTTGGTGCGTCGACCGACGCCTACCACCTCACCGCGCCGCTGCCCTCCGGCGAGGCGGCAGGCGCGGCCATCACCACCAGCCTGGCGGACGCCGGTGTCGCGGCGGGGGAGATCGGCTACGTGAACGCCCATGCCTCGAGCACACAGCTCAACGAGCTGGCTGAGGCCAAGGCCATCCACCTGGCGCTGGGCGAGCACGCGGCGCAGGTGCCCGTCTCGGGCACGAAGGGGCTCTACGGCCACGCCCTGGGGGCGAGCGGAGCGATCGAGGCGGCGATCACCGTCATGGCCCTCCGCCACGGCCTGCTGCCGGGAACCTGCAACCTGGTCAACCTGGACGAGCGCTGCGAGCTCAATGTCCTGCGCGAGCCCCTCACGACATCACCAGCGGTGGCCCTGTCGACCTCGTTCGGCTTCGGCGGCATGAATGCCGCGCTGGTGTTCCGCGCCGGCTAGTCGCTTTATCCTTCGACGGACCATGGTCGATCTGCCAACGTCAACGCACACGGTCGTGATCGGCGCCGGGCAGGCGGGGCTCATCATGAGCCACCACCTGCGCCAGGCCGGCCGCGAGCACCTTGTCCTCGAGCGGCGCGATCAGCTGGGCGGCGGCTGGCGCGACCGATGGGATGACTTCCAGCTGGTGACGCCCAATTTCGTCACCGGTCTCCCGGGATTCCCGTACGAAGACGGCGACCCGGATGGGTACATGACCCGCGACGAGGTCGCCGGGCGGGTCGCGGCCTACGCGGACGTGATCGACGCCCCGGTGATGCCCCGCACGACCGTTCAGCGGCTCGCCTCCGATCCCGAGGCGCCGGGGAGATTCCTGGTCGAGACGAATCGCGGCCTGCTGCGGGCCGAGAGCGTGGTGGTGGCGACCGGGGCATTCCACACGCCGCGCATGCCTCCGACCCCCTTCGATCCGGCGATCCACCAGCTCCACGCGCACCACTACCGCAACGAGGCCCAGCTGCCGCCGGGAGGCGTCCTGCTCGTCGGGTCTGGGCAGACCGGCGTCCAGCTCGCCGAGGAGCTCCATGAGGCTGGCCGCTCCGTGACCCTTGCGGTGGGCCACTGCGGACGTGTGCCGCGCCGCTATCGAGACCGCGACATGTTCTGGTGGATACGCCACCTCGTGACCGATGGTCCGCGAGTTGGGGTCGAGCTGCCCACCCTCGAGCAGCTGCCCGATCCGCGCGCGAAGTTCGCCTGCAACCCGCATCTGTCCGGTCACGGGGGCGGGCATGACACGAACCTTCGGCGCTTCGCCGCACAGGGGATCCGGCTCGTCGGCCGCTTTGAGGGTGCGGACGCCCACCGGGCGCGCTTCGCCACGGACCTCTCGGCCAACCTCGCCTTCGCCGATGCCTTCTTTGATGAGCGCTTCCGCGACCTGATCGAGCAGTTCCGCGACCGCGCCGGGCTCGACCTGCCGCCCGACGACCGCGTCCCGTTCGAGTACGAGGTGCCGGAGCTGACCGAGCTCGACCTGCGGGCGGAGGGCATCTCGACGGTCCTGTGGACCACCGGCTACGCCCCCGACTACGGCTGGCTCGACCTGCCGGTGCTGGACGAGCGCGGCGTGCCGCGCCACGTCCGCGGGGTCAGCGAGGTGCCGGGGCTCACCTTCCTGGGGCTGCTGTGGCAGCGCAACCTGGCCTCGGCCAACTTCGTCGGGGTCGCGGCAGACGCCGACTACCTTGCCTCACGCTGGGACGCCTGATTGTCCGAGCTGGGCGACCTGCTCGACGCGGCCGAGGCGTTGGCTGCGCGCGGTCAGCCGATGGCCCTGGCCACGGTTGTCGCCACCCGCGGCTCGACCTACCGCCGTGCCGGCGCACGACTCCTGATTCCGCCTGAGGGCGAGCCGATCGGCAACATCAGCGGAGGCTGCCTGGAGGGCGACGTGGCGCGGATCGGACGCGAGGTGATCGCAGCGGGTGAGCCACGGCTCGTTGAATTCGACATGACGGCGGACGACGACGCCGTGTGGGGCTACGGCCTGGGCTGCAACGGCGCGATCGAGCTCTTCGTCGAGCCGACCGCCGGGGCTCTCGAGTCCGTGGCCGCACTCCGCACCGGGGAGGGGACTTGCCTGGTCATCCCATTGACCGGCGCAGACGCCGGATCGCACCTGCTCGAGACCGATGGCGCCGCCGCCGCGGCGCTGCGCGACGGCTCTCCGACCGTGCTCGAGGCCAACGGCGAGCGGATCTACTACGAGCCGCTGCTCCCGCCACTCCGACTCCTCGTCTGCGGGGCGGGCCACGACGCGATCCCGCTCGTCCGCCTGGCCGCGGAGCTGGGATGGCGTGTTGTCGTCGTCGACGTTCGGCACGCCCTGCTGACGCCCGAACGGTTTCCCGGGGCGGCCGAGTTCGCGAGCCCAGATCCGGCCTCGGCCGCCGAGTCGCTGGTCCCGGATGAGCGGACCGCGGTGATCCTGATGAGCCACAACTACCTGCGCGACATCGCCTACCTGCGCTCGTTCCTCGGCTGCTCGCTGGCCTACCTGGGCGTGCTCGGGCCGCGCGCACGGACGGAGCAGATGCTGGCCGAGATCGGTGCACCCGAGGCGATCGGCCAGCTCCACGCACCGGCCGGGCTGGACATCGGCGCGGAAGGGGCCGAGGAAGTGGCCCATGCGATTGTGGCTGAGATCCTGGCCGTTCTTCACGACCGTCGAGGAGAGCCCCTGCGGGACCGGAGCGCCCCGATCCACGATCGACGCTAGCCGCCGATGTAGCTCATCTCCACCTTCTGCAGCCTCACCGTCTCCTCGGAGCGGATCTCGGAATAGCGGTCGTCGCGGGCCTCCCACAGGCGTCGCAGGTCGGCTTCGATCGCGGCGTCGGACGCGCCGCCGCGCAGCAGCCCGCGCAGGTCGTGGCCGGATGTGGCGAAGAGGCAGGTGTACAGCTGCCCGTCAGCGGAGAGCCGAGCCCGGTTGCAGTCGCCGCAGAACGGCCGGCTGACCGAGGCGATGATGCCGATCTCGCCGCCCCCATCGGCGTAGCGGTAGCGCTCCGCCACCTCGCCCGGCCTCGTGGGGGCCATCGGCTCCAGGGGGAACTCGCTCGAGATGGTGGCCAGGATCTCGTCCGCGCCGATGACCTCGTCCAGGCGCCAGCCGTTCGAGTGGCCGACGTCCATGTACTCGATGAACCGCAGGATGCGGCCGGTCCCGCGGAACCGGCGCGCCATGGGGAGGATGGCGTGCTCGTTCCAGCCGCGCTTCACCACCATGTTCAGCTTGATCGGTCCAAGGCCAGCCGCTTCGGCTGCCTCGATCCCCGCCAGGACGCGCGAGACCGGCACGCCGGCGTCGTTCATGCGCATGAAGGTGGCGTCGTCATCGGCGTCAAGGCTGACCGTGACTCGATGCAGGCCCGCCTCGCGCAGCTCGGTGGCGTGCTCGGGCAGGAGCACGCCGTTGGTCGTCAGGGTCAGGTCGCGGACGCCAGGGATCGCGGCCAGCGTCGCGACCAGGGTGGGGAGTTCGCGCCGGACGAGCGGCTCGCCGCCAGTCAGCCGCACCTTCTCGACGCCCAGGCTCGTGAAGATTGCCACCAGGCGCGCGATCTCGTCGAAGGTCAGCAGCTCGGCTCGCGGCAGGAAGGCGTGGTCGGGCCCGAAGACCGCCCGCGGCATGCAGTACACGCAGCGGAAGTTGCAGCGGTCGGTGACGCTGATGCGCAGGTCGTGCAGCGCGCGACCGCGCGTGTCGCGGGGCAGCATCGGCAGGGGCTCGGAAATCACGCCCGGATCGTGACAGTCCACTCCGGATATGCCAAGTCGAGCCAGATTCATCTGTCTGGTGGGCGAGATTCCCATGTTTGACGGATGCGCGGGTCGCGCATCCCCGCCAATCTTGTGGCATGCAAACCGATGACTCCGAGATGACGATCGCGAGGCTCTCCATGCTCACGCCGGCCGAGCAGGCGGTGCTCGACCAGGCGCTCACCGGCGTGCCAGCACGCGAGATCGCAGACCATCTGTCGCTGAGCGAGGCAACGGTGCGGTCGCACCTGTCAAGCATCTACGTGAAGCTGGGCGTCAGCGGCCGAGTCGCGCTGCTTGCCCACTTTCGTGGTTCCGAGGCGGCCCTGCCGACGGTTCAGCCTCCGGCACTGCCCCGACCGCTGGGAGTCTCCGTGGCCGGCTGGAGCTGGGGAATCCTTGCCGTCCTCGAAGGCGCCTACGCGATCTACCTGCTGACGCACGCCCTGGCGTACGGCGGCTCGCAGGAGGACTGGCTGTTGGCGTTCGGCTTCGGGGTTCTCTCGGCTTTCGGGACCAACCTCGCGCGCTCGATCCTTGCGCGGCCAACCCGCCGGCTCCTCACCGTTGCGCTGTGGGCTGCCGTCGGCCACCTCGCGTTCGCGGTCCGCGGGTTGTTCCTCGGACCCGGGCAGCTGTTCCTCGTGCTTGGGGTCATCGCCCTGGCCATCGGCTGGATCTCGTTCCGCGCCAGGGCCTCACTTCAAGACTGAGGGTCAGGCACCAGCCCCTCGAGCGTATCGGGAAGCGAGGCCAGGTCGACCAGCTCCCCGGCGCGCGGCAAGTCGCTTCGTTCGGCAAGCCGGTTGATCCATATGCAGCGCAGGCCGAGCCGCCCGCCGGGCTCGATGTCGTGGAAGAGCGACGCGGCAACGTGCGCGTGGCGCCGCGGGTCGGCACCGCTCTGGTCGAAGAACGCCTCCCAATGACGAGGCGCCGGCTTGTAGGAGCCGATGTCCGACGCGACGATTCGCAGGTCGACCGGCACGCCGATCGCCTGGAGTGAGGCCTCCAGCAGGTCGGGGTCCGTGTTCGAGAGGATGGCGAGCCGCCAGCCGCGTCGCCGCAGCTCGGCAAGCGCGTCCGGCACCTCCGCGAAGACCGGCCATCGCGGGAGCGACGCGCCAAGCGCATCAGCGGCGTCGGCCGGCAGGTCGAGCCGGGCCATGGCGGCAATGCTGGCGAGGCTCTCGGCCATCACCGCGCGGTAGGGGAGGCTCCGCCCGGCCTGCACCGCGGGCTCGACCTGGTGATAGAGGGTCAGCAGCGCATCGGCGTCTGCATCCGGCCAGAGGTCGACGAACGTCCGTCGGAGGCCGCCCATCCAGTCCACGAGGGTCCCGTAGCAGTCGAACGTTGCCCATCGGTCATTCATGGAGCGAGTCTAGGCACCGAGGCACACCTTGCCGTAGAAGACCGGGATGTCGAGCGCGAGGTGAATCGCGATCGGCAGGAGCAGGGAGCGGGTGCGAAGCGCGAGAGCGCCGAGGAGCAGCCCGGCCACAGCGGTCGCGGCCATGACGGGCAGGGGTGAGCCGATGAAGTCGGTCCCGACGCCGTGCGCGAGGCCGAAGATGAAGGCCTGCAGGGCCAGCGCGTTCGCGACACCGATAACTGGCGAGAACCAGCGGAGCAGGGCACCGCGGAAGGCGACCTCCTCCATGGTCGCGTTGGCGAACGCGAAGACGACGGCGGGCAGGAGGTTCGCCAGGTCGGTCGAGGCGGGCGACAGGGGTCCGAAGAACGGCTCCGCCAATCGCGGGCCGATGACGGCTGCTGCGCCGCCAACGAGCGGTACGGCGACCAGGGATAGGACGAGCCACCCTCGCGTTGGCCAGCGGAGGCCGATCTCGGACGGGACGATGCGCACCAGCCGCGGGATGATGGACACGAACCCGAGCACGAGCGCGGCGCCCAGCAGGCGCGTGAATGCGAACGGCAGCATCCGATCGGTGCAGGCGCCGCCACCGCCCAGCAGTGCGGTTGGTGGGACGCTGCCCCACGCCAGGTTCAGAGCCACCACGAGGCAGCCGGCGTAGGCGAGGACGGGCCCATTCCGCTCCTCGCCGGAGCGGCGGGCCAGGACGATGACTGCGGCGAATGCGACTGCCAGGATCGCCAGGATTGGCAGGCGCAGCGACTCGACCGCGGCCGCCCCGATCAGGAGGATCAGGGGCGGCAGGGCGCTGGAGAGGCTCCGATCGATGCGTGGCGTGGCAGCATGTTCGCCCATGCGCCCAAACCCGGAGCTGCTCCAAACGCTGCGCGACGCGGTCGGCACGAGCCACGTCCTGACCGATCCGGACCTGCGCGCGTCCTACGAGACGGACTGGACGCGCCGATGGCACGGCGACGCGCTGGCCGTGGTCCGTCCGGCATCGACCGAGGAAGTCATCGCCGTCGTCCTCGCCTGCGCCGCGGCGGGCGCCCCGGTCATCCCGCAGGGCGGCAACACCGGCCTGGTGGGCGGCTCGGTGCCGCGGGCTGTCGCAGCCGGTCCCCAGGTCGTGGTGTCGACCCTTCGCCTGCGCGACCTGGAGCCGGTCGACGAGCTCGCCGGCGAGGTGATCGTCGGTGCCGGGGTCACGCTGGCCGCCCTCCAGGCGCACATCCGACCGGCCGCCTTCGCGTTCGGCGTTGACCTGGGAGCCAGGGACTCCGCAACGATCGGCGGCATGATCGCGACCAACGCCGGCGGCATCCACGTCCTGCGCCATGGACCGATGCGCATGCAGCTGCTCGGACTGGAGGCGGTGCTGGCCGATGGGAGCGTGGTGCGTCGCCTGCCGGGCCTCGTCAAGGACAACACCGGCTACCACCTGCCGTCGCTGCTGGCCGGCAGCGAGGGGACGCTGGCGCTCATCACTCGAGCACACCTGCACCTCGTCCCGATGCGCCCGCGCCGGGCGGTGGCGCTGGTGGGCCTGGCCGATCCGGCCGATGCGGTGGCACTCGCCGGAGACCTTCGACGGTCGATGCCCGAGCTCGCCGCGGCCGAGATCTTCTTCGACGCGGGGATGGAGCTCGTCGCCCGCCACGCGAAGGTGGAGCGACCATTCGCCGGCCGCCATCCCGTCTACCTGCTGCTCGAGGCCGATGGAGACGCCGACCCGACGGACCTGCTCGCGAACGCGATCGGGAGCGCGGACGGGGTCGCGGATGCGGTCCTGGCGAGCGATGAGGCCGGCCGGGCGCGCCTGTGGACCTTTCGGGAGCGGCATACCGAGGCCATCGGCGCCGAGGGGATCGCGCACAAGCTGGATGTCGCCGTGCCGGTCGCTCGGCTGGCGGAGTTCATCGGTCGCGTCAGCCGCGACGTCGAGTCCGCGCGGCCCGGCTCCGCGACCTATCTCTACGGCCATGTCTGCGATGGGAACCTGCATGTCGGAGTCATCGGTCCGGCGCCCGACGACGAGGCAGTCGATGACGCCGTGCTGCGCCTCACCATCGAGCTCGGCGGCTCAGTGAGCGCGGAGCACGGGATCGGCGTGGCGAAGGTCGGCTGGCTCGCGGCGGACCGTGGGACCGCTGACGTGGCCGCCATGCGAGCCATCAAGCGCGGGCTCGACCCCGGTTGGATCCTGAACCCCGGCGTCCTGCTTCGCGAGGACAGATGACGCGCGGGCGGCAACCTCGTATCCTCGTGGCCCCGCCCAACAGACGCTGAGGAGACCACCAGCTTGGCCAAGTACCTTGACATCCACGACGGCTTCTTCGGCACCACCGCCGCGGAGCTCCAGGCCGCACACGACGCGGACCTCGCCATCGAGGCCGAGGAGGGCGTCCACTTCGAGCGAGCCTGGCTCGACCCCGACAGCGGCAAGGTCTTCTGCCTCTCGAGCGGCCCGTCCAAGGAGGCCGTGATGCGCATCCACCAGCGCGCTGGCCACCCGACCGGGCAGGTCTACCTGCTCGCGGTGGAGGTCTGACCGCCGTCCGGGCCTGACGCATGCTCGAGACCGAGGCGGAGCTCGACGAGCTCCAGGCGATGTTCGACGCGCACCTGGCGCGAGCCAACGCGCACATGACGGCGATCGTCACGCCGAAGCGGCGCCTCACGGCTCGTCAGGTGGCGGCCCATCTGACTGGCGTGAGACACGTCGCCTTCGCGACCGTGACGTCCGGCGGCGCGCCGCGCGTTTCGCCGCTCGACACACTGTTCGTCCATGGGCGCTTCACCCTGAGCACCGGATCGGGAGCGACTCGGGCCGCGCACCTCCGCCGCAACCCCGCCTGCAGCGCCGTGCACATGGAGGGCGACCGGATCGCGGTGGTGGCCAATGGCACGGTCGAATGGATCACGCCGCAACATCCCGAGCACGACGAGATCCACCGCATCTGGGTCGAGGCCTACGAATCCGATCCCTACGGCTGGGGAGAAGGAGTCGTCCTCTTTCGGATCCAGCCCGTGTCGATGTGGGCCTACGCTTTCCACCCAGAGGAGTTCCCTGGGTAGGCTCGGTCAGCCGAGCTTCTTGACCGCCTCGTCGAAGAGGAGGCCCAGCGCCCGCGCCACGGTCGGAAAGGCATGGATCGTGTCCGCCAGGGTGCCGAGCGGTGTCTCGAGCTTGACCGCCAGCACGGCCTCGTGGATCGCCTCGCTCACCCCCGGGCCGGCCATGAAGGCGCCGACGAGCGTCTTCCTGGCGCGGTCGACGACGATCGAGACGTGACCCTCCGCCTCGGCGGTGAAGCCCTTCGAGCTCGTCGCGAGATCGGAGGTCAGCTCCTCCGCATCAATGCCGCGCTCCCGCGCCTCCTCCAGGAGCAGCCCAACCGAGGCCGCCTCCGGATCGGTGTAGACGGCGCGGGGAATCGCCCGGAGCTCCGGTTTCACGTCCTCGCCGAGGGCGATCCGTGCTGCAAGTTCCCCCTCGTAATGGCTGACGTGCGTGTGCATCTCGGGGCCAGCCGGGTCGCCCGCCACGTAAACGCCGGGCGCGAGCCGCAGCTGGGCATCAGGGCTGAGGCGCCCGGTCGAGGTGTCCACGCCGATCGTCTCCAGTCCGAGGCCGTCGAGCGGCAGGGTGCGGCCGATCGCAAGGAGGACGGCGCTGCCCTCGACCCGAGCACCGTCGTCGAGGTCGAAGCGGTGCCGACCGTTCGTCCCGGCCCCGGCGTGGGCCGCCACGGCACGTGCCCCGGTGTGAATCGTGACGCCGTCGCGGGTCAGCCCGGCTGCCACGGCGGATGAGCTGCGCGCATGGTCGTGGGGCAGGATCCGTTCCCCCGGCACGACCAGCGTCACCGGTACGCCGTAGCGCGCGAAGGCCTGTGCCAGCTCGACGCCGGTCGGTCCCGCGCCCAGGATGAGGAGGCTCTCCGGCAGCTCGCGGGTCGAGGTGGCCTCGCGGTTGGTCCAGTACGGCACGTCGTCGAGGCCCGGCAGGTCTGGCACCTTGCTGCGAGAGCCGATGGCGAGGATCATCGCGCCGGCCTCGATCGCGTGCTCGACGTCGTCGTGGCTGACGATGATCCGTCCCGGCCCATCGAGGCGTGCCGTCCCGCGCATCGGCACGGCGCCGGCCCTGGCCAGGTCGTCGTGGTGCTTCGTGTCGTCGGGGACGTCCCGCCCCTCGCGGCTGATCATCCAGTCGCGGCGCTGCGACGCCTTCGGCCACGGGTAGTCGCCGCCCGCCGCGTGGACCGCCGCCGAATGGAGAAGCGACTTCGAGGGCATGCAGGCGAAGAACGGGCAGGCCCCGCCGAACAGGTCGCGGTCGACGATCGCGACCGATGCGCCGCGCTCGCGCCCCTTGTTCGCGGCGGCCTCGCCGGCGGGGCCGGCGCCAATGATCACCAGGTCGAATCGGTCCATTGGCGGAGCATTCTAGGGGGGCGACGAGCGCTAACCCCCGATGAAGACCTGCAGCGGGCGAACGCCACCCAGGGTCAACGCAAACGCGCCTTCGTGCTCGGCGTCCCACGCCACGAAATCGGCATCGGCTCCGACCTCGATGACGCCGCGTCGGCCGGCGAGACCGAGAGCGGCAGCTCCACCTGCCGTGGCGGCGGTCAGCGCCTCAGCCACGGTCATGCCGAGCGCCGTGGCTCCGAGGCCGATCACCAGCGGCATCGCGCCCCAGGCCGCCGAAGGTGCCGGCGTTGGCGTCACTCGCCAGCGCCACCTTCACCCCGGCATCCAGCAGCGACCGTGCAGGCGGGAGGCCACCGCGCATGACGATCGCCGGACCGGGCAGGAGCGTGGCCACGGTCGCCGAGGCGGCGAGGGCGGCAATGCCCGCCGCGTCGAGCTGCTCGAGGTGATCGGCGCTCGTTGCGCCCAGCCGCGCGGCCAGCTCGGCGCCGCCGGATCGGGTCAGCTGGTCCGCGTGCATGCGGATCCCCAGGCCGAGGCGCGCAGCGGCGGTCAGGATCCGCTCGCTGGCCTCGGGCGAGAAGAAGCCGGCGTCGCAGAAGACGTCGCAGAAGTCGGCCAGCCCCGCCTCGGCCACGGCCGGCAGCATCTGCTCGGCCACCTCGGCCGCGTATTCCTCCATCGAGGCGGCCTCTGGCGGAACGGCGTGAGCACCCAGAAAGGTGCGAACGACGCGAATCGGGAGCGCCGCCGCAGCCTCGCCGATGAGGCGCAGCGAACGCAGCTCCTCGTCCGTCGAGAGGCCGTAGCCAGACTTGCACTCGACCGTGGTGGCGCCCGCTGCCAGCTCGGCGCGGAGGCGGGACCCGATGGCGGCGCGCAGCTCCTCGTCCGACGCGGCGCGAGTTGCGGCCACGGTACGAAGGATCCCGCCGCCGGTGTAGGGAGGCCCCGGCGAGTCGGGCGGCTGCCTCGTCGGATCGGTCGCCGAGGAAGGCCGGGTGCGTGTGGGCGTTGACGAGGCCGGGCGTGACGAGCGCTTCGGCCACGTCGGTCACGGCATCGGTCACCGGCGCATCGGATCGGGCGCCGACCCATGCCACACGGCCGTCGCGCACGAGGATCGCCCACGGCAGCGGGCCGTCGTACGGCTCGGGGGTGAGGAGTCGGCCGCGCCCGGTGAGCAGGAACGAATCGGCAGGCATCGGCTCAACCATAACCACTAGCCGATCTCCGGCTCGGCGACTGGCTGGCGGCGAGGCTCGCCGCGGAACCGCAGTGTGGCGAGGACGAGGCCGACCAGGATCGTTCCGGCGCCCAGGAGCTGGACGGCGGACGGCGCCTCGCCCAGCAGGATCATCGCAAGCAGGACCGACCCCACCGGCTGGAGCGTCAGGATGACGCTGGTCAACGCGGCCGGCAGGCGTGGCAGAGAGACGCTGATGATCAGCCAGCCGACGACCTGCGAGGTCAGCGCCAGGGTCAGCAGCCAGCCGTGCGCCGGCCAGCTCGGAACCAGGTTCACCTCGCCCAAGGGGAGGCCGATGACGAGCGAGGCGACCGCCCCGATCAGGGTGGCGTCGAACAGCGGCCCGGCCGGCCGCCGCAGGTCGGAGTTGCCATGGCGCAGGACGAGCAGGAATGCCGAGTAGACGATCCCCACCACGATCCCCAGGACCACGCCGAGGCCGGGGTTCGTGCCGTACGGGCGCGTCCCGATCACGCCGGAGATGAGGACGACGCCGAGGAGGACCACCGGCAGCGCCAGCAGGGTGCGCCTCGGCGGCCGCTCCCCGAGGATCAGCCAGGCCAGGATGGCGACGATCACCACCTGGGTATTGCCGAGGACGGTCGCCAGCCCGGCGCCGACGAGCGCGATGGTGTGGTGCCAGATCACGAGGTCGAGGGCCAGGAAGATCCCCGCAAGCATCGCCAGCCGGACCTGCGCCGCCGGTCGCGGTCCGTGCGTCCGCCGCTCGAGGTACGCGATCAGGCCGAGCGCCGGCAGCGCGTACGCGCAGCGGAAGATGGCCGCGGTCGCCGGCTCGACATCGGCCAACCTGACCAGGATTCCCGAGAAGGCGATCGACAGCGCGCCCAGGACCGCGGTCATGACCGGTCGTTCCGCGAGCGCGCGGAAGACGGACCGGCTTTGCCGCTTCTGGGGGGTCTCGACCATCGCTGCGCAGGGTAGTCGAGGCATGCGCAGGCCCGCAGCGGGGTTGCCGTCCGGTCGGCTGCCGACGACACTGCGCGCGTGACCGATCTGCCGACCGGAACCGTCACGTTCCTCTTTAGCGACGTCGAGGGCTCGACGCGTCTGGCGCAGGAGCTGGCCGATGCCTGGCCGCCGCTCCTGGAGCGGCACCGTGAGATCGCGCGTGCCGCCTGGACGGCGCACGAAGGTGTCGAGATCGGGACGGAGGGCGATTCGTTCTTCGTCGTCTTCAGCAGCGCGCCGCATGCGATCGCGGCGGCGGCCGCCACGCAGCGCGGCCTGGCCGCCGAGCCGTGGCCGAGCGGTGCCACGATCCGGATCCGGATCGGGATGCACACCGGTGAGGGGGTGCTGAGCGGGGGCAGCTACGTTGGCCTTGACGTGCACCGCGCGGCACGCATCGCCAACGCCGGGCATGGCGGGCAGGTCCTCCTCTCGGCCACGACCCGCGCGTTGGTGGACGGGTCGCTGCCCGCGGGCGTCACGCTGCGCGAGATGGGGGAGCATCGGCTCAAGGATCTCTCGCGTCCGGAGCGGATCTGGGACCTGCTGATCGAGGGGCTGCCAGCCGACTTCCCGCCGCTGCACACGCTGAACGCGGTGCCGAACAACCTGCCGACGCAGCTCACCTCCTTCCTGGGTCGCCAGCGCGAGATTGCCGAGGGGCGACAGCTCCTGATCGACGGCCGGCTGCTGACCCTGACGGGGCCTGGCGGAACCGGGAAGACCCGGCTCTCCCTCCAGCTCGCCGCTGATGCGACGGATCGCTACCCCGACGGGATCTACTTCGTGCCGCTCGGCACCATTAGCCAGTCAGATCTGGTCCTGCCGACCATCGCGCAGGCGATGGGACTCGTCGATCCCGGCACCCAGGCCCTCGACCGCCTGGCTGATCAGATCGGCACGAAGTGCATCCTCCTCGTCCTCGACAACTTCGAGCAGGTGAGCGACGCTGCCCCGCACATCGCCGAGCTCTTGGCCAGAGCGTCGAAGATGTCGATCCTCGTCACCAGCCGCAGCCCGCTGCGGGTCTACGGCGAGCGCGAGTTCCCGGTCCCGCCCCTCGGCGTGCCCGATCCGAAGCACCTCCCCGACTTCGAGCAGCTCTCGACCTACGAGTCGGTCGCCCTCTTCATCGAGCGCGCCACGGCGGTCCGGCCGGACTTCTCCGTGACGAGCGCGAACGCGCCGGCCGTGGCGGAGATTTGCGTGCGGCTCGACGGCCTGCCGCTGGCGATCGAGCTGGCCGCGGCGCGCGTTCGGGTCCTCACCCCCCAGGCGATCATGGACCGCCTCGGGGACCGGCTGAAGCTGCTGTCCGGCGGGTCGCGCGACCTTCCCGAACGCCAGCAGACCCTGCGGGGCGCGATCGCATGGAGCCACGACCTCCTCGACGAGGCCGATCAGCGGGTCTTCGCGCGCTTCGCGGTCTTCGCCGGGGGCGCCAGGCTCGACGCGATCGAGACCGTCGTCTTCGATGCCGATGAGGCCACTGACCCGCTCGACGCGATCGCATCGCTGGTCGACAAGAGCCTCATCCGGCAGGAGAGCGAGCCCGGAGGGGAGCCGCGATTTCGCATGTTGAGCACGATCCGCGAATTTGCGATGGAGAAGCTCGGCGAGCGTGGCGAGGCCGAGGTGCTGCGAGAACGCCACGCCGCGTGGGTGGTTGCTCTCGTGGAGGAGGGCGCTCCCCGGGTGTTCGGTGACGAGCAGCGCGTGGTCCTGGACCGCTACGAGATGGAGCACGACAACATTCGCGCCGCGCTGGCATGGGCGGCCGAGGCGAACCACAGCGAAACAGCCCTGCGGCTTCTGGCATCGTCGTGGCGCTTCTGGCAGATGCGAGGCTTTCTCGCGGAGGCCCGCGAGACTGCGGAACGCGTTCTGACGCTGCCGGGGAGCGAAGCCGTACCTGACGCCCGGGCGGCGGCGCTTGAAGCAGCCGGCGGCATCGCCTACTGGCAGGCCGATATGGACGCCGCGCGGCTGTGGTACGGCGAGGCACTGGACCTGGCGCGCACATCCGGTGACCTGGGACGGATCGCCAATGCCGTCTACAACATGGCCTTCACGTACTCGTTCAGCGAGCTCAGTCCGGAGAACGCGGCACGCGCCCGGGAGATCGCCACCGAGGCGGTCGACCTGTTTCGGCAGCTGGGTGACGAGGGCGGCACGGGGCGTGCCCTATGGGGACTCTCAACCGTCGAGTTCTTCAACCGCGATTACCCACGCTCCCTCGAGCTGGCCAGCGAGGCGCTCGAAATCTTCCGGCGTCTGGGAGACCGCTTCATGACGGGATGGGCGCTGTACATGCTGGCGGGCAGCAGCCTGACCACCGACAAGGACGCGATGCGCCGCTACCTCGAAGAGGCACTGCCGATCTTTGTCGAGAACGACGACAAGTCGGGCTATGGGCTCCTGTTCGATGGGTTCGCCACGCTCGAGTGGGCCAATGGGAACGTGGAGCTGGCCCTGAAGCTCGCGGGCTACGCCGCCGCCACCGAGCGGAGCACCGGCACCGGTCTCGCGGAGATGAACCGCGAGTTCGCGGGCTTCTACCCCGAGTCGCTCATCAGCGAGCGGGGGAATGCCGCGACATTTGCGGAGGGCCAGCGCCTGAGCCTCGAGCAGGCCACCGCGCTTGCGCTGCATCGGGCCTAGGTCGAGGCTCAGCTCGGGGCGGCGAGGTCCCGGCGAGGGAAGACCTGGAGCGCGTATGCCACCGGGACCAGGATCGCAATCGCCAGGATCACGAAGTCGAACGCGTCGGTCTTTCCGGTCAGGATCTTCCCGGGGTTGAAGTGGTGGAAGAGCGAGTACTGCTGCGACCAGTCGACGTCCTTCCAGAGCGAGCCCAGGATCTCCAGGAAGTAGTTGACCAGCAGGTAGGCCATGGAAAGGCCAAGGGCGGGGGCGTGGCGATCGAAGCTGACCGAGGCCGCCAGACCGAAGGCCGCGAATGCGCCCCACAGCATCAGGCCGTTGAGGAAGACGAGGGGCATCTGGGCCATGTCGAGCTCGTCGCCGACGCCCTGGATGGCCACGCCGATGAGCTGGCCGCCGAGCAATGCGAGGAGCACGATCGCGATCAGCGTCAGGCACGCAAGCGCGACGGTTGCGTACAGCGTCGGGCGCGCGATTGGTCGCGAGAGCAGGACCTCGAGCGTGCCGCCCTCCCGCTCGCCGGCGATCGAGCCCACCGTCGAGCCCACGGCGAAGATGCCGACGAAGGCGATGGCCAGCGGATGCTGCAGCCCCAGGGTCAGCGCGCCCGGCAGCGTGAAGAGGCTGCCCGACCCGAAGTTCAGGAGCTCCTTGGGAAATGCTCCGGAATTGGCCAGCTCCTTGAACGCGTCGGCGAAGTTGACGTAGATGACCGGGATCAGCATTCCCCACCCGATCGACGCGACCACCACGGCCGCCAGCCGAACCCGATTCCAGCGCAGGGTCTGGAGGTAGAGCCGCAGGTTCACCCGCGCACCTCCTCGCTCGCTTCGTCACCGGAGTAGAACTCCAGGAACGCCTCCTCGAGCCGAGCCGGCTCGATGGTGAGGTCCTCCAACGAGGGCGAGGCGATGGCGCGCACGAAGCCGGACACGTCGCCCAGCAGCGTCGCCCGCATCCGGTCGCCCTTGACCTCGATGTCGGCGAGGCCGGGGATGCCCTCCAGGTCCGGAGCCGCGCCACGCCAGCGCAGCTCCACCTTCTTCTTGCGGCGCGCCAGCAGCTCGTCGACGTTCTGGAGCGCCATCAGGTGGCCGGCGCGGATGATCGCGACCCGGTCGCAGATGCGCTCCACCTCGGACAGGACATGGCTCGAGAAGAAGATCGTGCGGCCCTTGGCGCGCTGGTCGTCCATCAGCGCGTAGAAGGCATGCTGCATCAGCGGGTCGAGGCCCTCGGTCGGCTCATCGAGGATGGCGAGCTCCGGATCGTGCTGCAGGGCCTGGATCACGCCGATCTTCTGGCGCATCCCGCGCGAATAGTCGCGCACCTTGCGGCGCAGCACGGACTTCGGCATCTGGAGGCGTTCGCAGAGCTCGTCCCGCATGGTCGAGCCCCGGTCCTGGAGGTCGGCGAGGTACGCGAGCGCATCGGCTCCGCTGAGCGAGTCATACAGCGCGATGCCGCCGGGAAGGTAGCCAGTCCGACGCCGGATCTCGACCGAGTCGGCCACGATGTCCAGGCCGAGCACCGTCGCCGAGCCGCGGGTGGGGTGCAGGTAGCCGAGCAGGGTTCGGATCATGGTGGACTTGCCGGCCCCGTTGGGGCCAAGGAAGCCGAAGATCTCTCCGGGACGGACGTCCAGGTGGAGGTCCACCAGGGCCTCGACATGGCCGTAGTGCTTCGTCAGCCCATCAGCTGCGATCACCGCCGGAGAGGTGCCCATCGGCTCAGCCTGCATGAGGGGCAAATCTACACCGCGGCAGCCTCGCCGCGAGCCCTCAGCGGTCGACGCGAACGGCGCGCCAGACGGAGCGCAGGTTGGCACGCTGGCCGTAGAGGAGGACGCCGGCCGAGTAGACCCGCGCCGCGAGCCAGAGCGCGCCCGCCAGGAAGAGAATCATGAGCGCCGCGCCGACGAGCCATTCCCAGGGCGCCACGCTCGAGATCAGGAGGCGCATCGGCAGCATGTAGGGGCTGAAGAAGGGGATCAGCGAGAGGATCTTGACCCACGCGGCCTCTGGTGTGTTGAGGGCGATGAAGGCGGCGAAGTAGCCCCCCATGCCGATGAAGATCATCGGTCCGGTGGCCTGCTGGACGTCCTCCGTGCGGCTCGCCATCGAGCCCAGGCCGGCGTACAGCAGCGAGTACAGGGCGAACCCGCCGATGAAGAAGACGCTGAACGGCGCGAAGACCCACAGGTTGATGTCCTCGAGCGGAGGCCCCGCCTTGTCGCCGAGGACGTACTGCGCCACCGCTCCCTGCGCGAGCAGACCGACAAGTGCCGCGGCGACGACGACCGCGTACTGGGTCAGCCCGGCCGCCCCGTTGCCGATCACCTTTCCTGCCAGCAGCTGCCGCGGGGTGGCGGCGGTGATCAGCAGCTCCATCACCCGGCTGCTCTTCTCCTCCGCGACGCTGGTGGCGACCCACTGGCCGTAGGTGATGACCGCCAGGAAGGTGAGGATCACGAGGGCGTAGGCGAGCACATAGTTCGCCCCGGGCCTGTCCTCGAGGCTGCGCGCATCGGGGTCGAGCGGGGTCAGCTGCCAGGGCGTCTCGGCGAAGATCTGGCCGACTGCGGAGGGCTCGACCCCGGCCCGCTGCAGCCGGTCCCCGATGTTCATCTGGATGACGGCCTGGCGCACCGCGAAGAGCCGCTGATCGGTCGCCCTGGCATCGCTCAGGGCGTCGAACGAGAGCTCCCCATCCGTGCCGCGGGTCACGGTCAGCAGCCCTTCGATCCTGCCCGCGCGGACGTCGGCCTCGGCCGCGGCCGCGTCCGTGGCGGCCACGATCTCATACGTGGCCTTGCCGTCGGCGTTGAGGAGCTGGGCCATCGAGGCGGCCGTGGCGGACTGCAGCTGGGCGTCGCTCGAATGGACGGCGATGGTCGTCTTCTCGTCGCCGGCGATGAACCGCCCCAGGATGGGCAGCATGGCAATGCCCAGGCCGATGAGCGCCAGGAAGACGGTGACGATCACGAACGTCCGGCTCCGCGTGCGCATCCGGTACTCGCGCCGAGCGATGTGCCAGGCGTTGGGCAGGAGGCTGTTCATCCCTCGTCTCCCGGCGCTGCTTCGCGCGCGGGGGCAGCCAGGTGGCGATCCTCCTCGGCGGCGGCGGGCCTGCCGACGTGCTCGATGAAGATCTCCTCCAGCGACGGCTCGCCGATCTCGAATCGGGTCACCCGCTCGCCGTGGTCCAGGGCGGCCCGCAGGATGAGCTCCGGATCGGTCCCGGCGGGGACGCGCAGCTCGAGGAAGTCCTCGCGGCGGGCCGTCAGGCTGATGCCATCCATCCCCGCCAGCCACTCGGCCCCGTTGCCATCACGATCCGTGGCGAGGCGCACGACCTGCCGGCCCATGGCGTGCTTGACGTCCCGCAGCGGCCCGCTGACGACGACCCTGCCGCGGTCGATGATCGCGATCGACTCGCACAGCTCCTCGGCCGTCTCCATCTGGTGCGTGCTGAAGATGAGCGTCTTCCCGCGGTCGCGCATCTCGACGAACGCTTCCTTGAGGAGCTGGACGTTGACCGGATCGAGGCCGCTGAAGGGCTCGTCCATGATCAGCACCGCCGGGTCGTGCAGGATCGCGGCGATGAACTGGATCTTCTGCTGGTTCCCCTTGGAGAGCTCCTCCACCTTGCGGTCGCGGTACTCGGGGATGCGGAAGCGCTGCAGCCAGTCCTCGAGCTCGGCGGTCGCTGCCCCGCGTTCGACGCCGTACAGCGAGGCGAAGAACGAGAGCACCTCGCTGACCTTCATGCGGAGATAGAGGCCGCGCTCCTCGGGGAGATAGCCCCATGTGCGCCGCGGCAGGTCCGTGTTGGCGCGACCCTCCCAGGTGACGGTCCCGGCGTCCGCCCGCAGGATGTCGAGGACGATGCGCATGGACGTCGTCTTCCCGGCGCCGTTTGCGCCAAGCAGGCCGAAGATCCGACCTGGCTCGACTTCGAACGAGACGTCATCCAGGGCCTGGACGGGCCCGAATGCCTTCGTGATGCGATCGACGACGAGGCTCATCGGTACAGCTGCTCCGACATCGGAGTGAAGGGACTGCGGCTGAAGATCGCCTCGACCGGCAGGGAGAAGTACTCCGCCGCCCGCAGCGCGAGGTCCAGGCTCGGGTTGTACTCGCCGCGCTCAAGATAGCCGATGGTCTGGTAGTTCACATTGAGCGCATCCGCCAGGTCCTGGCGAGAGAGGCCGCGCTCCGCCCGCAGGACGACGAGGCGGTTGTGGAGCACGGGCTCGACCCGCTCTGCCGGCCGCGGCATCAGGATTCCTCGGGCGCGTCGGGCTCGATCCATGCCAGTGCGGCCACTGGCAGGACGGGAATCAGCACGCCGACCGACAGGGCCCCGGCGCTGACCAGGTTGCCATCGAGGCGCACCTCCTGCCCCACGCCGAGAACGAGCACCGCAACAAGGCCCATGCCGAGCACCACCACCGTGGCGAGGACCCCATAGGCGAGCACCCACGCCCGGTCGCGGAGACGTTGCTGACGCTCGTCGAGGCTCCGGCCGGAGAAGTCGGCCCGGTCTCGGACGAAGAGGTAGAGGACGAGCGAACCGATGCCCGTCAGGCCGATGAGCAGGAAGGAGACAGGGCCCCAGACCAGGGCTGGCACCGATGTCGTCTGCCAGTAGTTGGACCACAGGTACATCGACGGCAGGCCAACCAGGGTTGCCACGGCCAGGACGCGACGCGCGCGCTGCGGTAGGCGATCGATTCGGGACGGCTGGCGGGGAGTTGAGCTGCGGACCATGGATCTCACTCCAGCTGAAGTATTGTTAGCGCTATGGACCATATCATTAGTACAACATTCCGTCAAGCGGCCCAGCAGAGCCGCGCCGTTCTTCCTTCGCGTGGGCCCCGATCTCCGCCTGCTACACTTTGCTTCCCGAACCGCCATGCGCCGACCGCGCGGCGGTTCGTCGGTGTGACACCTTTGAGCTGCCAGGATCTGCCTTCATGAAGATCGCTGTTCCCCGCGAAACCGCGCCCGGCGAGACCCGCGTGGCTCTGAGCCCGCCGGCGGTCGCCGCCCTCATCGCCGATGGCGTCGAGGTCGTGGTGCAATCGGGCGCGGGCGACGCCTCGTTCATCGGCGACGAGGCGTTCCGCGAGGCGGGCGCCACCATCGTCCCGGACGCGGCCGCGGTCTACGGCGACGCCGATGTCGTGGTCCGCGTGGGTCGCCCCACCGACGAGGAGACCGGCATGATGCGGTCGGGAGCCATCCTGATCGGCACGCTGGGCACCCTCGCCAACCCCGAGCTGGCGCGCCGCCTGGCCGAGACCGGCGTCACCGCCATCAGCATGGATTCCATTCCGCGCATCACCCGCGCGCAGAGCATGGACACGCTCTCGTCGCAGGCCACGGTCGGTGGTTACAAGGCGGTCCTCATGGCGGCTGAGCGGCTGCCGAAGTTCATGCCGCTGCTGACCACCGCGGCGGGCACGGTGCGTCCCGCGCGGGGGATCGTGATGGGCGCCGGCGTCGCGGGGCTGATGGCCATCGGCACCGCACGCCGTCTTGGCGCCGTGGTCGAGGCGACCGACGTCCGGCCGGTCGTCAAGGAGCAGGTCGAGAGCCTGGGCGGCATCTTCATCGAGGTGGAGATGACCGAGGAGGAGAAGGCCAGCGCGGAGACCGCCGGCGGCTACGCCCGCGAGATGAGCGACGACTACAAGGCCCGGCAGGCCGCCCTCATCGCCCAGCGCGTCAAGGAGGCCGACTTCGTGATCACGACGGCGCTGATACCCGGACGACCCGCACCGAAGCTGGTGACCGATGAGATGGTCGCTTCCATGAAGCCTGGCAGCGTGATCGTCGACATGGCGGCCGAGATGGGCGGCAACGTCGAGGGGACCGAGGCCGGTAAGGAGGTCGTGAAGCACGGCGTCACGATCATCGGCCTCACGAACCTGCCGGCCACCATGCCCGGCAGCGCCACCGCGATGTACGCCAAGAACATGCAGACGCTCCTCAAGCACCTCATCAAGGACGGCAGCATCGCCCTCGACTTCACCGATGAGATCACCCGCGGCGCGACCATCACGCACGGCGGCAAGGTCGTGAATGAGCCGACCGCCAAGGCGCTCGGCATCGAAGTGTCGGAGCCGATGCCGGCGGGAGGCGCGGCGTGAACGAGGCGGTCCAGACCCTCCCCACCGAGGCGCTGCTGCAGGCGCTCTTCGTCTTCGTCCTTGCCGCGTTCGTCGGCTACGAGGTGGTCAGCAAGGTCCCGACCATGCTCCACACCCCTCTGATGTCCGGCGCCAACGCGGTCCACGGCGTGATCGTGGTTGGCGCCATGCTCGTCGCCGCCTCTGCTGAGGGTCCGTTGCGGATCGTGCTGGCACTGCTGGGCGTGGTCCTCGGCACGATCAACGTCGTCGGCGGCTTCGTCGTCACCGACCGCATGCTCGAGATGTTCAAGCGCCGCCCGGACGCCAAGCCATGACGACCCTCGAGATCGTCACCTTCTTCGTCTACCTGGTCGGCTCGGTCACCTTCATCCTCGGCCTGAAATTCCTCTCGTCGCCGGTCTCGGCGCGCCGCGGCAATCGGCTGGCCGCGACGGGTATGGCGATCGTCGTCGGCTGGGTCTTCATCACCGAGTTCCTGCTGCGAGACGGCGGCCTCTCCACGGTCTGGATCCTGGCCGTCGGGATCCCGGTCGGAGCACTGGTTGGCGCGGTCGGCGCTCGCCGGGTGCCGATGACCGCCATGCCCCAGATGGTCGCCATCTTCAACGGCGCCGGAGGTGGCGCGGCGGCCCTGGTGGCCGCGGCCGAGTTCTTGCGCGACGCCGGTGCTGGCGGCTGCCCGGCAGGTGCCAAGTCGTGTCTCTTCGTACCAGCCGAGCTGCTGCCAGTCACCTTCATGGTCGCCACGCTGCTCGGCGCCGTCATCGGCTCGGTGTCGTTCACGGGCTCGATCATCGCCTTCGGCAAGCTGCAGGGGATCGTCTCCGGCCGGCCCGTGACCTATCCGGGCGACAAGGTCGTCACCGGTTCGGTCCTGGCCGGGATCCTCGTCCTCGGCGTGATCCTCACCCTCGTCACCAACAGCATCCCGCTCTTCCTGCTCTTCGTCGGGCTGGCGCTGATCCTGGGCGTGGCGGCGGTGATGCCCATCGGTGGGGCCGACATGCCGGTGGTCGTGTCGCTGCTCAACTCGTACACCGGCATCGCGGTGGCGGCCACCGGCTTCGTGCTCAACAACTACGCGCTGCTGGTGGCCGGCACGCTCGTCGGCGCCTCCGGTGGAATCCTGACCCAGCTGATGTGCCGGGCCATGAATCGGTCCATCTTCAATGTCCTGTTCGGCGCCTTCGGGACCGCCGGTGGCGCGGCGGCTGCCGGGGCCACCGGTGACCAGAACATCCGCGAGATCAACGCGGAGGACGCCGCAGTCCTGATGGCATACGGCAAGAAGGTGATCATCGTGCCGGGCTACGGGATGGCCGTGGCACAGGCGCAGCAGGCCGTCCGCGAGCTGATGGACCTGCTCATCGCCAGGGGCGTCGACGTCGAGTTCGCCATCCACCCGGTCGCCGGACGGATGCCGGGTCACATGAATGTCCTGCTGGCCGAGGCGAACGTTCCCTACGACCGCCTGAAGGAGATGGACGAGATCAACGGCGACTTCCCGAATGCCTCGGTGGCGCTCGTCATCGGCGCCAACGACGTCACCAACCCGGCCGCCAGGACCGATACCTCCTCGCCGATCTACGGCATGCCAATCCTCGACGTGGACAAGGCCGAGCACGTCATCGTGCTCAAGCGCTCGATGGCCGCCGGCTTCGCCGGGATCGACAACCCGCTCTACTCCGATCCGAAGACGACGATGCTCTTCGGCGATGCCAAGAAGAGCGTCGAGGCGCTCGTCAGCGGAGTGAAGGCTGCGTAGCCCGGCTTCCGACTGCGCGATCTGCGCCGGCCCGGAGCGTGACCCGGAGCTCGACCGGGTCGAGGTCTGGCGCGACGACCTCTGGCGGCTCTCCCTCTCACGGCACACGGCAACCCGCGGCTTCGGCTACCTGGAGCCGATCCGCCACATTCCCTACCTCGCCGACCTCGACGGCCCCGAGGCCGCGACCTTCGGACCGGCGATCGCGCGCGCCTGCGCCGCGTTGCGCGAGGCGAGTCGCGCGCCGCTGGTGTACGCCTACGTCTTCGGCGGTGGCATCCCGCACCTGCACGTCCACCTCGTGGTCAATGCACCGGCGGGGGTGCTGAATACGAACATCATCAGCGGCGAGGTGGAGGAGCGGAAGCTTCCCAGCGGGGCGACCGAGATCACCAGTCGCGACCATCCGGACCTTTCGGAGGCCGAGATCCTCGCGATCAACGACCGGGTGCGTGAGCTCATGGCCTCATGAGCGGCCGATGGGTCGTCCTCGACGTGGGCGAGACGATCATCGACGAGACACGGGTCTGGACGATCTGGGCCGACATGCTCGGCATCCCGCGGCTGACCTTCCTGGCGGGCTTCGGGGCGGTGCTGGCGCGAGGCGGGGAGCATCGGGACGTCTTCGAGCTCTTCAGCGCCGACGACTGGCGCACCGCGTGGCCAGAGCACGAGGCGATCTACGGCGGCTTCCAGCCCGACGACCTTTACCCGGATGCCATCCCCGCCATAGCGGCGCTCCGCGAGAAGGGCTACCGCGTGGCGGTGATCGGCAACCAGCCGGCGAGCCGGGACGAGGAGCTGCGACGCATCGGCGTCGACGCGGAAGTCATGGCGATGTCGGCAGAGATGGGCGTCGCGAAGCCGGCCCAGGCGTTCTTCGAGCGCACCCTGGAGCTGCTCGGCTCGCCGTCGGCGTCATCGGTCGCCTACGTTGGTGACCGGGTCGACAACGACGTGCTGCCCGCAACCGTTGCCGGGATGCGCGCGGTCTGGATCCGCCGCGGGCCGTGGGGACTCATCGAGCGCCTGCCGGACGGGGTCAAGCCCGCGCTGACCGTGGCGTCGCTGGCCGAGCTGGCCGAGCGCATCAACGACGCCTGGTCGGGCTTGCCCGAGGAAGAGGCGAGCGACTAGACTCGCTGGCAGCCTCCCGCCGGAGGCAGGGCCGAGGCCGGGCCCGTATCGCCGGACCTGAGGTGGAGACTGCGCAACGGTGCGTGGTCTCCGTTGCTGTCTGTGGGACAGCTCGAGAGGTGGGGCGGGTGGAGGTCTGGGTCGCGGGGACGGTCTTCGCAGTCAGCTACGTGGCGATCGCCACGGAGCGGTGGGACCGCACCCTCATCGCGCTGCTGGGCGGACTCGTCCTCGTCCTGCTCGGGGTGCTCGACCAGCACGCCGCATTCGCCGCGATCGACTTCAACGTCATCTTCCTGCTGGCGGGGATGATGGTCATCGCCAGTGCCCTTGGCCGCACCGGCTTCTTCGAGTGGCTGGGGATGCGTGCCGTCTACGCGTCCCGCGCCGAGCCGTTCCGCCTGCTCATTCTGCTGGCTCTTGCGACGGCGGTCCTATCGGCCTTCCTCGACAACGTCACCACCGTCGTCCTGATGGCACCGGTGGCCCTGGTCACGGCGCGACGCCTCGAGGTCTCACCGTATCCGTTCCTGATCAGCCAGATCGTGGCGTCGAACATCGGCGGGACCGCGACGTTGATCGGCGATCCACCAAACATCCTGATCGGGTCGGCGGCTGGGCTCGACTTCGGCGCCTTCCTCACGAATCTTGGGCCGGTCGTGGTGCTGATCCTTGCGGCGTACCTCTCGACCCTGCGCTTCCTCTTCAAGGACGGGCTGTCGGTATCGCCAGACCGACGCGAGGCAATCCTCGCCGGTCCGCGCGAGGAGCTGATCCGCGACCGACCACTCCTGATGAAGTCGTTGGCGATCCTCGCCCTGATCACCATCGGCTTCCTCTTCCACGGCGCGCTGGGCATCGAGGCCGCGACCGTCGCGCTGCTCGGCGCCACCCTGCTGCTTCTGGTCAGCGGCCTCGATCCCCACGAGGCCTTTCGGGACGTCGAATGGACGACGCTCCTCTTCTTCGTGGGCCTCTTCATTCTCGTCGAGGGCGTGGTCCAGGTCGGCATCATCGGCACGGTCGCCGATGCGCTGGCAAACGCGGGCGGCGACATCCGCCTCGTCGCGATCGGGCTCGTGTGGGTGTCGGCCGTCGCCTCGGCGATCGTCGACAACATCCCCTATACCGCGACCGCCATCCCCATCGTGGAGCGCCTCGTGGCGGACGGCCTGCCGGCGCAGCCGCTGTGGTGGGCGCTGGCACTCGGGGCGTGCCTGGGCGGCAATCTGACCCTCGTCGGCGCGTCGGCCAACGTGGTGGTGGCGAACGTCGCCGCACGGAACGGCACGCCCATCCGTTTCATGGAATTTCTGCGCCATGGGGCGGTCGTGGTGGTGGAATCACTGGTGATCGCCAGCATCTACCTCTGGCTGCGTTACCTGCTATAGGGATCTGATGGAGCATCCCCCCGTCCTCTTCCAGCTCTTCGCTCTCCTCCTCGCCGCGAAGATCGGCGACGAGCTGTTCAAGCGGCTTGGCCAGCCCGCCCTGGTGGGCGAGATCTTGGGGGGCCTGGTGGTTGGGCCCGCTGTCCTGGGTTGGTATCAGCTGAGCGCCGAGACGGAGCTCTTCGCGCAGATCGGCGCCGTGCTGCTCCTCTTCGAGGTCGGGGTGCATACGCGGGTCGGGGATATCGTGCGGGTCGGCTCGACGGCGCTGGGCGCGGCGGTCCTCGGCGTCATCGTCCCGTTCATCGGCGGATTCCTGCTGGGGGGCGTTTTCGGGCTCGAGACCAATGGCCGCCTCTTCCTGGCCGCCTCCCTGACGGCGACCTCGGTTGCCGTCAGCTCTCGCGTCTTGGCCTCGCTGCGCGTCCTCACCTCGATCGCCGGACGCACGATCCTCGCGGCGGCAGTCATCGACGACGTCCTTGGCCTGCTGGTCGTCGGCGTCGTCACCGGGCTGGCCGCGGGCGCCATCGACCTGCCCCACATCGCCCTGGTGCTCCTGCTGGCGGTCGCGTTCATCTTCATCGTGATCGCCGCCGGCACCGGGATCCTTCGCCGCCAGCGATCGCTCCTCACCGTTCCACGTTTCGCCGAGACGCCGTTCCTGCCGGGCATGATCATCATGCTGGGCCTGGCCGCCCTGGCGGCCCAGATCGGGCTTGCCGCCATCATCGGAGCGTTCCTGGCGGGCACCGTCGTGGGGGAGTCGTCGGAGAAGGAGGCCCTGGAGGTGGAGACGGCTCCGGTTGCCGCGTTCTTCACGCCATTCTTCTTCGGCTTTGTCGGTGCCCAGATCGACCCGGCGGCATTCGGCAGCTGGCACGCCCTGCTGCTCCTCGCCGCACTGGTCGTCGTTGCGGCAGCCACGAAGTTCATCGGGGTCTTCCTCGGCGCAGCTCGCGGCGGCTGGCGTCGCGCCGTCGTGGTCGGCTGGGGCATGGTGCCGCGTGGCGAGGTGGAGATCGTGATCGCCGGCCTCGCCCTGGCGTCCGGGGCGTTCGACCACGAGACCTATGCGATCGTGATCGCCATGGTGGTGCTGACCATGGTCCTCGCGCCGCCCCTCCTCGGGCCGATTGTGCACTGGGCGGAGCGGCACGGGGGGCCCGCCACACCGGCGACGGTCCTCTGACACCGAAGGAGGCCCCTCGCGGACGAGGGGCCTCCCGATCGGGTGCGAAGGAACGAAAAGGGCGACGATCACTCGCCCTTGGGCGTCACCTCAACCGTCCCCTTCACGAAGTCCGCCCCCTTGGCGTCCTCCGAGATTCCCTCCAGTGCCTGAGTGGCAAGGTCCGTTCGGAAGGCATCGTTGCCGGGCTCCGCCTTGATGATCCCCGACTCCATGGCGATCTGAACCGTCTGATCCCAGAGCGAGGAGTCGAGCTGGCCGATTCCGTCCGGCGACGGCCAGATGAGGGCGTTGACCTCGTTCAGCTGCCACGTCTGGTGCCCGGCACCGAGCGTGCTGCCCGCGGCGAGGACCATGGTCACGCAGTCGGCGGCATTCTCGCGGCAGTAGATCCAGCCCCGGAACGTCGCGCGGAGGAACTTGACCGCGATCTCCTCATTGCCGTCCTCTGCCAGCCATGCGGCGCGGGCGAAGAGTGCGTCCTGGAGCATCGCCGTCCCGACCTCGTTGTAGTCGATGATGTTGAGGTCGCCCGGCTGGTAGAGCTCGCCGGTGTCCGGGTTGGTGGCCTCCAGAACCTGGGCGTACTCGTTGTAGATCATCGCCTCGGCGACATCGATCTCACGCGACAGGAGCAGGGTCATGTCGAACGGCTGGATGACCTTCGTGTAGTCGGTCCCCTCCTCGAGGCCCACGGCACGAGCGGCCGCGGTCACCTCGAACTCGTTGCCGAAGTCCCAGACTCCAACCTTCTTGCCGGCGTAGTCGGCAGGCTTGGTGATGTTGCTGTCTTTCCAGCTGACCGAGAGGGTCCCGGACCGCTGGAAGATCTGCGCGATGTCGACCAGGTCCGAGGGCACATCGGCCTCGCGGGCCTCGAGCACCTTGGGCACCCAGCTGATCGTGAACTCAGGCCCGTTCGAGGCCGAGCCGACCTGTTGCGGGATCACGTCCGGACCGCCCGGGACGATCTCCACGTCCAGGCCTTCGTCTGCGTAGTAGCCCTTCTCCTTGGCGGCGAAGTAGCCGGCGAACTGGGCCTGCGGTGCCCACTGCAGCTGGACTCGGACCTTCGTCAGCTCGCCCGAGCTGGGGCTGGCGGCCGTGCTGCACGCGGACAGCACGAGGACCACCGAGGTGGAAAGGGTCAGGAATGCACGGGATCGATTCATCTCCACTCCTCATCAGGTCCAGCCGGGACCGCTTTCCCAATAGGCGATTGATTCTACGGACCACCCGTCGGCGCCGCCTGCATTTCGCGAATCAGGCCGGCCCCTCGCCTCGGACCGACGCGTGCCACGGGATGAGCAGTCGCTCGGCCCCGGCGATCGCCAGGTAGAAGAGGATCCCGGTGGTCGCACCGAACAGGATCGCCGCCCACGAGACATCCCAGCGCAGGGCGCTGGCCGACTGCACCACCACCCGGCCGATCACGTCGCTCGACCCGCCGAAGTATTCGGCGACGATGGCGCCGATCAGGCTGAGGGTTGTGCTCACCTTGAGTCCCGTCAGGAAGAATGGCAGCGCGACGGGGATGCGGACCTTCCGCAGGATCACCCATTCGCTGACCGCGTACGACCGCATCAGCTCGATCGCCGCGGGGTCGACCGCGGCGAGGCCGCGCACCACGTTGATGAAGATGGGGAAGAAGACGAGGACAGCCGCGATCGCCGCTTTCGAGAGCGGATTGAGCACGCCGAACCAGTTGTTCATGATCGGGGCGAACGCGATGATCGGCACCGCGTTGGCGGCGATGGCGACTGGCAGCAACGCATCGCGCGCGGTCGCCCAGCGTGCCACGGCTGCGCCCCACAGCACCCCGAACAGTGAGCCGACGATCAACCCGATCATCGCCTCCATGAACGTGTTCCGCGCGGCCAGGAAGAGCGGCCAGCGGCCGGATGACCAGTTCTCGGTCAGGGCGCCCATGATCGCGGATGGCGGAGGGAGGACGCCACTGTGGACCGTGAACTCCCAGAGCAAAATGATCCCCACGAACACGGCCGCGGATGGCAGGTAGTAGAGCGCGCGCCGCCTCCAGTGTCTCGCTGTCACACGTTGCCTTCCTCTGCCGCGACCTGGTCGAGGGCGACGAGGACGTCCTCCTCGGCCCCGCCACCCCGGAGCAGCTGCCGGACTTCGGTGACGAGTTCGAAGTAGCGCCGCATCTCGCGCGTTTCGAGGCCTCGCGGCCGCGGCAGGTCGATATCGACGGTGCGGGTGATCCGACCGGGCCGGTGGCTCATGACCACCACCCTGCTGGACAGGAAGACGGCCTCCGGAATGGAGTGCGTGACGAAGACGATCGTGGTCCCTGTCTTCTCCCAGATGCGCAGCACCTCGGAGTTCATCCGCTCCCGCGTCATCTCGTCGAGCGCGCCGAACGGCTCGTCCATGAGGAGCAGGGCCGGCTCGAGAGCCAGGGCACGCGCGATCGCGACGCGCTGCTGCATCCCACCGGAGAGCTGGTACGGGTAGTGACGCGCGAAGTCGGTCAGATCGACGAGGCGCAGCATCTCGTCGGCCCGCTCCTCGCGTTCGGCGCGACGCACGCCGAGCAGCTCCAGTGGCAAACGGACGTTGTCCTCGACGCGGCGCCAGTCGAAGAGGACCGGGGCCTGGAAGACGATCCCGTACTCGCGGCCGCGACGCGCCGCTGACGCCGCCTTGCCATTGACGGTCACCTCGCCGGCGGTTGGCTGGGTGAGGTCGCCGATGATTCGTAGCAGCGTGCTCTTGCCGCAACCGGATGGACCGATCAGCGAGACGAACTCCCCCCGCTGGATCTCGAGGTCGATGCCGGAGAGCGCCGCCGTCACGACCTCGCCGTGCGCTGTGAAGGCCTTGTCCACGCCCCGCAGCTGTACGACCGGTCCCGGCTCCGCACTCATGGCGTCACCTCGTTGGTGCCGCGCGCAGGGTCATTCGTTCGGCAACCTGGACGAGGGCGAAGGAGGCGATCCCCAGCAGGGCGGCAACGAGGATCGTCGCCCACAGCTTCTCCGGGCCACTGATGTACTGGTTGTTGAAGTTGATGATCGAGCGGCCAAGGCCGTCGTTCACCCCGCCGGGGCCCTCGCCAATGATCGCGCCGACGATGCTCGCGGTGGCGCTGATCTTCAGGGCCGTGAAGAGATAGGGGAGGGACGCCGGCATGCGCAGCTTCCAGAAGATGGCCCCACGCGAAGCGGCGTACGAGCGCATCAGGTCCAGGGCGCGGGGGTCGGGTGACCGCAGGCCGCGGATCATCGCAATCGTCACCGGGAAGAAGGTGAGATAGGTCGCCACGATGGCCACGCTGACGATGCTGGTTCCGAAGGCGAAGACGATCATCGGCGCCAGGGCCACGATCGGGATCGTCTGGCTGGCGATGACGTACGGCACGAAGGCACGTTCCAGCAGGCGCGAATGGACGAAGATGGTGGCGAGCCCGATCCCGAGGATGGTGCCTGCGACGAAGCCGATGGCCGCCTCGCGCCAGGTGTAGAGCGCGGCCCCGAGCAGGAACTGGCCAAGCGAGTCGGTGCGCAGCCGTTGCACGGGTTCGGCCAGGGCCCCGATGATCTGCCACACGTGCGGCAGGAGCAGGTCCGAGGCGAACGCGATCTTCAGGGGTGGTCGCCACTCCCAGCCGAAGTAGCGCCACGGATCGCCGGCGATGAATTTGAGCAGCTCCCAGAGGACGAGGACCGCGAGCACGAAGGCCGCAAAGGTCAGGATCGAGCGAAGCCGTCCCCGCGGATTGCTGCCTTCCGGCATGGTCAGTGGACCTCGAGTCGATCAGGCGATTGCTGCATCGGTCGCGTCGAGGGCCCGATCCATGACCGCGAAGCCCTCGCGCAGCTGCTCCTCGGTGATGCAGAGGGGCGGATTGGTGAAGACCTGGTTCCAGTGCAGCATCGTGTACAGCCCGTCGGCCCGCAGCTGTGTCTCGAGCGCGGCCATCTCCGGCGAGGAGCTGTTGAACGGGGCCATCGGCTCCATGGTGTCCCGTGAGCGGACGAGCTCGAAGACCCCGAACAGGCCGATGCTCCGCACGGTCCCGACGCTCGGATGCCGCTCCTGGAGGCCCGCCAGCAGCTCCTTGAGGACCGGGTCGAGGCGCGCCGCGTTGCCGACCATATCCTCGTCGCGGAGCACGTTGACCGCGGCAATGGCCGCCGCGCAGCTGATCGGATGCGAGGAGTAGGTGAGGCCACCGAAGTAGACCTTCTCGTCGAAGAAGTCGGCGATCTTGGGGCTCATCGCCACCGCACCCAGCGGCAGGTATGAGCTGGTCAGGCCCTTGGCCATGGTCATGAGGTCGGGGACGACGCCCCAGTGGTCCACGGCGAACCATCGGCCGGTGCGGCCGAAGCCGGCCATCACCTCGTCGCAGATCATCACGATCCCGTGCCGCGTGCAGAGCTCGCGGATCCCCTCGAGGTAGCCGTCCGGCGGGATGAGGATGCCGTTCGTGCCGGTGACCGTCTCCATGATGAAAGCCGCGATGGTGTGCGGCCCCTCGTACTGCATCACCTCTTCGATGTAGGCGAGGTGCTCCTCCACCGGCTCCGGCTCACCCCTGGCCCAGCGCCATGGGTCGAGGACGCGAATGACGCCGCCGACGCCCGGTTCGTTCGCCCAGCGCCGCGGGTCCCCCGTGACGCTGATCGCCCCGGCGGTTGCGCCGTGATAGGAGCGGTGATACGCCATCACCTTCTGGCGACCGGTGACCATGCGCGCCATGCGCAGCGCGTTCTCGTTCGCCTCCGCGCCCCCGAGGGTGAAGAAGAACTTCTTCAGGTCGCCCGGAGTGACCTCCGCCAGGAGCTCGCCCAGTCGGCCGCGGACCTCCGTGGCGAACTGCGGAGCGGCGAACGCCAGCTTCTTCGCCTGCTCGGTGATGGCGTCGATCACCCGCTGGTTGCCATGGCCGATGTTGATGCTCATCAGCTGGCTGTTGAAGTCGAGGTAGCGCTTGCCGTCCGGGTCCCAGAAATAGACCCCTTCGGCCCGGTCGATGACGATCGGGTTGATCTTCGACTGGGCGGACCACGAGAAGAAGGTGAACTCCCGATTGAGGCGCAGGATCTCGTCGGTGGTGAGCCGACCGCTGGCGGTGACGGTCATCGGTACCTCGAGGCGCAACCGGTGCGCGTGAACGGTATGGGAAATCGATTACACCACACCGATGAAAGGGCACATTCGCCTCACGACCTCCCCCAATCCTTCGAACGCGGTCCCAACTGCGCGATTCGTCGCGTGCATGAAATCGCACCGGAAGCCTCCTTCTCGTGTCGCCTCATTCCACGGGCGACTGGGTGCTCACGGGAGGCGAGCCATCCGTGCGTTCCGATGCACCTGGGGCATGGAACGCATCGGCCCCATCTGCGGTGTGTGAGCGCCACGAGGGGTCTAGTCGAGCCTTGTACACGTGTCGTACTGTGCGGGCCCATGCGTGCCAAACGTCCTCTCGGGGTACTGGTCGTGCTGCTGGCCATCGGTCTGCTGCCGGCCTCGGCGGTGCTCGCGATGCACCACCCGCAGGTGGAGGACGTCACCGCGCTCGCGAAGGCGCAGGGCATGTTCTGCTCGCCGGATGTAGGCCAGGTGAACTGTTCGGGCTTCGGGCCCAACGACACGTATCGAACGGCAACGGTGTATCCGGCATCAGGACCGCTCGACTCCCTCACCACGACGGTGCCGGCATTCCAGGGCCGGGATCAGCTGTACCACATGGATTCGTTCGATCAATCCTGGAACGGGTCGATCCATGACATTGGGTGTGACAGCCCATCTGCGGTGGCGAACTATGTCGCGAGCGTTGCCGCCCTCGGGACGCTGAACACCTCTACCCCGACAACGACGGTCGGCGAGTGCACGATGAGCGGCACGCTCTCGTCAGGGAGCATCGACTTCTCGCCGATGTACGTGATCACGAGCCGGACTCTCCCGTCCGCATTTGCGACGCCAACCCCTACGCCTACCCCAACCGCAACGCCCTCGCCGACTCCCAAGCCGACCGCATCGCCAACCGCAACCCCTCGGCCAACGGCGTCGCCCAGGCCCACCGCAAGCCCGACGGCAACCCCCAAGCCGACCGCGACGCCGACACCCACACCGATTCCATCGGCCTCAGCATCGGCTTCTGCGTCAGCGAGCGAGTCTGCCTCGGCGAGCGCAACGCCCACGGCAACGCCTGAGGAAACTCCGGAACAGAGCGTGAAAGGCGCGACCGGCAGCCCCGAGCCGTCCCTCCCAGGGCAGGGATATGACGAGGGCGTCGGTGGATGGCCCGGCTCGGTTCCCGGGGCCGGCGACGTGAGCCTGAAGGCGGCCGACCTCGGCATCAGCGCGGTGGCGGCCCTGCTGCTGCTCGTCGTAATGGGGTTCATCGGCGAGCTCTTCAACAACACCATGGAGACGAACTACGACAGGATCCTGGCCTGGTGGCAGAAGAGCTGGCTGGAACGCGTCGGTCGTCGGTTCGCCGGCCTGTTCGGTGGCGGCGCGTCATGAGGCTTGCCATCGCCATCGGGGTCACTGCGCTGATCAGCTCGTTCCTCAGTCCCAGCCTTGGCCTGGATGAGACGTCGGTTGCGACCTACGTCGGGTTCCTGGTCGCGCTTGTGGTCGTGCTGGTCAGCTTCGAGGTGCCGGCGATCGTCGAGCATCGGCGCGTCACCGGCGAGCTCGGCCGGCTGCGAGTCCTGCCATGGGCGCTCGTGGTGGCAGGGGTCTTTGTGCTCGTCTCGCGCCTCGCGGCGCTCCAGCCCGGCTACCTGTGGGGCGTGGTCCTGGGCGTCGTCTTCATCCGGACCGATACGAGCGCCGACGAGGGCCGTGAGCAGGCCGCCGGGGCGCTCTGGACGCTGATCGTGGCGGTCGTCGCCTGGCTGGCGCTGGGCTGGGTTCGATCCACGCAGGGCACCGATGCCACCTTCGTCAACGTCGCGGCTCAGACCGCCCTGGCGGCGATCATCGTCTCAGGGCTGGAAGCCGTGGCCTTCGGGCTGATGCCGTTCCGGTTCATGCCGGGGGTGGCGATCTATCGCTGGAACCGGGTGATCTGGGCGCTCCTCTTCGGGGCGAGCCTGTTCGCCTTCTTCCACATCCTGATCGGCCCGACGAGCGGCTACCTCTCGAGCCTCACCGCTCCGGCGTGGCTGGCCGCGCTGGGTGTCTTCGCCGCCTTCGGCGCATTCACCACCCTCTTCTGGGCGTGGTTCCGCTTCCGACCCGCGCCAGTGGGCGATTAGCCACTACCCGATCACGGCTCGACAGGTTCTACATATTCGGACCGCCACGCGGGAGGATCGAAGGGTTCCGCGAAGTAATCGACCTCGCGCCAGATCTTTCCCTCTCGCACCGTCATCAAGGCGACGAAGTGCCAGAGCTTGCCGTCGGGATAGCGAATGGTGCCGGTCGTTTGGAAGTCATCTCCAGAGCCCGCCAGATGGATGATGTTCCATGCGGGGAATGGTGAGGTGACGAACTGGTCATCCGTACCAATGATCCGACCGATCGATGGCTTCATCCCGGTGTCGGCCCGCCCCGGATACTGCTCGATCATGGCCCGTCGGTTCGCCCGGCCCCGGATGCGCTCGCCCGATTGAGGCAAGTCCAGGATGTAGTCGTCGTGAATCAGCGCATCCTGGGTGTCAAAGTCATCCGCATCCAACGCACGCCGGAACTGCTCTACTACCTGACGATTACCCATTTTGGCTGTCCTCTTGAGGCTCCCGCGCCAAGTCTAGGCCGGACCTCAAGCCAACCGTATCCCGGTCGCGGACGCGACGCTTCGCGGACAACGGGGCTACCCGGCTGCGGCTCGCAGGATGGCATCCGCGGTGCGGTCGATATCGGCCCCGGTCGTCGACCAGTTGCTGACGCTGATGCGCATGGCGGCCTTGCCCTGCCAGGTGGTGCCGCCCATCCAGGCCTCGCCCTCGTCCTGGACGCGGGTCATCACCTCGCGGGTGAAGGCGTCGGAGTCCCCACCGTCCGCGGGCGTGAAGCGTACGAGCACCTGGTTGAGGACCACGTCGTTGAGAATCTCGACCCCCTCGGCGCTGCCGAGTCGCTCCGCCATGCGCCGCGCCAGCGCGCAGCAGCGCTCGACCATGGCCCGCACCCCGTTGCGCCCCAGCGACCGCAGGGCGGCGTAGACGACGAAGCCGCGGGCTCGTCGCGACGAGTCGAGGACGAACTCCCAGCCGTCGCGCTGGTCGTGATCCTGCATGAGGTACGGGGCACGGGCGGACATCGCCGCGCGCTGGGCGGTGGCATCGCGAACCGCCACGAAGCCGCAGTCGTAGCCGACGTTCAGCCACTTGTGCGCATCGGTCGCCCAGGAGTCGGCGCGCTCGACGCCGGCGACGAGGTGCCGCAGGTCCGGGCTGACGTTGGCCCACAGCCCGAAGGCACCGTCGACGTGGATCCACGCATTGGGGTGGTCCGCGACCGCGTCCGCGACGGCATTGGCGGGGTCGAAGGCGCCGGAGTTCACGTTGCCGGCCTGGATGCAGACGATGGTCGGGATGCTCGGGTCCAGCGCATCGGGCAGCAGGTCGGCGCGCATCCGGCCCTGGTCATCCGCCGGGATGCGGACGACGCGATCGCGACCCAGGCCCACGTACTGCAATGCGGTCAGCAGCGTTCCGTGGGCGTCACCGCCGATGACCACGCGGATCTCCGGCGCGCCGTACAAGCCCAGGGCCTCGACGTCCCATCCGACCCGGGCGAGGACTGCATGCCGAGCGGCTGCGAGGCCAACCGCGTTGCCGAGGCCCGCACCCGTCGGAAAGCCCACCCCAGCGGTCGGCGGGAGGCCGAGCAGGTCGAGCATCCACGCACCGGCTACCAGCTCGGCGGCCGCCGCCGCGGGGGAGAGAGCGTGCAGCACCGCGTTCTGCGACCAGGCGCCGGTAAGCCAGTCGGCTGCTGCCGACGCCGGCAGCGCGCCGCCCACCACGAAGCCGAAGTAGCGCGGACCGGCGGACGCGACGAGTCCGGGATCCAGGACGCGAGCCATCTCCTCGACCACCGCGACCGGATCCGCGCCATCGTCGGGGAGTGGCCCGCCAAGCAGTGCGGCGAGGCTCGCGGCGTCGGTCCGGGCTCCGACGTGGCGCTCCTCGAGCCCATTCAGGTAGTCGAGCGCCAGCTCCGACGCCCGGCGCATGGCCTGCTCGCGCGCGTCCATCAGGCCAGCGCGGAGCTCGGCGCCCGCAGCGGCTCCCCGACCAGCTGCGCCAGGCGCTCTGCCACGGTCCACCAGTCGAAGGCCTCGGTCACGTCCGAGGCGTTGACGACCAGGAGCCGCTCCCCGGGGATGTAGGTCGGGATGATGCGGTCGAGGATCGTCTCGATCTCGTCGCGGAACGCGTCGCTCGTCGAGCGCACGCCGTCGGGAAGGAGCGCGACATCGGGCAGCAGCCGCACGAACAGGTCGTAGGTCGTCGCCCAATGGCGGATGAGCGGCTCGACCGCGAACGGATCGGCGCCATCGGTCACGCGCAGGAAATACGCGAAGTTGTCGACCACGGACCGATCGGTGACGAGCACCTCGGCCCGCTTCCGCAGCTCGAGCTCCTGCTGGATCTGCGCCATCAGCACCCACAGCTGGGCCTCCGGCGTGGCCCCTTCGTTCAGCCCAAGCGGGTTGAAGCGGATCACCTCGCGACCCACCTCGACGCTGCGCCCGGCCCGCCCGATGGTGCTGGCGAAGGCATGCACCGCATTCGTCTTGCGCACCGAATGCGAGCCGATGAAGGCGATCTTGGCGGGGTGGGTCCAGGGCATCGGTGTGTGAGGGTACCGCACGCCTCGACACGGGGCGTAGCCTTGCGGCATGACCTACACGCCGGACCCGCTGCCCACCGAGTCCGTGTCCACCTGGGCCCCCGAGCCTCCGCGTTCCGAGGGTGCATCCGGGATCGTCGTGGGTGCAGGGGTGATCCTCCTCGTCATCGCCACGCTGCTGGGGCTGATCGGGATCCTGGCCCTCCTCGGCGGCGCGATCATGGGCCAGCTGTCAACCATCTCGAGCCCGGAGAGCGGTCTCACGCAGGACCAGATCGACGCCCTTTCGACCATGGGGCGCACCTTCATCTTCGTCTTCGGTGGCATTGCCCTCGCCATCGGCCTGGCGCACCTCCTGTCGGGGATCGGCATCCTCCGGCGGCGGAGCTGGGCACGGATCCTGGGACTGGTGATGAGCGTCCTCGGCATCCTGCTGTGGGCCCTGATCCTGGTCAGCACCCTGGTCGCCTCCGGCCAGCCGATCTCCGAGGCGTACCTCGCGGACCGCGGCCTGACGCTGGAGGAGTACCAGGCCATCGCGCGGACCGGCTGGATCGTCGGCGTGTCGGTCTCCGGGATCGCCCTGGCGGCCTACACCTTCGTGACCCTGGTGCTCATTCGCCAGGGTCGCGAGTTCGCCTGAGGCTGCCCGGGAGCCGTTTGGGCCGGGTGTAGAGTATCGGCTCCTTCGACCATTTCACCGCCTTCACGGCAGGAGGAATCCATGGCGCGAGTGATCCGCGCGGCCCTGTTGCAGGCCGACTGGACCGGCGACAAGGAGTCGATGATCGCCAAGCACGAGAAGTACGCACGCGAGGCCGCCAAGCAGGGCGCCAAGGTGATGTGCTTCCAGGAGCTCTTCTACGGGCCCTACTTCTGCCAGGTCCAGGACCCCGAGTACTTCGCCTATACCGAGAAGATTCCGGGCGGTCCCACCACCGAGCGGATGCGGGCGCTGGCCAAGGAGACCGGGATGGTCCTCATCGTGCCGATGTACGAGGAGGACGCCGAGACGACCGGCATCTACTACAACACCGCGGCCGTGATCGATGCCGATGGCACGTACCTCGGCAAGTACCGCAAGACCCACATCCCCCACGTCAAGGGCTTCTGGGAGAAGTTCTACTTCCGTCCGGGAAACATGGGCTATCCCGTCTTCGACACTGCCGTCGGGAAGGTGGGCGTCTACATCTGCTACGACCGCCACTTCCCGGAGGGAGCGCGCGCCCTTGGCCTGAACGGCGCGGAGCTCGTCTTCATCCCTTCCGCCACCTCGCGCGGGCTTTCTGAGTACCTCTGGCGTGTTGAGCAGGTCTCGCACGCGCTCGCCAACGGCTACTACGTCGGGACGATCAACCGGGTCGGGATCGAGCCGCTGGGCGAGGACGACTTCTACGGGCAGTCCTACTTCGTCGACCCGCGGGGCCAGTTCGTGGGCGACGTGGGTGACGCGCACAAGGAGGAGCTGCTGGTGCGCGACCTCGACATGGACATGATCACCGAGGTGCGCCAGCTCTGGCAGTTCTACCGCGACCGTCGCCCCGATGCCTACCAGGACCTCGTCCGACCGTAGCGAGATGGACTTCGGATTCACGCTCAAGCCGGAGAACGACCTCAAGCGCACCGTCGACCTGACGAAGCGCGCCGAGGCCGCCGGCTTCGGCTACGGCTGGGTCTTCGACAGCCACGTCCTGTGGCGCGAGGCCTACGTGCTGCTGACCCTCATGGCCGAGGCCACCGAGGGGATGCGGCTCGGGACCTGCGTCACGAACCCAGCCACGCGCGAGCCAAGTGTCACGGCATCCGCGCTCGCGGTCCTCGACGAGCTGAGCGGGGGACGGATGGACCTGGGCATCGGCCGCGGGGACAGCGCGCGGCGCGTCCTCGGCAAGCCGCCCACGACCATGAAGACCCTCGAGGAGGCCATCTCCGTCATCCGCGACCTGGTCGAGGGTCGCAGCGTGACCTTCGAGGGCACCGAGCTCGTCTTCCCGTGGACCGGCAAGTGGAAGCTCCCGGTCTGGGTGGCGGGCTATGGGCCGATGGCGCTGGCCATGACCGGCCGCGTTGCCGACGGGCTCATCCTCCAGCTCGCCGATCCGGACCTTATCCGCTGGTTCGTCTCCCAGCTGCGCGAGGCGGAGGCGGCTGCGGGCCGCGCACCAGGCAGCGTGAAGGTTCAATCGGCGGCGCCGGCGCACGTGGGGCCGCGCGACCTGGGTCGCGAGCGGACCCGATGGTTCCCCGCGCTGGTCAGCAACCACGTCGTCGACCTCGTCAACACATACCCGCGCGAAGAGCTGCCGGAGGCGTTGACCGGGTACGTCGGCAACCGCGAGGGGTACGACTACCTCCACCATGCCGAGGTCGGGTCGGGCAACGCCGCGTTCGTCGGCGACGAGGTGACGGACCGCTTCTGCGTGCTGGGCGACGCGCTGGAGCACGTCGCGAAGCTGCAGGAGCTCGCCGATGCCGGCGTCGACCAGTTCAACCTCTACCTGATGAACGGAGACGAGGAGGAGCAGCTCGAGATCTACGGCCGAGAGGTCGTGCCGCTCCTGCGGGGAGTGGCCTCGGGATCGGCTAGCTGACCCGCTCCGGCTCGCGGTCGTTGGCCGCGTTGGCAACCCACACCGCGGCAATGCAGAGCAGCGCCATCATTCCCAGGATCGCGACGCAGTAGACCGCCACCGTGCCATAGCCGCCGTTGGCGGGATCCAGGAACGGATACGGGTACTTGCCGACGATCGGCCCCTTGATCAGCGTGTAGGCCAGCCAGATGCCCGGGAAGACGACCCAGGTCAAGCCCTGCCGATAGGTCAGCTTCGCCCGAGGCGGGTCGAGCAGCCAGTCGACGGCAACCACGAGCGGCATCACGGCGTGGACGACGTCGTTCACCCAGGGGATTGCCGTGTCGACATCGGTCCCGGACAGAAGCAGCGTGAACACGATGCCGGTCACCGTCATGCAGATGACGGCCAGGCCGCGCACCATCTCGAACCCCGCGGACCGCTCGCCGTGCCGTGCGGCGAGGATGAGGAAGACCGCAGCTCCCAGCAGGTTGCTGTCGATGGTGAAGTAGCTGAAGTAGTGGAGCGGGTCGAGGACGCCCCTGCCGGCGAGGTCGGCCAGCTGCGTGCCGATCGCGGCGAGGACGAGGAGTCCGAAGAGGGCGCGGTAGGCCGCGATGCCGTTCGTCCGAGTCACTGCGTGGCACCATAGCAGCGCGCTCGACGAGTGGTCTATGTTGGAGCGCGTCCACAGCAAGAACGGAGGGCGCATGCCTGACCTCGCGCAGCTCGAGAAGGAAGCCGAGGATCGCTGGCTGGCGATGTGGCTCGCGGGGCCGACCCGGACGCGGTTCGAATCCCTTCC
Organism: uncultured Chloroflexia bacterium; assembly: GCA_963807915.1. Classification (GTDB taxonomy): domain Bacteria; phylum Chloroflexota; class Limnocylindria; order QHBO01; family QHBO01; genus CF-167. The sequence continues at coordinate 262,920 of CAWEDO010000002.1, read as the reverse complement.
GCCGCAGGTCGGCGACCCGGCGCCCGACCTGACCCTGCGGGACACCTCGGGCGAACCGCGGCGACTCGCCGACTATTGGGCCCATGGCCCCGCCCTCATCATCTTCATGCGCCACTTCGGCTGCTCGTGCCTGATGGAGCGCTGGGAGGGACTCAAGGTCGAGCTCTCGTCATATGCCGAGGCGGGCGCGCGAGTCGTGGCCGTGTGCCAGGCGGAGCCCAAGCGCGCCCGGGCAGTGGCGGAGCGGCGCGCCTACCAGTTCCCGTTGCTGTGCGACCCGGGCTTCGATGCCTATCGCGCGTTCGGGCTGCTGGAGGGCCAGCCGTCGCAAATCCTGCACGACTTCCCGTGGAAGCCCGGGGACGAGGAGACGGCCCGCACCCTCTTCCTCGAGCCGCGCCGCGGCACGGAACGAGCGGTGGTCGATTCGCCATGGCAGCTGCCGGGCGAGTTCGTCATCGGGTCCAATGGGCTGATCGCGCTGGCGCATCGCTACCAGTTCTGCGAGGACTTCCCCCCGAAGACCGTGCTCCTCGGCGCGATCGCGGCGGCGGAGCGCTGAGTGACCATCCGAACCGCGCCCCACATCGAGCGGCTGCGCGACAGCATCGCCCCGTTCCTGGCGTTCTTCACCGGCCCGTTCGCGAAGCTGAACGCGAATCCGGAGATCGCCAACTTCGCGGTGGGCAATCCACAGGACTTCCCGATGCCCGCCTACGTCGACGCGCTGCGGACCCAGCTCGAGCCGCGCCGGCGGGACTGGTTCGCCTACAAGGACAGCGAGCCGAAGTCCCAGATCACCGTCGCCCGTGACCTCTCACGGCGAACCGGCATGATGTGGGACCCGGCAGACGTCGCCATGACGAACGGCGGCTTCGCGGCCCTGGCGGTCGCGATGCGGGCGCTGGTCGAGCCCGGCGACGAGGTCATCTTCCTGTCGCCGCCGTGGTTCTTCTACGAGTTCATGATCCTCGCCGCCGATGGCGTGCCGGTCCGCCTGCACCTCGCCCCGCCGGCCTTCGAGCCGGACCTCGAGGAGATCGCGGCGGCGATCACGCCACGCACCCGGGCAATCATCTTCAACTCACCCCACAACCCCAGTGGTCGGGTCTACCCGCTCGAGACCCTCCAGGCTTTGGCGACGACCCTGACCGATGCCTCCTCACGCATCGGCCATCCGATCTACCTCGTCTCGGATGAGCCGTACAACCGCATCATCTTCGACGGCCGCACGTTCCACTCGCCAGCCGAGGCATATCCGCACACGGTCGTTACCTATTCCTACGGGAAGCAGCTGCTGGCGCCGGGGATGCGCATCGGCTACCTGACCGTGCCGCCGACCATGCCGGACCGCGAGGCCTTCCGCGAGACCGTCTTCGTGGCGCAGTTCGCGACGGGCTACGCCTTCCCGAACGCCCTGCTCCAGCATGCGATCGAAGACCTCGAGGTGCTCTCGATCGACGTCGCCGCCATGGAGCGCCGCCGCAACCGATTGGTCGGCGCGCTGCGCGAGATCGGTTATGAGACGACGATGCCGGAGGGCTCCTTCTACGTGATGGCGCGCGCCCCGATCGCCGATGACGTCGCCTTCTGCGACCTGCTGGGAAAGCACCGGGTCCTCGTCCTGCCGGGCACGATCGTCGAGGTTCCGGGCTGGTTCCGCATCAGCCTCACCGCGACCGACGAGATGGTCGAGCGAGGGATCCCCGGCTTCGCCGAGGCGTACCGGGAGGCATCGGCGCTATGAAGCCTGCGTTTGTTGCGGGGTTCGGGCCGATCGTTCGTGACACGGATGCCAGCCGGGCGTTCTGGGGCGGCGGCATCGGCATCAAGCTGGAAGAGACCTCGCCCGGGTACTGGACGAACGACGATCTGGAAGGGATGAAGGCGTTCGCGCTGTGGCCGTTGTCGCAGGCAGCCGACGCCTGCTTCGGGAACGAGGTATGGCCTGCGGACCTTCCCGTGCCACAAGCCTGGATGGAGCTCGACGTCGCGACGCCCGCCGACGTCGCACCCGCCACTGCCGAGATGGCGCAACGGGGGTATCGGATCATCGTCGACGCCAAGCTCGAGCCGTGGGGCCAGACGGTCAGCCACCTGCTGAGTCCCGAGGGAATCCTGGTCGGCATCGTCTACACACCCTGGATGCACGAGAACGGTGAGGATTCGGCCACCTAGGCGACGTTCGCCGCCAGATCGCGGTATCCAGGCATCAGCTCCTTCCACCGGTCCGCGTCCACGTGCTCCCGGCCCCCGAGATAGGCGGCGAGGTCCTCGACGTGCACCTGATTCCCCGCGCCGTACGCCGCGAGCTGATCGATGGGCATTCCCCGTTCCTCGATCACCAGGATCGTCCCGTCGCCGTTCGGGGTCAGCCTGGCCTCGACCGTGTGCTCCTCCTGCTCATCCGCACCCTTGCTCCGCACGAGCAGGCGCTTCGGCGGCTCGCAGGCCTCCACGCGACCAGTGCCTTCCCATCCGCTGGCGAAGAAGTGCGCGCGGAACGCGCCCTCCAGGCGCAGGTCCCCCTCGACGTCGCCAAGCCAGCGGGCGAGCCGGCCAGGCTCCGTGAGAGCCGACCACAGATCGTCGATATCGGTCTCGAAGCGATCTTGCAGGCGCACGATGCCTCTGCCATCGGCGGTGCTGAGGGTGCCAAGGACTCGCTCACGCTTCCGTGCGTCGCTTGTCATCTGTTTCTCCTTCGTTCGTGTTTCCCGCGTGTCACTTCCGTATGCAGCGCGTCAAGCCGCTGCTCCCAGAGCGGCCGATACGGGCCAAGCCATTCATCGATCTGGGCCAGTGCCTGCGGCCGAAGTTCGTACACCCGCCGCTGCGCCTCCTTGCGAACGTCGACAAGCCCCGCTTCGCGCAGCACCCGAAGGTGTCGCGAGACCCCGGGGCGCGCGATCGGCAGGAGGTCGGCCAGGTCCCCAGCGGTCGCTGGACCACTTGCCAGTGCCTGCACCAGCGTCAGACGGCTCTCGTCAGCCAACGCACTGAGAACGGCGTGCATGGCCTCATCGTACCGCAACGGGTACGTAACCGTCAAGTTACAAACCATGACGGCCGAGGTCAATTCGGAAGCAGCGAGCGCCATCGATGTGTACCGGGCAGCGTCGTACGATTGCGTGCCGAACCGTCCAACAGCCGAAAGGGAAGATCGATGCGCACCCTGATCAAAGGCGGGACCATCGTCAACGCTGACGCGACCACCCGAGCCGATGTCCTCGTGGACGGAGAGACGATCGCCATGATCGGCACCGACCTGGCGGTCGAGGCCGACCGCACGATCGACGCGGCGGGCAAGTGGGTGATCCCCGGGGCGATCGACGTGCATACCCACATGGAGCTGCCGTTCGGCGGCACGTTCGCCAAGGACACTTTCGAGACGGGGACGCGCGCCGCGGCCTTCGGCGGCACCACCACCATCGTCGACTTCGCTGTCCAGTCGCGGGGGAAGGCGCTCCGTGACGGGCTGGACGCCTGGCACGAGAAGGCCGATGGCAACGCGTGCATCGACTACGGCTTCCACATGATCATCAGCGACGTCCGTGACGACGTCCTGGAGGAGATGGACACCCTCGTGGACGAGGGTGTCACCACGTTCAAGCTGTTCACCGCCTATCCGGGCGTCTTCTTCTCCGACGACGGGGCCATCTTCCGCGCGATGCAGCAGACCGCGAAGAACGGCGGGCTGATCATGATGCACGCCGAGAACGGCCTGGCCATCGACGTCGTGGCGGGGCAGACCTTCGCCGCCGGCGACACCGACCCCTACTACCACGGCACCTCCCGCTCGCCCGTCCTGGAGGGCGAGGCTACGAACCGCGTCATCCGCCTCGCCGAGGTGGCCGGAGCGCCCGTCTACATCGTGCATCTCTCGGCGCGCGAGGCGCTCAACGAGGTCCGGCGCGCCCGCGACGAGGGGCTCCCCGCATTCGCCGAGACATGCCCGCAGTACCTGTTCCTTTCGCTCGAAGACATGGGCGATGGCTTCAACGGCGCCAAGTTCGTCTGCTCGCCGCCGCTGCGTCCCGCCGACCACCAGGAGGACCTGTGGCTGGGGCTGCTGAAGGACGACCTGCAGGTCGTCTCGACCGACCACTGCCCGTTCGACTTCCACGGCCAGAAGGAGATGGGCGTGGGCGACTTCCGCAAGGTGCCGAACGGCCTGCCCGGCGTCGAGAACCGAGTGGACCTGCTGCACTCCGGCGGCGTCGTCACGGGGCGGCTGACCCCGAACCGATGGGTCGAGGTGATCTCCGCCGCGCCGGCCCGCATATTCGGCTTGCCGCAGAAGGGCGCGGTGGGGGTGGGGCTCGATGCCGACGTGGTGATCTACGACCCGGCGCGCACGCACACCATCAGCGCCGCGACTCATCACATGAACGTCGACTACTCGTGCTACGAGGGGCTCGAGGTGACCGGCGGCGCCGATCTCGTCCTCTCGCGCGGCAAGATCGTGGTTGACGGCGAGGAGTGGCTCGGGGCGAAGGGCGACGGCCGCTTCCTGAAGCGCCAGCGCAGCGCGTATCTCAAGTAGGCGGGCGTCGAGTATCCTCGACGACTCACTGACCAACTGGAGGAAGCCTTCGTGAACCGATTCCTGAGCATCGTCGCGACCGCGGTGGTCGGCCTTGCCGTCGTCGCCTGCGGACCGGCTGCGTCGAGCAGCTCGGACCAGCCGGGCCACTCCGAGGCTGCTGCCTCGCAGGCACAGGCATCGTCAGGCGATGGCGTGCAGCCGTCCTTCACGGCTGGCGCGGTTGCCGACCTGGAGGCGCTCATCCCAGACACGGTCGGGGACATGACCCTGACAAAGGAGAGCACGAACGGCGACGAGTTCATCACCTCGGCCGACAGCGATCCGGCCGTTGCGAAGTTCATCGAGGACGTCGGCGTCTCGCCGAGCGACATCTCCCTCGCATTCGGCTTCGGCTTCTCAGCGGAGGGGTCGTCGAGCATCGCGTTGTTCGTCTTCCGGGCCTCAGGAGCGGACACCAACCGCCTCCTCTCGGCCTTCAAGGAGGCGAATGACGCAGAGCGCGACGCTCCACTTGCCTGGTCGAGCGCCAGCGTCGGCGGCAAGAACGTCGAGACCGCGTCCGACGCAGGTCAGGCGCTCTACCTCTACGCGAAGGGCGACGTCCTCTTCTTCATCTCCGGTGATCCTGCTTCGACCGAAGAGGCCATCAGCGAGCTCCCCTGAGCCGCGCTCGGCGGCAGTCTTCGTCAACGAGGGGGCCGGCTCGGCGCATTCGAAACGGGTGCGCTCCGCCGTTTCGCTCGCTCGCCGAGCGCTCGACGCCGACCTGCACGTCACCGCCACTCGTGATCGGGATGAGCTGCGCGCGTTCCTCGACGAGCGGCTGGGCCCATACGCGACGGTCGTGATGGTGGGGGGTGACGGCTCGCTGGGCGTCGCGTACAACGCGGTCGCCGATCACCCCGAGGTCACGCTGGGCTACATCCCCGCCGGCTTTGGCAACGCGACCGCGCACCTGCTCAAGCTGCCACGCCATCCCGCGGCGCTGGCCGGCGTCCTCTTGGCGGGTGATGCGAGGCCCGTCGACCTCGTGTCGGTAAACGGTCGGCTGGCGCTCTTCGCCGGCGCCGGCTGGGACGCTGACGTCGCGCGCCGATACGCGGAGGGCGGCGCGAAGCGGCTGCGCGGTTGGGCGACGGCGGTGACCGCCTCGCTGCCGGATCTCGGGCGCCGGCATCGGGTCCGGGTGGTTGCCGATGGGGAGACCATCCACGAGGGACCGATGATCCTGACGGTGGCCAGCACGACCCCCTTCTATGGGCGTGGACTGCTCGTCAACCCCGGTGCGCGGCCCGATGCCGGCCAGCTCACCGCACGCGTCTACACGGGGCCGACCGCGCGGATGGCGGCCGAGGTTGGCCGCTGGGCATCCCGCCGCGAGCCGGTCGCCGCTGGCATGTCCGCCAGCTCGCTGACAATCTCCAGCCTGACCTCACGGCCGATCCCGGTGCAGGCCGACGGCGACCACATCGGCGAGGCGGGGGAGTGGCAGTTCGAGGTCCGTCCAGCCGCGGTGCGCCTCATCGGGAAGTGGTGATCTGAAGCACCACTTAGCGGACGCCCGAGTTGCGACCGCACGGTCAGACCGGTAACGTCATTCGCCTCGCACCCTGCACGGCATCGGAGTCGAACCCCGCCGTGTCACCTCGCCGCGTAGGTATTCATCGACCGTCCACGCGATTACAGGAGAGATCACTGTGAAGAGTCGTCGGCTGCTGGTCGTACTGACCAGCCTCGCCCTGTTGCTGTCGGCCACCGCAAGCACGACGCTTGCTGCGAAGCCGACCAGCGTTGGGACCCAGAAGGTCCAGAACGTCAAGAAGGTCGGAGCGACCCGCATCGTTGGCAATGCGGCGAAGCCCGCAGAAGGGGAGCAGACGGCGGACGAAACCCGCCCGGACCCCGATGAGACCCAGGAGGAGCTTGAGAAGCTTATTCACGGGTCATTGAGTGCTGCCCGCGTGCCCTCGTCGCACGTCCCGCGACCCGCGACCCTGCCGGTCGTCGACGCCAGCTCGACGCTTCATTTCGGCGGCCTCAACCACTTCGATCAGCGGTTCGCCGGCACCGGGGCGTACGCCAACACGCAGTTCAGCCTCGAGCCGCCAGACCAGGCCCTTTGCGTGGGCAATGGATTCGTCGTCGAATCGGTGAACACCGCCATCCGCGTGCGCAACGCCGGCACTGGAGCAGTTCTCGCGGGCGGCGCGATGCCACTGAACCAGTTCTTCGGCCTGGCGCCGGAGATCATCCGATCGACGTTGACGTTCGGCGATTTCACCAGCGATCCGAAGTGCTATTTCGATGACGCGGCCGATCGCTGGTTCGTGACCCTCCTGCAGCTCTCAGTCGTTCCGACGACGGGCGCATTCGAAGGCCATTCGAAGCTGCTCATCGCCGTCAGTGCGACGGGTGATCCGACGGGAGCGTTCAACCTTTTCTCCATCGACGTCACCAATAACGGCGCCAACGGCACGCCGAATCATGCTGGCTGCCCGTGCTTCGGCGACCAGCCGCTGATCGGTGCCGATGCAAACGGCTTCTATGTCACCACGAATGAATTCCCGATCTTCGCCGCGGGCTTCCACGGCGCGATGGTGTACGCCATGAGCAAGTCGGCGCTGGCCGGCGGCTCCCTAGGCACCGTCGTGTCGATTCACCAGCCTGACTTGGCCGAAGGCCAGGCCTACAGCCTCCAGCCGGCAACCACGCCGCCCGGGGCCGCCTTCGCGACCACCAATGGCGGGACGGAATACTTCCTCTCCGCCCTGGAGTTCACCGGCGGTCTCGATAACCGCATCGCGGTTTGGTCGCTGACCAACACGTCGAGCCTCTCGAGCTCGCCAGCCGTGGCCATGCAGGTCAAGGTCCTCGACAGCGAGGTCTACGGAGCCCCACCGGCGATGGTCCAGAAAAATGGCCCCGCTCCACTGCGTGACCTGATCAAGTCAAAGCTGTCCCCGCAGGTCCTCGGCACCAAGTCGACCAGCGAGGCGCTACCGCTGCTCAATTCGAATGACGACCGCATGAACCAGGCCGTCTACGTGAACGGCCAGGTCTGGGGTGCGTTGAACACGGTGGTCAAGGGCCCCACCGGCCCGGTCCGAACCGCCATTGCCTGGTTCGCCGTGACTCCCACGACTGGTGCGACCCTGGGTGGGGCCGTTTCGTCGCAGGGGTACATCGCGGTCCAGAACAACAACCTTGCCTTCCCGGCGATCGCCGCCAATGCGGCAGGGAGCAAGGTCATCGTTGCCTTCTCACTGGTCGGACGCGATTTCTACCCATCAGCGGCCTACGCAACGCTCAGCCCGGCGGCGAGCAACGTGAAGGTTGTCTCGTGGGGCGTTGGGCCAGCCGATGGATTCACCGGCTATCCGAGCCAGGATCCGGGCGATGGTGGGGTGGAGCGTTGGGGTGACTACAGCGCAGCAGCCACGGACGAGGCGGGGAACCTGTGGTTCGCTACCGAGACCATCAACCAGGCCTGCTCGCTGAATACGTTCCTCAGCACGAACTTCGCGTGCGGGAACACCCGAACCATCCTCGCCAATTGGGGTAGCACCATCGCCAAGGTCGCCCCGTAGCACATCAGCCAACTCGGACTCACGCCCACCACTGACACAGCGAGGCCCTCGGCTCCGACCGGGGGCCTCGCCCTATTCGTCGAAGGCCCGACGTACGTGGTCGAGCGCTGCAAACGCCGCACGTCGCGCGCGCTGTGGGCCGCTGCCGTGGACCCGTAGCTCAGCGGTCGGCACCGACGCCGTTCCTGTGACCGAGACCCGCACGCGGCTGCGGCCGTGGGCATCCGTCGGAAGCAGCGACAGCTGGAGGACGGCATCTGCCAGCGGGCTGGCGGGGAGCGCCCCCACGTCGAGCGAGCCACCCACGAATCGTGCCGATCCCTCGCCCGGCGCGGCAGCGGCCAGGATCGCGAGCAGCGTGCCGCCAGATCCGGCCTCCTGCGAGGCGACCGTACCGGCGCCCCCCCGGCCGAGTGCGGCCAGCGTCACCGCCGCGAGATCGGCCTCATCGGTGCCGTAGACGGAGTCGCCGAGCACGGCGAGCGCGCGAGACACCGGTGTCTCGAGCTGGACAGGGTCGCGACGCGTCCAGAAGCGGAGGTGCACGCCGTCGTCGTGCGCGTAGATCCCGGCCTCGATCCCGTCGCCAGGTCGCTCGAGCAGGTCACCGACCATCTCGGCCAGCGCGGATTCGCCGATCCCGAAGGTCTTGACCGTTCTCGCGTGCACGGGCCGCAGCGAGAACCGGTCGGCGAGCCGCGGGACCACCTGCTCGTCCCACATCCGTCGCATCTCGGACGGGACGCCGGGCATCAGGACGACCACGCCATCATCGCGGTCGACCCACCAGCCAGGAGCCGAGCCGATGGGGTTGGGGAGCGCCTCGGCGGAGGGCACGCGCAGCGCCTGACGAAGGTTGGACTCGGGCATCGTCCCGAAGGCGGCGAAGCGCTCGCGGAGGAGCGCCTCGAGGGCAGGGTCGGCGACGAGCTCCTCACCGAGCGCATCGGCCAGGCCCTCGCGGCTCACGTCGTCGTGGGTCGGACCGAGGCCGCCGGTCGCCACTACCAGCGGCACGCGGGCTCGTGCCTCCTCGAAGGCGGCACTGATCGCCGACCGGTCATCGGGCAGCGTCCGAATGCCGCGCAATGGCATGCCGAGGCGCGCCAGCGAGGAACCGAGGAAGGCGGCGTTGGTGTCGACGGTCTCGCCGGCGAGGAGCTCGGAGCCGATGCTGAACAGCTCGGCGGTCGGGCCGTCGCTCCCCGCATCCATCGGTTCAGTCGAAGCGTTCGCGGAGGGGTGTCGCCACTCGATCGGCCAGCTGTTGAAGCCCGTCCGGCCCGTCGCCCGCCGGCACGATCAGGATCAGGTGCTGGGCCCCCTCCTCCGCGAGCCCGGCCGCGACCTCGAACATTGCCGCGTGGTCGCCGTTACGCAGGAAGGCCTGCGCGCTGATCTCGATCTCGCCGGGATCGCGGCCGACCGCCTCGCAATGCCGCAGCAGGATGTCCCGCTTCCCGACGAACGTGGACGGGTCCTCCGTCTGGTTCCAGCCGTCCGCGCGTTCGGCGACGATCCGCAGGCCGCGGCTGCGCTGCCCTCCCAGCCAGATGAGCGGGCCTCCGGGGGTCAGCGGCGCCGGGTCGCACACGGCGTCGCGCAGCTCGTACGGCGGCGCGTCGAGTGAGACGCCGCCGGGCGACTCCCACAACGCCTTGATGAGGCGTACGGCGGAGTCGAGCATCGTGATTCGCTCGCCGATGGGTGGGAGGCGCATGCCGAACATCGCGTGCTCGGCCTCGTGCCAGCCCGCGCCGAGCCCAAGCACGAACCGCCCGTTCGAGATGTGGTCCATGGTCGCGCCGGACTTGGCGGTCAGCGCGGGATGCCGATAGGTGTTGCCCAGGACGAGGTGCCCGAGCTGCAGCCGGTTCGTCACGGCGGCCAGCGCGCCGATCAGCGCGAACGCCTCGTGGCTGCCGCCGCCATCCGGCCCCAGGGCCACGAAGTGATCGAAGATCCAGCCGGAATCGAAGACGGGGAGCGAGTCGCCGAGCTCCCAGGTCGCCTTCAGTGTCGGCCAGTCGACGTTGGTCTGCGAGGTCTTGAAGCCGATGCGCATGTGTCCCAAGTCTAGCCCGGCTACGATGGCGGCCATGGCATCCTCAATGTCCACCGACACCCGCATCACACCAGAGATCCGCGCCTGGCTCATGCAGGAGCTGCGATTCCCGGTGATGGCGACCATCGGCAAGAGCGGCATGCCGAGCCTCTCGGTGATCTGGTTCGACCTCGATCCGGAGCGTGACGACGTCGTCCTCCTCAACACGCTCGCCGGGCGCGTCAAGGACCGCCACCTGCGCCGCGACCCGCGGATCAGCCTCTGCTTCGAGGACGGCACCGACTACGTCACGATCGAGGGACGCGCCGAGCTCTCGGATGACCATGAGAAGGCGCTCGAGAACATCTGGGCCATGGCACACCGGTACGGCCAGGGCGAGGGCTCGTTCGCGATGGGTGACCGGGTCGACATCACGGTCCACGTCGAGCGGGTGATCCGCCACCGGTGAACGACGAGATCAAGTTTGTCGCTCGCCAGGTCGGGATAGCGTTGGCCTCATTCGTTGTCGCGTGGCTCGCGGTTTCCCTTGTGGCCGGATGGCTCTTCGGATCAGGTAACGTCCTCGTCTGGATCTTCGCCGCTGTCGTTGGTGCCGCTGTGTACCTCGCTCTCCGGCGGCGAGACCGGCGCGCCATCTAGCGCCGCTTGGCGCACAGATCACGACACGTATTGTCATGAATGCGATTAGCATGGTGACCGATGCGTGCTTCGCGCCTGGTCACCCTGCTGCTCCTCCTGCAGACACGCGGTCGGATGACCGCCGCGCAGCTCGCGGCGGAGCTCGAGGTGTCCGAGAGGACCGTCCACCGCGACGTTGACGCGCTGAGCGAGGCCGGCGTCCCCATCTACGGCGAGCGCGGCCCGCACGGCGGCGTCCAGCTGGTCGAGGGCTACCGCACCCGGCTGACCGGGATGACGGCGGAGGAGGCCGAGGCGCTCTTCCTCTCCGGCCTGCCCGGTCCGGCGGCGCAGCTGGGACTCGGGACGGTGGTAACCGCCGCCCGCCTCAAGGTGCTGGCCGCGCTGCCGAGCGAGCTGCGGAATCGGGCTTCACGCCTGGTCGAACGCTTCTACCTCGATGCGGCCGGCTGGTTCCAGGCCAGCGATCCGGTGCCGCACCTGGCCGTCGTCGCGGAAGCGGTCTGGGAGAACCGCCGGCTGTGGGTCGAGTACGAACGCGGTGATTCCCGCGTCGAGCGCATTCTCGAGCCGCTGGGGCTCGTGCTGAAGGCCGGGATCTGGTACGCCGTGGCATCGGTCAAGGGCGAGACGCGCACGTATCGCCTCTCACGGGTAACCGCTGCGCGCCTGCTGGACGAGGCGTTCGATCGACCCGCCGGCTTCGACCTGGCATCGCACTGGACCGAGTCGATCGCGGCCTATGAACGCGACGTGCCGCGGATCGAGGTCACCGTTCGCGTGGATCCCGAGCGCATCACCGCGCTCGGCGACCTCGTCGGTCACCAGGCGCTGGCGGCTGCAAGGCGCGTGGATGGCACCGATGCAGCCGGCTGGACCAGGCTCCTCCTCCGGCTGGACTGGTCACCGCGCGAGGCATCGGAGCGCCTGCTCGGGATGGGAGGAGACCTCGAGGTGCTCGGCCCGCCCGAGGTCCGCGACCAGGTCGTCGAGCTGGCCCGCGGCGTCCTCGAGCGGCATTCCCCCGGCTAGCGTCCCTTGGGTCGGGGGCGCACGGGTTGGTGGTGGATCCGCCCATCGCCGGAGGGCAGCTCGAGCAGCCTCCGTCGGCGCAGCTCGGCCTGGACCTCCCGCTCCCGCTCGCCGGCGATCACGCGCAACATGTCGATCGAAAACACTGGACTCTCCTCGTTCGTCGGCTCTGTCCGCATCCTACTGGTCGTTCATGACAGAACCAGTCATGATTAGGGCAACGTTGGCGCAGTACAACTGACGCTTGTGCATGAGCGCATATGGGGGCCGATGCACGCTTCTTGGGTCCGTTTTGCATCGGCGCACAAGTCACCCTTGTGCGGCGGCGCATATGGGCTGGTTCACGCGTCGATACACAAGTGAGGCTTGTACGCGGCTAGCGGTACGCTCTCTGGGTGAAGGTCGCACTCCTGGCCGGCGGCACCGGTGGCGCGAAGCTCGCCCACGGCTTCCAGCTGGCGCTCCCGCCCGGCGACCTGAGCGTGATCGTCAACGTCGCCGACGACGCCGAGCATCACGGGCTTCTCGTCTGTCCCGACCTCGACACGATCATGTACACGCTCGCCGGGCTCGCGAACCGGGAGCAGGGCTGGGGCGTGGCGGGTGACACGTTCACCGCCATGGCACAGCTGGACCGATATGGTGCGGAGACCTGGTTCCGGATCGGGGATGCCGACCTGGCGACCCACGTGCGGCGGGCGGAGCTCATGACCGACGGCGCGTCGCTGGCCGACGCCACCGCCTCGATGGCCGCCGCCCTGGACATTCCGAGCCACCTCATCCCGGCCACCAACGAGCGCCTCCGGACGCGCATTGCCACCGATGCTGGCGAGCTGGACTTCCAGGCGTACTTCGTCCAGCGCCGGCAGCGCGACGAGGTGCGGGCGGTGCGCTTCCACGGCGCCGACGCCGCTCGGCCGAGCCCTGCCGCGCTGGTCGCGCTGGCGACCGCTGAGCTGGTGGTGATCGGGCCATCGAACCCGATCGTCAGCATCGCGCCGATCCTCGCCATCCCAGGCATGCGCGAGGCGCTCGTCGCGTCGCCGGCGCCGCGGATCGGTGTCAGCGGGATCGTGGCCGGGAAGGCGCTGCGCGGACCGGCGGATCGGATGCTGACCTCGCTCGGCCACGAGTCGAGCGCGCTCGGGGTTGCGCGGCTGTACCAGGGGCTAGTTCAGCGCTTCGTGATCGACGAGGCCGATGCGGCCCTCGCCCCGGGGATCGAGGCGCTGGGCATGGCCGTCAGCGTCCTGCCGACGGTGATGGCCGACGACGACGGTCGGACCCGGCTGGCGCGAGCGCTGGTCGAGCTGGGCGAGGGTATGCTCAGCGGGTGAGCCTCCGGATCATCGTGCCGCATCGTGGGCTGGCCGCCGCCAAGACCCGCCTCTCGCCGGTGCTCGACGACGGGGAACGCGAGGCCCTGGCCCGACGCCTCCTCGAGCAGGTCCTGCGGGTCGCCCACCAAGCATGCGACGACGTGGTCGTGATCAGCCCGTCGGAGGCGCTCGCGTCCCTCGTCGCGGCCGCGGGCGCGCGACTGGCGGTGCAACGCGGCCTTGGGCTCAACGCGGGCCTCGAGCAGGCGCGCGACGAGGCCATCGCCGACGGCGTCGCGACGCTCCTCATCCTGCACGGCGACCTCCCCAACCTCGGAGCCGATGACGTGGCTGCGCTCGTCGAGGCGCTGCCGGAGGGCCGGGGCGTGGCGATCGCGCCGGATCGGGCGGGAAGTGGCACGAACGGCCTCGCCGTGCGGCCGCCCGACGCCATCGGCTTCCAGTTCGGGGTCGGATCCTTCGAGGCCCATCGGCAGGCGGCTGCACGGGTGGGCGTGCCACTGGTCGAGATCCATCGGCCTGGGCTGGCGTTCGACCTGGACACGCCCGCCGACCTCGCCCGCTGGATCGAGCTGGGCGACGCGGCGTGATCTCGCTCGTCGCGCTCGAGGGCATCCCGGAGATCGCCTCGGGCGACGACCTGGCGGCGTTCATCGCGGGTGCGCTGACGTCCGCCGACATCGGCCTCGAGGACAGAGACGTCCTGGTCGTGACGCAGAAGGTCGTCAGCAAGGCGGAAGGCCGCGTGGTCGACCTCGCGACCGTCACGCCACGCCCCGAGGCCGTCGAGTGGGCCGCTCAATGGGGCAAGGACGCGCGGCAGGTCGAGCTCGTCCTCCAGGAGAGCGCCGAGGTCCTGCGCATGGCGCCGGGCGGGCTGATCATCTCGCGCACGCGCCACGGGCTGGTATGTGCCAACGCCGGTGTCGACCTCTCCAACGTGGGAAGCGGCGACGTGGCGACCCTGCTGCCGATCGACCCCGACGGGTCCGCCCGCTCCCTTCGGGATCGCCTGGGCGAGCTGGCCGGCGTGCACCCGGGCATCGTGATCAGCGACTCGTTCGGCCGGCCGTGGCGGAACGGGATCGTCAACGTGGCGATCGGCTGTGCCGGATTGGAGCCGCTGGTCGACCTGCGCGGCACGCCCGACGCCGACGGACGGGTCATGCACTCGACCGTCATCGCCGTGGCCGACGAGCTCGCCTCGGCGGCGGACCTGGCGGGCGGCAAGGCGGCGCGGCGACCGGTCGTCCTCGTGCGCGGCTACGAACACCAGGCGGGTGACGGAGCTGCCGCCGAGCTGGTGATGGACCGGGGGCTCGACCTCTTCCCGTAGGCTGGGTACTGTGCGAATGATGTGCAACATAGGGCGGAGGCTGATGCAGGGAGCGGACAAATGCGATCTGAGACGTGGCTAAGCTGGGCTGTCGGTCTCTTGTTCGGCGCAGCGGCCGGATTCATGGTGCTGGTCGGTGGCGCGCCGTTCCTGATGTTGAGTGTCGCGTTCCTGGCGCTGGCGTTCGTCGCAGCCCGTAGCCTGGCCTTCCTCTCGGGCGCCTTCATCGGTCTGGGCGGACTGTGGGTCGCGCTCACGGTCCGAGCACAACTTGCGTGCGACGCGTTCGACGCCGCTCCGAATCAGGGCTGCCGGGGCTTTGGCGTCGGCGAGTTCCTGGTCATCAGCACCGTGATCCTCGGGGTCGGGCTTCTGCTCGGCGTCATTGCTCGCCGTCGCCGAGCCCACCGGGTGAGCCTCCACCCCGGGTCGTAGAACAGGCGCTCGATTGAGCGCCCGCGTCGAGGCACCTCAGGTTGGTGCTGTTCGCTACATCGGTTGCAGGAAGAGGCTGACGATGTGCGCATCCTCGACCCGGAAGTTGGCCTCCACGTGCATCGAGGGGGCACCGGGGCGCATCACGGTCACGTCGGCGATGTAGCTCGCGCCCATGCTGCGGCCGTCGTTGGCATACATCCGAAACCCGTCGCCGGCGCGAACGAACCAGCCGCCGACCTTGTCGCGGCCGCGCAGGTTGGTCCGCTCGTCGGAACCCGGGACCGAGATGCCCAGCACCGCGTGCTCGGCGAAGAGGGCAATCGCGTCCTCCCGGCGGTCATCGTTGATCAGCTCGAAGAAGAGGTCGACGGTCTCGGTGGCACCCATGTCGCAAGGATAGCGACCGGCATAGAATGCGGCGTGACGGCGACCAGCCGGGGGAGCAACGGTCGCCGGTCCGCGTGTCATGGAAAAGCCGATGCGGGGCGGCATTGTGTCCCGCGCTCGAGGGTTGAACTGTGAGCTCCTTCTCAGACCTGGCCGCCGAGTTCCTGGCGGAGTACCACGCCGAGCACCCGGTGCAGGCGAGCGCCCTTGGCCTGGCGGCCTACGACGATCAGCTCGACGATCTCTCGGCCGAGGCCTTCGAACGCCGCCGCCGCTCGGATGCCGCCTGGCTGGCTCGCTTCAAGGCGGTCGACGCGGCCGGCCTCAGCTTCGACGAGTCCATCGATCGCGACCTGCTGGTGGCGAGCCTCACCGAGCGGGCGATCTACGACGAGTGGGAGCTCTGGCGCCGGAGCCCGGATGCCTATATGAACCCAGGCCTGGAGGGGGTGTTCATCCTCTTCCTGCATCGGCTCCGACCTGAGGCCGAGCTCGTCAAGAGCGCCATCGGGCGGCTGCGCGGAATCCCCGGCCAGCTGGAGGCCGCCCGCGCCAACCTTCGCCCCGATCTCGTGCCGGCGCTTCTGCTCAAGCGAGCCGTGAACCAGGCGCGCGCGGGCGCGCACTACACGCGTGAGCTGCTGCCGGCACAGGTCGAGCCGGCCAACCGCGGGGAGCTGGAGGCAGCGGGCGCGGAGGCCGGCGACGCGCTGGAGTCATACGCGGACTTCCTCGAGGACATGGAGCCGAACGCGACCGGTGACTGGGCCTTCGGCGAGGCGCGCTACGACGCCGTGCTGCGCGACGCGGAGCTGCTCGGCACGAATGCCCGGGAGCTGCGCGAGCGAGCGCGGGCGGAGATCGACACCCTCACTGCCGACATGCGCGCCACGGCGCAGAAGATTGCCGGTCACGAGGACTGGCACGCCCTCGTCCTGGAGCTGAACCACGACCGACCGGCCGACCCCGAGGCGATGCGCGTCGGGTACGAGGACTGGACGGCCAGGGCACGCGCCTTCCTGCACGACAAGGGGCTCGTCAGCTTCCCGGCGGGCGAGGAATGCAGCGTCGAGCCGTCGCCGCCCTTCCAGCGGCCGGTGCTGGCGGTGGCCTCCTACCAGGATCCGCCGCCCTTCTCCGACTCGATGAAGGGGCACTTCTTCGTCCCCTTCCCACCCGACGGGGCCAGCGAGGCGGAGATCGCCAAGCGGCTGGAGTCGAACTGCTATCCGAGCATCCCTTCGACATCGGTGCACGAGGCCTACCCCGGGCATCACTGGCACCTGGTGATGGCCAAGCTCAACCCGTCGGCGGTGCGCCAGGTCTTCGGGACGAGCTACTTCGCCGAGGGCTGGGCCCTCTACGCCGAGCGCATGATGCGCGAGTCCGGCTTCTACGACGACCCGCGCCACGTCCTCTACCAGTACGAGGCGACCCTCTTCCGCGCGGCGCGGATCGTGGTCGACACGAGCCTGCACCTGGGCGAGATGACCCATGAGGAAGCCGTGCAGTTCATGCTCGAGCACTCCTCGATGACCGAGCCGACCGCCGTCGCGGAGGTCACCCGCTACTGCTCGTGGCCGACGCAGGCAAGCTCGTACCTGACCGGCTGCCTCGAGATCCTGCGCATCCGCGACCAGTTCCTGGCCGCCCGCGGGACGACGATCTCCGACTTCTCCGCGCTGCGCGACTTCCACGACGCGATCACCGGCGCCGGGACGCTGCCGATCGCCCTGGCCGAGCGTGCGGTGATGGCCACCGCATGAGGGTCCCTGCATGACGGCCGAGCTGGATCGGCTGGCGGAGGAGTTCTGGGACGCGACCCTCGCGGCTGACCCGATGCAGGCGACCGCCATCGGGGAGCACCGGTATGGCGACCGCCTGAGCGACATCAGCCCCGAGGGACGCGAGGGGCTGCGGCAGCGCTTCGAGGAGATCCGCGCCGCGCTTTCGCAAATCCCGCCGGAGAGCGACCCGGAGGCCGCGCTCACCCAGGCCGCGCTGGGGCAGGCAGTCGGCGACCGGCTCGCCTTCCTGGCGGCCGACCCGCACGCCTACCTGGTCGACGCGATGAACGGCGCGCAGACCGCGTTCCTCAACATCCCGTCCCTGCAGCCGCTGCGCGACGTGGCCGACGGCGAGTCGATGCTCGCGCGCTGGTGGGCGATGGGGCCGTGGATCGATCAGCAGATCGCGCAGCTGCGCCGCGGCGCGGCCGATGGGAAGCGGCCCGTGGCCGGCTCCGTACGGCGGGTGATCGCCCAGCTCGACGAGCTGCTTCAGCTTCACCGCGAGGAATGGCCGCTGCTGGCGCCCCTGCGTGCCGAACACCCAGGCTGGCCCGACGGCGCCTGGCGCGCCTTCGAGGTGGGCCTCTCTGGCGCGGTGCGAGACGGGGTGCGCCCCGCCTTGGCGCGGTATCGCGCCTACCTTGCCGACGAGGTTGTCGACGGCGCTCGCGACGAGGCGCATGTCGGGATCTCCCACCTGCCGGGTGGCGCGGAGACGTATGCCTCCCTGGCTCGCGCCCATACCACGACCGATCGGACGCCGCAGGAGATCCACGACATCGGCGTGGCCGAGATCGCCCGCATTGACGCCGAGATCATCGAGCTCGGTGGCCGCGTCCTGGGCACGGCCGACCTGGCGCGCACGCTGGCAGCGCTGCGCGGCGATCCCTCGCTCCAGTTCGAGACCGCCGAGCAGATCGTGGCGGTCGCCGAGGCGTCGCTCGCTCGCGCCGTGGCGGCGATCCCCGAGTGGTTCGGCCGCCTGCCGCGCGCCCGCTGCGAGGTGGTGCGGATGGAAGCGCACGAGGAGCAGCACTCGACAATCGCCTACTACCGCGAGCCGCCCGAGGATGGGTCCCGCCCGGGGCGCTACTACATCAACACCTACGCGCCGGAGACCCGGCCCCGCTACGAGGCCGAGGCGCTCGCCTTCCACGAGTCGGTGCCGGGGCATCACCTGCAGGTCGCCATCGGGCAGGAGCTCGAGCAGCTGCCAGCCTTCCGCCGCCACGCCGAGACGACGGCGTTCGTCGAGGGGTGGGGCCTCTACACCGAGCGCCTCTCCGACGAGATGGGGCTGTACAGCGGCGACCTCGACCGGATCGGGATGCTCTCGTACGACGCCTGGCGCGCCTCGCGGCTGGTCGTGGACACCGGCATGCACGCGCTGGGCTGGTCCCGCGGCCAGGCGATCGACTTCATGACGTCGCACACCGCCCTGGGGCTCAACAACATCGCCAACGAGGTGGACCGATACATCGGCTGGCCCGGACAGGCGCTTGCCTACAAGATCGGCCAGCTCGAGATCCGCCGGCTGCGGGCCGAGGCCGAGGCGGTGCTGGGTGCCTCGTTCGACATCCGCCGCTTCCACGACGCGGTCCTGGGCCACGGCGCCCTCCCCCTCTCCGTGCTGCGCGAGTCCGTCGCCCGCGACCTGGGGCTTCCCCACTCGTCATGGCGCCCTGATTACCCAGGCTAATGCTCGTGGACATCTAGGGCCTCTGCGGCGTTACCCGAATAGCGGGGGTAATCAGATCGCGCCGGAACGACCCTTCCGGCCCACGACGATTACCCTGGCTAATAGAGAGCCAGAACGCCCGCCCGGAACGCGTGTGCGACAATCGGGGCGTCCCATGATGACTCCCGCCTCTCTCGCCACGCCCGCCGCCAATCCCGCAGACAGCCGCACGCGCCCGGATCTGCGCAATCTGGCCATCGTCGCGCACGTCGACCACGGCAAGACGACGCTGGTCGACGCCCTGCTGCGCCAGACGGGTGCCTTCCGCGTCAACCAGGCCGTGGTGGACCGGGTCCTCGACTCCGGCGACCTCGAGCGCGAGAAGGGGATCACCATCCTCGCCAAGCAGACGACCGTCGACCACGGCGGGATCCACCTGAACATCGTCGATACCCCCGGCCACGCTGACTTCGGCGGCGAGGTGGAGCGCAGCCTGCTGATGGTCGACGCGGTCCTGCTGCTCGTCGACGCAGCGGAGGGGCCGCTGCCCCAGACCCGCTACGTCCTCTCCAAGGCGATGGCCCGCCACCTCCCGGTGATCGTCTGCATCAACAAGATCGACCGATCCGATGCGCGGCCGGCCGAGGTCCTCGACGCGATCTACGAGCTGTTCATGGACCTGGGTGCGACCGATGCCCAGATCGAGTTCCCGGTGGTCTACACCAATGCCAAGCTCGGCACCGCCACCCGCGATCTCTCCATGCCTGGCACGGACCTGCGGCCGCTGCTCGACCTGCTGGTGGAGGTCACCCCGCCGCCGTCCTACGTGCCGGACATGCCGCTCCAGCTGCTCGTCACGAACCTCGCCGCCAACGACTACGTGGGGCGCATGGCGGTGGGGCGGGTCTGGAGCGGAACGGTGAAGCCGGGCCAGCGCATCACCATCGTGCGCGAGGAGCCGGAGGGAGCCGATGGTTCGGTCGAGCCCGGCCGCACGGTGACGCTCAGCGGCAGCGTGACGAGCCTGACCACCGCGCGCGGGATCGAGCGCGTCGACATCGAGGAGGCGGGACCGGGCGACATCGTGGCGCTGGCCGGAATCCCGGAGGTCACCATCGGCGACACGATCACCGATCCCGGCGGACCCGCGCCCGCTGCCGCGGCTGGACGTGGACGCGCCCACGCTGCGGATGACCATCGGCGTCAATACGTCACCGCTCTCGGGCAAGGACGGGAAGTACGTCACGAACCGCCAGATCAAGGCGCGGCTCGATCGCGAGGTGCTCGGCAACGTGTCGATCGAGGTCTACCCGACCGAGGCGGGCGATACGTTCGAGGTCCGCGGCCGCGGCGAGCTCCAGCTCGCCGTGCTGGTCGAGCAGATGCGGCGCGAGGGCTTCGAGCTGCAGGTCAGCCGCCCGGAGGTGATCCTCACCACCGTGAACGGGGAGACGTACGAGCCATACGAGCGCATCACGGTCGACATCCCGCCCGAGTTCATCGGCGAGGTGCAGGCCGCGCTGGCGAACCGCAAGGCGAAGCTCGAGCAGATGTCGACCGATACCGACGGCCGCGTCCGCCTCGAGTTCGTGCTGCCGGTCCGCGGGCTGATCGGGTACCGCGGGCAGCTGCTGACCGAGACGCGCGGCACGGCGCTCATGCACCAGATCGCCGAGGGGAACGGCCCGTGGGCCGGGGAGGTCACGCACCGGACCTCGGGTGTCCTGGTCAGCGATCGCGCCGGCACCTCGAACTCGTTCGCGATCTTTGCGCTCCAGGAGCGGAGCGAGTTCTTCATCGGCACCGGCGTGGAGGTCTACGAGGGCATGATCGTCGGCGAGAACGCCCGCACCGGCGACCTCGACGTGAACCCGACCAAGGAGAAGAAGCTCACCAACATGCGCACCCACGCGCATGACGAAGCGCTGCGCCTGACCCCGCCGCGCCAGATGACGCTCGAGTCGGCGATCGAGTTCATCGCCGTCGACGAGCTGGTCGAGATCACGCCGTCTTCGATCCGCCTTCGCAAGCGGATCCTCTCGCAGCACGACCGCCGCCGCGCGGCAGGCCGCGAGTACGAGATGCGCGCCAACGCATAAGCCGGGCTAATTGGCCGGGGCTAGGGCAGGGTGGCCCGCTCGTCGGGGATCGCTGGGAGGACCTGCTGGCTGAAGCTGGCCACCGCATCGGCCATGCCGACGTCGTGCCCTGCCGCCTCGGACTGGTACCAGCGATGGTCGAGCAGCTCGTGGAAGAGCTCGGCGGGCGCGCGCTTCGCGTGCAGATCGGCCGGGATGGCCGCCACCGCTGGCTCGAAGACCTCGGCGCGCCAGCGGTAGCCGACCACCGAGTCGGGGAGGCTGCGTCCCTCAGCAGCCTCCAGCTCGGCGCGGTATCGCGCGATGTCGTTGAGCAGTCGGCGTGCCTGGTTCTCGCCGACGTCCAGCCCGGTCAGGCTCACCAGCCGGCGCCGATGATGCCCCGCCTCCACGACGCGGGTCGGCAGGCGCAGCCGATAGCCGCCTTCGACGGTGAGCAGCTCGAACTCCTCGACGTCGAAGCCCAGCTCGTTCAGCCGATGCAGCCTGGCGTCGATCTTGTAACGCTCGTTCGGGGCGATGACCTCGTCGCGGGTCAGCTCGCTCCACAGGCTCTCGTACCGGGGACGCAGCTCGGTGGCGACCGCCAGGGGATCGTCGATGCTCGAGCTCGGCGCCTCGCCCTGCTCGGCGAGCATCGCCATCACGTCGAGGAGCTCGCCCGCGAAGTTCTCCTCGGCGATCGAGAGGTCGTAGGTGCGCTGTCCGTCGGACAGCGACGGATGGAGCTCGCCCGTCTCGGCGTCGACCAGGTACGCCGCCAGCGAGCCGGCGTCTCGGCGGAAGAGCGTGTTGGAGAGCGAGCAGTCGCCCCAGAAGAATCCCGCCAGGTGGAGGCGCACGAGTAGCTCCGCAACGGCGTCCAGGAGCCGGTGATGAAGGTCGGAGATGCCGCGCTGCGTGAAGAGGGTGCGGTAGGGGAGGCTGAACTCGAGGTGCCGGGTGATCAGGATCGCGTCGAGGTCCTCGCGGCCGCTCACCACCCCGACCACCTCGACCACCGGGACGGACGCGGTCGCCAGCTCGCGCAGGAGGCGGAACTCGCGCTCCGCCAGCGGCTCGGGCAGCTCCTTGAGGGCGTAGAGGGCGCCGTCGTAGTCGACGAATCGGACGACGTGGCGGCTGATCCCGCGGGCCACCTCCACCAGCCGCGGCGACTGCCAGCTCACCAGTGGCTCGGACCACGGCAGGTCGAGGAAGTCAGGCCACGAACCGCGCGGGAGCATCTGGAAGCGCATCGGTCGTCAGATAGTAGATCGGTCCGCGGCGAGGGCTACAATCGCGCGGCGTGATCAGAAGGACGCTGCTGCGGATTCCAGTGCTCGGCCCATGGCTCGAGCGCCGCTGGATGCCGGATCCCATTGAGCGCGATACGCACCGCGACATCGTCCGCGAGCGCCTCGAAGAGCCGGCCGTGGCGCCGGCCGCCGGAGCAGTGGCTGCGGACGACCCGCTCCCACCCCAACTGACGGGGACCGCTCCCGAAGATTGAGTCGGGCACCCCGATTCGTCGGGAGAATAGAACCGCACCGATCCGCCGCTTCCGGTGCCGTGGCATTCGCCGCCCGAATGACGTGACACGGGAAGGCCGCAATCCGCGTGATTTCATTCGCCGGGCGAATACGCCACGCGGCAAATCCCGGCCATCCAAGGGCGCTACCGGAAATTGAGTCGTTGCGTCTCCAAGCGTGCCCATACCGAGTGAATGCGCCGGAATGACCGGCGCAGGATGCGGATGAGGCATGGATACCGAACTCGTGACTCGAGCGCAGCACGGCGACGAAGGGGCTTTCACGAGCCTCGCCGTGGCCGTGGGCGATCGGCTCCATGCGGTGGCGCACAGGATCCTGCGCGACACTGACCTCGCCGAGGACGCGACGCAGCGGGCGCTGCTGAACGTCTGGCGAGACCTCCCGCAGCTGCGCGACCCGGCGCGTTGCTTTCGCATAGGGCCAAGATTGAAGTTGGGATCGGACCCTGCCCCCATACCGTGTGTAATGCGTCGGTCTGAACCGATGCCTTAGACGGAAGAGGGCATGGACACCGATCTCGTGAAGCTCGCGCAGAACGGCGACAAGGGGGCATTCACGGCCCTCGCCGCTGCCCGGGCAGATCGATTCCTTGCCGCGTCGCACAGGATTCTGCGCGACTTCAGCCTCGCCGAGGATGCGACGCAGCAGGCGCTGCTGAGCATCTGGCGGGACCTTCCACAGCTTCGCGACCCGGCACGCTTTGATGCCTGGTCGTACCGCCTCCTCGTGCGCGCCTGTTACGCGGAGGCCAGCGAGACTCGCCGTTGGACGCCGAACATTCGACTGCTGCCGGCTGATGAGCCGATGGCGGCCGACGAGCTGAATACCGTCGTCAATCGGGACCAGCTCGACCGTGGCTTCCGACGCCTCTCCCTCGATCATCGAACGGTGGTGGTCCTGCACCACTACCTCGACCTGCCGCTCGACGAGGTTGCCGAAGCGCTCGGCATCCCCGTCGGGACGGTTGCTTCTCGACTTCATTACGCGATGCGCGCGCTGCGCGCGGCGCTCGACGCCGACGCACGCTCGACGACCCGAAAGGCTGCGCAATGAGCGCCGATCGCGACGTCACCAGTCGCATCGTTCGGTCGTGGCTCCACGAGGACGCCCACGAGGACGCGGATCGCATCCTCAACCTCGTCCTCGATGAGATCGACACGACCCCACAGCGCCGAGCCAACTGGCTGGCGCGGAGGTTCCCGCCCATGAACAGCAACTTCGTGCGTGTCGCACTGGCGGTGGCGGCCGTGGTGGTCATCGCCATCGTCGGCTACCAATTCCTCGGCAACGCCAATACCGGTGGTCCCGGCGCGACCGAAACGCCCCAGCCAAGCCCGAGCGCGAGCTCATCCAGCGTGGCCCAGCCCGGCCAACCGTCCGTTGGTCCGTTGGACGCCGGGACTTACACCTACTACGACATCGAGGGGACCGGCATCAATGCGACCTTCACCGTCCCGGGCGGCTGGGCCTGGAACGAATGGCTGGTGAATACCGCCGCCGGGGATCCCCCGGGCGGAGCCAGCATCCAGTTCTGGGCAGGCGACATCCAGGTCTACACCGATCCCTGCCAGTGGACCGGAGCAGAGCCGACCCCGCCGACCGGGCCGACGGTTGACGACCTGATTACAGCCCTGGCCGCGCAGCCGATGCGGGATGCCAGCACCCCGGTGGACATCACGGTCGGTACCCATAGCGGCAAGGCGGTCGACCTGACGGTTCCGGCCGACCTGACGTTCGGCGACTGCGATCAGGCACAGTTCCGCAGCTGGCTTGCTGATTCGGGTGAGCGCTTCCATCAGGCCGCGGGACAGCGCGACACGATCTGGGCCGTCGACGTCGATGGGACTCGGATCGTGCTCGACTCGTTCGTCTACCCTGGGACGTCCGCGGCGACAGCGACCGAGCTCCAGGCGATCCTGGGCTCCCTGCTGCTCTCCCGCTGAGGCTCTCTTCTGACTCGCCCCAGCTCCGTTCGGCGGCAAGGGACAATCAGCTGGCAGGGTCGGTCATGGACGCTGGCGGCCCGAGCGGGCCGCCAGCGCTGCCTTCTTTGGCCGACCCGAGCCGGAGCTCTCCCGCCACCGACGACGGATGACTCCTACCAGCGCTCCTCGTGGACCACGGCGTCAAGCGGCTTCCGGCCACCGCGCTTCTTCGGGGCGGTGAGCTGCGCCGGGTCGGCGGGGTAGCCGAACGACAGCAGGTAGTGGCATCGGTGGTCTGCCGGCAGACCGAGCAGGCGCCCGACGAGCTCCTGCTCGAAGACGGTGGCCGGCGCGCTCCCGATCCTCAGCTCCCAGGCGGCCAGCACCATGCTCTGGGCGGCCCGCCCGAGGTCCCACATGCGGGTGTTGCGCCAGCCGGCGCTCTCGTCGGGCGTGATGAGGGCGACCGCGGTGGCGGCGCCCGCGAGGTGATCGGCGGACTTGCCGACCCCGGTCAGCTCACGCAGGAGATCTCGGTCGTGGATCGCGATGAAGGCCCAGGTCTGCTCGTTCTTCGAGCTGCCCGTCCGTCGCGCGGCGTTCAGGATCCGCGCCTCGTGCTCGGCTGAGAGCGGCCGATCGGCGAAGTCGCGGATGACGCGAACCGAGTTGATCGCTTCCCAGACCTTCATCGGTCCAGTCTAGGTTGAACGCTGGCGTGGGTCGCCGACTCATACTCACCGATTGGCCGCTTTCCGCGGTCAACACGAAAGGCTGAGGGATGGAGCGGAGGCTCGTCGAGCTGGCGATGCGCGGCGACGAAGAGGCGTTCGACGCACTTGTCGAGCGCATCGGTGATGGCCTGCACTCCGTGGCGCGCAGGATCCTGCGTGACACGACCCTGGCGCAGGACGCGACGCAGGAAGCCTTGCTCGATGCGTGGCGCAACCTGCCCAAGCTGAGGGATCCCGACCGGTTCGAAGCATGGGCCTATCGCCTCCTCGTGAATGCCTGTTATGCCGAAATGCGCCGCGAACGACGTCATCGCGGCAACCTGACGCTGCTGCCTCACGACGAGCCGATGATTCCCGATTCGGCCTCGCGCATCGCCATCCAGGACCAGCTCGATCGCGCGTTCCGGCAGCTCAGCGTTGAGCATCGGACCGTGGTCGTGCTGGTGCATTACCTGGGCCAGACGCCATCCGAGGCGGCCGAAACGATCGGGACCCCCGTCGGGACGGCCCGCTCCCGCCTGCATTACGCACTCCAACACCTGCGCGCTGCCGTCGAGGCCGACGCGCGAGCCACCAAGCGAGGCACGGCATGACGCGCGACGACGAATTCATTGGCCAGCTTGAGGGCTACCTCGACGAGTACGAGGTGATGACCCCTTTGCCTTCTGCCGTTCGTGATGCCATCCGCGCCGAACTTCCGAAGACAAGACAGAGCGGTCGCCTGTGGGGGCCGATGAGGTACATCCGCTTAAGCGGGAACGTGAGGCTCGGCCTGGCGGCCGCTGCGGTCGTCCTGCTGGCGGTTCTCGGGTTCGCGCTCCTCCGTCCGGGTCCAAACGTCGGCAACCCGACCCAGACGGTCCCGTCGAGCGCCGCGGCCCTGCCGTCGGCCGGTCCGCTGGCAGCTGGTACCTACCTGATGTCAGACCCGAAGTTCACGCAGGTCCCATACCGCTTCACGGTTCCTGACGGGTGGGCCGTCAACACGGACGGGTTCATCGTCAAGCACCAGGGCGAAAACACCGAAGTGGGGTTCGCGTCGTTTGAGGTCACTCACATCTTCGGCAACGCCTGTCGATGGTCGGGGACGCTGGTGGCTGTCAGCGCCATGAGTCTCGACACGTTCGCGAGCGCCTTAGCGGCCCAGGAGGAGCAGCAGACCTCCGGTCCAATCGACACGCAGCTCGCCGGCTATCCGGCCAAGCGCGTCGACCTGTTCGAGCCGGCCGCCTTCGACTATTCGGCGTGCGACGGTGGAGGGTTCGTCCGACTGTGGCCTGACGTCGGTGGCGATCTGAACGGCGGTTGGCGAGCGCGCCCCGGGCAGATCGACGCAGTCCACATCCTTGACGTCAATGGCGAGCGGATCGTCATCGACAGGTGGCAGTTCCCGCGGACCTTCGCGGAGGACATCACCGAGATCGAAGGCATCGTCGCCTCCATCCGTTTCGTACCGGAAGGGGCTCCGCGGTGAAGACCAGCACGACATCCCTCATGACACGATGGCTCGCGATCACGGTCGTCGCGTTCATCGGAGTCGGCTGCTCGCAAACGGCCGACGACGGGTCGGCGGAACCGACGCAGGCCTCCTTCTCGACCGCACCCTCATCGGCTGCCGCTCCGTCGCTTCCGCCCGGATTCAAGGCCACCGCCGGATTTGTCCTGGGCACCGGCCGCTACCCTTCCTACGAGGTGGTCGTGCCTGACAGCTGGACCTCCGATGGCCATTTCGTCGTGAAGTACACCTTCGAACACCCGCCGGTACTGGGGTTCGGCGTGTGGGATGTGGGGCGGGTCTTCCGCGATCCATGCCAGTGGGTCGGCCAGGACTACGACCCGGGGCCAAGCGTCGACGACCTGGTTGCGGCTCTGGTCGCCCAGCCGATGCGGAACGCCACCGAGCCGGCCGGCGTCACCCTCGCCGGATACTCGGGCAAGTACCTGGAGTGGTCCGTCCCGGCGGACATGAAGTCAAGCACGTGGACCGACTTCGACGCGTGCGACATCGATCCCTCAGACGTCATTCATCGCAACTTCAACAGCTGGCTGGGCAATGGCATGGGCAACCGGTATCAGCAGGTCGCGGGGCAGGTGGACCGGCTCTGGGTCCTCGACGTGGACGGGCAGCGACTGGTCATCGACGCGACCTACTCGGAGGACACGACCGCGGCCGATCGCGACGAGCTGGGCAGCGTGGTGGCCTCGATTCGGTTCATAGCGCCTTGAGCCAGGCTGCTCAGTCCAGGACCTCGATCCGGATCCGCTTGTTGATGCGGCCCTTGGACTCGTAGCCGGTCACCCGCACCCGTCCGATCTCCCCCGTGCGCGAGACGTGGGTCCCTCCATCGGCCTGGAGGTCGAGCCCCACGATCTCGATCGTCCGCACCTGCTCGATGCCCGGAGGCAGCAGGTTGATCTTGGTGCGGATCAGGTCGGGGATCGCGAACGCCTCGTCACGCGGCAGGACCTTGACCCGGATCTGGCGGTCCGCCTCGATCTCCACGTTGACCCGCCGCTCGATCTCCGCCACCAGCTCCCCGGCCATCGTCTCGAACTCGAAGTCCATGCGCCCGGAGAGCGGCTCCATGTTGCCGCCGGTCACGGACGCGCCCCAGTCGCGCCAGACCACGCCGCACAGCACATGGAGCGCGGAGTGGGTGCGCATCAGCGCATGGCGGCGGTCCCAGTCGAGCTCGGCGCTCACCAGGGAGCCAACGATGGGCAGCTCGCCCTCGACGAGGTGCCAGATGTTGTCGCCCGACTTGCGCGCGCCGGTTACAGGGAGCAGGACGTCGGCATCGGTCCGCAGCCAGCCCGCGTCGGCCGGCTGGCCACCGCCGCCCGGATAGAAGACGGTGACGTCGAGGAGCACCGCTCCGTCCCGCGCCTCGAGGACGTGGGCCGACGTCGTGGCCGCATAGGCATCCACGTAGGCAAGGTTTTCGCTCACGCCCTGCAGGCTATCAGGCGCTACGATGCTCTGCGAATGGACTTCTCAACGACCGTCGACGGCCTGCTGAACGAGTACTTCCGCCTCCAGCCCACCGACGCCACCGAGCTCGGCGAGCACGCCTACGACCACCACTGGCCGGACATGTCCGATGAGGGTCGCGCCGCCTGGTCGGCGTGGCTGGCGGATGCGGAGGCGCGCGTCCAGGCAATCGAGCCGGGCGGGCTGACGCCCGACGAGGCGATCGATCGGCGGATCCTGCTCGAGAACATCGCCGCCATGCGCTTCTTCGGCGATGAGCTGCGCGAGCTCGAGTGGAACCCGATGTCGTACGTCTACCTGTTCGGCAGCGCCCTCTTCACGATGCTGGCGCGCGAGTACGCACCGATCAACGAGCGACTGCGCGCCCTCGCCTCGCGGATGCGGGGCCTGCCGGTCGCGCTCGATGGCGCCCGTGCCGCGCTCGAGACGGGGGGCGGCCGCCCGGTCAGCCGGTTCCATGCCGAGAAGGCGGTTGAGCGCATGGCCGGCGTGGCGGACCTCGTCGGGCTGGCGTTGGGGGAGGCGGAGGCCATTGACGATGCCGCCATCCTGGCCGAGGTCCAGCTCGCCGCGGGAGTTGCCACCACCGCGATCAATGACTGGGTTGGGTGGCTGCGCGACGAGCTGCTGCCGACCGTCGATGGCGACTTCCGGCTGGGGCCGGGGATGTACGCCGCCAAGTTCCGCCACGCCCTGAAGACCGAGGTCACGCCCAAGGAGCTCGAGGCGATGGCCGTGGCCGAGTACGACTCGACCCGCGCCGAGATGACGCGCATCGCCCGCGACATCTGGGGCACCTGGATGGGCGACGCCGCGCCTCCGGAGAGCGACGACGAAGCAGTGCGAGCTGTCCTCGATGCGATTGCGGTGGACCACCCGCGAGCCGAGGAGCTGCTCGACTTCTGCCGCGCCGAGAACGAGCGGATCGAGGCCTTCGTCGCCGAACGCGACGTGGTCGGCCTCGCCGACGAGCCGATGCAGATCATCTGGACGCCGGGCTTCCTGCGTGCGTTCGGCGGCGCGATGCTCATCCCGCCGGGACCTTTGGACCGCGGGCTCGCGAGCTTCTTTGCGATCACGCCTGTCAACGAGACGTGGCCGTCGGATCGGCGCGAGTCGTACCTGCGCGAGGACAACGCCCGGATGCTCCGCCTGCTGACCATCCACGAGGCGGTGCCGGGCCATTACCTCCAGCTCGCCTACTCGAACCGCTGCCCATCGCTGGTGCGCGGCATCTTCCGCTCCGGGGTCTTCGCGGAGGGCTGGGCGGTCTACGTCACGCAGGTGATGATGGACGTCGGGTACGGCGCGGAGGATCCGGCACTGATGCTCGTCCACTGGAAGTTCTACCTTCGCTCGGCCACCAACGCCCTGATGGACATCCGCATCCAGGCCGGCGACATGGACGAGGCCGAGGCGATGCGGCTCATGGTCGAGGGCGGCTTCCAGGAGGAGGGGGAGGCGACCAACAAGTGGGACCGCGCACGGCTGTCATCGACCCAGCTGTGCGAGTACTTCCTGGGCAGCGTCGAGATGCACGGCCTGGAGCGCGAGGCTCGTCGCCGCGCCGAGGCCGAGGGCCGCGACTTCGTCTACCGCCCGTTCCTCGAATCGGTCCTGGCCCACGGCTCGCCGTCGATGCCGGTGATCCGCGACATCCTCTTCGGCTAGGGAGCCAGGCTCCCCGCCAGGGAGAGGATCGAAGGAGCGTTCGGCGCCGAGTAGGTGAGGAACGCGGTCGCGTCGAACAGGTGACCCGTCGCCAGCAGCGCAATGGTCAGGTCCGCCTCAGGAAGGTGGACGAGCAGGGTGGTGTAGCCGCGCAGCAGCCCTGAGTGCCCGTAGCCGACGAGGCCGCCGAACCGATACCGCTCCGCCCCAAGGCCATATCCCTCTTCGTTGAAGGCAAGCATCTGCGCCAGGCTGTCGGCGCGCAGGATCGCCCCGCCGTACAGGGCCTCACCCCAGCGGACGAGATCGGCGGCATCGGAGTCGAGCATGGCCGATGTCCAGAACGCGCTCGTCCACGACACACCCAGCAGGTACGGCAGCTTGTCGCGTGCCGGGATGCCGGTGCCGGTCAGCCGCAGCGGCCCGGTGATGCGGCGCTGCAGCTCGTCGGCGAAGGGGCTGGCGGTGACGCGCTCGACCAGCATCCCGGCGATGAGGTAGTTCGTGTTCGAGTAGCCCCAGCTCGTCCCCGGCGGGAAGGTCGAGGGGCCGAGCAGCGCCAGCACCTCGGCCGGCTGCCAGACCCGCGACGGGTCGGCGTTGAGCCGATTGCGCATGGGGGCGAGGAGATCGGCGATCCCCGAGGTGTGGCTCAGCAGCTGCCGGACCGTGACGCCCCGGGCGAGCGTCACCTCGGGCAGGTAGTCGTTTACCGCCGCGTCGAGGCCGATGCGGCCCTCGTCGACGAGCTGGAGCACGATCGCCGCCGTGAAGGTCTTCGTGACGCTGGCGATCGCGAAGGGCGTGGCGCCGCTGAGCGGCGTCGTGCCATCACGCGGCGGCCCCGACGCCCCACTCCACCCGAGCCGGGCATCGGCGGACACGCCGACCGCCACCGCATTGAGGCCGAAGGCCGCTCGTGCCCGATCCACCGCGGACTGGAGCGCGGCCGCCTCGGCGCTGGAGACGGGCAGCAGGTCGATCGGCTGCGCGGTTCCGCCACCATCCGGCCCATGGGGGATCGGCCAGAAGGCGTAGGGCAGCTCCGTCGTCTCCGGCAGCGACACCGGATAGGGCGTTGCGCCCGCCCCCTGCGGGAGTGGCGTACCCGCCGGGAGCACCGGCTCGCCGGGTGTCGGGCCTCCGGGAGCCACGGTCACCGAGACCGCCACGAGCACGGCCAGCACGGCAGCGGCGCCGGTCAGGTGGGCGATCGGTCGTCGCATGGGGGCGAAGCATGCGGCATCTGGGCAACGGCGTCGACCCGGCGCGCGCATCGGTAGCATGGGTTCGATGCTCGACATGGGGCGCGGCTTCAGCGCCGTCCGCCACCGAAACTTCCGCCTCTACTGGGTCGGCCAGATCGTCAGCCTGGTCGGCACCTGGATGCAGTCGGTCAGCCAGCCGTGGCTGGTGCTGCTCCTCGGCGGCAGCCCGATCCAGCTGGGTGCGGTGCTCGCCCTCCAGTTTGCGCCGGCCCTGGCGCTGGCTCCGCTGGGCGGCGTGATTGCCGATCGGGTCGACAAGCGCCGCCTGCTCCTCGTGACCCAGTCGGTGGCCGCGCTCCAGGCGGCCGTCCTCTTCGGGCTGACGGTCACCGGGCTGATCCAGATCTGGCAGATCATGGTGCTCGCCCTGGCGCTCGGATTCGTCAACGCCCTGGACATGCCGGTCCGCCAGGCGTTCGCGGCCGAGCTCGTCCCGCGCGAGGACCTGATGAACGCGATCACCCTCAACTCGGCGTCGTTCAACCTGGCCCGCGTCATCGGCCCCGCCATCGCGGGGATCGCACTGGCGCTGTACGGCCCGGCCTTCAACTTCGCGATCAACGCGGTCAGCTACCTCGGCGTGCTGACCGCCCTGGCGCGGATGGACCCAGCCGCCATGCAGCCGATCGTGCGGCCGGAGGTGCGCGCATCGGTCCGCGCCAGCCTGGCCGAGGGGATCGCCTACGCCGTTCGCACGCCCACCGTGCTCTGGCCGCTCGTCCTGCTGGGCGGGATCGGCATGTTCGGGATGAACTTCCAGACCCTGCTGCCGCTCTTCGCCCGATACACCCTCCACCTTGATGCCGATGGCTTCGGCGCCCTCTTCGCGGCGATGGGGCTCGGCTCGCTGATCGGGTCGCTGTCGCTCGCCTTCATCGGCTCGCGGAGGCCACTGGTGGGGATGATCCTGGGCGGCGGTCTCTCCTTCGCGATCTTTGAGACGGGGCTCGGCCTGTCGCGAACCTCGCTGGCCGCGTTCCCGCTGATCGTGATCGTGGGGCTCTCGTCGATGTTGATGGTCAACACCATCAACATCACCGTGCAGCGCAGCGTGCCCGACGCCCTGCGGGGCCGGGTGATGGCGCTTTACGTCACCGTCTTCGCGGGCTCGACGCCGATCGGTGGGCTCTTCGCCGGGACGGTGGCGCAGACCTGGGGGCCGCCCGCCGGCTTCCTGGTGGGCGCCGCCTTCTCCGTCTTCTTCATCGGCCTCGCCGCCTGGCACCTGGTGGTACGGGGCAAGGGCCAGGTCGCGGTGCCGGCTTGACCGAAGCGCCGCGCCAGCGCCCGGGGCTGACCCTCGCGCTCCTGGCCCTCTCGCACGCCGTCATCCACGCCCAATCCGCCCTGATGCCGCTGATCTACCCGATCGTGATCGTGCAGTTCGCCCTGAATCCGCGCGATATCGGCCTCTTCATTGCGGTCACCACCGCCGTCGGCGGCTCGATGCAGCTCCTGTACGGCTTCCTGACCCGATGGGTGGCGCGCCCGGTGCTCCTCGGCGGGGGACAGCTCGTCTTCGCGGCCGGCCTGCTGGCCTCCGGCCTCACCCATTCCGTGGGGCAGCTGCTGGCGGCCATCTCCGCGGCGCGGATCGGCTCGAGTCCGCAGCACCCGGTCGGGAACGCGATCCTCTCCGACATCTACCCGCCGGAGCGCCGCGGCTTCGCGATCAGCGCCCACATCAGCGGCGGGAACGTCGGGACCGTGCTGGTGCCGTTCGTCGGGCTGGCGCTGATCGGCTCGGTCGGCTGGCAGGCTACGCTCGCGCTCTTCGGCGTCCCCGCGTTGCTCACCGGCTCGCTCATCCTCTGGCGTGTGCGAGAGGACGCCCAGGCGTACCGGGAGCGCGTTCGCGAGGCGGGCTCGGTCCGCGGCCAGCTGGGCTCAGTCCTGGGCCGTCGCGACCTGCGGCTCATCCTGGGCGCTTCGCTGATCGCCGCCGGGGGCCGCGGCCTCGATATCGTGGCGCCGTTCATGCTGCTCTACCTGCGCGGCCCGCTGGGGATCTCCGAAGGCACGACGGCGATCCTCTACGCCCTGCTGTTGGTGGGGGCAGTTGTCGGGCCACTCCTCGCCGGCTGGCTCTCCGACCGCTTCGGCCGCCGACGAACCCTCGTCGTCTACTACGCCCTCTCGGCCGTTGGCGTGCTCGCATTCCTGGGCGCCGGCTCGAACCTCCTCCTGCTGGTGCCGCTGTTGCTGCCGTTCGGGACCGCCGTCTTCTCGGAGTCGCCCGTGCTGCAGGCGTTCCTCGCCGACCGCGCCCATGGGCCCACCCGGGACGTGGCCTTCAGCGTGTACTTCACCTTCGCATTCGGGATCGGCGCGTTCTGGGCGTTCGTGATCGGGAACGTGGCCGCGTCGTGGGGGTACCCGGTGGCCTTCACGGTGATGGCGGCCTCGTATCTCGGCGCCGCGGTGCTGGTCGCCCTCGTCCCGGAGCGACCGGACACCACCGGGGCCGACCTTTAGCCCTGTGAGGGCTACATCGGCGCACAACCGACGCCCGCTGGGGCTTTTCGCCGCTCTTCCGGTTCATTTCAGCCCTCCGGGGGCTGAAACCTCGCCTTGGTCTCCGACTGCGTGCCGATGTAGCCCTGCCAGCGCTAACGCGCCGATACGCCGGCCGTAAGGATCAGCGTGCCACCCTCTCGTAGATGCGATCGTTCCGCACGCGGCCCGCAGACACTGGACGGGCCAGATCCCGCTACCTTGCAGCCACATTCGGTCGCGAGCTCCGAATCGCGCGCGTCGTGGCTGGCCTGAGTCAAGCTCGGCTGGCCGCGCTTGCCCAGACCAGCCAGAGGGCCATCAGCAGTGCAGAGCAGGCCGATGGCGACATCTCCCTCGAAGCCCGATGTCGGATGGCTGCGGCATGCGGGCACGAGCTCGGCTGGCACCTTTACCCGGTGGCGACGGTTCGCCTGCGCGATTCGGGCCAGATGGAGCTGGCGCAGTTGATCGCTTCGGCGGCTCATCCCGGCTGGCGAACGCGGCTCGAGGTGCCCATTGCCCCGGGCGACGCCAGAGCGGCCGATGTGCTCCTGGTCGGAGAGCGCCAGATCATCCACATCGAGATCGAACGAGCGCTGGTGGACTTTCAGGCGCAGCTCAGATCGGCACAGGTCAAGCGCGAAGCGCTGTCCCAGCGCCATCCGACGCCGACGAGGCTCGTCATTGCGGTTCCTGAGACGAAGGCGACGCGCGTGCGGCTTGCGCCGTTCGCGTCGCTGCTCGCGCAGACGATGCCGGCCAGCTCGCGCGAGATCTGGCGGGCCATCCGCACCGGGGAGCCGCTCGAGGGCGACGGCATCCTGTTCGTGCGTGCGCCTCGACAGGCAGGGCACCGCGGCTAGAATCCGGCCATGGCTGAGGGTCAGGACGAGCACCGCGACGCGCATCCCGGGCAGGAGCACGTCGAGGCCACCATCGAGAACCTGCTGCGCGAGGAGCGTACCTTCGCCCCGCCGCCGGAGTTCGTCAGACAGGCCACGGCCAGCGACCCCGAGATCTACACCCGCACCGCGACGGACGAAGGGTTCCGCGACTTCTGGACCGCGGAAGCCAGCAGGATCGACTGGATGGAGCCGTGGACCGAGCTCCTCGACTGGCAGCTTCCCTATGCGAAGTGGTTCGTCGGGGGCAAGCTCAACATCAGCGTCAACTGCCTCGACCGCCACGTCGCGAACGGCAACGCAGACAAGGTCGCCTACTACTGGGAGGGCGAGCCGGGCGACCGCCGCACGCTGACCTACCGCGACCTCCTGGACGAGACCTGCCGGATGGCGAACGCCCTCAGAGCACTCGGCGTGAAGAAGGGCGACCGGGTCGCCATCTACATGCCGATGATCCCCGAGCTCCCGGTCGCGATGCTGGCCTGCGCCCGGATCGGGGCGCCGCACTCCGTCGTCTTCGGCGGCTTCAGCGCGGACGCGCTCGCCGGCCGCATCGACGACGCGCAATGCACCGTCGTCATCACCGCGGACGGCGGCTATCGCAAGGGCGCCACCGTGCCCCTGAAGGTCAACGCGGACGATGCCATGGGGCGCAGTCCATCGGTCCAGCACTGTGTCGTGGTCAAGCGCACCGGAGACGACGTGGCCTGGCAGGAGGGCCGCGACCACTGGTGGCACGAGCTGACCGCCGACCAGCCGACTACCGCCACCCCGGAGCCGATGGACTCCGAGGACCTCCTCTACCTGCTCTACACCTCCGGCACGACGGCCAAGCCGAAGGGGATCATGCACACCACCGCGGGCTACCTGGTCGGGACCGCGGCCACCCATCGGCTCATCTTCGACATCAAGCCGGACGACGTGTACTGGTGCATGGCCGACATCGGCTGGGTCACCGGGCACAGCTACATCGTCTACGGGCCGCTTGCCAACGCAACCACCGGGATCATCTACGAGGGAGCCATCGATTACCCCGACAAGGACCGATGGGCCCAGATCGCCGCCCGCTATCGCGCCACCATTCTGTACACCGCCCCGACCGCCATCCGCGCCCTGATGAAGTACGGACATGACGTCTTCGCCGGCGACGACCTCAGCTCGCTGCGGCTGCTGGGCTCGGTGGGCGAGCCGATCAACCCCGAGGCGTGGGCGTGGTACTGGGAGTACATCGGCAAGGAGCGCTGCCCCGTGGTCGACACCTGGTGGCAGACCGAGACCGGCATGATCCTGATCACGCCGCTGCCGGGGATCACGGTCACCAAGCCGGGGAGCGCCACCTTCCCGTTTCCGGGCATCAAGGCCGATGTCGTCGACGAGGCCGGCAACTCGGTCCCGCTGGGCGGTGGCGGCTACCTCGTCCTGGAGCGCCCGTGGCCGGCGATGCTGCGTGGGATCTACGGCGACCACGACCGATACGTGCAGACCTACTGGTCGCGCTATCCGGGCCGATACTTCGCCGGCGACGGCTGCAAGCGCGACGACGAGGGCTACTACTGGCTCCTCGGCCGCGTGGACGACGTGATGAACATCTCCGGCCACCGCATCTCGACGACCGAGGTGGAGTCGGCGCTCGTCTCACACCCCGCCGTCGCCGAGGCCGCGGTGGTCGGCCGCACCGACCCCATCACCGGCCAGGCGATCTTCTGCTACGTGATCCTGCGCCACGACCGCGATCCGTCGGAGGAGCTCGCCACCGAGCTGCGCGAGCACGTCGCCGACGTCATCGGCAAGCTCGCCCGGCCGAAGCAGATCATGTTCACCCCGGACCTTCCCAAGACTCGCTCCGGCAAGATCATGCGGCGCCTCCTGCGTGACATCGCCGAGAAGCGGGCACTCGGTGATGTGACCACGCTCGCCGACCAGGGGATCGTCAACACGATCCGCGAGGAGACCGGCCGCGGCGAGGACTAGCCCGCACCGAGCCCGGCGCTGCTGATATTCGTCCGCTGAATGGGATCTCACCGGAAGGTTGCTTCCCGTGCTGTGGCATTCACCAGGCGACTGTGGGCACGCGGGAAGGCTGCCTTCGGTGTGATCTCATGCACTGGACGAATGCGTGCGGTGCGAATCCGCCCGAACCCATAGCAGGGCATCCGCGCCGATAGGGGTACCGGAGCGGATGGCAGCCCATGCCGAGCGTGACGTGACGGGCGTTGCGCTCCGCAGCACCGCCACATGGGGTGCGACGGCCTGACGGGCAGCGGCCGAGTCGGGCATCGCCAGCACGAGCGTCACCTGTCGATTCAGCCGCTCCGCCAATGCCACGCGTTTGAGCTGAGCGGCTCGGAGCTGAGCCTGCAGGTCTCGGAGGCCTCTCTCGATCTCCACCAGCAGCACCCCGGTGGCATTTGCCAGCACCATGTCAGCAGCCCGGCGGTCGGGTGGTGGGGCCACTGGCACTTCCAGGCTGATGCGCCACGATGCATGCGCAGCGGCGCGAATCACCTCCGCAAGGCCAAGCTGACCTGAATCGCGCAGGCGGATCCCGTTAGAAGGGTAGAGGCGCACCGACAGATCGTGCCCGACCCCCCGGGCGAGGCGAGCCATCGATAGCAGGTCGGGCGCGACCACACCTCGCTCGATCCTGCTGATCATCGGTTGACTGATGCCTGCGCGAGAGGCGAGCTGAGTCTGGGTCACACCCGCGGCTCGCCGTGCGGAGCGCAGGTCCTGACCAAACCGCTGAACGGCGGCTCCACGCACCATCGAGGCAGTATCGACCCGCATTCGTTATCGGGCCGTTACCGCCTGTCCACCGCGAGCTTTGTTACGATGCGGCCGTGAACGTCACGCGCCGAACCAAGGCCGTCATCGCCGCCGTCCTGAGCGTCGGCTGGCTGCTCTACATGATCGTGGGGCTGCAGGTCATCAACGTCATCGCGCCCACCCGCCTGGGGAACGGTCCGGACGGGACCGCCGCCTTCATCGGCCTGGTGTCCGGGATCTTCGTGTGCGGCTTCGTGATGTGGGCCGCCTCGGACTGACCCCTCGCGACTGACGCCTCCCGACGCGTCAGTCCACGTCGTGCGAGTAGAGGTTGGCGCTGGAGGATCGCTCGCGGTCCACCGCGGGGTCCAATAGGCGCCGATAGAGCCCGGGCCGCCGATCCGCCATGGTGTCCCATTCGTGCTCGCCGGGATGTCGGCGCACGTGTGTCTGCCGCGCGGCCTCGGGATCGATGTCGCCGAGGAGCAGCTCCTCCTCCGTGTCGCTGGCGACCGCCAGCTGGTGCCCGTCGTAGTCGATGAGCACGGATCGGCCGATGAAGGTCGTCCCGCGCTCGGTCCCGACCCGGTCGCAGGCCAGCAGGTAGCAGTGGTTCTCCGCCGCGCGTGACGGGGCGAAGATGCCCGGGTGGAAGTCCACGCCCACCGGCCAGTTGGTCGGCAGGGCGATGAGGTCGGCGCCGTCGAGGGCGCACATGCGGGCGGCCTCGGGGAAGCGCAGGTCGTAGCAGATCAGCACGCCGATGCGCAGGCCGCCGACCTCGAAGACGCTCGGCGCGTCCGGCCCGGGGGTCGTGAAGCGATCGACGCCCAGGTAGGGGAGATGCATCTTGCGGTAGGTGTAGCGCCGCCCGTCCGGAGTCGCGACGAGGGCCGCGTTGAAGACCTCGTCGCCGTGCGCCTCGAGCGTGCCGCAGATGAGCGTCATGCGGTGGACCTCGGCCATGCCGGCGAGGACGTCGTGGGCCACGGCGCCTGCGCGCCGTGCTACTGGCCTGGCCTCCTCCAGCGAGCCGAAGGCATAGCCGGTGACAGCGGCCTCGGGGAGGACGGCGAGGACGGCCCCGCCGGCGGCGGCCTCGGCCACTGCGCGCCCGATGCGGTCGAGGTTCGCCTCGATCTCGCCGAGCTGCGGATCGATCTGGCAGGCTGCCACGCGAAGCGTCGGCATCGGTCCTTCCTTCCCGCTACCCTTCGCCGATGGCCCAACGACCCTGGCTGGTTCCGGCTGCCTTCATCTTACTCGGGCTCATCTGGGGCTCCTCCTTCCTGTGGATCAAGATCGGGGTGGAGGAGATGGATCCGGCCACCCTGGTGGCCTACCGGATCAGCCTCGGGGCGCTGGCGATGCTCGCCTATGTGCGCCTGACCGGCGAGAAGCTGCCGCGCACCGTCCGCGAGTGGTTGCCGATGGCGGCACTGGGCATGATCGCCACCGCCCTGCCCTTCTTCCTCATCACCTGGGGCGAGCAGTACATCGACTCGGGCACGGCCGCGGTCCTCAACTCGCTGACGCCGATCTTCAGCCTCATCCTGGCGGGGCTCATCCTGCACACCGAGTCGGTGACGCTGGTCCGCACCATCGGACTGGTCACCGGCTTCGCAGGTGCGGCGCTGCTCGCCTCGCGGGAGTTCGCCCTGCGGGGCGATCCGCTGGCGCTGTTCGGCGTGGCGGCCGTGACCGTTGCCGCCATCTCGTACGCCGGCGGGGCATCCGTCTCGAAGGCAATGGTGCACGGCACGCCCCGCAACGTGGTCGCCGCCGGCAACCTGACCTTCGGGGCCATCTACATCTGGGTCTTCACCCTGCTCAGCGGCGCCGATGCGTCGCTGCCGACCCAGACGGACAGCATCATCGCCATCCTCTGGCTTGGCCTGCTCGGATCGTTCTTCGCCTTCGTCCTCCTCTACTTCCTGATTGCGCACCTCGACGCGACCGTCGCGAGCATGGTCACCTACCTCTTCCCGGTGGTCGGGGTCACGCTGGGGGTCGTGTTCCTGGACGAGGTGCTCGACACGCGCCTGGTCATCGGCACCGCGCTGGTGGTGGTCGGGATCGTGGTCGTGGGCCTTCGGTATGATCAGCTCGTGCGAGTGGTGTCCGGCTGGCGAGGTCGCGGATGAGCGGCTTCGACGAAGGGCCCCGCTGGCCTGAGCGAGACCTCCCGCCCGAGCCGCGCGAGCCGGATCGTCCAAGCGAGCAGCCACCCGACGGATGGCGTCCCCGCTGGCGTGAGCCGATCGAGGAGGCCCCGGTCGAGCCGGAGCCGACCTACGAACCCGAGGCACCGGACGAGCCAGAGGGCCCGATCGAGCCCGAGCCGCCTCAGTACCAGCCCGAGCGCTATCCCACCCGGCAACCCGACTCGCGGTACGTCCCGGAACCCGAGCCCGAGCCGGAGTACGTCCCCCCGAGCCCGAGCCCGAGCCCGTGCCCGAGCCCGAGCCCGAGCCTCCGCCCGCCGAGGAGCCGGAGCCCGCGCCGGAGGCCGAGGTCGCCAGCCCGGAGACCGAGTCCGCTCCGTCGACCACCTCCCTGGGCTCGGGCAGCGATGACTGGGACCCGCGTCGCGACGGCGATCGACGCCGCCCGACGACCGCCGAGCAGGCGGTGCCGTGGCTGATCGGCCTGCTGCTGGCGCTGACCGGGATGGTCGTCGTGCTGCTGGCGCTGATCTTCATCGGGCCGGATGGCGTCTCCGGCGTGCCCAGCCCCTCGCCGTCGGCCGGCCCATCGGCCTCGGCGGAGGCGAGCGTCAGCGCCGCGCCGAGTGCAACGGCGAGCTCCATCCCCTCGGTCGCGCCCACGGCCACGCCGCCGCCTCCCTTTGGGGCGCTCGAGATGATGTACCTGGGACGCGCCACCGCTTCCTCGCCGATCCGCCTCTCGCGCCGCGACTTCGCGACCACCGCCGATCCGACGGTCGTCCTGGAGAGCTCGAGCGGCGTGAGCCACTACGTGTGGGCGCCCGACGGACGCATCGGGGCCGCGATCATGGCGGGGCGTGCGGTGGCCATCGAGGCGGGCAAGGACGTGCGCACCCTGACCGATCCGGTCGATGCGCTCATCTTCGCCGACGACTCGACCACGCTGTACGGCGTCCGCATCGCGCGCGACGGAACGAACGACCGAGCGGAGATCCTGAGCATCGACTTCGCCAGCGGAGCGACCGAGGTCCTGACCACGGTCACCTATCCCCACCCGGAGATCATCGCGGACCCCGCCCTGAAGGAGGCGCAGTTCGCCGACAACGGCGGCATCGTGCGGATGTTTGTCACCGTGGATGGGTACGTGGTGACCTGGATCCTGGGTGCCCCGGCGACCTACCGGGTGGACCCCGCCGACGGCTCCTACACCCAGGTCGACAAGCAGCCGATCCTGTGGTCGCCGGACCAGCGCAAGCGGGTCGACGTGAGCGAGGCCTCGGGCACCTCCACCCTCACCCTGGTCGACCTGGACGACATCCCGAAGGCATCGGTCAAGATCACCGGCCTGGTCAGCCACATCCGCTGGGCCAGCTCGAACAACGAGATCGTCTTCACCCTCGGGAAGCTGGTCGGTGGCGGGGTGCGCCAGGACCTCTACGTCTGGGACCTGGTGGACGGCCATGCCCCGCCGCCGCTCACCAGCAACGGGGCCTCGTTCGGCGCCGAATGGCTGGGCGTGCTCCAGAGCTGGGTGCCCGTCACCCCGGTGCCCTGATGCAGCAGATCGTCAACCCGATCGCGGTCGAGCTCGACGACACGGCGCGGGTGATGCGCATCCGCTGGGACGACGGCCACCTTGGCGAATGGCACTGGGCCGCGCTGCGTCGCGCCTGCCCCTGCGCCCTGTGCGCCGGCGAGGGAAACCTGCCGGGCATCGTGACCCTGGACATGGCCTTCACCGAGCAGCAGACCACCATGGAGCGAGTGAAGTGGATCGGCCGATACGCCCTCGCTCCCATCTGGGCGGACGGCCACGACACCGGCCTCTTCACCTACCTGAAGCTGCGGGAGCTGTGCGAGTGCGACGAGCACCGGGCGGCGTCGTCGTGACAGCGGCGGGGCTGCTGCTGGTCCACGCGCATCCGGACGACGAGTGCTTCGCCACCGGCGGCCTGATCGCGCGCTCCGTTGCGGAGGGACGCCGCGTCGACCTGGTGGTGTGCACCGGCGGCGAGGAGGGCGAGGTCCACGACCCGTCGCTCGACCCGGACGAGGCGCGACCCCGCATGCGCGAGATCCGCGCCGCGGAGCTCGACTGCTCCATTGCCTCGCTCGGGTCGCACGGCCCCGGCGCGGTGCATCTCCATCGGCTCGGCTACCGCGACAGCGGGATGATGGATACGGAGCCCAACAAGCGGCCGGAGGCCTTCTGGCAGGCGGACCTCGACGAGGCGACGGGACGGCTGGTTGCCGTCATCCGTGAGGCCCAGCCGGCGGTGATGGTCACCTACGACGCCAACGGCAACTACGGCCACCCCGATCACATCAACGCGCACCGCGTGGCGGTGGCCGCGATGCAGGCGGCAGCGGACCCATCCCGCTACCCCGATGCCGGCGCTGCCTACGCGGTGGCCAAGTTCTACGAGATCGCCTTCAACCGTGACCGATGGACCTCGGTCATGGAGGAGATGAAGGAGCGCGG
The DNA here is from genome assembly GCA_963807915.1 of uncultured Chloroflexia bacterium. Lineage (GTDB taxonomy): Bacteria > Chloroflexota > Limnocylindria > QHBO01 > QHBO01 > CF-167. The sequence continues at coordinate 221,044 of CAWEDO010000002.1, read as the reverse complement.
CATCAAGCTGCCGTGGGATTTCGACGCCGAAGCCGATAACGAGGCGGCTGCCAAGCCGGAGGGCGAGACCGCGGAGGAGGAGTCCTTCGGCGTGCCGGAGGCGGATGTCACGACCCTCGTCGACGTGGAGGCCTGGGCCGCTATCAAGCGCGCCGCGATGGAGTGCCACCGTACCCAGCGCCAGGACTTCGGCTGGCTGCTGGACCTGCCCGACGACCTCGCGTCGCGCATCCTCTCGCCGGAGAGCTTCGTGCTGACCCGCTGGCCGTTCCAGGGAATCGCGCCGGGCCTGCGGGAGTCGTCGCTGTTCGACGGGCTCGAAGAGGGCTAATCAGCCTGAGGCCGACGTGCGAGCCGTGGCCCGCGATGTATGCCCAGCGTACATAAGGCGGGAGATCCAGAGCCCCTGGGTCGCCCCGGTCAGCATTTCGAACGCTTGAGGAGGTCGCGGGCGGCCAAACCCTGGGCTCGTTGCTTCTTATGTACGCCCAGCGTGCAGCGCTCCCGCCGAGGCCCTGCTACTTCCCTCAGGAGCCGGCATTGAGTAAGGTCTCACCCCATGGACAATGCGCCGGTCGTCTGCGCCAATTGCGGCACGCCCAACGAGGCCGGCCGCAAGTTCTGCGCGGAGTGCGGAAAGGGCCTCGGCGTCGCCTGCGCGAACTGCGGAACGATCAACGCCGCGGGGGTGAAATTCTGCGGCGAGTGCGGCTCCGCCATGCAGGGCGCCGCAGCTCCGGAGGCCGCCGTCCCCCAGGCCGGCATGGCCGCGGAGGCGGGTGCGGAGCGCAGGCTCGTCTCGGTGCTGTTCGCGGACCTGGTCGGCTTCACGACGCTGGCTGAAGGTCGAGATGCCGAAGAGACACGAGAGCTGCTGACCGGCTACTTCGACCTCGCCCGCGGGGTGATCGAGCGACACGGCGGGACCGTCGAGAAGTTCATCGGCGATGCGGTGATGGCGGTCTGGGGAGCGCCCACCGCCCATGAGGACGACGCGGAGCGGGCGGTGCGATCCGGGCTGGAGCTGGTCGCGATGGTGCCCGCGCTCGGCGACGAGGCGCATCCGATCCAGGCGCGTGCCGGCGTCTTCACCGGGGAGGCGGCGGTGACGATCGGCGCCACCAACCAGGGCATCGTGGCCGGCGACATGGTCAACACCGCCAGCCGGCTGCAGTCCGCGGCGGCACCGGGCAGCGTGCTCGTGGGCGAGGCCACCATGCGGGCCGCGTCCACCTCCATCGCCTTCGAGGAGGCGGGCGAGCAGACGCTGAAGGGGAAGGCCGTGGCGATTCCCGCCTGGCGGGCGACCGCCGTGGTCGCGATGCGCGGCGGGACGGGCCGCAGGGAGCTGCTCGAGCCACCGTTCGTGGGTCGCGACGACGAGCTGCGCCTCTTCAAGGACCAGTTCGACGCGACCGCCAGGGAGCACAAGTCGCGGCTGATCACGGTCATCGGCGAGGCAGGCATCGGCAAGTCCAGGCTGGCCTGGGAGTTCGAGAAGTATCTCGACGGCGTCGTCGACAACGCCTACTGGCACGAGGGACGCTCGCCATCGTACGGCGAGGGGATCAGCTACTGGGCGCTGGCCGAGATGGTCCGCCGTCGGGCGGGGATCGCCGAGGGGGACGACGAGGAGACGGCCCGAGCCGCACTCAACGCGACCCTCGAGCAGTTCGTGCCGGACGCCACCGAGCGACGCTGGATCCTGCCGCGCCTGGCTGGACTGCTTGGCATCGAGGAGCTGCCCGCCGAGGGGCGCGAGGAGCTCTTCGCGGCCTGGCGCACCTTCTTCGTGCGGATCGCGCAGCTGTCGCCGGTGATCATGGTCTTCACCGACCTCCACTGGGCCGACCAGGGGATGCTCGACTTCGTCGAGAACCTCCTCACCTGGGCTCGCACCGAGCCGATCTTCGTCATCGCGCTGGCTCGCCCGGAGCTGCTGGACCGCCGACCGGACTGGGGCAGCAGTGTGCGCAGCGTGACGCGCGTTCATCTCGAGCCGCTGACCGACGCCCAGATGACGCAGATGCTCGAGGGCCTGGTCCCGGGCCTCCCGGCCGCCGCGCTCAGGCAGATCGTCGGGCGCGCCGAGGGTATTCCGCTGTACGCCGTCGAGACCGTCCGGATGCTCCTCGACCGCGACATCCTGGTGCCCGACGAGGGCCGCTACCGACTGGTGGGCGACATCGGCTCCGTTGGAGTGGCCGAGACGCTGCAGGCGCTCATCGCCGCGCGGCTGGATGCCGCCAGGCCAGAGGACCGGGCACTCCTCCAGGACGCGTCGGTGCTGGGGCAGAGCTTCACGGCCGACGCGCTGGCTGCCGTAACCGGGAACGAGCCGATGGTCCTGGCCGAGCCCCTGGAGCGACTCGTCAACAGCCAGCTGTTGACCATCGACTCCGACCCCCGCTCACCCGAGCGCGGCCAGATCCAGTTCGTCCAGGCGGTCGTGCGCGAGGTGGCCTACGGGTCGCTGGCGCGCCCGGATCGCCGGGCCCGTCACCTTGCGGCCGCCCGCTACCTGGAGGGGCTCGGCGAGGAGGATGCGGTCGGTGTCCTGGCGAGCCACTACTTCTCGGCCTACCAGGCCTCGCGGGCCGGTGAGGAAGCCGATGCGCTGGCCGCCCAGGCACGGATCGCGCTGCAGGCGGCGGCCGAGCGCGCCGCGTCGCTGCACTCTCATCGGCAGGCGGTTGGGTACCTCGAGCAGGCGATCGCGATCACCGCGGACCCGGCGGAGCGGGCGGCCCTTTACCTGCGCGCGACGGAATCGGGCGAGAACACCGATCTCGGAAGGGCCGCGGAGCACGCCGAGGCGGCTCGCGACCTGTATCGGTCCCTCGGCGACCTTCCGGGGGTCGTGCGAGCGGCGACCTGGCTGGGTCGCCACCAGACCTCCGGCAAACACGAGGGACAGGCGGTCACGATTCTCGAGGAGGCCATGGCCGAAGGCGCCGATCTCGCCGAGTCGGCCGAGTATGCCGCCCTCCTGGCCGAGCTTTCGCGGGTCTACATGATGACCGGGCGCCACGAGGAGGCGATCTCCACCGCAGACCAATCCCTCTCCCTGGCCGGTCGCAACGCGGCCGCTCGACCGGTGGTCGAGGCGCTCATCAATAAGGGAACCTCACTCCTCAACCTGGGACGCGTCACCGAGGCCGCCGCCCTCCTGCGCGGAGCGGCCGCCGAGGCGGATCGACATGGCCTGACCTTCGGCTCCCTCCGCGCGCGAAACAACCTCATGGGCGTCGCGTCGAAGGACAGCAACGCCGAGGGCCTGGAGCTCCTGCGCGAAGGCTATGAGCTGTCGATCCGGCTCGGGAACAGTGCGTTCACGCAGCAGTTCCTCCTGCAGTTGGCATACGCGTCGATCCGGGCCGGTGAATTCGGGGCCTGGCTCAAGGAGATGGACGCGATCGAGGAGGAGGTGGAGACCGTCCCCCCGTTCTATCAGATGACCTTCGCCGGCGTGCGTGCCCAGCTGGCCGGCCTGCGCGGCAACCGCGAGGAGGCTGCCAGGCAGCTTGAGATCGCGAAGGCCGCCGCCCCGGCGCTGGACAGCAAGCTCGGGACGGCCACGCTGGTCATCCTCCATGCCGACTTCGCTCGGGCATTCGGCGACTGGGCGGCAGCTGCCCGAGACGCTCTGGTGGCTGGCACCGACAGCAACTACGCCGTCGATGGCAACGACCTCGCCGCGCAGGCGGCGGTGGCGGGCGGCCTCGCCTCGGAGCTTGCCGAGGCAATCGCCGCGCTGGAACCGTTCCGCGGCAGCGGACGCATTGCCGACGGTGCCATCGCGGCCGCGGAGGCTGGCCAGCTTGCCCGGGCGGGCAGGTGGGAAGAGGCGCGAGCCGGGTACCGGCGAGCCCTCGCGCTGCGCCACGAGGCAGGCGATCCCCTGAACGCCGCGTTCGACGGCCTGAACTGGGGTCTCCTGGCCGCCGACAAGGATCCCGAGGCAAAGACCGCCATGACCGAGGCGGAGGCGTTCTTCGCGTGGCGCGGCAGCAAGCCGATGGTGGAGATCTACAAGGCCGCCTTCGTGCCGACTGCCGACGCCGCGGCCTCTGGCGCCGCATCTCCTTCGCGGATGCCGGCTGCCAAGGTCGGCAGCCCCACCACGCGGGGCTGATCGCCGGCGTCGTCCGGGAAGAGCGCTCAACGCTCCTTATCGCCAGGGAGTCGCCGTTCAGCGCTGGATTTGGCCCATTTCGAGCTCTTCGCAGGTCGATCCGAGCGCTGAGCGCTCCCCGCAGCCAAGTGGCCGCCAATCCGCCAACGAAGTTGGCCGCAAGGAGCGCTGAGCGCTCCCGGCGCCCCATGACTGCATCCCAGACCCGTCGTTGCGGGCGAGCGCCCCTTCCCACGGGGCCCGGCGTTGGGTAAGGTCTCACCCGATGGATCTTCCCCCGGTCCTCTGCTCGAGCTGCGGCACGCCCAACCAGCCTGGACGCAAGTTCTGCGCGCAGTGCGGCGCGAGCCTGGGTGTCGCCTGTCCGAGCTGCGGCAGTCGCAACCCCGCCTCCGATCGGTTCTGTGGCGAGTGTGGCTCGGCCCTCCAGGGCGGCGCCGTGGCCGGTGCAGCGGCGGTCCCAGCCGATTCCGGTGCAGAACGACGCCTCGTGTCGGTCATGTTCGCCGACCTGGTTGGCTTCACCACCCTGGCCGAGGGGCGAGATGCCGAAGAGACAAGAGAGCTGCTGACCGGCTACTTCGACCTCGCGCGTGGCGTGATCGAGCGGCACGGCGGGACGGTCGAGAAGTTCATCGGCGATGCGGTGATGGCGGTCTGGGGAGCGCCCACCGCCCACGAAGATGACGCGGAGCGGGCGGTGCGGGCCGCGCTCGAGCTGGTCGCGGCGGTCCCCGCGCTCGGCGACGCGGAGCACCCGCTCCAGGCGCGCGGAGGCGTCCTGACCGGCGAGGCGGCGGTCACGCTGGGAGCCACCAACCAGGGCATTGTGGCCGGCGACATGGTCAACACCGCCAGCCGCCTGCAATCCGCGGCGGCGCCGGGCACGGTGCTCGTCGGCGAGGCGACGATGCGGGCCGCGTCGACTGCCATCGCCTTCGAGCCGGCGGGCGAGCAGGCGCTGAAGGGCAAGGTTGCCCCCATCCCGGCCTGGCGCGCGATCACCGTCGTGGCTCGCCGCGGCGGATCGGGCAGGGCTGCCACCCTCGAGCCGCCGTTCGTGGGACGAGACGACGAGCTGCGCCTCCTCAAGGAGCTCTTCGACGCGACCGCGCGCGAGCGGAAGTCGCGGCTCGTGACGGTGATCGGGCAGGCCGGCATCGGCAAGTCCAGGCTCGCCTGGGAGTTCGAGAAGTATCTCGACGGCGTGGTGGACACCGCCTACTGGCACGAGGGACGCTCCCCGTCCTACGGCGAGGGGATCAGCTACTGGGCGCTGGCCGAGATGGTCCGGCGCCGGGCCGGGATCGCGGAGGGAGACGACAACGCCACGATTCGCCGCCGGCTCGGCGCCACGCTCGACGAGTTCATCCTCGACCCCGCCGAGCGACGCTGGATCGAGCCGCCGCTGGCCGGGCTGCTGGGGCTTGCCGAGCTTCCGACGGAAGGACGCGAAGAGCTCTTCGCGGCGTGGCGCACCTTCTTCGAGCGGATCGCCGCGGTGGCGCCGGTGGTGATGGTCTTCTCCGACCTGCAATGGGCCGACCAGGGCCTGCTGGACTTCGTCGAAGACCTCTTGCACTGGACGCGGAACGCCCCGATCTTCGTCGTCGGCTCGGCCCGCCCTGATCTGCTCGAGCGGCGCGCTGGATTTGGGGATCGGCTGAAGAGCGTCACTCGCATCAGCCTGGAGCCGCTTGGCGACGAGCCGATGCGCCAGCTGCTCGAGGGCCTGGTGCCTGGCCTGCCACCCGCCGCCCTGCGCTCCATGGTGGAGCGCGCCGAAGGGATCCCCCTCTACGCCGTCGAGACGGTGCGGATGCTCCTCGACCGCGAGATGCTCGTCGCGACGGACGCCGGCTACCAGCTGACGGGTGACCTCGAAGGGCTGGGCGTGGCCGATACGCTGCAGGCGCTCATCGCCTCGCGCCTCGACGCGAATCGGCCCGAGGACCGGGCGCTGCTGCTGGACGCATCGGTCCTGGGCCAGTCCTTCACCGTGGAGGCCCTGGCAGCCGTCGCGGGCGTGCAGCCCGCCGAGCTGAGCGATCGGCTCGACCGCCTGGTCCGCCGCGAGCTGCTGTCGGTGGAGGCGGATCCTCGTTCACCGGAGCGGGGCCAGTACATGTTCGTGCAGGCGCTCGTGCGCGAAGTCGCCTACCAGAACCTGGCCAAGCCCGATCGCAGGCAGCGGCACCTGGCCGCGGCGCGCTACTTCGAAGGGCTCGGCAGCGAGGAGCTGTCCGGCATCCTGGCTTCGCACTACCTGGCTGCCTACCAGGCCTCGCGCCCCGGCGAGGAAGCCGACGCGCTCGCCGCCCAGGCCCGGATCGCCCTCATCGCGGCCGCCGAGCGCGCCAGTGCACTCCACTCGGGCCACCAGGCGCTCGCCCACCTCGAGCAGGCAATGACCGTTACCAGGGATCCGGCCGAGCAGGGCATGCTGCACCTGAGGGCGGCGGAGCTAGGGGATCTCAGCGCCCGCGACGCCGGGCTGCGGCACGCGGAGGAGGCAAGGGAGCTCTTCAAGTCCGTGGGCGACGCCCATGGAGCGCTCCGCGCGGCCGCCTGGCTTGGCCGGCACCAGACATCGGGCAAGCGCGAAACGGAGGGGATCGAGACGTTCGAGACCGCGATCGCGGAGGCAGAGCCGATTCGGGACTCGGCAGAAATGGCGGAAGCGCTTGCCGAGCTGTCGCGCGTCTACATGATGGCCCAGCGCTCCGAGGAAGCAGTGGCTACGGCCGATCAGGCACTGGAGCTCGCCGGCAAGCACCGGCAGACAAGGGCCGTGGTGGAGGCGTTCATCAACAAGGGCACCGCGCTCGCCGTCATGGGCCGGATGGTCGAGGCCGAGAGCGTCCTGCGCGGCGCGATTGCGGTCGCCGACCGGAACAACCTCGCGAACTCGGCGCTCCGCGCGCGCAACAACCTGCAGGCCTCGTTGTTCGACAGCGCCTCCGAGAACGAGGAGCTGATGACGGAAAGCTACGAGATGGCCACGCGCCTGGGCCATGTCGCGCTGCGCCAGCAGTTCGCGATGCAGCTGGCGGAGACCGCCAACCACAGCGGTCATGCGGATCGATGGTTGAACGAGATGGCGGCGCTCGAGGAGACGGAGGAGATGGGCCCCTTCTTCGCCTGTGGCTTTGCGGCAACGCGTTCCCTGATCGCCGCCTTACGCGGTGACCTGGAGGAAGCGACCGCGCAGGAGGCGGTTGCCATCCGTGCATCCGCCTCACTGCAGAGCGGGCTGGTGAGCGCCGCACTGGAGCTGCTGCGGGGTCAGCTTGCCTTCTTCCAGGGCGATTGGTCGACCGCGGCCAGGCAGGCGTTCGCCTCGACCGCCAACAGCAACTTCTTCCTCGAGGGTGCGATCTGGGCAGCCTTTGCGGCAGTTGCCGGCGATTTGCGGGACGAGCTGCGGGCGACAATCGAGGTCGACCGGGGATCTCCGTACCAGGGTCGCATGACCAGCGCGGCGACTGACGCCGCGGAGGCAGGCCTGGCCGCACGCGAGGGTCGCTGGGACGAGGTCCACACGGGGTACCGCAGCGCTCTCGACGGGATCCATGAGAGCGGCTATTTCATCTACGAGGCGATGATCGGCCTGGAATGGGGGATGCTCGCCGGGTCGCGCGACCCTGAGGCGCTCGCCGCGGGCGAGGCGGGCGCCGCCTTCTTCGCGGATCGAGCGGCAGAGATCGTGGTCGAGCGCTACCGCGCAGCGTTCGTGCCGGTCAGCGGCGAGGCGGTCGCTACCCGGAAGCCAGCGGAGACGCGGAGCGGCGTGCCATCGGCCTAGGCGTGCTGGACTCCCGCCTTGCCCTCGACGCGGCCGAGCGCTGGGGGACGCCCCTCTACCTGACCGATCTCGACGCCGCCGCCGCACGCCTCGCCGCCTACCGAGCCGCCTTCCCTGGGGCGCTGATCGCCTACGCAATCAAGGCCAACGCCGATCCGCAGCTCCTCCGTCGTCTCGTAGCCGATGGCGCGGGCTGCGAGGTCGTCACCGCCGTCGAGCTGGCGCTCGCCCTGCGGGCAGGCTGCCCAGGCTCACGCGTGGTGATGAACGGGGTCGGCAAGCGCGACGAGGAGCTCCACCTGGCCGTCGCCGCCGGCGCGCTGGTGAACGCCGAGTCGCTCGACGAGCTGGCCCGCTTCCTCGCCCTGGCCGCCGACCATGCCGGCGCGCGGATCGGCCTGCGTCTCAATCCAGCCCTCGACGCGGACACCCACCCGCATCTGGCGACGGGTGGAGCCGGCGCCAAGTTCGGGATCCCGCTCGACCTGCTCGGGGATGCGCTCGGGCAGCTGCGCGGCGCCGGTCAGCCGCTCGCCAGCCTCGGAGCGCACATCGGCTCCGGGATTGACGCGCTCGAGTCGTTCGCCGAGCTTGCCACGCGCCTCGCTGCAGCCGCCACCCACGCAACCTCCGTCGGACTGCCTCCCCAACGCATCGACCTGGGCGGGGGACTGGCCGGAGCGAGCCCCGAAGACCTGGCTGCTGCCGTCCGCGCCGCCTTCCCGGATCCCGCGCGCCTCATCTTGGAGCCGGGTCGCTCGCTGGTGGCCGATGCAGGGTGGCTGCTGACCCGGGTCGTCCGCACCCAGCCGCGGCCGAACGCTGGCTGCGGCTACCTGGTGGCCGACGCCGGCATGACCGAGCTGATCCGCCCGATGCTGTACGGTGCCTCGCACCCCGTCTCGCTCGTCATGCCGGGCACGGCCTTTAGGGCGGCAGGGGAGACCCACCTGGCCGGACCGATCTGCGAGGCCGGCGACGTGCTGGCCCACGACATCGGCCAATGGCTGAGCCCAGACGAGCTGGCTCGCGCCGGGGTCGGGGCCCTGCTGGCCATCCACCAGGTCGGCGCCTACGGCGCGGCCATGGCCTCGACCTACAACGGCCGGCTGCGCCCCGCCGAGGCGGTCATCGAGGGTGGCGAGCTGCGCCTTTCGCGCCGCCGCGAGACCCTCGATGACCTGACGGCCCGGGACCTCTAGGCGCGATCCGCCGTCGCGGCGTTCCCGACCGGTGCGGACACGCGGCGCCGCACCCGATTCCGCATCTCAAGGCCCAGCAGCCCCGCGGCGGTGATCCCCACCAGGCCCAGCGCGATCGGCAGGATGGGCGGCGCCGGCGGCGTGACCGGGGTGGTCACGGGCGGCGCAGCGGGTGGCTTCCGGACCTGGATGGTCTGGAGGGGCATCGTGGTCTCCATGCCATCGGTGCTGACCACCTGCGCCACCACCGTCCAGCTCCCGCCATCGGGCAGGAGGATGTCCGCGGTCCACAGGCCAGGCCGGACCGATGCGGTGGCCGGGACGACCACGGCATCTCCATTGGCGACTCGGGCGAAGGTGAGGACCACGCTCGTCGCGTCATAGGGCTGCTCGGAGAGCGAGACGTCGATCGTGACCGTCTCGCGCAGGCCTGCCCGGAGGGTGCCGCCCCCGCCACCGATGTTCAGGTTGACGGCGACGCTCTTGCAGAACTCCGGCGGATTAGGCCCCTCGCACTTGGCGAACGCGCTCCCTGCGGTCGCGGCCAGCAGCAGGCCGCTCCCCAGGAGTGGAATCAGGAGGCGGCGGATCATCGGCGTCTTCTCCAGGTACTGGGTTGATGCCCTCTCTACACCGATGCCGCCGGCTCGGTTCCGCCCTCGTCCTCCTGCTCCAGCCGCGCGAAGCCGTGGCCGCCCATGACCCGCCAGCCGATCCCGTCGTGCTCGAGGTGGAAGACCGCGGGATTCGGCATCGCCTGGTGGAAGTCGTGGCCCACCTCGGGCTCCAGCGACTGGAGGATGAGCGAGATCAGGTTGCCGTGGCTGCCGACCAGCAGCCGCCCGCCGTCCGCATGCCGCGCTCGCAGCAGGTCCAGTGCCCGCAGCCCGCGCAGCTGCGCCTCGCGGCTGGTCTCGCCACCCGGGGTGGCGAAGTCCGGTTCGGCCCACGAGTGGACCATGAGATCCGCCCAGTCGTCGCTCGGCTTCGTCACGAGACGGCGCTCCCGCAGGTCGTCGAGCAGGTGCACCTCCATGGAACGGCGCGCGGCAGTGGGCGTGACCGTCTGGACGGAACGCTGATACGGGCTCGAATACACCGCGTGGAAGGAGTACGGGTCGAGCTCGAACGCCAGCTCATCGGCGTCGCGCAGCCCCTGCTTCGTGAGCGGCCGGTCGTCGTCCGCCTCCTCCCAACCGGGCGTGCCGCCGGGTACGGCCTGCGCGTGGCGGACCAGGACGATCTCCAGGGTGGGGAGGCGAGCCATGGCTGGGAGTGTACGGGGCGCCGCGGGCCGGGCACCGTGTGCACTGAGCGTACATAAGAAGGAAGTTGCGCTCCGCATCGGCCTCTGCTTGCCGTTTTTGTACGCACGGCGTGCACCAACGCGAATCTGGGGCCGAATTTGGGGATCCCACGGCCAGTGCGTGCCAGTCATGTACGCCAGGCGTACACGGCCAACCGCCCGACCTGCCGGGAGGCGGTCCCGGAACCCGTATGGGACCATCGGCTAGGTGTCTGTGAGCACCACGCACGCCTAGCATCGAGCGTGATGAGGTTCGATCTCGCAGAGACGGGCACTCGAGCGCGTCACATGCTCACACGGGACACCGGCTGGAGGGCCTGGCTTGGCCTCGGCCTCATCATGGTCGCCGGCTATTTCGCACTCCCCACGACGGATGCGCAGGACTACCTCTACCAGCTTCCCGGCATGCTCGCGGCGGTCGGCGTGGTGGTCGGCGTCCTCATCCACAAGCCGATCGATCGGCGCCCCTGGATCGTGCTGGCGACCGGCCTCGCCCTCTCCTCGGCGGGGGACTGGACGTGGGTGATCCTCGACAAGGTCTACGGGATCGATCCGTTCCCATCGGTCGCCGACGTCTTCTACCTGGCCGGCATGGGCCTCGTCGCGGCGGCACTGCTGAGGCTGGTGCGTGGCCGCGTTCCCGGCGGTGATCGGGCAGGGCTGCTCGACGCCCTGATCGTGGCGGTGGGCGTCGGGATGGTCAGCTGGATCTTCCTGATGGCCCCCATCGTCGCCGACCCGGGTCAGTCGCTGGTCGAGATCAGCGTGGCGCTCGCCTACCCGATGCTCGACATCCTGCTCATCGGCGTCATGGTCCGGCTGCTCCTCGCCCCGGGACGCCACGTGCCGGCGCTGCGCTTCCTCATCGGCGCCATGGTGGCCTTCCTCGTGGCGGACTACCCCTACGCCTTCCTCGCGCTGGCCGGCACCTACCAGACCGGGCAGCTCGTCGACGCCGGCTGGCTGCTCGGCGCAGCCTTCTGGGGCGTCGCCGCCCTGCACCCCTCCATGCGCTACGTCGCCGACCCCGTGGAGGCCGGCGATGTCCGCTTCTCGGCGGGGCGCCTCGTCCTCCTGGCAGCCGCCTCGCTGATGGCCCCCGCCGTGCTCGTGGTCCAGGGGGTCAACCATTCGCCGATCGACGTGCCGATCATCGCGACCGGCTGCATCGTCCTCTTCCTGCTGGTCATCTTGCGGCTGGCAGGGGTGGTGAACGACCTGCGCTCCACGCTCCAGCAGCGCAGGGTGCTGGAAGAGGAGCTGGAGCGACGCGCCCTCCACGATCCCCTGACCGGTCTCGCGAACCGCGTCCTCTTCCGCGACCGCCTGCAGCACGCCCTGGCGCGGCGCAACCAGGGGGTCGCGGTCCTGTTCCTGGACCTCGACGACTTCAAGACGGTCAACGACACCGCCGGCCACGGCGCCGGCGATGCGGTGCTGACCTCCGTGGCGGAAACGCTGCGGCGCACCGTCCGTCCCTCAGACACGGTCGCAAGGCTCGGCGGCGACGAGTTCGCGGTGCTGATGGACGACAACCCCGACATCTACCACGCCGGCCTCGTTGCCGGTCGCCTGGTCGAGGCGCTCCAGGCGCCGGTCACCGTCGCTGGCGCCCAGCGCGCGGTCAGCGCCAGCATCGGCGTCAGTCTGGGCAACGGCGAGACCTGCACCGCGGCGGACCTGATGCGCGACGCCGACATCGCCATGTACGTTGCCAAGGGCAAGGGCAAGCACCGTTTCAGCGTTTTCGAGGTGAAGACCCACGAATCGGTGGTGCGCGGCCTCGAGCTGCGGGGCGACCTCCAGCGCGCGATCGACGAGAAGGAGTTCGAGCTCTACTACCAGCCGGTCGTGCACCTCGCCAGCGGGGCGACCGTGGGCGTCGAGGCCCTCGTGCGCTGGCACCATCCGACCCGCGGGCTGCTCCAACCCATTGAGTTCATTCCGCTGGCCGAGTCCACCGGGGCGATCGTGCCCCTGGGCCGATGGATCCTGGAGCGCGCCTGCCGCGACGCGGCCCGCTGGACCGATGAGCCCGGCAGCCCCGGGGCGGATCGGTTCATGGGCGTCAACCTCTCGGCGTTGCAGCTGATGCAGCCGGGCTTCGCCGATCTCGTTGCTTCGGTGCTCGCCTCGTCAGGGCTCGCGCCGCGGCGCCTGCTGCTGGAGCTGACCGAGACGACGCGCCTCGACCAGGAGGCGGGATCGGCCAACCTCGCGCAGCTCGAGAAGCTCGGCGTGCGGCTGGCCATCGACGACTTCGGGACCGGCTGGGCCTCGTTCAGCCAGCTGCGCCGGATCAAGTTCGACATCGTGAAGATCGACCACTCCTTCGTCGAGCACCTCTCCGCCGGCTCGCGTTCAGAGTCGCTCATCGCCGGCGTGGTGGACCTGGCGCGGCGGCTCGGGATCTCGGTGATCGCCGAGGGGATCGAGAACGAGGAGCAGCGGGCCCGCCTCCAGCTCCTTGGGACGACCTACGGGCAAGGCTTCCACCTCGCCCGCCCCATGCCCGTCGCCAAGCTCCGCAAGCACCTCGCCCCAGCCCCTGTCCCCACCCCGCCCCGCCGCCGCGCTCCCGCGCCGCCCCTGCGGCCCGCTCCCTCCCCCCCTCGCCCCGCTAGCCGCCAGCCCGCGCGCCTGTACGCCCGCTGTACATAACTGGCAAGCAGGCGCCGGTTTCGGGCTCCATCGGCCCAGATTCACCCTCTCGATCGCGTTCTTGTACGTCCGGGGTACACGGACGGCAAGGAGAGCTGCTGACGCGTGCGAAGTTGCCACTTCTGTACGCCCGGCGTAAGCGTCCGATAACGGACGGCTAAGGCCACGTGCGTAGGCTGCGGCCCATGCCCAGCCGGATGGCATCCGTCAACGACGCCGCCATCCACGGCCGTCGACTCCGGGCCGAGCTGGGAACCGAGCTGCGGAATGCCCGGCTCATGCGCGGCCTGACGCAGCGGAACGTGGGGGCGGCCATCGGCGTGTCGCACGCAAGCATCAGCAGGGTGGAACACGGCCACGTCCGGAGCCTGGCCGTCGGTGATCTCACGCGTCACGGCGCTGCCGTCGGGCTCCGTCTCCATGCCCGCTTCTACCCAACGGGCGGCGGCCTGCGCGACGCGGCTCAGCTCGAGCTCTTGCGGCGGTTTCGTGCACGGATTGGGGACCGATGGACCTGGCAGCTCGAAGCACCGATCCCCATCCCCGGAGATCTGAGGGCATTCGACGCCCTCCTCCGCAACTCGGAGGCAAGGATCGCCATCGAGGCCATCACTCGGCTTCACGACGCCCAGGCCCAGCTCCGTGCAGCGCAGCTCAAGCAGCGTGACGGTCTCGCCAATCGCCTCGTGCTCCTGCTGAACGCGAGCGATGGCAACCGGCGCGCCCTGGCGTCGGCCGCGGACCTGCTCACCACCGCCTTCCCGCTGGGCACCCGCGCAACACTGAAGGCGCTGGCAGCAGGAGAGGACCCGGGGGACAACGGGATCGTCCTCCTCTAGCGGTACGATGTGGCCGCCATGACCGTGCCGCAGTTCGGGATCTTCGCCCAGGGCACCATCGCCCACGAATTCATCGAGTTCGACCTGCGCCCGGACGTGGAGATGGGCAAGGCCACCGCGGCGCTGAGCCAGCTCCGCGCGCCCGCGGTGTCAGCGGGAGGCGTGAACCTGGTGATCGGCTTCGGCGCAGAGCTGTGGCGGACCGTCGCACCCGACTCGGCGCCCAATGACCTGGCGCCCTTCACGCCCATCGGTCGCATCGGCGGCCATCACGCGCCCGCCACCCAGCACGACTTCTGGCTGTGGATCAACGGCAGCTCCCAGGATGTCGTCTTCGAGCACGCCCGCGCAGCGGTCCTGATGCTCGCCTCGGTCGCGACCGTGGCTTCGGAGCAGCCGTGCTTCGTGCATCGGGACAGCCGGGACCTGACCGGCTTCATCGACGGCTCCGCCAACCCGATGACCCACGAAGCGCCCGAGGCGGCCCTGATCCCCGACGGCCAGATCGGCGAGGGCGGCGCCCATGTGCTGGTGATGCGCTGGATCCACGACCTCGACGCGTTCGAGCGGCTCCCCCTCAAAGAGCAGGAGGCCGTCATCGGCCGATCCAAGCGCTCCAGCGTCGAGATGGTCGGGGCGGACCTGCCGGCCGACGCGCACATCGCGCGGGTCCAGATCACGGACCCGGACGGCGAGGAGCTCCCCATCTACCGCCGCAGCGTCCCGTACGGGACCGTCGCAGAGCACGGTCTCTACTTCGTCGCCTTCTCCGCGGACCGCTCGCGCTTCGTCACGATGCTCAACCGCATGTTCGGCCTCGACCCCGACGGCATCCACGACCGCATCACCGATTTCTCGCGCCCGGTCACCGGCTCGTTCTACTTCGCCCCGTCGCTCTCCTGCCTGGCCGAGCTGGCCGAACGCTGGGGCTCCGCCGTGGAAGTGATCGCCAGCTGACGGTCGCCTCCGCGGCTAGCCGACCTCGGTCACGAACCGATGCATCACGACGCGAGCGAAGGCTAGACCTGGGTCCCGATCACGAACCCGACGCCATAGGTGACCGCTGCCGCCACGCCGCCCAGGGCGAGCTGGCGCAGGCCGCCCATCCAGCGTGAGCGGCCGGTCAGCTGGGCAACCCCCACTCCCAGCGCGAAGAGGGTGGCCAGGCTGACGGCGACGCTGATCCAGATTGCCGTCGCCCCCGAGAGCAACAGGAACGGGATCACCGGGACGGCTGCACCCGATACGAAGGACGCAAACGAGCTGCCCGCGGCCGCATACGGACCACCGATCGCGCGCCGGTCAAGGCCGATCTCGTCGCGCACCATCGTCTCGAGGGCACGCTCTGGCGTGGCGAGCAGCGTCGCCGCGACCTGGGCCGCCGCCGCGGCGTCGAAGCCGCGCGAGACGTAGATCTCCTCGAGGATGCGTCGCTCGACCTCGGGCTGCTCGCGGAGCTGCCGGCGCTCGAGCTCCTGCTGGCCCTCGAACAGCTCGTGCTGGCTACGCACCGAGACGTACTCACCGACGGCCATCGAGAAGGCCCCGGCCAGCAGCCCCGCGACGCCGGCGATGACCACCACGTGCCCCTCCGACACGGCGCCGGCCATGCCCATCACCAGCGAGAGGTTGGACACCAGGCCATCGCTGCCACCGAAGACCAGCGGCCGCAGGATTCCGGCGGCTCGCGTCGCGTGCGGCGAGGTCTGCGGCGGCGGGATGCGCTGCCGGGTGCGCTGGCTGGGGACGGAGCGACGACCGGGCAACGCGTTCATCAAGGCCGATCGTAGCGCCGGCGAGGACAGACCGACGCCGGCGACCGCGGCCGATGTACGCCCACCGTACATAACTGGCAACGAGAGCCCCCGGAGGGCCCCCATCTTCGCGTTCATGTTCACTGGGCGTACAGAACAACGAACGAGCGCCGCTGGACGGCGGCAGGTTCCCTGTTGTGTACGCCAGGCGTACATCGCGTATGACAACAGCCCGATGCACAGGCAGCATCCCAGCGCCGGCGGCCGTGGCCTCCCAGACCTGGCCCGGGCCGTCCGGCGCGAGGCTGATCGCGACCGATGCGCTGAACGGGCCTCGCAGGCAGCCGGTCAGCCCCTCGCAAGGCCCCCCAGACATGTCCACACACTGCCCACAATCCGTCCACCGCCACAACCGGGTACTCCACAATAGGTAGGGGCCTCCGACCGCCGAACCCCCCACATATTGTGTTTTTTGGCTTGACGAGGTCGTGAGGGCGGACGTACACTGGACGTCCGAAAACGCGGCGTCCCGCCAACTTCCGCAACCCCTGAAGAGCACGAAGGAACCGCCCCGATGCCACGCTCCGCCACCCCCACAGAGCCCGCCGTCAAGCACGCGAACGGCAACGGTCACAGCACGAACGGGCACGGAAACGGGGCAAAGCAGCCGGGCTACCACCAGCTGCGGGAGGGGCAGGAGAAGGCCTGGAAGGGCCTGAGCATCGAACGCCGATACACCCGCGCCGGCGTCGATCCGTATGACACGGTCGAGTGGGAGACGCGCGAGGCGGTCATCACCAACGAGCACGGCAAGGTCGTCTTCGAGCAGAAGGACCTCGAGTTCCCGAAGTCGTGGTCGCAGCTCGCGACCCAGGTGACGACCTCCAAGTACTTCCGCGGCACGCTGGGCACCCCCGAGAGGGAGCACAGCGTCAAGCAGATGATCGGGCGCGTGGTGGACACCATCACCGGCTGGGGCGAGAAGGACGCCTACTTCGCCACACAGGAAGACCAGGAGGCCTTCCACGCCGAGCTGACCGACATCCTCCTCAAGCAGCGCGCGGCCTTCAACTCACCCGTCTGGTTCAACGTCGGGATCGACGAGCACCCGCAGTGCTCCGCCTGCTTCATCAACTCGGTGCAGGACACCATGGATAGCATCCTGACCCTCGCCCACACCGAGGGGATGCTCTTCAAATACGGCTCCGGCACCGGCTCGAACCTGTCAACGCTCAGAAGCAGGACGGAGGGCCTCAAGGGCGGCGGCAGCGCCTCTGGCCCGGTGAGCTTCATGAAGGGCTTCGACGCCTTCGCCGGCGTGATCAAGTCCGGTGGCAAGACGCGGCGAGCGGCAAAGATGGTGATCCTCAACATCGGGCATCCCGATATCGAGGAGTTCATCGACTGCAAGATGAAGGAAGAGAAGAAGGCCTGGGCCCTCATCGACGCCGGCTATGACGGCAACTTCAACGGTGGCGAGGCGTACGAATCGGTCTTCTTCCAGAACTCCAACAACTCGGTGCGGGTCACCGACGCCTTCATGGAGGCGGTCGAGCAGGACGGCGACTGGACCACCACCGCAGTGGTGTCGGGCCAGCCGATGGACACCTTCAAGGCCCGCGCCCTCCTGAACAAGATGGCCGAGGCGGCCTGGGTCTGCGGCGACCCCGGGATCCAGTACCACGACAACATCAACCGCTGGCACACATCGGCCAATACCGCGCCGATCAACGCCTCCAACCCCTGCAGCGAGTACATGTACCTCGACGACTCCGCCTGTAACCTGGCGAGCCTCAATCTGATGAAGTTCGTGAAGGACGACGGCGAGTTCGACATCGAGGCCTACAAGCACGCCGTGCGGATCGTGCTGACCGCCCAGGAGATCCTGGTCGACAACGCGAGCTACCCGACCCCGCTGATCGAGAAGAACAGCCACGCCTTCCGGCCGCTGGGCCTGGGCTACGCCAACCTGGGCGCGCTGCTCATGAACCGCGGCCTGGCCTATGACTCCGATGAGGGTCGTGCCTACGCGGCGGCGATCACCGCCATCATGCAGGGCGAGGCGGAGCTCCAGTCAGCGCGGATCTCCCGCGACCAGGGTGGGCCCTTCACCGGCTACGCGGTGAACAAGGAGCCGTACCTGCAGGTCATGAACCAGCACCGGGACGCCGCCTACCAGCTCGACCGGAGGGCGATCCCGACCGACCTGCTGGACGCCGCGCTGACCACCTGGGACGAGGTCATCGCGCTCGGGACGGAGCACGGCTTCCGCAACGGGCAGGTGAGCGTGCTTGCACCGACCGGCTGCCTGACCGGCAACTCCCTGGTCCTGACCGATCGCGGGCTGGTTCGCCTCCGCAGCCTCGGCAACCCCGATGGTCCGCAGTGGCAGGACCTGGACGCCAGGGTCGCGACCGATGACGGCCCGCGCCCTGCAACCAAGTTCTTCGTCAACGGCGCCGAACCGGCGGTGACGATCAAGACCGGCCGCGGCTATCGGATTCAGGGGACCCCCACCCACCGCATCCGCGTCGTCGACGCCGATGGCAACTGGCAGTGGCGCCGATTCGCGGACGTCCGCGCTGGCGATCGCGTGCCCCTGATGCTGGGCGGCATGGTCGGCGAGCCGCGCGAGGTCGCGCTGCCGCCGCTGGCCGAGGCCTACTGGACCTCGGACCACACCACCTTCGTGCCGCGCTACCTGACCGCCGACCTGGCGGAGCTGCTCGGCTACTTCATGGGCGACGGCTCCCTGCACGCCAAGGGCCTGCGCTTCGCCGTCACAGCCGAAGACACCGATGTCGTCGAGCGCCTCGTCAGCCTGGGCCGCAGCCTGTTCGGGCTCGAGGCGGCGGTGACGCCGCAGGGCGGCTACACGGAGGTCGCCTTCCACTCCGTGCGGCTCACGCTGTGGTGGGAGGCCTGCGGCTTCGCGAAGCACGCGCCGCGCGACGACCACCGCGGCAAGGGCTACGAGAGCCACATCCCCGATGCTGTCCTGTACAGCAACGACCCGGCCGTCTATCGCGCCTTCGTGCGCGGGCTGTACGAGGCCGATGGGAACACCAACCACGGCTACGCCTACTGGGCAACCGTGTCCGAGCAGTTCAGCTACGACGTGCAGTCGCTGCTGCTGGCGCTCGGCTTCGTGACCACCCGCACGACCGATGAGGCAATCCGCGGGCACTTGGGCGCAAACCCGGTGCACAAGCTGCGCCTGCTCAACGCGAACACCGCCGGCCGCTTCCTGGACGAGATCGGCTTCATGTCAGCGCGCAAGACCGATGCGCTGGCGGCCACGACCGGGGACCACCCCCAGACCGCCAAGGGCGACCTGGTCCCGCTCGACCGCGGCACGGTCGACCGGCTGGCACCCGACAACGATGAGCTGCGCAAGACGATGCTCCTGTCGCTCTCGCGGACCGGGATGGTCACGCGGCGCTCGGCGACCGCTCTCGCGGAGCGGATCGAGGACGCGGAGCTCGAGCAGACGCTCGGCTACTTCTACGACGAGATCGCCTCAGCCGATCTGGGCGAGGAGCAGCTCACCTACGACATCAGCGTGCCGGCCAACGTCACCTACGTGGCCAACGGCTTCGTGAGCCACAACACCATCGCCTTCCTGATGGACTGCGACACGACCGGCGTCGAGCCCGATATCGCCCTGGTCAAGTACAAGAGGCTGGTCGGCGGCGGCTACCTGAAGATCGTCAACCAGACGGTGCCGCATGCACTCCGCGAGCTGGGCTACGACGCCAAGCAGACCGAGGAGATCGTCGCCTACATCGACGAGCACGAGACGATCGAGGGCGCGCCGCACCTGCAGGACGCGCACCTGAGCGTCTTCGACTGCGCCTTCAAGCCGGCCAACGGCAATCGGTCCATCCACTACAACGGCCACCTCAAGATGATGGCCGCGGTCCAGCCGTTCCTGTCAGGGGCCATCTCAAAGACGGTCAACATGCCGGAGGCTTCAACAGCCGATGAGATCGCGCAGGTCTACATCGACGGCTGGAAGCTGGGCCTCAAGGCGATCGCGGTCTACCGCGACAACAGCAAGCGCTCGCAGCCGCTGAACATGAAGAAGGAGGGCGGGGACGCCGTCGCGGCGGGTGCGGTGGCAGAGGTCGTTGCGCCCAAGCCGTATCGGCGCCGGTTGCCGGACGAGCGGGCCGCCTTCACCCACAAGTTCAACGTGGCCGGGCACGAGGGCTACCTGACGGTCGGCCTCTACGAGGACGGCCAGCCGGGCGAGATCTTCCTGAAGATGGCCAAGGAGGGGTCGACCATCTCCGGGCTGATGGACGCCTTCGCGACCGCGGTCAGCGTCGCGCTCCAGTACGGGGTCCCGCTTGAAGGACCTGGTCAACAAGTTCAGCCATCTGCGCTTCGAGCCGGCGGGATTCACGACGAATCGGGACATCCCCATGGCGAAGTCGTTGATCGACTACATCTTCAGGTACATGGCGACGAAGTTCCTGAGCAGGGATGAGCAGGACGTGGTGGGGATCATCAATCGACAGATGACGTTGTCCGATGCGTCCGCTGTGACAGTTGATGCGACAGCGGACACCACCACCGCGCCTGGCTTCGCTACAGGCGCGGCGGCGGCGCCCACTGCCGCCTCCACTCGCTCAGATGAGGCAACGGGCAAGGATGCTCAGCTGACGGATGAGGCCGCCACGGCAAGCTCCTCCACGGGAGAAGCTGCTCAGGAGGAGACGGCGGCGACGATCATGGATGGGTTGAAGATCGTGGCCAGCAATGGGCATGCGGCTCATCGGGAGGAGCGCCTGGAGAAGGGGCAGCCGACGGTGATCTTCGATACCGCGGATAGCCCCGCCTGCTCGGACTGCGGCTCGATCATGGTCCGCAACGGCAGCTGCTACAAGTGCCTCAACTGCGGCTCAACGAGCGGCTGCTCGTAATCACGTCCGATGCGCAGAAACTTTAGTCGCGATGGAGACTCGCACCTCCTCGCACTCCACGATGCTGACGCGGAATCTGTGCGCGGCAATCCCATGCCATCTCGATGGAACTGCGCAAAGTGCGGCGTCGAGCAGAGCGGCGCTGCCGCTGGGTGGCTTAAGCAGCAGGGCAGGCTCGACCCGGTCTGCTTTGTGTGCCTCCTAACGGGGATGCCGTCTTGAAGAACGTGCCGTGGTCGTTTGGGACCCCGCGCGGTTTGGTCGCATCGGCCGTACTGGTGACGGGCGCGCTCGTATTGTCACTTGCGGCATTTCCAGCATTGCGCGCAGCGGCGGTTTGGCTGATCGCTACAGTCCCGGCGCTCGTACTGGCATGGCGATTCCCCAACGAGACCAAGCAACTCCTCGGTTGGGGTCTTGGCCAAGTCTCATGGCTGAGCCAGTCGGTCGAGCGCGAGGCGGTGCGCCAGGACCTTGAGGGAACGCTTGCGCGCGGCGCGGACAAGATCAATGACAGTTGCGTTGGTGCAGCGGCATCAAAGGTCCACGTTAGATTCCTGAGGTCTGGCGAGGAGGTTGATGAGTTGCCTGACGGCACGCTTATCGTAGGGATCACGCACCACCGGGATCGGACGAGAAACCTCGTTGCTGCCGCTTGGGCCTACGCTCGATACGGGATCATTCCCCACGCCCGCCGTCACTTGGACCGCGACGTGTCCACCGGCATTGATTTCGTCGTTGCCAAGGACCTGCTCGTAGCGGCTGATCGGCGCGCCGTCTCTGCGTTCATCACAACGATCTGGGAGCCAGCGGTCGTTGGAACGGAACGCCTCCGTGACCTTACCGCGAAGCTCGAAGTAATCCGCGAGGATGCGTTGCTCGCGCCGGTTGTCTTCTCGGAGTTCGTGGAGCTCGGCTATCGGTACGCGACGCAATTCCCTGATGAGACGGTTGCCGAGGAGACAGCGAGGTTCGTTGAGAATCTCTACGAGATCGCGAGCGTGGAGCGCGAAGTTGGATCGCCATCCGGAGATCTCGATTTCCGCGGCGTCGCCATCCGCTGTTCGCTCGTCCTTGTAGCAAAACCCGATGTCTACGCCGTCAAGGGACCTCCGCCATATCGACACCATATCGAGAAGGCTCTCAGACAGGGTGCCACTGCGGTCTACCTCCTCGCCCGAGGTCGTAATGTCGCGTATGCAAGAGAAGTAGCCGATACCTTCAGGGCTGACGGACGACTTCATGACATCGAGGAATTCTCGTCCGTCTTTCACCAGAGATCGGGCCGGGAGGTTGAGCGGCTGGTGATTCGGCTAATGGCCAGTCCCCCCGGCGAACATCGGGGGGCGTCATTGACTGCAATATCCATCGCGCCGGCGTCCCGCGCTGAGCCCGTCTTGCGCTCGCGGACTTCTTAGATCGGTCGCTGAAGTTCCCAGGCGCCGCGAATCATGCAGGTAGTCCCCTGCCGGGCGGCGAGCAAACGCAAGGTCAACCGCCCGTGATCGGCTGATACGACGCCCCCGGACCTCGTCCTTCCTTCACTTCCACCTCGCCGGTCGCATCGTTCAGCCTGTAGATGTGCTGGGGGAAGGACCTGCCATCCTCGGAAAGGTATGGACTGTATACGAGTTGCCATCCGGCGGTTCCGAACTTGTTGTACCAAAGGGTTGCCCCGCCCTTGAACGGACGCTCTCGAACCCAGGATCTCTCAATGAGACGTCTCCACGAGTCGTCGAGCCACGGCCGCTCTCCTGGCGGCAATCTGCGTTCGGCTTCAATTCGCGAGACTAAGACCGTGCTGACATCCTCCGCGGTCGGACCAGTCACAAGCATGATGAAGTATCTAAGGGCGGTGTCGGACCAGCCGTTTAGGTGGATCATCGGGTAGGGGTATACGTCCAGGCACTCCAAGCGCATGACCGGTTGGGGCCCGCCAACCTCGCCTGCGACCCTGAGTGCTGTGTTCCACCACTCGTCGAGATCACTCGGACGAAGCGTCAACGAATCAAGCTCTCCTTGCGTCGCGAACCAGGTCCGGCGCGGAGCGGATCGCTGGCGATGGAACTGTTGCCGTCTGAATTCTCGGAACGCCAGGTAACAGTTCACGGTGAGCGAGATCACCAGCGCGACAAATATCGCGAGGGTTACCTTGCCGGAAAGCATGCCGGCAGCAAGCGCGATCGCTGTGGCCGGGAGTGGCAGCAGTCCGAGCGTAACGAGCGCGCCGTAGACACCCAGCGCCGATCCGAGCCTGACGACGATCTTCCGAATCAATTCAAGTCTTTACCGGCTGCCGCCCGATGGACTCCATCTACTGATACCCTCGAATCTCGATCTGTGTCGCCGGACAAGCGCTGGGTCACCCGAATAGTTCCTTCTGCTTGGCCGGGGATGCGCTCGGCCTGCTGGTAGCTGGGCATCAGGACGAGGGGCGGCACCGGCTTGGCGGGCTCTTCGAGGAGCTGGCGGATGGTCAGGATCTGGATGCGCGCCTACTCCTTGCCCGAGACGGGGGAGGTGTAGACCCGCCGCTGGATGCCTCGATCAGCATCGGCTTGGACGGCCCTTCGAGGGTGATGAACAGGCCGATCTCGGCGCCTTCCCGCCCGATGGTGCTCTTGAGGTCGCGGATGATGGCTCCACCCCTATCCGGATGGGCCGAGCATAGCCGTTTGAGATGTACGCCAACTACCGGTCGTGCATTCGGCCCACTCACGAACGTAGATTGCGCTCGACACGAGGTGCCGCATCCGCACCGATTTCTCCCGATGGTCGGCGCCGTCTAGACTCAGGCGACAAGCCCGCGCCGCGGGTTTCGCGTTCCCAAGAGACCTGAACTAGGCGCGCGGGCGTTTTCGACGGAAGGCGGGGATGACCCTGTTCGAGCAAGCGTTCAAGAACATCGACGACGTCCTGCGTAAGGACGCTGGCTCGACGAGCGAGCTCGACTACACCGAGCAGACGTCGTGGCTCTTGTTCCTCAAGTACCTAGACGCCCTCGAGCAGGACAAGGCGATGGAGGCGGCACTCCACGGGCGGACCTACGACTTCATCGTGGCGGAGCCGTACCGGTGGACGACGTGGGCGGCGCCCAAGGGCGATGACGGGAAGATCGACTACAACCAGGCTCTGACCGGCGATGACCTGCGAGAGTTTGTTGATCAGAAGCTGTTCCCGTACTTGCGCGGCTTCACGCAGCGGGCAACCGGGCCGAACACGATCGAATACAAGATCGGCGAGATCTTTGGCGAGATCAAAAGCAAGTTCCAGAGCGGCTACAACCTGCGGGACGTCATTGACATCATCGACGGGTTGAGGTTCCGCTCTCAGACTGAGAAGCACGAGCTCTCACACCTCTACGAAGCCAAGATCCGGAACATGGGCAACGCCGGGCGCAACGGCGGCGAGTACTACACGCCCCGTCCGCTGATCCGGGCCATGATCAAAGTGATCGACCCCAAGATCGGTGAAACGATCTACGACGGTGCCCTTGGATCGGCGGGCTTCCTCTGTGAGGCTTTCGACTACCTCAGCGCCAAGCCGGGGCTGACTACCAGCGACCTGAAGACGCTTCAGGAGCGCACTTTCTACGGGAAGGAGAAGAAGAGCCTGGCGTACGTGATCGGGATCATGAATATGATCCTGCACGGCATCGAGGCACCTAACGTCCTGCACACGAACACCCTCGCTGAGAACCTTGCCGATATCCAGGAGAAAGACCGCTACGACATCGTGCTCGCGAACCCGCCATTCGGCGGGAGCGAGCGGAAGGAGGTCCAACAGAACTTCCCGATCAAGACGAGCGAGACCGCCTACCTCTTCCTGCAGCATTTCATCAAGTCACTGAGGGCCGGCGGCCGTGCGGCGATCGTGATTAAGAACACGTTCTTGAGCAATACCGATAACGCCTCGGTGAGCCTGCGCAAGCTTCTCCTCGAGAGCTGCAACCTACACACGGTGTTGGACCTGCCGAGCGGAGCGTTCCTCGGCGCGGGCGTGAAGACGGTCGTCCTCTTCTTCGAGAAGGGTGCCCGCACCCTGAATGTCTGGTACTACCAGCTCCAACCGGGTCGGAACATGGGCAAGACAAATCCGCTCGACGACGACGATCTTGCCGAGTTTGTTTTTCTCCAAACGACGTTCGCGGACTCGCCCAAATCCTGGACCGTCGATGCCAACAGCATTGACAAAGCCACGTTCGACCTCTCGGTCAAGAACCCCGACGGCGGCGCTGAGATTGCACACCGCAGCCCGCAGGCGATCTTGGATGAGATCGCGGCGCTGGACTCTAAGAGCGCTGATGTGCTCGCAACCATTCATCGGCTGCTATGAGGACGGGGTGGGAGGACATCGCGCTAGGGGACCTGACAGCGCATCGTCCAATCTGTTACGGAGTTCTCAAGCCCGGTGAGCGGCAGTCTGCTGGCGTACCGCTGATCAGGATCACCGACATCAAGACCGACCACCTCGACGAGTCGCAGCTCTATCGGATTGCCCCGGCACTCAGTGCGGAGTTCAAGCGGAGCGTCCTGGAGGGCGGTGAGGTTCTGCTGAGCATTCAAGGCACGATTGGGCGTGTAGCAATCTGCCCGCCCCACCTGAAAGGCGCAAACATCAGTCGGACCATTGCGCAGATCTCGCCTGACGCGCGAATCAGCAGACCATTCTTGCGCTACTGGCTCCTGTCGCTCAACGGTGACTTCCCGACCGGCGGTGCGACGCGAGATAGCCTGAACATCGGCGCATTGCGGGAATTAATAGCGCCCGTCCCCTCGATCCCTGAGCAGCAGCGGATCGTGTCCATCCTCGACGAAGCGCTTGAGGCCATCGCGACGGCTCGCGTCAGCACCGTGCAGAACATGCGGAACGCCCGCGCTCTATTCGCCCGCGAACGCGATATTCGTTTCTCTTGGCGCGGGACCGGTTGGCAACTCAGCTATCTCGGGGACGTCTGCAACTTTCAGCGCGGGCTGACGTACTCCAAAGAGGACGAGGTCGATCAGTCAGACAACGTTGTACTTCGCGCCATGAATATCGACCTGGAAACACATCGTCTCGACTTTTCAGAACTGAGGCACCTCAGTAGCCGAGTTCTCATTCCTGAAACCAAGAAGGTCAAGAAGGGTTCCTTGCTTATATGCACCGCGAGCGGAAGCAAGAGTCACCTCGGCAAGGTTGCATTCATTGACGAGGATTACGGTTACGCGTTCGGCGGATTTATGGGCCTGCTCACGCCGCACGACGATCTGGACCCGAGATACCTGTACTACCTGATGACCTCAGGGGCATACAACAACTTCATTGGAGCGCTTGCCGCCGGGATGAACATCAACAACCTGAAGTTCGACGATCTCAAGCGGTTCGAAGTGCCCTATCCGCTAATCGACGAGCAGAGGCGAATAGTTCGTCGGCTCGAGGCACTCCAAGCGGAAACGGAACGCCTCCACGCGATCTACGAGCAGAAGGTTGCTGCGCTGGACGCCTTGAAGGAGTCCATGCTCCACGAAGCCTTCACGGGTGCCCTCTAGCGTGGCCGCGCTGAACGAGGCGGAGACACGAGCGGAGCACGTCGACCCCGCGCTCAAGTCGTCGGGGTGGGGCGAGGTCGAAGGCAGTCGAATCAACCGCGAGTACCAGATCACTCAAGGGCGGCTGCAGGGCGGCGGGAAACGCGGCTCGATCGACAAGGCCGACTACGTCCTCGTGTATCGCAACACGAAGCTTGCAGTTGTCGAGGCGAAGCGCTGGGACCTCCCCCACTCGGAAGGGGCCGCGCAGGCAAAGGAGTACGCCCGCAAGCTGGGGGTGCGGTTTGCCTATTCCACCAACGGGCAGGCGATTTACCGGATCGACTTGGCCGATGGCTCAGAGGGCGACGTCAGCGCCTATGCGACGCCCGATGATCTCTGGAAGCGCACCTTCGCCGTGCAGAACGAGTGGCGCGATCGCTTTGCTGCAGTGCCTACCGATACGAAGGGCGGCGCCTGGGGCGGTCGTTATTACCAGGATATCGCCATCCAGAACGTCCTTGAGGCGGTCGCCGCCGGGAAGAAGCGAATCCTGTTGACCATGGCCACCGGAACGGGCAAGACCGGGATCGCGGCCCAGATCGCCTGGAAGCTGTTCAAGAGTCGCTGGAATCTGAGCGGCGAACCCACCCGTCAGCCACGTGTCTTGTTTCTGGCAGACCGCAACATCCTTGCCGACCAGGCCTACAACGAATTCTCGTTCTTTCCCGAGGACGCGCTCGTCCGCATCAGTCCGGCCGACGTCCGCAAGAAGGGACGAGTCCCGAAGAACGGCTCAGTCTTCTTCACCATCTTCCAGACCTTCATGAGCGGTGACCGCGAAACCCCGTACTTCGGCGAATACTCGGCCGACTTCTTCGACTTCATCGTCATCGACGAATGTCACCGAGGCGGCGCGAACGATGAAGGCAACTGGCGCGCGATCCTGGAGTATTTCTCTCCGGCGGTGCAGCTCGGCATGACCGCAACGCCGAAGCGCAAGGACAACGTCGACACCTACAAGTACTTCGGCGACCCGGTCTACATCTACTCCCTCAAGGAAGGCATCAACGACGGCTTCCTGACGCCTTTCAAGGTCAAGCAGATCTCGACCACGCTCGACGAGTACGTCTACACCTCCGACGACACGGTGGTGGAGGGCGAAGTGGAGGCCGGGAAGCTATACGAAGAAGACGACTTCAACCGGATCATCGAGATAAAGGCCCGCGAGGCGTATCGGGTCAACCTTTTCATGGGCATGATCGATCAACGCGAGAAGACCCTGGTGTTCTGCGCTTCGCAGGTCCATGCGTTGGCGGTCCGCGATCTCATCAACCAGAAGAAGGCCAGCAAGGACGCGAACTACTGTGTCCGCGTGACCGCCAACGACGGCGCCCTAGGGGACCAATACCTCAGAGAGTTTCGCGACAACGAAAAGACAATCCCGACCGTCCTCACAACCTCCCAGAAGCTCTCGACCGGCGTTGACGCCCGCAACGTCCGGAACATCGTCCTGATGCGCCCGATCAACTCGATCATTGAGTTCAAGCAGATCATCGGGCGGGGTACACGGATCTATGACGGCAAGGACTTCTTCACGATCTACGACTTCGTGAAGGCGTACCACTACTTCAGCGACCCCGAATGGGACGGGGAGCCAATGGAGGTGGCCTCGCCAACGCCCGGCGTGGTGGTCGGCCCGTCGCCCGAACCGGTCGGCCATGAAATCGCCGAACCAGGTGAGCCACTTCCCGCCAAGGTCGTCGTCAAGTTGGCGGACGGCAAGGAGAGGACGATCCAGAGCATGGTCCAAACCACCTTCTGGGACCCTTCCGGGCTGCCGATGACGGCCACCGAGTTCCTCAAAAGCCTCTTTGGCGCCTTGCCCGCCTTCTTCACGAACGAGGAGGAGCTGCGTGTTCTGTGGAGCGTGCCTGATACGCGAAAGGCCCTTCTGTCCGGGCTGGCGGACAAGGGGTTTGGGGACGACGCGTTAACGGAGATGCAGCGGGTGATCGATGCCGCGAACAGCGACATCTTCGACGTTCTCGCCTACGTCGCCTTTGCCACCCAGCCGCTGACCCGGGTGACGCGGGCGACCGATGCGCGAGGCGAGGTCGCCCAGCGCTACACCGACCGCCAGCGGGCATTCATCGACTTCGTGCTGGAGCAATACAGCAAAGAAGGTGTTGGCGAACTCGACGGCGACAAGCTCGCGCCATTGCTAAGACTCAAGTACAGGAACGCGATTGCCGACGCTGCCGCTGACCTCGGTAGTCCGGAGCAGATCCGGAGCCTGTTCATCGGCTTCCAGAGGTTCCTATACCAGGCTCGCAGGGCGGGTGCCGGGGGGTGACGCCGCAGCTCAAGCCGGCGCCCAGTAATCAGATCAAGGTTTCTTCGCGAGCGCGGTTGTTGTGGTGCGTGGGCGGTGGTCATGAAGCACGTGGACGCACGGCAAATTGACGGTGGTCGTTGGGGTAGATGGTGCGGGAGCCGGTTGGGTGGCGGTATGGCTGACGCGTGGGGAGGTGGCCTCAGCTGAGTACTACGGCTCGACCCGCGAGCTTCTGGAAGGGACCGCATCGGCGGCGGTTGTGGCGATCGATGTGCCGATCGGATTGACCAACGGCACGCGGGATGCCGACCTGGGGGCCGCGGCACTTCTTGGCTCGCGCCGCTCGAGCCTCTTTCCCATGCCGCCGCGAGCGCTCGCGACCCTTGAGTACGCGGAAGCGCGCGAGCAATGGCAAGGCGCATCGGAAAAGGGATTCTCGCGCCAAACGTGGGCGATCTTGCCGAAGGTGTTGGAGGCCGAGCAACTGATCTATGAAGCTGATCCGTTCGGTGCCCGAATCATCGAAGTACATCCCGAGCTCTCTTTTTCGGCCATGGCCAAGGGGCAGCCGCTGAAGTATTCGAAGCGGTCATGGAACGGTTATCAGGAGCGGTTGTCGCTCCTGGAATCGGTCGGCCTGTCGGTGGCACGTGACCAGGGTGATCTCGGCAAGGCCGCCCCCGACGATCTCCTCGATGCCTATGCAGCGGCATGGACAGCGGATCGGTTCAGCCGAGACGACGCGCTATCGGTTCCTGAGCAGCCCACCCAATTCGACAGAGATCGGCCAATCCAAATCTGGCGCTAGAGACGGCGCGCCCATGTTAGGACCGAACGGATCCCAGCACGACGAGTAGGCTGGTCCCTTGATGACAACAGCAGATTGGATCCAGGCGGGCGTCCTGGCATTGACTGGCCTCGCTATCGCGATGTCGCTGCGGTCAGTCCGCGATCAGTTGTGGCTGCAGACCTTCTCGGATTACACGAGGAGGTACCTCGAAATCCTTGACCGCCTGCCCGAGGAGGCTCGTGTCCCCGACGAATCAGTGGATCTGGATGACCTGCCGGCGCCTGAGCGTCGGAGACTACTCGTCAGCCTCCGCCGCTACTTCAATCTGTGCTCGGAAGAGTTCTACCTCCGCAAACGTCGGCGTATCGACAGCGAGACCTGGAAGATCTGGGAAAGCGGCATTCGGGCAACGATGCGTCTTCCGACATTTCGAAGCGCGTGGGGGATCATCGGCCCGGAATACGCCTACTTCGCGGACTTCTCCGCGTTCATGAAAGGGGTTGTGGATTCTGCCGGTCTGGACAAGCAGAGTCTTCCAATCGTCCCTGCTGGGTAGGCCATCATCTGGTTCTCGCCGATCCCGGCGCGCAGGGCGGCGATGATGGTGCTGACCTTGTCCGGCACGTGGCCTTCGTGGCGGGCGGTGTTGGTCAGGCCGGCGTAGGTCGCCTCGGCCGATGGACCCCAATGCCAGGTGTCCTCGAAGGCCAGCAGCTGGGCATCGGTGGCATTGCCCGACTCGTCGCGGAAGATGACGTTGTAGTCGCGATTCGAGTTGAAGGGCGGGTCGAGGTAGACCAGGTCGACGGCGGCATCGGGCAGGTAGCGACGCAGGATGTCGAGGTTGTCGCCGTAGTAGAGGACATTGGTGTCCATCGGCTCAGGTTACCAGCGGTCTTTCAGCATTCGAATGGGGAGGGAGAGGGTTCGGTCACCGGTGGTTCCGCACCGACGCCGACGCTGAGTCCGGACCAGTAGATCGGCTCGATCGCGATCACGCCTTGCTGAGGATCGCGAAAGACCAACATATGGGTCTGGTAGGTGTCGCCATTCCGGCCGGTGCCGCACATCTCCACCATCTGGCCACCCTGCGACCATGAGTCGTCTGAATGCTTGACGCTCGGCACGACGTAGATTCGAGCAACGGTGGGCGGAGCCAGGGGGACATTGCTGGCCCCAGCTGTCTCCAGGATCCGTTCGCAGTTGCCTCCGCCCATCTCGCAAAGCTGTTCGAACTCGCCGGCCTGGGCGAGGCGGACCATTCGTTGCACGAATGCCTGGGTCTCTGCGAGCGATGGGGGATCGGCGGGCTGGTATGTCGTGGCGCATGAGCCGAGCAGGCACGCCATGGTCAGGAAGCCGAGAAGACGCGAGAAGCTTGTTCCCGCGTCGCTACGCACCGAGGGCTTCCTGGAGGAGGTCGCGGAAGATGACGTTGTCGTCGCGATTCGAGTTGAAGGGCGGGTCGAGGTAGACCAGGTCAACCGCGGCATCGGGCAGGTAGCGACGCAGGATGTCGAGGTTGTCGCCGTAGGAGAGGACGTTGGTGGCGAGGTCGGTCATCGGTCCCCCGCGAGAATTGGCTCGGGTGGGCGCCTGAGCCTGAGGAGAGGGTAGCAGCGGGGGCAAGGGACGACGCGCGCTGTTCCTTTTCGGCTCTGGGTATCTATTTCGCGCGGGGCCGCGCACACTCGACCGACCGCTGAGACATCGGGCCAGGGAGGTCCCGGCTGCGCTTCGCGCCAGTGCCCGTCGACAGGTCCTCCGCACGCGGGGGCAGCCAGCCGGGCCCCTTCGGATACGCCCCTGTCGGGGGAGAACGGAGAACGACTTGTCGTCACCCAAGCGCCTCGCGAGGATCGCGGGCGCGTTCTACCTGCTGGTCGCCATCTTCGGCGGCTTCGCCGAAGGCTTCGTAGATCCGAAGATGTACGTCGCCGGCGATGCCGCGGCCACGACCGCGAACGTGGTTGCGAACGCCGGACTGGTCCGCATCGGGGTCGTCGCCCACCTGGTTGATGCCGTCTTCTTCCTCCTCACCGTCATCGCCCTCTACCTGCTCCTGAAGCACGTGCACAAGAGCGTGGCGCGGGTGATGGTGTTCTTTGTCGCGATCACGGCAGCCATCATTTCGCTTAACGCCGTCTTCCAGTTCGAGGGCTTGCAGGTCGCGACCAACGATTCGTACGCGACCGCCTTCGGCGCCGCGGGCTCCCAGGCCCTCGTCCTGATCCTGATCGAGATGCAGCACTACGGGACGCTCGCCGCTCAGATCTTCTTTGGACTGTGGCTGGCCCCGCTTGGGTATCTTGCTTACAAGTCAGGGATGTTTCCCAAGGCGCTTGGCGTCGTCCTCGTCGCGGCCGCGGCCAGCTACGTGGCGGATGTGTTCGTCGCGTTCCTGGCTCCCGATCTCGCCACGAAGATCCACCAGTTCCTGATCATCCTGCCGATCATCGGAGAGGTCGGGATGCTCGCCTACCTGCTGGTGATAGGGGTGAAGTCAGCTTCTCCCGGCATCGAAGGAGATCGCGTTGACGCGTAACCCCAACCAGCCCGGCGGCTCGCTTCGCGGCTTCCTTGCCATCGTCGGTTCCCTGATCGCCGGACTTGCGATTGCCCTATTCCTGGTGATCGGCCCCATGGCCGGAGGCAGCGAGGCCACGATCACGGGATCGGTCCTCCTTTCGTTCGGCCTGGGCTGGGGACTACTTGCTCTGGTCACCACGCGGTTCACGGACCAGCCGCAGCGGTGGGCCTTCGTGCCGGCGGTGGCGATGGGCCTGGTCGGCCTTGGCCTGCTCGTCCTGCAACCCTCCACGGGCGTCATCGGGATCGTCTCCTGGATCTGGCCGCTGGCACTCGTTGCGCTGGTGGTCTACATGGTCATCAACGCTCGATCTTCATTGCGCAGTCGTCTGCGCCGATGGGTGCTCTACCCGGTGCTTGCGATCTACGTCTTGATGGCCGTCGGTGGCATGGCTGAGGCCGTCGCGGAACTCGGCGACCACGCTGCCCCGATGACCGGCCAGCTGGTCGACGTGGGAGACCATCGGCTCCGCATCGACTGCACCGGTGAGGGCAGCCCGACAATCGTCCTCGAATCCGGGCTCGGGGAGGCGTCGTTCTACTGGGCGCGAATCTCGGCGGCCGTGGCTGGGACCACAAAGGTGTGCGCATACGACCGCGCGGGTCGTGGCTGGAGCGAGCCAGCTCCCGAGCCGCAGGACGGGCTGGCAATCGCCGCCGACCTGCACACCCTGCTTGCCAAGTCGGGGAACGCAGGACCCTACGTCCTGGTTGGCCATTCCAGCGGCGGCGTCTACGTCCGGATCTTCGCGTCCCAGTACCGCGACGAGGTCGTCGGGATGGTGCTGCTCGACTCGCAGCCGATGGATCCCTTTACCGAGCTCCCCACGTATTCGGCCTTCTACGAGAGCACGCCGGTTCTGTACGGGATCCTGCCGTCGGTTGCGCGCCTAGGCGTCTTCCGCTTGGCCTATGCATCGGCCTATGCGGACCTGCCAGAGCCGGCTCGAGAACAGGAGCGGGCGGCCCAGGCCAGTGTCCGGCTGCAGACGAGTGCCCGCCTTGAGGTCTCCCAGCTCCGTGCCTCGCTACGGGAAGCGATGGACCTGACCAGTCTGGATGGCCTCCCCCTGGTGGTGGTGACTGCAGGCTTGCAGGCACAGGAAGGCTGGGTGGCGGCGTCGGACGGCCTGGTTTCGCTGTCGACGAACGCCTCTC
Source organism: uncultured Chloroflexia bacterium (assembly GCA_963807915.1). Lineage (GTDB taxonomy): Bacteria > Chloroflexota > Limnocylindria > QHBO01 > QHBO01 > CF-167. The sequence goes on along the minus strand of CAWEDO010000002.1, from coordinate 188,029 downwards.
ATCGCATCCTGCCTGACATGGAGCACACCGCGCTCATCACCAGCGAGTCGGGCTCCGCGGCGTCCACCGAGGCGATCCTGGATGTGCTCGCTGCAGTTCGTACGGGTGCGCCGTTGGCGAATTGACGCAACCGCCGCCGATCAGGGGCTCGGGACGGCACTCCTCGAGCGCGCAAGGACCACGCAGAGGGTCGCCAGCAGGAGTGCAAGCGGACCCCAGCCGAAGCGCTCCCAGGGGCTGGATGACGCGAAGTTGACGAGGGCTCCGAGGAGCAGCAGGAGTGCCACAACCAACGTAGCCCTCTGGAAGGCAACCGCCCAGCGGCCTGATCCCCAGTAACCGGCCCGGCCAAGCACCACCGCCGCGGCCAGCAGCCACACGACGGTAGCTACTGCGCTCGCCATCCGCAGCTCGGGCGCCAGCGTGGCGGATGTCCCGCCGTACGCGGCCCGTCCCCATGGCATGCCAATCGCCAAGGCGAGCTGGAAAGCGGCGATGATCGCCAGCCCGAATGCGATGACGAGGGCGACCCGTCGGGAGGTTAAGTCCGAATCCGTCACGTGAATGTGTCCATCTGCGCCCTGCATGGTGAGCTCCCACGGGTCTTGCCCGGTCCATTGGGGAGCTCAGTTCATGGACGCAAGGCCCTGTCAGGGGGACTGCGCGCAGGAATGGTGGGCTGACGCCCCGACCTCTCGCTCCGGCGAGGAGTATGCGCGCTGTTGGGCGGCTAGCTGCAACAGGCTCCAGAATGGCCACCGAAATGCCGCGTCTGCAGTACAAGAACTTCTCTGCGCCCGACGATGTCCGCAACATGTCGAAGGGCATCGGGGAGATTGTGACCCTTGGCGACACGACCATCGCCCGGGGCCGATGGGAGCCCGGCTGGCATTGGGCGACCGATCTTGGGCCGATCGCGGGCACGGCCAGCTGTCAGCTGCATCACCTGGGCTACTCGATCTCAGGCGTTCTCCGTGTCGCCATGGACGACGGGCAAACGCTCGACATCCCGCCCGGCTCCGCCTACGAGATCCCGGCGGGCCACGACGCCTGGGTGATGGGGGACGAGGCGTGGGAGACCCTCGAGTGGACGAGCGGTCATCTGATCGGAGTGTCACCTGACGCTGCGAACGAGCGGATTGTCGCTACGGTCCTGTTCACCGACATCGTCGATTCGACGCGCATCCTCGAGCGGTTGGGTGACGATGCCTGGCGAGACTTGCTGGCAAGGCACAACGTCCGCCTGCGCGACGAGCTGAACGCATATCGTGGACGCGAGGTGGCCACAACCGGCGACGGCTTCTTGGCGATCTTCGATAGCGCGACGCGGGCCGTTCGTTGCGCGGCGGCCATGGCGAAGTCGGCGCACGAAGTTGGCCTGCCGATCCGCGTGGGCGTGCATACGGGCGAGCTGGAGCTCGTGGGTGGCGACGCCCGCGGTGTCGCGGTCCACACGGCCGCGCGCGTGATGTCTCTGGCCGGCGTTGACGAAGTGCTGGTCTCCTCGACCACTCATGCCCTCGTTGAGGGTTCAGGCCTTCTCTTCGAAGACGCTGGGACGCACGTCCTCAAGGGGCTATCGGGCTCCCGAACCCTGTTCAGGCTTGCCAGTACGCCTTAGCGTAACGGGTGGTGTTCGTCAGGTAGGCGTAGGTCGCCTCAGCCGATGGACACCAATGCCAGGTGTCCTCGAAGGCCAGCAGCTGGGCATCGGTGGCATTGCCCGATTCGTCGCGGAAGATGACGTTGTCGTCGCGATTGGAGTTGAAGGGCGGGTCGAGGTAGACCAGGTCGACGCACGTCTCGGGCAGGTAGCGACGCAGGATGTCGAGGTTGTCGCCGTAGTAGAGGACGTTGGTGGCGAGGTCGGTCATCGGTCCCCCGCGAGGATTGGCTCAGGCGGGTGCCGGAGCCCGGGGAGAGGGTAGCAGGCGGGTCTACGCAACAAGGCTGCGGCTGGGGCCCTGCCGGGCCGCGTGTAGGATGCCCGTCCTATGGCAGTGGAGAGGGAGGTCGTCGGGCGAGAGCAGGAGCTCGCGGCGATCGATGCGTTCCTTGACGCCCCAGCTGGCAGCCCTGCCGCGCTCCTCGTGGAGGGCGAGGCAGGCATCGGCAAGACCACGCTGTGGCTGGCGGCGGTCCAGGCGGCGCGAACCCGTAGGCAGCAGGTTCTGGATGCTGTTCCCGCTGAGGCTGAGCGCGACCTGCCCTTCTCCGCGTTGGGCGATCTGCTCGACGGCGTGATCGACAGCGTCATCGACCGACTGCCGCCGCCGCAGGCCAGGGCGCTGAAGGTGGCGCTCCTGCTCGACGACGAGGGCAGCCAGTCGCCTGATCGGCGGGCCGTGGCGCTGGCGGTCCTGTCCACCCTTCGGCTGCTCTCTGGGAACGGCCCCGTGCTCATCGCGATCGATGACGTGCGGTGGCTCGATGCGGCCTCGGGCGACGTCCTTCGGTATGTCGTCCGCCGCCTGCGGAGCGAGCCGATCCGCCTCTTGCTCCTCTCGCGGCTGACCGGTACCTCGACCGACTATGCCGAACTCGACACCGCGCTGCCCGCTCAAGCCGTCCAACGATTGTCCGTTGAACCGCTCAGCGTGCGCGCCATTGGTCGGCTCCTGCGGCTCCGGTTGGAGGCGCAATTCCCCCAGCCGGACCTCGAACGATTGCATCGCCTCTCCGCGGGGAACCCCTTCTACGCCCTGGAGCTTGGACGGGCTCTCCGGGCGGGGACCCTCAGCCTGCAGGCTGGAAGCCGCCTGCCGGCGGGGGTGGAGCAGCTGGTGAGCGCGCGAATCGAGGCGCTGCCGACCGCAACGCGTGACGCGCTGGCGGCTGCAGCAGCGGTTGCCGAGCCGACCTTCAGCCTGCTGGAGGCTGCCACCGGAAAGCAGGCCCGCACGGCGCTCCGCCCGGCCGTTGAGGCGGAGGTGATCGTCATCGACGGCGACGGCATCCGCTTTGTGCATCCGCTCCTTGCTTCTGCCGCGTATGGATCGGTCAGCGCCACTCGAGCTCGGCAGCTGCATGCCGCCCTGGCGGGAGCCGTCGGCTCGGCCGATGAGCGGGCGCGACACCTCGCGCTGTCGTCGGATGCGCCCGACGAAGAGATCGCCGCAGTCCTCGAGGACGCCGCGCACCGCACCCGCGTACGTGGAGCTCCGGGCATGGCCGCCGAGATGGCGGACCAGGCCTATGTCCTGACCCCCGCCGCCCAGATGGAGCACCGGGTCCGAAGACGGATCCAGGCTGCCGAGTACCACCTCGAGGCTGGAGATACGACGAGAGCACGTGAAGAGCTCGAGGGGCTTCTGCAGCTGGCCCCCGCCGGGCCCCAGCGAGCCGAGGTTCTCGTGCACCTGGCCGGGACCGAGCTCACGCTCAAGGTGGGTCCGGAATGGGCCGAGCGGCTGTACACGGAGGCCGCAAGTCATGCCGGTGACGATGCGCGGATCCAGGTTCGGGTAGAGGGGGGCCTCGCCTGGTGCGCCCACTTGGGTGGGGACCTTCCGCGAGCCGAGGTCCATAGCCGCGCAGCCGTCACGCTGGCAGAGCAGCTCGGTGACGAACCGCTGCTGGCCACGACGCTCGCGAACCTTGCGTTCATCGAGTTCCTCATGGGCCGAGGCTACCCGGCGGCAGAGATGAGCCGGGCGCTCGAGCTCCAGGCTCGGTCCGACCGCTTCATGCCGATCCTGGGCCGCCCGAGCTGGATCGACGGCATGCTGAAGGGATGGTCGGGGAACCTCGAGGCGGCGATCTCGGAGCTCGCGGAGGCCCGTGCGCAGGCGGAGGAGCGTGGCGATGAAAGTGCGCTTCCGCTGTTCGCCTCCCAGCTTGCCTACATGTCGCAGCGTGCCGGTCGCATGGCGGAGGCAGACGCCTATGCCGATGAAGCCGAGGAACGAGTCCTCCAGACCGGCCAGGATGAGGAGCGCCAGTTCAGCATCGCTGCCCGCGCGCTGGTTGACGCGCACCTCGGCCGCGTTGACGCGGCGAGACGGGGGATCGGAGAGGGTCTGGCCCTTTCAGCCTTCGGGTCTGTGTCGGCGCGCTTCGAGCTCCTCACCATTCTGGGCTTCCTTGACGTGAGCCTCGCCGACCCAGTGGCCGCGATGACCTCGTTCGATTCGCTCATGCGGGAGGTGCCCGCGGCGGGTTTCAACGACCCAGGCCTGCCCTTTCGCTATCAGGGTGATGCGGCAGAGGCGCTGACCGAACTCGGGCGCCTCGACGAGGCCCAGGCACTGGTCGACTGGCTGGACGAGCGGGCACGCACCCTGGATCGGCCAGCGGCCCTGGCGACGGCCGCCCGCTGCCGTGCGCTGATCCAGGCTGCGCAAGGCGACACGCCGGGCGCGATGGAGACGATCGGGACGGCGGAGGTCCACCAGCGGCGCGTCGGCGAGCCCCTCGAACTCGGCAGAACCCTCCTGGCGAAGGGCACCATTGCCCGGAGAGGGCGCCAGAGGCGCCTCGCCCGGGAGTCGATTGAGGCTGCCATCGGGATCTTCGAGGGCCTGGGAGCCTCCCTCTGGGTAACCCGTGCGCAGGCCGAGCGATCTCGCATCGGCGGCCGAGCCCCATCCGGCGACACGCTGACGACGGCCGAGCGGCAGATTGCCGCGCTGATCGCGGAGGGGCTGACGAATCGCGAGGCGGCCGCGCGCCTCTTCGTCACGGTGCACACCGTGGAGGCCGCCCTCGTCCGCGTCTACGCCAAGCTCGGTGTGCGCTCGCGCAGCGAGCTCGCGGGCCGTTTGATCAGCCGGGCCGGCGACTAACGCCGAGGTTGCGCCCTGGCAACTTGTAAGGGTTTCCGGGTTTCGCCCGAGTCTTTGCCAGTCGCATCGTCTCCGCATCGTTCCGCCAGATTCGCCGACCAGGTGGCTGGCCCAGGAACGAGAGCAGAGGAGAGGAACGATGTCCACCACAAGGAAGGTCGAGGCAGGCTCGATGTTGGCAGTCGCCGCGCTGGTGCTGATCGTCATTGCGATCGGCTTCGGCCGGGTCTCCGGCCCCAACCAGGTCAGCGGAGCCGGCGATGCGGCGTGGTCCGAGCGCCTGACCCAGCAGGCCCAGTACGTGCAGGAGCGGGCGGCTGCCGCACGCGCGGCTGATGCCTGGTCCACCCGCCTCACCGCGGTGGCTGAGCTGGAGGGCAAGACGCCTGCGCCCGCGTCCCCTGGCATGAGCACGCGTGCCATCAAGGCCTGGTCGGATCGGCTGACAGGTCTGGCGAACTACCTGGGCGCGAAGTGATGCGCCGACCAGGGCTGGCGCTAGCGTTGTCCATCGGCATCGGCCTTGGGCTGGTCGCCTGCGCCAGCCCATCAGGCTCACCTGGGGAGTCGACCGGCGAGTCGGCCGCGTGTCGCCGGCAGTGAGCCATCCGTGTCAGCTGCCCAATCCGAGGTCCCGGCTGAGAGCACCGCTGAGAGCCAGCCTGTGGGCAGCGATGGCGGAGGCGGTGATGGCGCTGCACCGGAGTTCGCAGACGGCCCGTGGACGGGCGGCCAGGGCCAGACCACGGTATCGGGGGCCGTGAACGGCACGACGGACGCACCGATCACCACCGAGGGCTCCAAGACCGCGGAGGCGAAGACGGTGCTGGCCTACAACACCGACGATACCTCCGTGACGATCTTCATCAACAAGGTCATCAACTTCAAACGGGTGCGATTTCAGGTGGGCGTCACCAGCCCCGACTGGAGCGTCTCATCCGAACAATGCGAGGTCACCTACGCTCGCGCCGACGACACCGGGATCGACGCCACGTTCAGCTGCGTGGTCCGCGATGCCGATTTCCACTACTTCCCGGATCCCCCGGACCCGACTGGCGAGATCACCATCGAGGGATCGTTCACCGCGACCCGCTGACCAGGGAGGATCACGATTGAGAACGAATGCCTTCATCAAGTGGAGCGGGTACGCCCTGATCCTGTGGGCACTGCACTTGCTCGTGAGGGACTTCATCTTTGCATTCACCCACGGCACGACCGAGGCGGCCATGGAGCGCACCTTCCTTGGACTGAAAGGGAGCGCGTACGGCGTGGTGTGGCCGGCGTTCGCGCTATTGGCCATGGTGGGCCTCGCTGGCGTCTACCTCAAGGTCTCGCCTCGGCTCGGGACGAGCGGCAGGACAGGGCTCGTGATCGCATTCCTGGGCGTGGCACTGTGGTTCATCGCCAATGCGATCCAGTTCTGGATTCTCGATACGGTGAAGGACTTCTACACGCCAATGATGCTCGGCGGCTGGCTCCTGTCACTGGTCTCGTACCTGGTGCTGGCGACAGGTCTGGTGCTCGCGGGCATCGACATTCAGCGCGCGGACGCGCTGCCGGGAGGCAGATCCGTGGTGCTGATCGCCGGGATCCTGCTGGTACCCACCGTTCTGGGCGTGGGCTACCTGGTCGAGCACAACGACGGGTCGTTTCCTTGGCAGCTGCTGTATGGAGGCCTATCGGTGCCATACGACCTGTGTTGGCTGTGGCTGGGCTTTCGCCTTCTCTCTGCCACCCGGGGGATGTCGACTTCGTCGATCTAGGGGGGCCAGGTGTCCGCGAAGACCGGCAGCTGGATCACCCCCCAAGGCAGCCTGGGCCGGCGAGCGAGGCGAACAGCGTGGATCGGCCCGCCCGTAACCGGCCGGTAAGAGGCGATGGCTAGCGTGCCGTGGGTGCCCACGCTGAAGCGAGCCGGTCCGTATCGGTTCTTCCTCTGGAGCAATGAGCCGCCGGAGCCAGCACATGTCCACGTCGAATCCGGTGACGGGCACGCCAAGTTCTGGCTCGACCCGGTCAGCCTCGCCAAGAGCGATGGCTACAATCCGAGGGAGATCGCCCGGATCCGTCGACTTGTCGAGGCAAACCGAGGGGAACTCAGGGAGCGATGGCGTGACTTCTTCAGCGGCTAGCCCTGTTCGAGCGACCGACGTCAAGGTCGGCCGCGCGCACCTCGAAGTGTCGCTCAGCGACGGGCGAGCTGTGCGGGTGCCGATCGCGTGGTTCCCGCGCCTGGCTGCCGGATCGCCTGAGCAGCGGCAGCGGTGGCGGCTCATCGGGCGAGGCGTCGGGATCCGCTGGGAGGAGCTGGACGAGGACCTCTCGGTCGAGGGCCTGCTCCGAGGCTAATGGAGGTACCTGGCTGATGTCCCTGACCCACGCGGCCGTGCAGGCCTGGCTCGACGCCTACATCCGCGCCTGGGAGACGTACGACGCGGCCGACGTCGAGGCGCTGTTCACCGAGGACGCGGAGTACCGCTACCACCCCTACGACGAGCCCGAGGTGGGCCGCGACAAGATCGTCTCGAGCTGGCTCAAGCCGAACGGCAACGCGAGTCAGCGCGACGAGCCGGGGACGTGGGCCGCCGAGTATCACCCGTACGCGGTGGATGGCGATCGGGCAGTCGCGGTGGGGACGAGCACGTACTTCACGGACGCGACAGGCAGCAAGGTCGACCGGATCTACTACAACAGCTGGCTCCTCGAGTTCGCGCCCGACGGCCGCTGCCGGTCGTTCACGGAGTACTACATGGCGCCCCCCAAGGGCTGACTGCTGATGCGCAGCGTGACCTATGCCATGAACGTCTCCCTTGACGGCTACATCGTCGGACCGGATGGCAGCTTCGACTGGTCGGTGCCCGACAAGGACGTCTTTCGCTTCTGGATCGACGAGATCCGAGAGGTCGGCGTCCATCTGTTGGGACGACGCCTGTACGAGACGATGCTCTACTGGGAGACCGCCGACGAGGAGTCGCTCGACGAGGCGGAGCTCGAGTGGGCCGCGCTCTGGAATCCGCTCCCCAAGGTGGTCTTCTCCACCACGCTGTCCGCCGTGCAGGGCAATGCCCGTCTGGCCTCCGGCGGGCTGGCGGAGGAGATCGAGCGGCTGCGAGCCGAGCCGGGGGAGGGCGACATCGCGATCGGCGGCGCGACGCTCGCCGCCGAGGCGGCCGCGCTGGGCCTGATCGACGAGTACCGGGCCATGGTCTACCCGGTGCTGGTCGGGGGTGGCATTCCGTTCTTCCCCCAGCACGAGCGCCGGGTGGACCTCGAGCTCGTCGAGACCCGCACCTTCAGCTCGAAGTTCGTCTACCTCCGCTACCGCGTGGCGCGCTAGCCGGCTCACGGGCAGGCGGTTATCCATACTTGACGCTGATGGTATGCATGTGCGAGCCTTCCATACATGTCCAGTCGAGTAGGAGAACGCGGCCAGATCACCCTCGAGAAGGCGATCCGCGAGGAGATGGGGATCTATGCCGGCGACGAGGCGGTCCAACACGTGGAGGGCGGCCGGCTGGTGATCGAGTTCGTGCCGGGTCGCCATCGGCGGTCGCTGGCCGGGTCCCTGCGCGATCGCGTCGGTCGGCTGCCCGCTGATGAGTCGTGGGAGGCGCTGCGCGCGGCTGCCTGGTCCACGCCAGATCCGGATCGGTCCGGGTGATCGGGGCCGATACCTCGGTTCTCGTCCGCTACCTCGTCGGCACGCCGGAGGCCGAGGCGCGCCGGGCGGCGAAGCTGGTCGACGGGGAGGAGCTCATCGGCATCTCGCCCGTGGCGCTCGCGGAATGCGCGCACGTCCTGCGCACCCAATACGGCGTCGAGCGCGCCGACATCATCGAGAGCCTGATCGGCCTGGTGCGGCGCGAGAACGTGCGGCTGCTTGGCCAGCGGGCCGACCTCGTGGCCGCAATCCTCGTGCGCGCCAGGGCGATCCCGGGCCGTCCGATCCCCGACTCGCTGATCGTGGCCGCGTCGCTCGAGGCTGACGCCCTGCCGTTGGCCACCTTCGACCGGGGGCAGGCGCGCTACGGGGTGGCGATTCGGCAGCCCTAGGTATACGCCACGTAGGTGACGACCGTCCGGAAGCCGATGCGCTCGTAGATCGGGCGGCCCATCTCACTCGCCTGGAGTGCCGCCACGTCGCAGCCGGCGAGCAGGCCGTCAGCGACCACCCGCGCCGTCATGGCCGCACCGTAGCCGCGGCGGCGGGCAGACGGGATGGTGGCGATGCTGTAGACGCCGATGGTCCTGTCCGTCCGCCAGCCGAGCCCGGAGACGACCGGGGCGCCGTCCGCGTAGCCAACGTAGACGACGCAGTCGGGCCGTTCGAGCAGATCTGGGCACACGTTGCCCTCGGCGAGCGCGGGATCGGCGCCGAATCCAACCGTCGCCGCAAGGCGGTGGGCATCGATCCCCACGCCTTCGGTCACGCGGCGGATGTCGAGCTCCGCGACCCCCTGCCTCGCGATGGCGTCGTGGTCGATCGGGTGGGCGACCATGCCGGGCGTGGCCATCTCGGGTGGGGCGGCCTCGAGGCCGGCCTCGGTCAGGGTCCGGATGAACCGATCATCAATGCCGTGTCGCAGGCGGACGACGAAGTCCGTGCCCTGGGTCCGCGCCCGGCTCACCGCGTCCCGCATGGCGTCCGGCGTCGCGCCCTCGTCTTCGACCAGGATCTGGTTGAACCAGTCGAACGGCAGGCCGGTCAGGAGGGTGACTACACCGCCCGCGCGGGTGACCGTGGTTCGAGCGGTGCAGCTCGCAACGCCGGTCAGGTACGAGATCCAGTTCTCGTGCTCGAGCGCGGCGAGCTCCCGGTGGGTCAACTGCCGCATGGTGGTTCAGACGTCCCTTGCAGCCAGGTCGGGAGCCGCGGCCGGATCCTGGCGGTAGAACTCCCGCAGCTGTCCGTAGAGTTCCGGATGCTCGTCGCGTAGCTCGACCGGCTTCTCGAAGAACGTCTCTGTCGCGACCGCGAAAAACTCCGCCGGACTTTCGGTGCCGTATGCGTCCAGGAGCGTGCGCTCGCGTCGTTCGACCGCGCTCTTGAGCTGCTCGTACTCGTGGCCCAGCACTCGCGCCCAAGCGGCATACATGGCGTGATCGCCCAGCTCCGGCGCACCGTTTGCGTCCCGGTCCTGCATGTCGAGCTGGTGGGCGAATTCGTGGATGACGACGTTGTGCCCGTCGTCCTCGCCCGCCGCTCCGCGTTGCACGTCGTCCCACGAGAGGATGATCGTCTCCGCGTTCCACGCCTCGCCGAGCCGGACCTGGTGGCCCTCGGTCACCATTCCGTCCGCCGAATGCTCCTGGATGGGAACCCGGTAGGCCGTGGGGTAGACGAGGATGGTGGAGAGCGCGGGATAGTCGTCCTCGTCCCGGTGCAGCACGAGAAGGCATGCCTGGGCGGCGATCGTGACGCGGATCTCATCGGTCATCTCGAGTCCGCCCACGCCTTCGAACCGCTTCTCGGCGAGGAAGATCTGTATCCGCCTCCGCAGCTCGATCCGGTCGCTCGCCGGCAGTTGCGCGTCGAACGGGACGTTGGCGGCCACGATGCGGTCCCATGGCGCGGGAAACGGCCGCGCAGTGGCGCGGCTCCGACGCGCGGTCCGGAATGGGTGGATCCAGCTCAAGGGCTGGAGGAGGCTACATCCTCGCGTGGCGCGCGTCATCATCGGCGCATGGGACTCACAGAGGTCACCGGCGTCATCGCGGTCATCGTGTCGGTCCTGTACCTGGGCCTCCAGATCCGCGACAACACCAAGGTCCTGCGCAGCCAGGCGCACTACAACGCGCTTTCGCTGGCGCAGCGGCCGATGGAGATGATGATCGAGAACGAGTGCCTGGCAGGCGTCGTCAATCGGAGCTACGCAGACCCCTCAGCGGTGAGCGCCGACGACTGGGCCAGGTTCGGCAACTACGCCTTCATCGGCTTCAACGCCTGGGAATACCTGTACTACCAGCATCGCGACAAGGCCTACTGCTTGGTCGCCTCCCAGGTCCCGGTCAGGGGGATGTTCTGGCTGCAGGAGACGGCGGACCACGTCCCGGACATCGAGTTGCCTTCGCGCGTTCCGATGAAGGACACCGGCACCCCCGAGAGGACCCAGCCCATGGTGACGCTCGATCCGTCGAGCGTGAGGTCCACGGTCCCCGTTGGACAGTCGGTGTTCGTGCTCTCGATCGGCCCGCTGTAGCCGTCGCCCGACGGAGCGAGCTCCATCGTGAAGTCACCGGTGTTCCCGTAGCCGTCGATGGCCCAGGTGCCGTTCCAGGTGCCGGTGAGCGAACCGCTCTGGGTGATCGAGGGGCTGGGCTCCTCAGATTCCGAGGCGCTGGCGCCGAAGATCGGCCCGCTTGCCAGGCTGGGCTCGCCACCCTCGCTCGCGGTTAGCGAGGAGGTGGCCGGTCCTTGCGTGCATGCCGCGAGGACCATCAGAAGCGTTGCCAAGGCTGGCCAAAGCCTGGCGGTGCGGCTCGCTGGTGGGGCGTCGGATCCGTGCATCGATCCCTCCTGTCTCCTCAGTACGTCAGTGGAGCTGGGCGAGAACCGCCTTGGCCACGGCCACCGCGTCGTCCGCGTGGTCTACGCCATCGTGGCCGGCCACCTCGACGTACAGCGTCGCGCCGGGATCGCCGCTGCTGAGGATCACCGTGAGATACGAGTCGTCGACGGGATAGCCCACCGCGAGCCAGGCGTTCTCGGCGATGCCGGAGATCGACGCAGCGCTCGGATCGATCTCCGCGACCACGTAGCCCTGGTACGTGATCTCGAGCACCGAGACTCCATTGCTGACGGTGCACTTCAGCGGAACGAACAACTGGCTCTGCGGGGCGGACGCGCCGGGAACGAGCTGGGCGGCGAGGTCGGCCGGCATCATCGTGCACCAATCGGTGACCGCGTTGGCCGCGCTTACGAGCGCCGATCCGCCACTTCCACCACCTGCGCTGCTCGGCGCCTGCGACGGACCCTGCGCCTGCGAGTGGCCTGCGGCCTGCGACTGGTCGGGGGGCTGCGAGGACGGGGTGCTCCCACAGCCGGCGACGAGGATGGCAACCATCACGAAGATCGATGTGCGCTTCATGCCGACGACCCTAGGCTCCGAGCGCGTCGGCTGGCATCCGTGGAACCACTGAAATACGGGCTTATGATCGCGTCGGCGCCATGGCCATACCGTCATTCGAGATCATCGGGCGCGACCCGGAGCGTGAGGTCATCGAGGCGCTCCTCGACCGTCCGCGCCCATCGGCGCTGGTCCTCGACGGCGAGGCCGGAATCGGCAAGACCACGCTCTGGTCATTCGCGCAGCGCGCCGCGGCGGACCGGGGGGATCGGGTGTTCGCCTGGCGGGCCAGCCAGGCTGAGCGCGAGCTCCCGTTTTCCGGCCTCATGGGCCTCCTCGAGGCCGAACTGGACGCGGTACTCAAGCTGATCGCCCCGGCCCGCGGCCGCGCGCTCGCCCGGGCGTTGGGTCGGCCAGGCGACGGGGACGAGGCCCCGGAACCCAGTCTGGTCGGGCTGGCCGTGCTCGATGTGCTCCGGGAAGTGTCCTCGAAGATGCCGCTCACGGTGGCCCTGGATGACGCGCAATGGTGTGATCCAGCGAGCGCGGCCACTATCGCCTTCGCCGCTCGTCGGCTGCGGTCCGAGCCGGTCGCGTTCGTCATAGCGGTTCGCACCGGGGCGCCCGATCCGCTGGGATCCGAGGTGGTGGACGCGATTCCGGAGGGCCGCCGGGAACGGCTGTCGGTCGGACCGCTGAGCATCGGAGCGCTTGGGCGGCTCATCCGTGAGCGCAGCGCGGTGGTGCATCCGCGTCCGCTCCTCGTTCGGATCCACGACGCCAGCCGAGGCAACCCATTCGTCGCGCTCGAGATGAGCCGCTCATTGATGCGTCACGGGGTGGAACCGGCTGCGGGTGAACCGTTCCCCGTCTCCCCCGAGGTAGGCCCACTGGTCCGCGACCGCCTGGCCGTCCTGAGTCCGTCCGCGCGCACCGTGCTCCTCGTGGTGGCGATGGCGTCACAGCCGACCGTCGGGCTTGTGCATCGCATCCTCGATGCCGATGCCGACGCCGCGATCGACGAAGCGTGCCAGCAAGAGGTGGTGGTCCCCGTCGGCGACCGGCTGCAAGCGGCGCATCCGATGTACGCCTCGATCGCGTACGCGGACACGCCGCCCGGAGAACGGCGCGCCGCTCGACGAGCGCTGGCCAAGGCTATCGACGATCCGCTCGAGCGGGCGATTCACCGCGCGGCGACGCTCGATCGGCCGGATGCAGCCATGGCCCGCGAGATGGATGCAGCTGCCCGGATCTCACTCCAGCGCGGAGCTCCCGGCGTGGCCGCGGACCTCTTCGAGCGTGCCGCCGCCATGGTGGATGGGGCCGAGGCGACCTCACGTCGCATGGAGGCCTCGTCCGCCCGCCTGAGCGCCGGTGACGCGACCGGTGCGGCGGACCTCCTGCGCCAGACCCTGGCCGATGTGCCCGACGGTCCGCAGCGAGCCCGGGTCCTGCTGGCACTGGGCGAGATCGTATACCTCGAAAGCCCTGCCGAAGCCCTCGCGCTCCTGTTCGAGGCCCTCGAGCACGCGAAGGGCGAAGGCGAGCTCACGGCGACCGTCCACATCTACATCTCGGTGCTGAGCGACGCCGATCCCGCGGCCGGTCTGGCGAGTGCCACGGCCGCCGCCGAGATGCTCGACGCAGGGGGCGTGGACAATCCCGCCCTGCTGGCCGCCGCCCTGCTCGAGCGGGCCTATCACTGGCTGCTCCGCGGTGAGCGCCTCGCCCTTGACGACATCGATCGGGCCACGGGCATGCTCACTGGTGCCGACGACTCCTTCATTGCCCGGTCCGCCCAGGAGCGTGCCGAACGGATCCTCTACCACGCCGGCCGGCTCGGTGAGGCGCTGGCCCTGGACGAGGCGGAGTACCGCCGTCTCGTGGATCGCGGTCAGGTCGGCCTGCTGCCACCGATCGTGCAGTCCATGTCGGCGCTTGAACAGCTCGTGGGCGACTGGCCGGCAGCGCGTGCCCACGCCCGGGAGTGCATGGACCTGGTCGAGCAGGGCGAGGAGGTCTGGCGCCATCGGGCGGAGATGGCCCAGGGCCGCATCCTGGCCTGGGACGGCGATCTGGATGCCGCTCGGGCGATCGGGATCGCCGGATTGGCCAGGGAGGAGGCATCGGGCGACGCCTGGGAGTCGACGATCTTCTGCGCCCTGCTTGGATTCATCGAACTGTCGGTGCCCGATCCGAAGGCCGCCCTCGCCCACCTGGTCCGGGCCAACACCCACGCGGACCAGCTTCGGGTCCGGCTCCCGACCGTGTTCCGCTATCTCGGCGACCTGGTCGAGGCGGCGGTCCTGGCGGGCGACCTCGAGCTCGCCGAGGCCACCCTCGTCGATCGGCTGGAGTCTCCCGCATGGCAAATCCCGCTGCCGTGGATCCTTGCGGTCGCGGCCCGCGGCCGCGGGCACCTGGCGGCTGCACGGGGCGAGCCCGACGAGGCGATACAGGGGTTTGACCGGAGCCTGGAGGCCCTCGATGCCACGTCAATGCCATTCGAGCGCGCGCGCAGCCTGCTTGGGCGCGGCCAGGTGCGGCTGCGGGCAGGTCAACGACGGATGGCGCGGGCAGATCTCGAGGAGGCACGGACGACCTTCGCGGGTCTCGGTGCGGCGGCATGGACCAGACGCGCGGAGGCGGAGCTGGCCCGGCTCGGCGGCCGGGCATCGTCGCGCTGGGAGCTGACCTCGTCCGAACGATCCGTCGCGGAGCTGGCTGCGCTCGGCCACACGAACCGCGAGATCGCCGATCGGCTCGTCCTGTCCGTTCGGACGGTCGAGAGCCATCTGGCATCGGCCTACCGCAAGCTCAACATCCGATCGCGGGTCCAGCTTGCGCTGGCGCTCGCGGGGACCGCCGATGACCAAGGTTCGGTGGTTCCACGGATGCGATCCCCCCGCCCAGGCACATAGGGTGAGCTTCGACCATTCGCTTGGAGGCGATCGTGGCGTTCTATCTCGTCGAGCGATACGTGCCGTCCATGCCGGCTGCCGACATCCACGCGGCGATTGCGCGGATCAACGTGCCGCACGCCGAGGTCCGCCACCTATGGACGATCCTGGTCACGGCCGAGGACACCAGCCTATCGGTCTTCGAGGCCTCCGACGTCGAGGCGGTCGTCCAGGCCACCGCCCGGGCCGGCTTTCCGTTCGACCGGGTCGTCGAGGTTACCCCGGTGGTGGGGCCCACGGAGCCACCACCCATAGGGTGTCCCCGTTGAGCGCGAGCATGCCGATGCGAGGACGGCCACCGTTCCGAGCACGCCCGTGCGCAGTCTCCGCCGTCGAACCAGCTGGCTAACCGGGCAGGGTGGGAGCGGTGTACGCGACGTACGTGATGACCGTTCGGAAGCCGAGGCGCTCGTAGATCGCGGCTTATGCATCGGTCACTTGTGGCTTCTCGGTCTTCGGTTCGTTAGCAGGGCGCCACGCTGGCCCAGCTCGGCGTGGCGGCCATTCCAAGTTGCCGCCAATTGGCTCACCGAGCTCGGGGGACTAGGCTCTCCATATGCGCGGCAGGGGTGGCCGTTGGCGGTCATTGGGGACGTTCGCGGGCCTCGTCCTGCTGGTGAGCTCCTGCACGGCGACTCCGTCGCCCTCGACCGGCGCCGGATCAAGCCTGCCGCCAACCTCCGCGCTGGAGAGCGCCGCGGGCACTCCGCTTCCGACCCCGGCGGATCTCTCCGCCCGTCCGCTTGTCTGGTTCGCGCCGCTGCCCCCGCTGCCGACCGGGCCGGGACGCCCCTACACGGGGTCCGATGACTTCATGAGCCTCTTCGCCGCCGAAGCGCCCTGGACCAAGGCGGCCGATCGGATCGACGTCTTCAAGCTCTACGGTGAATGGGTCGACTACACCGATCCGGGCTCGCTCGCGGTCGCGGTCAAGGGGATCGCCGATCGTGGCATGGCGCTCGCCGTCGAGGCCGGCCCGCTGGATCCCGCTGGCTGCGGAGTGGGCGTCGAGAGCTTCGCGGGTTCCGCATCGGGCCGGAGGCTGGCCCAGCGGATCGCGGCGGCCGGCGGAAGCCTGCAGGTGATCGCCCTGGACGAGCCGTGGTACTTCGGCCACGTCTACGACGGGCCGAACGCCTGCCATTGGCCGGTCGAACAGGTGGCGGAGGGCGTCGCCGCATTCATCGCAGAGGTCCGCGCGCAATTCCCCTGGGTCGTGGTCGGGGACATCGAGGCGACGCCCACGCCCGTATCGGCGCAGGGCCTTGCTGAGTGGATGGATGCCTACCAGGCGGCGGTTGGTGAGCCGATGGCGTTCCTGCACCTCGACGTGGACTGGTCGAAGCCCGACTGGTCGACCCTTGCGGTCGCGGTCGAGGCGGCAGGGTCGCAGCGCGGCGTGCCCGTGGGCATGCTCTACAACGGGGGCGGCGCTCCAACGGACGAGCAATGGCTGCACCTGGCGGGCCAGCACGCGCTCGATCACGAGGACCGGGATGGAGGCCACCCGGACCATGTCGTCTTCCAGTCGTGGAACGACCATCCGGACCGCGTCCTGCCCGAGACCGATGCGGATACGTTCACGGCCCTCGTGAACCGCTACTTCGACGACCGTGCCTCGCTCGGCCTTGGCGGACCGGGTGGCAACCTTGCCTGGCGCCAGCCGGTCACCGCATCGTCCGCCCTCGCCGATGGTCCCGCGGCCAACGCGGTCGATGGCGACTCGGACACGATCTGGAATGCCGGCGCGGGGCCACCGGCATGGATCGAGGTCGACCTCGGCGCCGCCACCGCGCTGTCCGAGATCCGCCTGACCGTTTCGCAGTATCCGGCCGGCGCCACGGAGCACCGCGTGTGGGGCCGTGCCGCTCCCGGCGGCAAGCTGGTCCTGCTGGGGACCCTCTCCGGCGAGACGACCGACTACCAGATCCTGTCGCTCAACTCACCTGGGACCTGGCCTGCCGTCCGCTTCGTCCGGGTGGAGACGGTCAGCAGCCCGTCATGGGTGGCGTGGCGCGAGATCGAGGTCGCGGCGGCCCCGTAGAGCGGGCATCAGTCCCGGACCTGGTCGCCGCGGCGAACCCGGCCGCCTCGTTCGACCGAGGCGTAGACCCCGACCCGCACCCCGTTGTGCTGGGCGGCAGCCCGCAGGATGCCGGGGTCCTTGGGCAGGTCGTCCTGTTCGAGGGTGGTCATGACGCATCGCATGCACGGCTTCGTGATCCGCAGCCTCACCTCCTCGCCGATAGCCAGGGTCCGCCCGACCCAGGCGTCCTCCACGAAGCCGGCCTGGCCGTCGGCCGGGGCCAGCAGCAGGTTGGGTCGGAAGCGGCGGACGTCGAAGCGGCCCTCGGGGTAGAGCTGGCCGAGCCGCTCGAGGCTGGCGGTCGTGACCAGATGGACCACGGCCGAGTCGAAGAAGGTGCCTGGCGCCATCGTCTCGTCGGTCATGGCGTCTCGGTGATCGAGGCCCTCGATATCGGGCCAGTACTCCTCCAGCCTCGGCGTCGCCGGGGCGGAGCGGTCGAGGGTGACCTCACGGCCGAGGTTGGCGGTGAGGACCCGGTCGACATCGGCCTCGTCGCTGCGGATGACTCGGCCGTCCGGCAACGTGATTCGCACCGCGGGAAGAGCCTGCGGGTCGGTTGGCTCCTGGACATAGGTCGCCCGATGCGCAAAGAGCGTCGGCCACTTGCGCGGGGACTTCGCGCTGACGACCTTGCCGGTCTCGCGATCCATGAGCGCGTAGCGCCGGTCGCCGAGCAACCCGAGGTCGGTAACGTCGGCCGCTTCGAGGCGTTCGCCGAGCATCGACTTCACGGGATAGCGCCACAGTTCCATCACCGTGGCGACCGACTTATCCACAGTTGACCCTCGCCGCAAAGGACCCCCTACACGGAGAAGAAGGTAATGCCCGCAAGCCCTCCTGAGGCCTGTACGGTCCCATGAATACTCCCCAGCCCTCAGGAGGCACCATGCCAACAAGCGTACGACGACTGCTCTTGACTCTTCTCTTCCCTGTCCTCCTGATCGTCGTCCTTGCAACGGGTGCGATCGCTGGCGGGAACAACCAGAAGATGACCGTCTGCCATGTGACCGGTAACGGCTCGTACCACCAGATCACGGTTTCGGTGCACGCCGTCCCGGCCCATCTGCGGCACGGCGACGTCTTCCCTGACGACTACGGGGATTGCCCGTAACCGCCTGACCCAGCGGCCCCCGCGGTCGGGGTCGCTGACCGGCCTCGCCAAGGCGGGGCCTCCGGTGAACGTCCTGGGGTGCGGGCCCGCGCATGCGGGCCGTGTGCCTCTCCCTGGGTCCCCATGCCCTTCGAACTGAGGTAGCCATGACTTCCGAGTACCAGGTCGGCGTCTCGACAGCCCCAGTCCTGACCTTGCCGCGCGAGATCCTGACCGATGACCGGCAGAGCTCGACCCCCGCCGATCTCGTCGCATTGAGCATGTACATCCCCGCCTCGGACGCCGGCGCCGCCATTGGCGCGCTGCCCGCGACCGTTGTGCTGCCCGCCTACAACGAAGAGGTCGGCCTCGCGGCGCTGCTCCCGTCCCTGGTCGAGCTTTCACGCGACCGGTTCGAGGTGCTGGTGGTTGACGACGGCTCCACCGACGGGACTGCAAACATGGCCGAGTCCTTCGGTTGCCGGGTCGTACGCCACGCCGAGAACTCGGGCAAGGGCGTCGCCGTTCGCACCGGGCTCAGCGCGGCCCGCGGCGACAAGGTCATCATCATGGACGCCGACGACACCTACCCCGTCGACGCGGTGGTCGAGCTGATCGACCGCCTCGACGAGTGCGAGATGGTGGTCGGCGTCCGCACGCTGGGCCGCACGAACATCCCGCCGCTGAACCGCTTCGGCAACGCGGTGCTCACCACCGCCATCCGCGTCGCCTCCGGATCGTCCTGGACGGATCCGCTCACCGGCTTCTACGGGATGCGGCGCAACGTGCTCGAGAGGATGGACCTGCAGTCGAACGGGTTCAGCCTCGAGGCCGAGATCGCCATGAAGAGCGTGCGCCTTGGGCTGCGCGTCATGGACCATCCGATCGTCTACCGCGCTCGCGCCGGGGTCTCAAAGCTCCATCCCGTCCGCGATGGTATCCGGATCGCCGGGACCATTGCCTCCCTGGGGATGCGCCGATTGGCACGCGGCTGTGCCCAGACGCTCGCCCCATATTTCCCATAGACGGTCGCCGCCCTTCGGCGGTCCACTTCCGGGGTCAGCGGGCACGCACCTGGTCCAGCGCGCCGCGGACTGACATGCCAGTGGGTCGACTCGCATGAAGATCGCCTTCGTCTACGACGGCTTGTACCCCTACCTGAAGGGCGGCATCGAGCGGCGCAACTACGAGCTGGCGACCCGGCTCAGCGCCCGCCACGAGGTGCACTACATCACGTGGAACCACTGGGGGCCGGCCCGGTCGGCGCGGCACGGGGGGTTCACCGTGCACGGCGTCGGCGCGCCCCGCCACTTCTATGGCGCCGATGGAAAACGGACCGTGAGCGAGGCAGCCGCGTTCGCCGCTCGGCTGGCCCCAACCCTGCTGCAGCAACGATATGACGTCATCGATTGCTCGGCGACTCCCTACCTCCCGCTTTACGCGGCCTGGGCGGCCGCGCGCCTGACCCGCACACCCCTGGTCGCCACCTGGCACGAGTTCTGGGGCGACCACTGGAGGGCATACCTTCCCGAGCGCCCAGCCGTCGCGCGCATTGCTCAACGTCTCGAGGCTGGCTGCCGACCGTTGGGAGACATGCGGGTCGCCGTCTCCCCGTTCACCGCACGGAAGCTTGCGGAGGGGCCGGGTGGCGTGGCTGCGCGGGTGGTGGGCAATGGCGTCGACATCGCAGCCATCAAGGGCATTCGGCCATCGGCACACAAGTCCGACCTCCTGTTCGTGGGCCGGCTGATCGACGACAAGAAGGTGGACGTCCTGCTGCAGGCGGTCCATCGGCTCCTGGATGAGTTTCCGGAGATTCGCTGCACGATCGTTGGCGATGGGCCGGAACGTGAGCGCCTGGAGCGCCTGGCTGTCTCGCTCGGCATGGCCGAACGCGTTCGCTTCACCGGGCTCGTGGAAGGCGATCAGACCTTCGCAATGATGAAGTCGGCCAGGGCCTTCGCCCTGCCGTCGATCCGCGAGGGCTTCGGCATCACGGTGCTCGAAGCCATGGCGTCCGGATGTGTGCCCGTCGTGGCGCGCGGCCCATACACCGCCGCTCCTGACCTCGTGCGAGATGGGTTCGACGGCCTCGTCTGCGACGCAACGCCTGAATCGGTGGCGGCCACTCTGGGCTCACTGCTCCGCGATCCGGCACGCCTTGCATCCATGAAGGTGAGGGCCAAGCGCTCCGCCGCGAAGTCGGACTGGGACGGCCTGGCGCAGGCAACGGAAGACATCTATCGCGAAGCGGCCGCCGAGGTGTCTGCACCATCAATGGCGCGCCGGGCGAGCGCAGCCAAGAGCGCCGCGAAATGAGTGCGTTGATCGAGACGAGGCGGACCGCGCTGCCGTCGCCGCGGAATGACGGGGCCGGCCTTCGGACACTCGCGGAGGCGGCAGTGCGAGCCGCGCCGCTGTTGGCGATCGGAATCGGCCTTGGCCTCGTCTTCGCGAGCACGCCGATCGGAAGCGGGGACTACGGGCAGTGGCTCATGGCCTCGCGCTACTACCTTGGGGAACAGCTCCCCGACTATCGGTCCATCGACGTCCTTCCCCCGGTAATTCCCTTCTCGTTGGCCGTGCTCCGCATCGCGATCACTGACCCGTTTGCGGCGCTCCACATCTTCGGCGTCCTCTTGCTGGTCGGGGTCGTGGCCAGCGTCTATGCGGTGGCTGCCGCGATCTTCAAGAGTCGGGCAGCCAGCATCCTCGCCGTCGTCCTGGCATTCCTCGTCACCGATCGATTGCTGGAGCTGTTCGCGTTTGGTGGCCTGCTCCAGGCGGGCGCGCTCCTCTTCATGACCCTGAGCGTGGCGGCGTTCGTGCGCGCCGGCGACGGCCCCGACGTGCAGCGAGTCTGGTGGTCGCTCGGGAGCATCTGCCTGGTCCTCGCCGCCCTGTCGCATGTCGCCACGGGACTGCTTGCCGTCCCGGTCGCCCTCGGCGCAGCGGGCTTGAGCCTTGCGCGAGCCAGGCGAGTGGACTTGGCCCGCCTCCTCCCCGCGCTCGTACCGGTCGGGGCGATCCTGGTGTTCCTCGTGCTCTACTGGCTGGTTGTCCTCGTTCCGGCAAGCGCGGGCTATGTCACGAACCCGGCCAGCCTCAACTACCGAGGCGCGGGCCGCTTGTTCGACGGTCTCTTCTCCTACTGGCCGACGGTGGTCATCATGGTCCTTGGGGGAACGGCGATCCTGGCGGGTGCCGTCCGCGACCTCATGCGGCGCGTTGTCGGCCGCTACGTCCTGCTGCTGTGGTGGAGTGGAGCGGTTTGGGGATCACTCCTCTTCGCGGTCATCACGAACGCAAGCACCGACTATCCCCGCTTCAGCACGCCGCTGATGATCCCGCTCGTGCTCGGCGCTGCCGGGGGACTGCACGCAGTGATCGGGCTGGCAGCCAGCTTCCTCGAGCGACTCCGCTGGGGGATCCGACGCAGCGAGTGGGTGCTCATCACAGTCATGGCGATCGCGTTGACGGCCGCGCCGTTCGCCGTCCAGCGATACCAGACCATGGCGCGAGGCTACGAATTGCATGACGCAACGGCGCTGGCGACGGTGGCATCGCGGTTCGCGGGCGAGCTGGGCCAATACGACGCGATCCTGGCGCCCGTCCGAGAGGCCAAGTGGATCGAGGGTCTCACCGGCAGGACCACCCTCTTTTCGCAATCCGTGCGCTATGCCTTCCGCCCCGGTGAGTGGGAGCGAAGCATCGCGGCCGAGGCGCTCGTGCGGAGCACATCGGCCATGACCAACGAATTCTTCTTCATCAAGTACCAGGACCTTGCGCTCAGTGACTCGGTGGCCGTGCCACGCGACGCCGTGATCGCGGCGAACCACGGCGGCGAATTCGTGGATCTGCTGCGCATCTCGGAGCTCGAGACACTGGTCCTGGCCAGCGATGCGACCCGGAGCACGCTCGCGACGCTTGCCAACCTGCATCCACATGCGGTGACTCGAAGGACAACCGCTGAGCAGGTCGGGATCCAGACCAACTGGACCGGCGATCGGCGCGGTGGTCAGATCTCCGTGACGCAGGACGCAATGCTGACGCGGGATTCGCCAACCTTCGACCTGGTCGTCAATGCGGAGACTGCCCTCCCTGTGGACGGCATGCAGCTGGACTTGCGGTCAGCACCCGGGATCGCCATGAGCCGCGTCACGATCTCCGGAGAAGAGGCGACGGTCTACTTCACGCGCCGGGGGCTCGAGGAGCCCGGCCTTCGCATCAGCGTCGTGGGCGGAGCTGGGGCGATCGAGCTGACGCAACCGGACATCCTCCGGGTCGGGGCCACCGGCAGCCGGCTCCATCTCCAGGTTACCGTGCTGACGGCGGGGGAGCCGTTCTCAACCCTGCGGATGCTCTATCCGCCTGACCTCGTCAAGCAATACCAGATCGCGGCTGTGCTGCTTGACCAGGATGATCCGGCCTTCGCGTCTCGGGAACGGCGGTTGGAGGCCATCGGCTTCCATCCCGAGGCCGGCGACGGACCATACGGACTCATGTTCCGGTGAACCTTCCGGAGCCGATCCTGGTGGTCGGCGGCTACGGCTATCGCAACGTCGGCGACGAGGCCATCCTCGCCGGGCTGCTGGAGCAGGTCGGCCGCGACCGAAGCGTCTCGGTCGTCTCCCGCATGCCGGCCGAGACGGCGGCGATGCACGAGGTCAGGGCCATCTCACCGCGGGAGGCAGTGCTCGGTCTTCGCAGCTACCGCTCGGTGATCATCGGTGGTGGGGGACTGTTCGGGCGAGACATGGGCGCGATCGGGAGGCTGCTTCCGCTGTACGGCCTGCTGGCGTCGAGCCTGGGCCTGGAGGTCGCGATCCAGGGCGTGGGGGTCGATCGCGACATGCGACCGGTTGGGGCGCGGCTGCTGCGGCGCCTGGCCGATCGAGCCGTCGCGTTCACGGTGCGCGACCGCCGATCAGCCGACGTCCTCGCTGAGTGGGGGATCGCGGCCGACGTGGTACCGGACCTCTCGGCGTCGGTCGAGCCCGCCTCGGCCCCCGTCGGCCGCCAACTCCTCCACCAGGCAGGTGTTGATCCCGACCGGCCCGTGGTGGGCTTGGCGCTGACCGGGATGCGCGAATACCAGGCCGCTGCGCTCGAACGATCCGTGGCGCAGAGCATGGCCGAGCTTCCCGATGTGCAGTTCTGCTTCATCCCGATGAGCCAGCATCCCTTCGTCCATGCGCACAACGACCTGCTCCTGGGGCGCACGTTGCAGTCACAGAATCCGCGGTTGGCCGTGCTGGAGGGGAGCCTGAACCCGGCGGGCGCCCTGTCGGTCTTCGGTTGTCTCTCGGCGGCCGTGTGCATGCGCTACCACAGCCTCCTCTTCGCCGATCGCATGGGCACCGCGATCATTCCGCTGCCGTACGCACCCAAGTGCGAGGCATGGACTGCCGAACGCGGTCTGCGGCCCGTTCTCCTCGCGCCCGCCACCCTAGCATCGGCCATTCGTGGAGCGGTCGGCGTGGGCCGCACGATGCATGTTGCGTAGCGTCCGCAGCCGGCCGCAGCTGGTCACCGCGGCGCGCTGGGTCCTGGGCGTGGCCATCGTTGGCTTCCTGCTGCTGCGCTTCGATGCCGGCGCGGTCGCGCGAGCCCTGCAGCACGTCGATTTCCGGCTCGCCGCGCCCGCGATCCTGTGCCTGATCGCGGTCCATCTCATCGGCGCGGTCGCCTGGCACGATCTCTCCATCCGCCTCGCGCGCGTCAGGCTCCGATGGTGGCCGACCATCACGCATTACTACGCTGCCCAGGCGGTCGGCAGCATCACCCCCGCGAACCTCGGGGCGGACGCCTATCGTCTGGCCGCCGGACGGGGCCCGGCGGGCGGGTGGACGACGCTGTTGGTGCCGATCGTCGTGCAGCGCGTGACGAGCCAGGTGGCCCTGAGCCTGATCGCCCTCGCGGCGCTCGTCATCCTGCCAGCCGGACCGTGGACGCTTCCGATGCTCGCCCTCGGTGTCGGGCTGCTCATCGGCTCATCGGGCTTCCTGCTCCTCCTGCGCCATCCCGGCCTCCTGAGATGGTTGTCGCGACTGCTGCCGGAGCGCCTCCGCCCGGGTCTCCAGACCGATGCGGTGCCCGCTCGGGACTGGCTGGCGGCACTGACGAACGGCACCAGCCTGGCGCTCGCCTTCCATCTCGTGAGTATCGCGATGGTCTACGTCATCGTGGTCGCGCTGGCGGGGTACCGGGATCCCGGGCCGGTGTTGGCGTGCATCGCCGTGGCGCGGCTCAGCATCCTGATCCCGCTGTCGCCGAGCGGACTCGGCTTTCAGGAGGCGGCGCTATCGGTCCTCTTCACGCAGATCGGGCTGACGCCGGAGCTGGCGCTGGCCACCGCCCTCCTGAATCGCCTGGCCCTGCTGGGGACGATGGCCCTGGGTGCGTCGCTCATTCTCTCGGGGCGGACCGGCACGCTGTCACGCAGGTTCGAGGGGACCCAGCAGGTCGCCAGCGCAGAATAGTTAGGAACGGATGGCAAGCTCCACGGCGATGGTGTCGCCATCGGCGAGTCCTTCGGCCTTGCGGGGGACGTCCTTGATGGGGAGGACATAGCCGCCGTCCTTGGGGAAGAGTGACGTCTCCCAGAGGCTCCCCCCGATCCGGACCCACACCGGGATCATCCCCCAGCCATAGGTCACCGCGGATGACACGGCGCGGAGCCCGATGCACACCTCTTCGGGCACCCTGATGAAGTGGTACGGCGCCGGGCCTCGCCAGTAGTAGAGCTCACCCGCGAACTCCATCCAGTCAACGTGCTCGAGGGCCACCAGGTCGCGCATCGTCTGCATCGGCTCAGGGCTCGTACGAGCTTCCGTCGGCCGACCGATCCGTTCGGTGTAGGCCGCGTAGCGGACGACCGTTTGGAAGCCGAGCCGCTCGTAGATGGGGCGCCCCATCTCGCTGGCCTGGAGGGCTGCCGCGTCACAGCCGGCCGCCACGCCGTCGGCCATCACCCGCGCCGTCATCGCCGCCCCGTAGCCGCGCCGGCGCGCCGACCCGATGGTGCCGATGCTGTAGACCCCGATCGTCCTGCCCGTCCGCCAGCCGAGACCGGTGACGACGGGCGAACCGTCCGCGTAACCGACGTAGACGGTGCACTCGGGTCGGTCGAGGAGGCCCACGCAGGCGGTCCCGTCGGCGACCGCCGGCTCCGAGCCAAATCCCGCCGTCACCCCGGCGCGATGGACCTCGATACCGGCCGCGTCGGCGATCACGCGGATCTCGAGGTCGGGGGCTGCGTGGGTGGTGATGACTTCCTCGTCGATCGGGAAGGCAACCATGCCGGGCGTCGAGGTCTCGCGTCCCTCGGCCTCCATTCCAGCCTGGACGAGGCTCGGGATGAACCGATCATCGATCTCCTCGCGCAGGCGAACGGCGAATGGCTCGCCCCCGTCGCGCGCATCGGCCACGGCGGCGAGGAGGTCGGCGCGGGTCGCGTTGTCCCGCTCGACCAGGATCTGGTTGTACCAGTCCATCGGCAGGCCGGTGAGGAGCGTCACGACCCCGCCGGTGCGCATTACCTTGGTTCGAATGGTGCAGCTCGCAGCGCCAGTGAGGTACGCGATCCAATTCTCGTGCTCGAGCGAGGCGAGATCGGGGACCTGACGTGCCTGCGCCACGCCTACTTGTCCGCGCGCGGCTCCAGGATGACGACCGCGGTCTCCTTCGGCCTGCGGGAGGACCAGGAGGCAAGGTTCTCCTCGCCGTCGTACGTGCCCCACTTCGCCCACAGCCGCGGTCGCTCCTCGGGGGTCGCGGCGCGGCCGTGGATGGCGCGCTTGCCACCGGTGAGCTCGACGGTCGTATCCCGGTTGGCCTGGAGGTTCAGCCACCAGGCGGGCTCGGGCTCGCCCCACCCGTTCATCGCCATGGTGACCAGGTTCGGGCCGTCCTCGAAGTAGCCCAGGATGGCCTTGCGCTTCTGCCCGCTGCGGCGGCCGACGGTCGTCAGCCGCATCATCCCCCAGGTCTTCTCGGTCGGAGGACGAAGGCCGATGCGGCCGCGGGTGACCGAATAGATCGCCCGATGGATCACCCACGCGGCGCGGATGACAAAGCGCGGCGGCAGTGAAGCTGGCTTGGAAACCTCGGTCACGCCGGCATCGTACCCTCGCCCGCGCGCGGCGGCGACTTCAGGCGCCCCTCAAGTGGAAGCACCTACAAGTGGACTTGTGTATCCGCACATATGGCCCGGTTTCACGCTCGAATCGTCGGATATGCGAGTCGTGGCACAAGTCACGCTTGTAATCGAAGCTGTTTTCGGTCCGGGGAGACGCGCAATGCGCCGATACACAAGTGGGACTGGTAACTAGCCGTTGGAGGCGGCTCCCGGCCAGAGGGGCTCGGGAACCGTGAAGCCAAGGTCGCCGTTCCAGCTGTTGCGTCCCGCGACCTCGTCGACCGGGGTGCGGGGAGCGACCCCCCATCGGCCGGTGGGGTATCCCATCGGCACCACGCCGTGCAGGAACCAGCCCTCGTCCTTCGGCACGCCCAGGAGCTCGGCCACCTCATCGGCCACGAAGGTCTGCATCACCCCGGTCAGCGTTGAGCCGATGCCCTCCGCGCGGGCCGCCAGCATCGCGCTCCACAGCGCCGGGTGGACGCCGCTGCCGTCGCGGTTCCTGCCGAAGCCGAAGAGCAGCAGGGGCGTCTCGGCAAAGTGCTGCGCCAGGTGCTCGCCCGAGCGCGCCGCGCGGCCGGTGGGCCCGTCCATGGTGAGCATCATCGCGCGGTCGGCGCCGAAGGCCGCGAACATCTGCGTCCACGCCCGATCGTAGAGCGTGGCGAGCCTGGTCTTGAGCTCCGGGTCATCGACCAGGATGAAGCGCCAACCCTCGCCGATGTGGGGAGCGCGGATGGCGGCGTCCAGGATGCGGGCCTGCGTCCCGTAGGGGATCGGGTCGGGCTTCATGCGCCGCATGGCGCGGGTCGTGTAGAGCGCCTCGTAGATGTCCACGGATCCTCCGGTCTCGGTCGGGCTTACATTGTAAGGTCGGTGCGACCCACCGTAGACTTACGGCGTAAGATTGTCAACCTCTTGGCCCAGGCCCGGGAATTCCTTCAGTGGCGCCGGGCCGTCAGCTCGCGGGCGACATGGCGGGCTCGGGGCCAGCCACGAGGCGCAGCAGCTCTCCCACTCGCCGGATCTGCTCGGGCGTGTGGTAGATCGAGTTGTTGAACGTGAAGCCGGTGAAGCCGGCTTCCAGGTAGGGCTGCATCGCCTCGGCCATCTCCTCGGGCGGGCCGATGTTCACGTGCGGCCGCCGCTCGGGTGGGACCCGCTCGAGGAGGGCCGTCGCCTCGGCCGCCGAGCTCGCCACCAGGACCGGTGCGGCCATGGTCCGTTCGATCGTCGCCGGATCCCGGCCGATCGCCTCGCAATAGCCTTCGAGCACCTCGCTCTTGTGGCGCAGGACATCCAGTCCGAGCGGGAACCAGTGGGTGAGGTCGGCGTGCTTTGCCGCGATCTTCAGCGTGCGCTGCTCGCCCCCGCCGCCGACCAGCACGCGAGGTCCGCCGGGCTGGATGGGTCTCGGCACGTTCAGGACGTCGCTGATCCGGTAGTAGGTCCCGGAGAAGCTGGGTCGGTCCTCGGTGAACATCGCGTGAATGACGCTCAGCGCCTCGTCGAGGCGGTCCATCCGTTCGCGAATGGGCGGGAAGTCGTAGCCGTAGCCGATGTGCTCTTGCTCGTTCCATGCCGCGCCCAGCCCCAGGATGGCGCGGCCGCCGGAGATGACGTCGAGGGTCGTCGCCATCTTGGCGAGCTGTGCCGGATTCCGGTAGGTCACGCCCGTGACCAGCGTCCCGAGCCGGACCCTCGACGTCTCGCGGGCAAGCGCCGCCAGGGCGGACCACGCGTCGAGCATCGGATCGGTCACCGGCCCGACCCCGGGGATCTGGTAGAGGTGGTCCATCACCGTCACGAGGCTGAACCCTGCCTCCTCGGCCTCTCGCGCCTGCTCCACGACCCGGTCGAAGAGGCGTTCCGGCGGGCTGTCCGGGAAGGTGTAGTTCGGGAGATGGAAGCCGAACCACGGTCGCATGCCGTTGAGCGTAGCAATATTGCCGTCCATGAGCAGGCTGATCGTCTCGGAGTTCCTGACCCTGGACGGCGTCATGGAGGCGCCCGGCTTCGAGGAGCATCGGGATGGCAAGAACGCCTGGGCGCTCCGCCTCCAGAGCCCGGAGACACAGGCGTATTTCCGCGACCTGCTCGCCACGGTCGGCGCCTTCCTGCTGGGCCGGACCACGTACCAGATCTGGGCTGCTTTCTGGCCGACCGCCGGAGGGGACACCGATCTCGTGAAACAGATGAACGACACCACGAAATACGTGGTCTCGAACACCCTCAAGCAGGCCGATTGGGCCAACTCCACGCTGCTCTCCGGCGACTGGGCAGCCCAGGTGGCCGACCTGAAGCGCAAGCCCGGCGGCGACATCCTGGTCGAGGGCAGCGCCGACCTGGTCAACGGGCTGATGGAGCGCGACCTGATCGACGAGTACCAGCTGCTCGTCTTCCCCGTGATCCTGGGCAGCGGCAAGCACCTCTTCCGCGACGGCATCGACCTGCGACCGATGCGCCTCGTCAGCACGCGGACCTTCGACACGGGCGTGGTGCTGCTCGTCTACCACCCGGAGAGCGAGATGCCGACCAGCAAGTACGTGGAGCCCGGCCAGTACGCCTGGACGGCGGAACAGGTCCGCTCGCTCCAGGCGGCGCAGAACGCGGACCGGGTGCTGGCGACCGTCCTCTTCACCGACATCGTCGACTCCACGGCCCGCGCGGCCGAAGTGGGGGATCGCGAGTGGCGGCGGCTGCTGGATCGCCACGACCAGGTGAGCCGTGCCGAGGTCACGCGCTGGCACGGGAGGCTCGTCAAGACGACCGGCGACGGGATCCTTGCCACCTTCGACGCGCCGACTCGAGCGCTGCGCTGCGCCTTCGGGCTCCAGGAGGCGCTCGCTGCACACGGCCTCGAGATCCGCGCGGCGATCCACACCGGTGAGGTAGAGCTGCGCGAGGGTGACGTCGGCGGGATCGGGGTGCACATCGCCTCGCGTGCGCTGGCCGAGGCCGGCCGCGGCGACGTGGTCGTGACGCAGACAGTCCGCGATCTGGCGACCGGCACGGACCTCCGGTTCAAGCCGCGTGGCTCGGTCAGCCTGCGCGGCGTGCCGGGGCAGTGGGAGCTGTTCGAGGCCTCGTCCGGCTAGGCCTGCCTCCCGTCACACGGCCGACATGAGGCGGTGCTATGGTCCCGCCTCCATGGCTGCCGTGCTGGTGGTCGACGACGACCCCAAGATCCGGGACCTGCTGGGCCTCTACCTTGCCCGCGACGGCCACCAGGTCATCTTCGCCGCGGACGGCGTCGAGGCCATCGCCGCCGCTGCCCAGCGCGCGCCCGACCTCGTCCTGCTCGACGTCATGCTGCCGCGAATCGACGGGCTGGAGGTCTGCCGCCGGTTGCGGGCGGAGGGCGACGTTCCGATCCTCCTCCTCACCGCGCGGAGCGGCGACTCCGACAAGGTGATCGGGCTGGATCTCGGCGCTGACGACTACGTGGTCAAGCCGTTCAGCCCGCGCGAGCTGATGGCCCGTGTCCGCGCGCATCTGCGACGCCGGAGCTCCGTGGTCGACCAGCCGGTGCTGGAGTCCAACGAGCTGATGCTCGACCCCAACGCAATGGAGGTTCGGCTGGGTGGCCAACCGCTGGTCCTTACGACCTTCGAATTTCGCCTCCTCCAGACGTTGATGGGGCGCGCCGGCCGCGTCTTCGCCCGCGACGAGCTGATCGAGGCGATCCATGCCGACGATGACGCACTGATCCTGGACCGCACGATCGACGTCCACGTCGGACGGCTCCGACGCAAGCTGGCGGACGACGCCGCCCGGCCGCGCTTCGTGGCGACGGTCCGCAAGGTGGGGTACAAGTTCGTCGGTCCGGTCGCTCGCAAGGGGGGCTCCTGAGCCGATGCGCAGCCTGAGTGCCCGGCTCGTCCTCCGTTTCGTGCTCCTCTCGCTTCTCGTTGCTGCTGTGATCGTGGGCGCCGTCATCCAGTTCAGCTCGGAGCAGGTGATGCACCTGCTGATGGAGGGGGCGGATTCAGCGGATGAGGCGCAGGCCATGTTCGACCGATACGTCGTCCAGGTCCTGCTCATCGGGGCCGCGGCCGGCGTCGTGCTCGGTGCGCTTGCCGCCTGGTGGCTGGTCCGTCGCTTGATGCGGCCGCTCGAGCAGCTCACGCACGCCTCTGACTCGATTGCGCGGGGGGACCTCGCTGCACGCGTGCCCGAGCCGCCGGACCCCGAGCTGCGTCAGCTGGCCGAGGCCTTCAACCGCATGGCCGCATCGCTGGAGCGGACCGAAGGCCGAAGGCGGGCGCTGGTGGAGGACGTGGCACACGAGCTGCGGACGCCGCTGACCAGCCTGCGTGGCTACACGGAGGCGCTCGCAGACCAGGTCGCGGAGCCGACGCCGGAGATGCTCCGCACGGTGCACGAGGAGATCGAGCGCCTCACGCGGCTCGTCGAAGGGCTCGATCAGCTCGCTCGGGATGACTCGCGCGACGACCCTCCTCGCAGCGATGCACTGGACCTGGCCGCGATGGTCCGGCGTGCCCTCGAGCTGGCCTTCCCCGAGCTGGTGCAACGTCGCATCCAGGTCGCATTCGATGAGCCGATGGCGCTCCCGGCACTGCGCGGCGACGCCGACGCGATCGGCCAGGTGCTGACGAACCTGATGCAGAATGCCGCGCGCTACACCGACGACGGCGGCCGGATCACGATCCAGCTCGCCGCGGAGGGCGACGCCGTGCGCTGCACCATCGAGAACAGCGGAGACGGCATCCCGCCGGACCAGCTGCCACTGATCTGGGAGCGGCTCCACCGGGTCGATCCGTCGCGGGCGAGGTCGAGTGGAGGAGCGGGCATCGGCCTGGCGATCGTGCGCCAGATCGTCGAGGCCCACCACGGAACCGTCGGCGCCACATCGACCGGCGGACGCACGGCGGTCTGGTTCACCCTGCCTGTGGGCGACCGCCTGGCCTGACGAACGCGCGTCGTCACGATCGCGACACGGAACCGTCATCGGGAGGTCACGTCCGCGACCCAGCCTGCAGTCGACGGCCGGAGATGCCGGCCACTGCACTGCGAGGACGAACAATGAGACGACTGCTGATGGCGCTCCCGATGATCGGGGTGCTGAGCCTGGCGCTGGCCGCTCCGGTTGGGGCTCGTGAGTTCGGCACGCTCTACGCCGAGGGCGAGACCTTCCGGACCTTCCGCACCCCCGCGCACGTCCCGCCCGGCACCGGCACTGACCCGATCATCGCGTTCAGCAACTTCGACCAGGGCGGCGTCGCTCAGTACGCACCCGGCAAGGGCTCGCACGGCGGCCGCTGGATGGTCTGGGTCGCCACCTGGGTGGATCCGGAGGATGCCCACCTGCTGACCGATTTCGATGACGTGATGGACCTGGTCGATACCGGCGACATCACGCTTCAGCGGATGCCCAACGCGGACTTCCGCTGCCCGATCCTGCCGAACGGGTAGTCACGTTGTGACGCGGGTCGAGCGCATGCTGCGAATGCCTCGACCCGCGTTCCCTATCTGATCCGGAGGCCCGCCAGCAATGCCTCGACCGGCTAGCCGACGAGCTCAGGCCTCCGGGCTCCCCGAGAGGGAGACGAAGAGGTAGAGCGCGGCCACGATGGCGACGAGGATCCAGTCGGCGAGTGCCGTACGGCTCTCGGTGTCGCCGGACCTCAGGAGGCCCACCGCGCCGCGCGAGACGATGACCGCCAGCAAGAACCCGAGCACCGCGCCGACGGGATGGAACGCGGCCGTGAGCGGGGCATCGGCGCGAATGGCGGCCAGGATCGGCACGAAGAAGATGACCACGGCCAGGGCGACCGCCTGCAGGATTCGTGCCCTGCCAGCCACCGCGGCTGCCGCCGCAAGCAGGATGAACGGCGGGACCAGGTGGAGGATCCAGCCAAAGTTGGCATGGAGCTGTTTGAAATCGGCTGACGAGAAGAGCCCAAGGCCGATGAAGTAGACCTGGATCAGGATCCCCACCACGAACGCCGTTGACAGGGCGGCATACGCGAACCGGGCGGCTCGGATCATCACGGACTCCCTCGTGCTGTTACGACGGCGAGAGCCTACCTGACCCGGAGCCCGCCGAGCAGCGCTTCCACCGCCCCCTTGCCGTCGGCTTCGGACGGCGGCCTGCCCGTGACCAGCATCCGGTTGACGAGGCCGCCGATGAGGAGGTCGACGACCAGCTCAGCGTCGAGATCGGTGCGCATGCCGCTGGGGCCGGCCAGCTCTCGGTATTCCTCGACCAGCAGCTCGCGGGCGGGGGCGAGCATGGCGTAGGTGATGGATCCGGGCCGGTTCCGAGGTCGCAGGAGGCCCTCGATCAACCGGGGGAAGACTGCCCGAAACGGCTTCGACGACAGGATGGCCCGCACCTGGGCTGCGGCACGGCGGAAGTCGCGCTCGAGGTCCCCGGTGACGGGGATCGGCTCACGGCCGATGGCCGTGCGGATGGCCGCGGTGACGAGCGCGTCGCGCCCGGGGTAGCGGAGGTAGATGGAGGCGCGCGCCACGCCCGAGCGCCGCGCAACTGCATTGATGGTGGTGCCGGCGGGGCCTTTTGCCGCCAGCAGCTCGGTGGCGGCGCGCAGGATCGCGGCGTCCACCGCCGGGCTCCGCGGGCGACCGGCCGCCGATCGCGTCTTCATCGGCGCACCCTACACCATATATATACTAGACAGCAAGTATAGTAATGTGGCAGAATGCGCGCTCATCCGACCCACGCAAGCTCCGAGTACCAAATCCACAAGGAAACCGAATGCCGATCGTGACACGCGTCCGGCTCGTCCGAGCCCCGGACGGCGGCCATGACCACCTCGCCGGTGTCTGCACCGCGGAGGGCGTCTACTTCTCCCGATACGACGTTGCCAGCGCCATCGACGCGGGCGAGGAATGGTGGTCCGAGCTCGACGGGGTGCGAGCCAGGATCCGCAAGGCGCCTACCTGCCCCTTTCCGGGCTGCGCGACCCCGTACCTCGTGGCCGATCAGAGCCTTGCCCGGACTACTGAGCTGGAGCAGCTGCCCGCCTGCTGACCGTTGCGGCCCGGCTTACGGGACAGGCCGCCAGGCGGGGTACTCCCACTCCTCGGCCACCTTGCGCACGACCGAGCCATCCGCGCCGACGAGGAAGAGGCCCTCCCCGGGCTTGCCGACGACAAGGAACTTGCCATCCGGTGCCCATGCCAGGCCCCCGACATTCCAGCCGATGCAGAAGCAGGTGCCGGCGTCCGCCATCACCTTCCGATGGCTGCCGTCCGGATCGATCCCGACCACGGACAGCGTCAAGGCCTCAGTCGAGCTCCAGGCGGTCGTGTTGATGAACGCAATTCGTGAGCCGTCAGGAGCCCATGCCAGGCCAACCATGGCCGTCTGCGGCGCGGCTACCTCGGTCAACGCCCGAAGGCCGCTGCCGTCGCGCCGAATGACTTACAGCGTCGATGAGGTGAAGTTGGTGAACCCGTCGGTGGCTGCCGCGAGCTGCGTTCCGTCGGGCGACCAGGCCCAGCGCGTAGATCGCGCCGACGCTGATGGAGAGCCTCGCGACCTGTCCGCCATCCGGGGTCAGGAGGTCGACATGGCCGCCGCGGCTGACCGCGATCTCGCGGCCGTCTGGCGCGCCACGCCGGAACGCAGGGTGGAAATGTGGGGCAGTCGACGAGGAGGCGCGAGGTGCCAGTGGACAGGTCCGCGATCCTCACGACATTTGGCCCCGAGTACGCGAAGTGCATGCCGTCCGGCGACCATGAGACGCGCGAGATGGGCGGCAGTGCTCGGATGTCGAACCTCGCCGCCGAGGCCTCGCCGCCGACGTCGACCACCTCGTGCGGAACGCCCGTCCCGGTCACAACGATGACCCCGTTGTGGTGGTAGGCGGGCATCAGGTTGAGGTCTGGGGCGGGCTCTGGCGGGGAATCGACCGACGGCAAGCGCACCAGCCATGGCGGCCAGAAGGAGGGCCACCGCACCGACAACGATCAGGCGCCGCGAGACGGTTGGAGACCATGACCACGCCCTGCGCTGAGGCGTCGTGGCAGCTGCGCGCAGGACCGAAGCCAGGATCTCGCCGCTGTCGCCAGCGGTTCGCTCCTCGAGGCCACGCTTCAGGAGCTACCAACGTCAGGGTTGCTGTAAGTGGTCATGCCTGTGCCTCCAGGGCGCGTTCGAGCGCGCGACGGGCGGTGTGGAGCCGCGACTTGGCCGTTCCGATCGGGATCCCCAGGGTGCTGGCGATCTCGGTCAGCGGCCGGTCATGCAGGTGATGCAGGACGAGGATGCGCCTCTCCGCGAGGCTCAGCCGATCGAATGCGGCCAGAACGCTTGTGGTATCCGCCGTGTCAGGGGACGGTCGCGGGTCCCGGAGGTCGATGCCATCGAGGACGATCTCTCGCGACCGATTGCGGCTCCTCAGCAAGTCGCGGCAGCGGTTCACCAGCACGCGATTCAGCCAGGCATCGAATCGCGCCTCGTCTCGAAGTCGCGGCAGGGCTTTCCACGCCGAGAGGCAGGCATCCTGCGTGGCGTCCCGAGCGTCAGCCTCGTTGCCGAGGATCGCCTGGGCGGTTGCGCCACAGGCGATCCAGCCGGGGAGCGAGGAGATCGGCGAACGCGTCCGTGTCGCCGGCGCCGGCGCGCGCGATGAGGGCGCTGTCGGTGATCAGGGCACGGCCTCCTGCGTTGCCGCTCACTTCCATCCGGACCACCATTCGCTCGTCCACGCCCTTATTGACGACGGCCACGGGGCTCCAGGTTCGACCAATCGGACCTCGAATTGCAACGGATCTGACACCTGGCGTCCCGCGCGGTTCCCATTGCCCCGCATCCAGCCCGATACTCTCCGCACGTAAGCACGATCTGAGAGGTATCACCATGTCCAAGATTGCCCCCTGCCTGTGGTTCAACGACGACGCGGTGGAAGCCGCGGAGTTCTACACGTCCATCCTCCCGAACAGCCACGTCGACAAGATCCACCGCGCCGCCGCCGACAACCCGAGCGGCACCGAGGGGAGCGTCCTGACCGTCGACTTCACCTTGGCCGGCCAGCAGTACATCGGCCTGAACGGCGGGCCTGACTTCCAGTTCAGCGAGGCCATCTCGTTCAGCATCGACTGCGAGGACCAGGCCGAGGTCGACCGCTACTGGGAGAAGCTGGTCGAGGGCGGTGGCGAGTACAGCGTCTGCGGCTGGCTGAAGGATCGCTACGGCGTCTCGTGGCAGGTCATTCCGCGCCAGCTTCCCGAGCTGCTCGACGGGACGGATCGCGCCGGCGCCCGCGGGTCATGAAGGCGATGCTCGAGATGACGAAGATCGACGTTGCCAAGCTCGAGGAGGCGTACAAGGGCGTCCCGGTCGAGGCCTGACCCGTGCCGTCGTACTCGCTGAACCGTCGCGCGGTTGCGCACGTCCGGAAGCTGATCTCGGGCCATCAGTACGTCCTGGACAGCGACTGGGGCGAGGCGCAGCCGCGCGCCGCGGACGAGAACCGGTTCCTGAAGCGCCACTCCTGGAAGGAATACGCCGAATGGCATCTTGGGCTGACCGACGCCGCCACCGATGAGACGAAGGCCCGCTACGGCTTCGTGGTCGGCGACTTCCAACGCGTGCACCGCACCGGGCTGATCGCTTGCCAGTACCGCGCCGCCGAGTGGCGTCACAAAGAGATCGAGCTGGCGGCGCATCGGCTGCTCCAGCTCCTCGACCGCACGACCGGCTGATTCGGCCCGCGCATGGCGCGGGCAGGAGCGCTGGAACCAGCCCCCGGACGGCTAGCGAGCGGCGAGGGTCCGGATCGCGTCGCCCAGGCTGGCGACGGCGGCCTCGAGCCGCTCGGGTGGGTGCATGCTGAAGGCGAGCCGCAGCGCCCCCGGCGCCTGGCCCTCGTCGGGGAAGAAGCGATGGCCGGGCAGGAACGCCATCCCGCGCTCCACGGCGACGGGCAGCAGGTCGTCGGAGTGCACGCCCGGCGGCAGATCGACCCAGACGAAGTAGCCGCCGCCCGGCTTGGACCATGACGCCGTCTCAGGCAGGTGGGCCGCAAGCCCCGCCAGGAGCGTGTCTCGCTGCCCGCGGTACGCCGCCTTGAAGCGCTCGATCTGGCGGGCGTAGTCGCCACTGGCGGCGTACTCGGCCAGGACGGTGGCCGCGAAGTGGTTCATCCCGCCGCCGGAGTCGAGGAGCCCGCCGGTCGCCATGCGGCCGACGATCTCCGGGGTGGCGCTCACGAAGCCGACCCGCAGCCCCGGCGCCACGGCCTTGGCAAAGCTGCCGATGCGGACCACCACCCCCGCTCGATCCAGCGCCCACAGCGAAGGCGGTGACGGGCCGTCGTAGGAGAGCTCGCGGTAGGTGTCGTCCTCCGCGATCAGCAGGCCTTCCTGCGCCGCGAGGTCGACCAGCGCCTGGCGCCGGGCGACCGACATGTTGCGACCGGTCGGGTTGTGGAAGGTCGCGATGGTGTAGAGCAGGCGCGGCCGCTCGCCGTCCCGCCGCAGCTGCCCGACCACCCGCGCCAGGTCTTCGAGCACGATCCCATCGGCGTCCGAGGCGACGGCCTGGAGCCGGACCGGGTGGTCCGACAGGATGCTGATCCCCAGGTGGTAGGTCGGCACGTCGAGGAGGACCGTGTCGCCGGGCGTCAGCAGCAGGGTGGAGACCAGGTCCAGCCCCTGTGACGCCCCGCTGGTGACCACCACCTCCTCCGGGCGGGGAGCCCGGGCATCGGTCTGCGCCAGTCGCTCGCAGATGAAGTCGATGAGGGGCGGGGATCCCGCCGTGCTGCCGTACTCGAGGATGTCCGAGCCGTGCCGCTCCATGGCCCGATGCGACGCCTCTCGCAGCTCCTGCACCGGCAGCAGGCTTGGGTCCGGGTGGCCCCACGCCAGGTCGATGACCCCTGCCCGCGGCTCGTACTGCGTCAGGCGCGATCGCGCAGGCTCGGTCACGGGCTGGTCGATTCGTTCGTGGTCATGGGACGCGCAACTCTACCGCGTGCCCTGGTTCGCCCCGCCGGCGAGCGCTCGGCGCCAGATCGCGCACTCCATCCGGGTCCCCGGCGGGTACTCGAGCGACTCGCTGCCGAGCCGCTCGAAGCCGAGCTTCGCGCAGACGGCATTGGACGGCCCGTTCTCGACCGCCGGGAAGGCGTAGATGAAGGGATGGAGCTGCTCGGCAGCCGCGGCCTCGATCGCCAGGGCCGCACCCCGGGTGGCCGCGCCGCGACCCTGGAAGTCGGGAAGCACGCTCCAGCCGGTCTCCCAGGCCGGCTCGCCGTGCCAGGTCGTCTCCCAGTAGCCGACCCAGCCCGCCGCCACGCGTTCCGCGCCGAAGGTAATGACGAAGGCCCGCCCGGTGGTCTGGGCGATGTCGAGGTAGCGCTGGTGGCGCACCAGCAGCTTCTCCTCGGACTCAGGGCCGCCGAGGTGGGTCATCATCGCCGGGTCGCCAAGCAGGCCGCGCAGGAGCGGAAGGTCGGCATCGGTCCAGGTGCGGAGTGCAACGGGGGCTTCCACCATGACCCGATCATCGCACCGCCCGGCCGATGAGCGGGCCGCGGCGCTACGATGCGCGTCGTGGAGACCATGTCAGCCGCCCACACGCCCCTGCAGGCCGACCTCATCGCGATGCTGCGTGCCATGCGCGACGCGGAGCGCGACCTCTTCGCTGCCGTGCCGGCGGAATCCCGTGAGGCCGCCGGCACGTTGGGTGACTGGTCGGTCAAGGACGTCCTGGCCCACCTCGGAGCGTGGCGCGCCATCGAGGCGCGCCGCATCGCGGCCCGCGCCGGCGACGTCGACCCTCAGCACGCCGGCGACCCGTCCACCACCGAACCGGTCGACGAGTCGAACGCCGTGCTGCAGGAGCGGCACGCGGAGTGGACCTGGGACGAGGTGACGCGAGCGGCGGACGCCAGCGTCGAGGCCCTCGTCGCGGCGATCGAGCGCAGCTCCACCGACGTCCTGTGCGAATGCGATGACGGATCGGTGGCGGGAATCGGCGCCAACGGGGTGAACCACGCGGTCGGCCACCTGCCCGAGATCGCGGACCTGGCCGGCGACCGCGCGCGCTTCGATGCCTTCGCGGACCAGGTGGAGGCGATCCTGGGTTCCGGGCACCTGCCGCCGCGGGACTCGGGGGTCATCCTCTACAACATCGCCTGCGCTCGCGCGCTGTCCGGCGAGCTCGACGACGCCCGCCGCCTCCTGAAGGCCGCGTTCGTGCGCCGCCACGATCTCGCCGAGCTGGCGAAGGACGATCCCGACCTCATCGCCCTGCGGCAGGAGCTGAACGCCCCCTAGCGGCGCACTTTGTCGGTGATGTCGATCTGGTCGTAGATGTGCGTGATGGAGTCGTACAGGCCAGGCTCCTCCGGCGTCTTGCCGGGGACCCGCCGCGCGGTCAGATCGGCCTTGCAAAGACCTCGAGCCCCTCGACCCAGGTGGCCTGGGCGGTGGCCCGGCCAGGCGGGCCGGCATCCGCCGCCCGAAGGTCGCGGTCCAGCAGGGTCAGGTCGGCCAGCTTGCCGACCTCGATCGAGCCGGTCTCGGCGTCGAGGTGGTTCACCCAGGCCGATCCGATGGTGAATGCGGCGAGCGCCTCGTCCAGGCCCAGCCGCTGCTCCGGGAGGAAGGGAGCGTTCGCTCGGGCGTCGGGGTCGATGCGTGTCACCGCCACCTCGATCTCGCGCATCGGGTTGGCGCTCGTCACCGGCCAGTCGCTGCCGCCAGCCAGCCGGGCGCCGTTCTGGAGGAGGCTGGCGAATGGGTATTGCCAGCCCGTCCGCTCGGGTCCCAGGAACGGGACGGTCCGCTCGTCCATGACCGCCTCGTGGCAGGCCCAGATCGGTTGCATGTTCGCGGTCGCGCCAAGGGCGGCAAAGCGAGCGAGGTCGTCGGGGTGGATCAGCTGGATATGAGCGATGTGATGGCGGAGGTCCGACGGGCCGTTCCGCGCGCGGGCGACCTCGATGGCGTCGAGCGCGCTGCGCACGGCGGCGTCGCCGATGGCGTGCAGGTGCACCTGCAGCCCGGCGGCGTCGAGGGCGATGACCGCCTCGCGGAGCGGTTCGGGCGGCACCAGCGCCATGCCGCGGTTCTCCGTTGCGCGGCCGTCCTCGTCGAGGTACGGGTCGAGCAGTGCGGCGGTCAGGCCCTCGATCACGCCGTCGACCCAGATCTTGACCGTGCCCGCCCGCAACCTGCCGATGCTCGCCTCAGCCCGCTGCGCGAGGAACCCGTCAACCTGCTCGACGCCGCGCCGTGGATCCCAGAAGAGGGCGGCCACCACCCGGGCCTGCAGGCTGCCGCCCCCCGCCGCGGAGCGATACGCCGCCAGCTGCCGTGCGCAGGCGTCGGGGTCATAGACCGATGCGTCCTGCCAGGCGGTGATGCCGAGCGCATGCAGGCGGCGCTGCGCAGCCGCCAGTGCGGCCACGTGATCCTCCCTGGTCGGTGGCGGAGCGAGCTCCTCGACCAGCGACATCGCTCCCTCCCGCAGCGTGCCGGCCGGCGATCCATCTGCCTCTCGCACGATGCGGCCCCCCGGCGGCTCGGGCGTGGCGGCGGAGATGCCCGCCAGCTCCAGCGCCCGGCTGTTCACCCACGCCGAGTGGCCGTCGCGGCTCCAGAGAAAGACCGGCCGGTCGGGGACGAGGTCGTCGAGCGCAGAGCGGCGCGGGGCGGCGTCGGGGAAGTCGGTGACGGACCAGCCCGCCCCGATGATCCAGTCGCGCTCCGGGTGGCTCGCGGCGTAGCGCCTGATCGCATCGGCGATGCGGTCCGGCGCAACGTCCTTGAGATCGCAGCGCATCGCCGTCAGCTCGCCCTGGACCGGGTGGATGTGGGCGTCCTGGAAGCCGGGGAGCAGGGTCTCGCCATCCAGGCGGATGACGCGTGTCCGTGATCCGACCAGCGGCTCGACCTGCGCGCGACTCCCCACGGCACTGATGTGACCGTCCGTCACGGCGACGGCATCGGGCACCGGACCGCTGTGGGGCGTGATCGTCTCGACGCTGGCACCCAGGAAGACGAGATCAGGGGAAGGCATCTCTGCCCTCTGCAGTTCACGGCAGGGTAATGGAGCGCTGGGCTGGTGTCCCTGCGCACCGCTCATCGGGAGCGGCGGTGGTCGCAGGTCCACCGTGGGGCTCAGACGGGCGCGGGGATGTCCACCGGCTCGCCGACCTTCGTGAACTCGTAGGTGACCTCGAAGGCCGCCGAGGCGCCCCCGTCGTTAAAGCGACCGGAGATGCCGCCCGAGAAGCTCATCTCGATCGGGGCGCCGTCATCCTCGACTGTCAGGGTCGTGAGTGTGTAGTCGACCTTGACGCCCGTCCAGCCCTGCGCCTCGAGCAGGCTCAGGTCGCCGCCGAGCCAGGCGAGCACCGACAGGTGGTGAATGCGCTCCCCGTCGCGGATCTCGTGCCCGCGGTAGCTGAGCTCGTCGGCACTGCTCAGCCCGGCGAATGGATTCAGCGGCGTACTGGGATGGTAGTCGGGGACCTCGGTCCAGATCCCATCGTCGTCGATGTAGGCATGGCCCCCGGTCAGCAGCATCCTGAAGGTGACGTCCGACGGGCCGGTGTCGACGACCGCCTTGCCGACCCCGTCCGCGCCGCTGAGGTCCATGTCGAACCCGACCTTGACGGTGTCGCTCGTCCCGCTGCTGGTGACCGTCACCTTCCCGTCGGCGACGACGTGCATCGTCAGGGCGTGACTGCCGGCCAGCGCCAGAAAGCGCCGCATGACCTGGTCGTCCGTGGGTGGCGGCGGCGTCGGCGTCGGGTCGGCCGATGGCGCCACGGACGGGCTGCTGGCCCCCTGGCAGCCGCCGACGGCCAGCGCCATTGCGAGCGCCAGCCCTGCCCAACGTGTTCGAAACACGCTCTCCATCGGCCGATCATGACGCGGCGCCCGAGCGATCGTCCATGGTCCTGATGCCGGACGAATAGGCCGTCTGGGCTAGGTCAGCGGCGCATCTCGACCACGAGCACAGAGCGCGAGTCGTCCTCGTGCTCGACCAGCACCGAGATCGTGATGGGGGCAGGCTCCCTGCCTGCAGTGGAGTCGCCGATGGCATCGGCCCCCGCCGGCGTGGCGCTCAATTCGTGGTACTCATGCAGGATCTCGAGGACCTGGCGCCCGGTGACGCCGCGCAGCGGGTCCCGGTCCTTGAAGACGAATCCCCAGACCTTGCCAATGGCGCCGGTCAGCCCGATGGCGGTGAGCAGCACGCGCACGGCATCCGATGCGAGCACGTCCCGCACGAAGCCGAACACCTCGAAGAGGATGTCGGCCGAGCCCGGGGCCGCGTCGACGAAGGCAAGGCCGCCATCCTGGGGCGGCGGCACGCGGGCGCTCCCGTCCGTCCGCAGGTCGACCGCGGCCCGGCGCACCTCCCGGTCCAGCTCGGCGATGCGCCAGCCGATCTGGGACGCCGATACGTACTCGGCGTGCCAGGCAACCTGCAGGCTGCGGACGCCTCGCTCGCGGGCGACCTGGAGGAAATCGGCCTGGGTCTGGTCGTCGATCATCGGTCGTGAGACTCTAGCAGCGAGCCTGGACAGGTCAGGTGTCTCGTACCGAGCAGGGTTGTGAGCGAGCGCGACGGGTTCGAGCTGGAGATGTCGCCGGGGGCGCAGCCGCCGAGTGGGCTCGGCGACCGCATCCTGGTGGGCCTCGCGCTGGTCGTCCTGGTTGCCGGGGCGTTCATTGCCGTTGGGAACGTGCTTCCGGGCCTCGACGAGATCGGCCAGGCCTCCCCCGACCCCTCGGTACGGCCGTCTCGGACCCCGCGTCCGGCCCCCACCCCCGAGCCGCCGCGCGTGGCCACTCTTGCGGACCCGGACTTCGAAGCCTCGCCCCAGGAAGCGAGCTACTCGTTCTATGGCTGGGTTCGCGCTCTCCAGGACATCGTGATCCGATCCGAGCCCGACCCGGATGCGACCGAGGTCGGGGTCTTCGAGAAGGGCGAGATCGCCTCCGCGTCGTCCGAGGATCCGCTGCAGGATGGGGCCGGCTGGCTCCTGCTGGATCAGTCCGGCGGTTGGATCCAGACCACCGTGGGGGGAGTCGAACAGGTGCGGCGCTACCAATACCCCCGCTATCGTACAGCGGGAGCGTCAACAGCCTCGTCGCCGGCTCCGACGGATTCGTGGCGATGGTCGCCCCGCCCAGCGGCCCGGACACGTTCGAGCCAGGCGGCCCGGCCATCTCCACCGATGGCGGAAGCTGGCAGAGCGCCGGCCAGTCCCTCGCCGACTCCTGGAACGGTGCATCGGTCGCCTGGGGTCCGGCCGGCTGGCTGGCCGCCACCTACGTCACGGATGACAGCCATGGACGCATCTGGATCTGGAGCTCGGGCGACGGGCTCCAATGGACCCGCCTCGGCATGCTTGCCGGGATCGAAAACGAATACGTCAACCAGCTTCTCGGCAACGAAGACGGGTACCTGCTGGAGACGTTCTCCGATCGGGGAGTGTCCTCGTCGGGAGCGCTCTGGTCGTCGACCGATGGCCAGACCTGGCTGGAGTCCAGGGATCCGGTGATCACCCACAGCTTCCCGGGCGATCGACGGATCGTTGCACTCCATCACGGCTATTACCTCTGGGACGCCGCCATCGACCCGGTGACTCCCACCCCATTCGCCGCGTACTCGAGCGATGGCCAGGCCTGGACGCAGCTCGACCACGGCCCGGATGGCGTAGGCCTGCAGCTCACCGACTTCGGGGATGGGATCGCCGCCGTCGACATGAATCGTGCGACCCTCGAACCCCGGGTCTGGAGTGCCGTGATCGCTGAAGGCCAGGTGTCGTGGATCCGCGAGTCCTCGGCCGACGCTGCCTTCGAGGGCGGTGTCGTGGGGCAGCTGGTCTCGGACGGCACGCGAGCCTATGCCTTCGGATGGGACCGCGCGTCTGACGAGCCGCTGGTGTGGACCGGGAACGGCGTGCACTGGCTCCGGTCGAAGCTGCCGGACTCGTTTGGCGGTGTTCCGACGCTGGCGGCGGCCGGGCCGCCCGGGGTCGTGGTCGTGGGCCATCGGCAGAGCCTGCGCGGTGACAACCCGATCTTCTGGCATCGCACTGCCGCCGGGCGCTGGGTGCCGGAATCAGAGCCGATCGTGGTTGCGGTTCCCGATCCAGCGACCGACTGCCAGGACCTGCCGGGTGACATCCTCGAGTTCCTCGTCGTCGATTCGGCCGCCGTCGTCTCCTGCCACGGCGCCATGCCGTTCACGTTCCGTGCGTTCTCCGTCGCGTGCGGGGACTGTTGGGGACCTGCGGATGGCGAACCGGAGCCGGCGTGGCTGCTGAACCCGGGCCCGGACCAGCTCTTCCTGTCTCCCGAAGAAGGCCAGGACAACTGGTCCACGGCCGTGCTCGGTCCGTCGCTCGCCCCGCTCGATCCCGCCTGGACGGGAACCTGGCTCGAGATCACCGGGCACTTCGACGATCCGGCCGCCTCATCCTGCCGCATCGAGCCACGCGCCGACTCGATCCAGTGGTGGAGTGGACGGCAGTCACTCATCGATCAGTGCCGCCTGACCTTCGTGGTGACGGCGGTGAAGGTCGTCAGCGGACCCTAGAACTCCGGCAACGGCATCTCCATCGCCACCGCCGGGACAGTAGTGCCGTCCGGCATTTGCACCTCAACCTGTTCGGTAGCGACGAATCCGAACTGCTCGTAGAGCGGGAAACCGGG
The DNA here is from genome assembly GCA_963807915.1 of uncultured Chloroflexia bacterium. Classification (GTDB taxonomy): domain Bacteria; phylum Chloroflexota; class Limnocylindria; order QHBO01; family QHBO01; genus CF-167. The sequence goes on along the minus strand of CAWEDO010000002.1, from coordinate 144,220 downwards.
CAATGTGGCGACCAGGGCCAGCCTTGCAAAGCCCTCCTGCCTCGCCGCTGTCTCGCATGCCTCGAGGATGCGCGTGCCGAGCCCGCGCCGGGTCCAGCCCGGCCGAACGAACATGGCGCGCACCCGCGCGGGCTCGCGTGCCGGGTCCAGCAAGCGGGCGTCATCGGCGCCCTCTCTCGAGCCGCTGTACAGCTTGTCGCGCCGGCTCCAGCCCCCACAGGCGACCAGCTCGCCGTTCGCCTCGAGCACGAAGTAGGTGTCATCCTCGATCAGGGTGCGATCGACACTGGCGATATAGCGGATCGATGCGGCCGTCTGCCCCGCGTCGTAGTAGCCCGGGAACAGCCCCGCTGTAGAGGCCTTCATGAGGGCGTCGATCGCCTCGGCCTCTGCCAGCCGAGCGAGGCGCAGGGTCGGCGAGAAGTCAGCGTTCTCAGGCATTCGGCGGATGATACTGTCGCGCCCGATGGGTGACGGCACGCGGCGCATCGTCCGGCGCGCGGTCGTGGCTGCCTACGTCGCGGCGGCCGCGGGACTGGCGGCCACGATCACGATCATCCTCTTCTTCTGGATCGGCGACCCGTGGGGGACGCTGAATGACACCGCGTTGCTCGTGATGACGGCGGCGATCCCGATGCTGATGCTCGCCTTCTGGGAGCTCGGCGGCCTCACGCCCACCCCACTCGCGCTCGTCGCGCAGGTCAGCGGCTGGATCGCGGTCATCGTTTGGTGCGTCGCGCAGGCGCTCTTCATCGCCGGCGTGGTCGACTTCGACTACGAGCACGCTGCCACCGGGGCGCTCGCCCTGGAGAGCGTGGCGCTGATCGTCATCGGCCTCTGGATCGCGGGAGCCAATCTGCTGGCCGGGCCGTGGCTCAACGCGATCCGCTGGTTCGGCCTGACCGCCGGCCTCGGATTCGTCCTGCTGCCGCTTGGCATGCTCCTGGGCGGACTCGACCACCCCCTGACCTATGCCGGTGGGGTCGGGTACTCGATCGTCTTCCCGGTCTGGGCCTTCCTGATGGGGCGCCACCTGTCCGAGATTCCTTGACGCCGATCCATACCATGTGATGGCCGCAACCGAGCGGCGCACGAGGAGGAGAGGCGCATGACAGCTACCAGCGTCCCGGGCACGGCTGGAGAAGGTCTTCAGCGCAACGCCATCGGCCTCACGGAGGTCCTCTTTCAGTCGATCACCCACATGGCGCCGGCGGTTGCCGTTGCCCTGTCGATCGGGGCCGCGACCGGCTTCGCGGGTCGGCTGACGCCACTTGCCGTGGTGCTGGCGATGGTCGCCTGCCTGTTCACGGCCTACTCGATCGGCCAGCTCGCCAAGCACTTGCCGTCGGCGGGTGGCATGTATACGTATGTCGCCCGGGGCCTCGGCCCGTTCTTCGGCTGGATGATGGCCTGGGCCTTCGCCCTCGCAGAGCCCCTCATCGCGCCGATCCTCCTGGCAGCCTTCGGCTTCTACGGCGCGACCTTCCTGCAGGCCTACCTCAATGTCACCATCGACTTCCAGACCCTGTGGGTGGCGCTCGCCGTGCTGTGCGGGCTGCTGCTGTGGTGGCTGATCTACAGCGGCATCCAGCTGTCGACGCGCGCCGGGGTCGTCCTGGGCGCGATTGAGATCTCGATCTTCGTCTTCATTTCGGCGCTGATGATCATCAAAGCCGGCGACCGCAACACGGTCGACGTCTTCATCCCGGGGGCCGATGGGATCAAGCCGGCCTTCCAGGGGATGATCTTCTGCCTCCTCGCCTTCATCGGCTTCGAGGCCGCCGCCCCGCTGGCGGAGGAAGCCCGAGATCCTCGCCGAACGATTCCGAAGGCGGTCATCTGGTCGACGATCGGGGTGGGCGCGTTCTACGTCTTCTGCTACTACGCCGCGACCGTCTTCTTTGGCCCGGATCGAATGGCGGGAGAGTTCTATGCCTTCAACGGCGGCGACCCGTGGGGCTTCATGGGGACCGAGGTGCTCGGCACCCTAGGCGGCATCCTCGTGGTCTTCGCGATCATCAACAGCTCGCTGGCCAACGCGAACTCGGGCGCGACCGCGGCAACGCGCTCCATCTTCTCGATGGCGCGCGGCGGCCTCCTGCCGAAGTTCCTAGCCGCGGTCCACCCGACGCACCGCACCCCGGTCAACGCGGTTCACCTGCAGGTCCTCCTGGCGATCGTCGTCGCGGTCGGCGGCGGCCTCTACCTCGCCAACGACCCATACGAGGGCCTCGGACCGATCAACATCTACGTCTTCATCGGCACCATGCTCGGCCTCGTGTTTGCAGGCATGTACATGGCCGTGAACCTGGCCGTGATCGGCTTCTACCTGCGGGAGCGGCGCGACGAATTCAACGTGATCAAGCACCTGGTGGTCCCGGTCATCGGGGTGCTCGCCATGGTCCCGGCCCTGCTGTCGGTCATCGGCGGGCTGACGATCCCCTTCTTCGACATCACCCTGGACCCGTACACCACCTCGCTGCGCTTCACGGCGCCGATCGTCGGTGCCTGGATGGCGATCGGCATCGTCATCTTCGTGGTGCTGTGGTTCGTCAACCGAGCGGCGCTCGACCGGATGCGCGACGTGTATGGCGGGGACAGCGGCAGCGACTAGCGGATGGCGGAGGGGCCGGGGGCGGCCCCTCCGCGCCAAGGCCCGATGCCGGAGACACGCTCGACCCGCATGCGGGTGACGTAGCCGGGCGGCGGGTTCGGCATGCTGGGGAAGGTCACGTCGGGCCCCAGGTAGACATGGGCCAGCCGCTGGAGCAGCTCCGGCGCGCCGCCGGGCACGACCTCGGCGATGCCCGACAGGATCAGGTATTCGCGCAGGCCCCACTCGTTGGTGCGCGTCCCTTCGATGGAGATGCTCATACGCGGGTCTCGGCGCAGGTTGCGCAGCTTGGGCTGGTCGTCGAGCGTGCCGAACACGACGGCGTCGCCCTCGAGGCCGACCCATGCCATGGACTGGTGCGGGCTCCCGTCGCGATTGAGGGTGACGACGTGCGCCAGCGCCTCGGACTCGATCAGCTCGCGCGCGGCGGCAGAGAGGTTGGCGGGCATCGTCAGGCCAGCCGGGTCAGCCGAAGATCGAGAGGGGACAGTACGAGGTGACGATCCAGTTCGGCGCGTCCACGATCTCGCTGATCTTCAGGTCGCAGGCGACGCTGCACAGCAGGTAGGCGTCGATCGCGCTCAGGCCGTGCTCGCGGCCGAGGTAGTCGATCATGCGCCGCACCGCTTCGCGCGCGGCGGTCATCAGGTCGGGGCCTACGCCGTCGGTCGCGTAGAAGGGGCCGCTGTTCGTGCCGCGCGCCAGCGGCCCCGGCGTCAGGAATTCAGGGGCGGTGACGTGCAGGTCCTTGCGCACCGTCAGGCGCACCTGGGCATGCATCGGCGTCTCGATGGCGGTGCCGCACACCTCGCCGTCCCCCTGAGCGGCGTGCCCGTCACCCAGCGAGAAGCGCCCACCTGGGGCGAAGACGGGCAGGAAGAGCTTCGTTCCGGCGGTCAGGTGGCGGGTGTCCATGTTGCCGCCGAACACGTCGGGCGGGATCGTCGAGTGGGCGCCCTCGTTGGGCGGCGCGACCCCCAGCTCACCGCAGAACGGGGCGAGCGGAATGTGCACGCCGGGCATGAAGTCGGCCATCCCGTTGGAGAGGCGGCTGATGCTGAGCGCAGCCTCGGGGAAGTCCTCCGTCAACAGCCCGAAGCCCGGGATGTTCGCCGTCCAGCCCCAATCAGCCGGGGCGAATTCCAGCAGCTCGATCTCCAGGGTGTCGCCCGGCTCGGCTCCCTCCACCGCGATCGGCCCGTGCACCTGGTCGACGCGATCGAAGTCGAGGTTCGCCAGGTCACCGACGGTCGATTCGCGGGTGATCTGCCCGCCCGACGCGTCGAGGGCGTCGATCTCCACGACGTCGCCGCTGGCGACGGTCGCGATCGGCTCGATCGACCGGTCCCAGGCGAGGTGGAACTGGTCGCGGCCAATGTGCACTGCTGGCTGTTGGGTGTCCATGCGTGCGATGGTACCGGGCGGCTGTCAGCCAGCCAAGGGCCTAGCCGCGGCATCCGGATCCGGGCTGAGGTCGGGGAAGCGGCGTTCGATCAGCAGCGCCACCACGTGGATCGCGCCCCAGCTCACCATGCCCGGGATGGCGCCGAGGAGGAGCGTCACCGGGATCGAGATCGCGAAAGTTGCCGGGGTTCGCGCCAGGAGCAGGGTCACGTAGCGCACGCGCCGCGGCGTGGCGCTCGGCGCGAGGAGGGCCGGCCGCCGAATCGCAACCATCCACAGGCCGAGCTGCGCAAGTCCGGCGACGACCTGGCAGCTGGCATAAGCGACCACCGAGGTGCGGTTCGGGTCATGCTCGGCCAGCGCCGCGGTGAAGAAGGGCTGGACGACGATGCCGAACAGGAAGACGGTGTTCGCCCACGCCACGCGCTCGTCCGTCCGCGGAATGAGCGCAAAGATCTTCCGGTGGCTCATCCAGTACGAGCCCACCACCACGAAGCCGATGGCGGTGGCGATGAACGGACCGGGCTGGGACAGGTACGCGCGCAGGGCGGCCTCGTAGCCGCCGGAAGGCGCGTCTGGTGGTCGCAGGTCGACCACCAGCAGGGTGATCGCGATCGCGAAGACCGCGTCGCTGAAGAAGATCAGGCGCTGGTGACGCAGCTCGGCGGCGGTCATCGGATCGGCAGCCATCGGGCCCATGGTCCCGCTGTCCGCCACGAGCGTGGAGTGCAGTTCGGCCCGTTGCCGTGTGACCCTCGTCCCCGGTCCACGCGCTAGCATCGGGTCCATCCATGGAAGCTGACGAAGCCGAGCGCATCTTCGACGAGTTTGCCGGGGCATACCGGGACTGGTGGGGTCCCCTCATCGCTCCTGCGGCGGTCGGGGTGCTGGACGACCTCGCGATCCCGGCGGGCGACAAGTCGCCGTTCGACCTCCTCGACCTGGGCAGCGGGACCGGGGTCCTGGCGCTGTCCGCTCTGGATCGCTGGCCGGCGGTCCGCGTGACCGCCATCGACCCATCGCGGGGCATGCTCGAGATCGCGGCCGCGGCGGCCGGCACACGGTCGCCCGCCCATGCTCGTCGCCTGCGGACCATCGCCGCCGCGGCCGATCAGCTCCCGCTGTCCGACGCCAGCATGGACGCGGCGGTCTCTTCCTTCGTCATCCAGCTCGTCCCGAACCGCGCCGCGGCCTTGCGCGAGGTCCATCGCGTCCTCCGTCCGGGCGCACGGTTCGCCCTGGTCTCGTGGCACGCCGACGACCCGCCATTCGAGCCGGAGGACGTCTTCGGCGATGTCCTCGACGAGCTCCAGATCATCCGGCCGTCCATGGAACGCAGGGTGCACCCGTACACATCGGCGCGCGCGGCCGGCGCCGAGTTCCGTCGGGCCGGATTCCGAGACGTCCGCGGGCGGGACGCCTGGCTCGAGCATCAGTACACCCCAGAGTCATACCTGGATCTGCTCGAGCATTGGCTGGATCGGGAGCTGTTCGCCGGCCTCGACGCCGGCTCGCTGCTGCAGCTGCGGGGGCGGGCGCTCGAGCTCCTGCGCCGGCTGCCACCGAAGGCCCTCCTCATGCGCCAGCCGCTCGTGCGGGTCACGGGCACTCGGCCCGGCAGCTAGCTCGGTTGGGCGCCGCGGCCGTCCATTTCGGTCGGGATGGCACTGGAGCCGTGGGCGGGCGCTCCGGATGATGGGCGCGGCCGGTCGCCCCATGCGGCACCGGCATTGGAGGAGTGCCATGCACATCCTGGTGATCTATGCGTCGCGCAACGGCAACACGCGACGCGTGGCGGAGACCATCGCCAATCGGCTCGGCGAGCGAGGGAGCGTCGACCTCCGGCCGGTCGAGGAGGCGCCGACGGAGATCGACGCCGACATCGACCTGGTCGTGATCGGTGGACCAACGGAGGCCCACGGGATGACCCCGCCGGTGCGGGAGTACTTCGAGCGACTCGCACCCAAGGCCCTCAGCGGCCGACGGGCGGTCGGGTTCGACACGCGACTGCGCTGGCCGGAGTGGCTGTCGGGTTCGGCGAGCGCCCGGATCACGGATCGACTGCGGGAGTTCGGCGCCGCCATCGTCGCGCCGGAGGAGAGCTTCTTCGTGACGCGAAAGCCCGAGCTCGAGTCCGGCGAGCTGGAGCGGGCGTCGAGGTGGGCGGCCGCGCTGCCTGCCTGACCCATCGGGCCGCCACGACGACGGCGGACTATCATCTCCCGGTGAGCTCCGCGACAACGAAATCGCGTGACCTGCCCGGTGAAGCGGAAGCCTGGCACCGCCTCCATGCGGTGATGGCCCGCATCACGCCCGACATCGCCGAGATTCCCGGTTACTTCCGCGAGGGCTGGACCGCCAAGGACGCGGTCGCACACGTCGGGACGTGGATGGCGGAGGGTGCCCAGATGCTGCGGCGCATTGCGGCGGGGACCTACCGCGAGGGCGAGATCGACATCGACGCCGAGAACGAACGCTTCCTGGCAGCCATGCACGACGTCCCGCTCGACACCGTACACCTGCAATGCGCCTCTGCCCGTGCCGAGCTGCGCCGCGCCTGGGCGGAGCTTCCCGAGGTCACCCCGGCTGCCGAGTTCTGGGTCCGCAAGGCCGGCCCCGACCACCTTGCCGAGCATCTGCCACGCCTGGAGGCGTGGATCGACGAGCTGACCAGCCGCTAGCCGATCCCGAGCCGCATCCCGCCTACTGGCTGGTTCGCCTTCGGTACAGCCACAGCCCGATCGGGAAGAAGGCCACCAGCAGCCCCACCGACCAGACCAGCGCCGGGATGGCGTCCGGGCCACCGCTCCCGTCGAGCATGAAGCTGCGCACGGTGTTGGTGACCAGGGTCAGCGGCTGGCGCTCGGCGAAGAAGCGCAGCCAGTCCGGCATCGTGTTGGTCGGCACGAAGGCGCTGCTGGCGAAGGTGAGCGGGAAGACGGTCATGAACATGAGCCCCTGGAGCGCCTCGGGCGTCCGAACAAACGAGCCCATCGCCACGCCGACCCATGACAGCGCGAAGCCGAAGGTCAGCATCACCCCGATCGCCAGGACTGCGCCGCTCAGCCCACCCTCCGGGCGGAACCCGACCAGCAGCCCCACGATCGTCATCACCGTCACCGCCAGCATCGCGCGCAGCAGGTCGGTGAGGGTGCGGCCGGTCAGGACCGAGGACTGCAGCATCGGGAGCGATCTGAATCGGTCGATCATCCCGTTCTTCAGGTCGTTCGCCAGCAGCACCCCCGTGTACACGCCGGCGAAGGCGATCGTCTGCACGAAGATGCCCGCCATCAGGTAGTTGACGTAGGTCGTGCCCTCGATCGGGATCGCTCCGCCGAAGACGAAGCGGAAGAGGATCACGAACATGATCGGCTGGAGCGTCACGTCCAGCAGCAGCTCCGGCGTGCGACGGATGTGGCGCAGGTTGCGCTTCACCATCTCGAGCGAGTCGGCGATCCACCAGCTCAGCGTCATGACGCAACCTCCTCCCGAGCCGATGTCTCGTCGCCTGCCGGCTTGCCGGTCAGTGCCAGGAAGACCTCGTCCAGGGTCGGTCGCCGGAAGCCGATGTCGTCCACCTCGACCCCGGCGGCGTCCAGCTCGCGCACCGCGCGGGTCAGCATCCCGCCGTGCGACGAGACGGGCACGCTCACGTGGCGAGCGGCCTCGTCGACGAACGGCTGCTCGCCGCTGAGCGCCGCCAGGGCGGTCGCCGCGGCGGCCACCTGGTCCCCATTGGTGACGAGGATCTCGAGGCGCTCGCCGCCGGTCCGCTGCTTCAGCTCCAGGGCGGTCCCGCGGGCGATCAGCTTGCCGTGGTCGATCACGGCGATGTCATCGGCCAGGAGGTCGGCCTCCTCCAGGTACTGCGTCGTCATCAGCACCGTGGTCCCGCCCTTGGCCAGGTCGCCGATGAGGTCCCACATCGAGAGCCGGCCACGTGGGTCGAGGCCGGTCGTCGGCTCGTCGAGGAAGAGGACGGGGGGCTCGGCAACGAGGGCGCCGGCCAGGTCCAGGCGACGCCGCTCGCCACCGGAGTAGGTCTTCGTGATCCTGTCCGCGAGCTCCTGGAGCGCGAAGCGCTCGAGGAGGCTGTTGGCGCGACTGCGCGCCTCGGATGCCGGCAGCCGGAAGAGTCGCCCGATCATCTCGAGGTTCTCGCGCCCGGTGAGCACCTCGTCGAGCGTGGCGTTCTGGCCGGCCACCCCGATCTTGCGGCGCACCTCGGGCGCATGTCGCAGCACGTCGATGCCTGCCACCTCGGCTCGGCCCGCATCGGGGCGGAGCAGGGTGGTGAGGATGCGAACCGCGGTCGTCTTGCCGGCGCCGTTCGGGCCGAGCAGGCCAAGGATCGTCCCCTCGGCAACGTCGAGGTCGAGGCCGCGCAACGCGTGGGTCGTGCCGAAGGACTTCTCGATGCCTTCGGCCAGGATCATCGGTCGGGTCATGGCCGGCGGATGCTAGCGGAGATCGGCCACGGTCGCGAAATGTTAGCTCGTGGATGCTCGGAGCCGCCGCCCCGAGCCTCGGGCAGCCGTCATTTCGCAGGGCGGATAGCTACTCCGTCGCGACGCGGTAGGCGAGGCCATGCTCCCCGGCGGTCAGGGTGAGCGCATCGCCGTCAATCGCGAAGTCGAAGCTGGTGCCGATCACCGCGAGGACGTGGCTGTCCTGGTCGCCGAGCGCCCCGCCGCAGGCATACAGGTCGTACGGGTCGAGCGTCATCTCCACCCGTGCACCGGAGACCGTGTAGCTGCCCGTCAGGTCGCGGCAGCCGGTCGAGACGGACACCTTCCCGTCATCGCCGAATCGGAGCGGCGCTTCCTTGACGGTCGAGGAGGCGACGTCGGCGCTGATCAGCGATTCGAGCATCCATCGGGTTCCGACCAGGGCCGCGTCCGGCACGGGCGGCACGAGGGCGTAGCGAAGCTCAACCTCGGGACCGCTCAGCACCAGCGTATCCCCGCTGCGCTCCACGCTGGTGACGCGCGGCAGCGCCGCGAGGTAGGCGGCCTCCGAGGCCATCCGTGGCTCCTCGCATGCCATCTCGGTCATCGACAGCGCGCTGATGGTGACCTTGCTGCCGTCGAGCGTGATGGTGCCGCCGTAAATGTTGCAGCCGGAGCTGCCACCAACCTGGTCGCCGTCGATCTTCAGGGTGACGCGACTGCCCGGCACGATCGGAATCGGCTGCCCTTGGTTCGTCCCCGACTGCAGCTGCCATTCGCCGTCGACCGCCAGCGGGGTTCCGCCGCCCGGCACGAGCCGGCAGCCGGAGGCCAGGGTCAGCAGCATGATCAGGATGGTTGCTCTCATGGCGCAAGGACGCCGCAGCAGGCGGTTCGGTTGCCGGAGGAAGCGTCAGAAGTCGCGGCGACCCTCGAAATGCTCTCCGGCCTCGGGCCGGACGAGCTGGTAGATGGCCAGCCGATGGCCCCCGGTCGTCCGGAACGGGCAGACCGGTCCATGCGGGATCTCGAAGGTCGGCTCGCGCTTCCAGCCCCTCGCCGCAAGCTCGGTCATCGCCGACCCGAGGTCATCCACCCGGTAGACGAGAACCGGTTGGTCCCCCTCGAGGTGGCCGGCGAGCAGCACCCGCGGCGGGCCTTCCGTCAGCTCGATCATCGCCACCCGCGTCCCCATGCCCTCGACCGCGAAGGAGAGGCGTCCGCCGAGAACGGCGGTGAAGTAGGCCATGTCCCTGGCCACGTCGCGACTGGGCATGTAGACGAAGTCGAGGCTCTGGAACACGCCGGCAGCGTAGCAGCGCTCCGCCATCGGTCCCAGAGTCGGCCGCAAACGTGCCCTCTGGCACTGCCGGTCGTGGGGTGGAGCGTCTGGAATGGACGCAGCAAGTGCGAACGACCTGGGAGGTACACCGATGCGCGTCCTGGTGACGGCTGCAAGCCGCCATGGAGCGACCGACGAAATCGCAACGACGATCGGGCAGGCCCTGGCCGACGCCGGCCTGGAGGCGGAGGTCCTGCCGCTGGCGACCATCGATGAGGTGGCCGGCTACAGCGCAGTCGTGCTGGGCAGCGGCGTGTACGTGGGGCGCTGGCTGCCGGAGGCCACGGCCTTCGTCCAGCGCCATGCCATCGAGCTCGGCGCACGGCCGGTCTGGCTGTTCAGCAGCGGGCCTATCGGCGTCACCGATCCGAAGCCGGCCGAAGATCCCGCCGGCGTCGCGGACCTCGCTACATCCATCAACGCTCGCGGCCACCGCGTCTTTCGTGGACGCCTCGACCCGGGTCGGTTGGGGTTCATGGAGCGCCTGATGGTCCGTGCCGTGCATGCGCCGGTGGGCGACTTCCGGAATCCGTCGGAGATCACGGCCTGGGCCCGCGACATCGCTGCCGAGCTCGACAGGTTGGCCATGGCGATCGCCGGCTGACTCAGCAGGGCTCCAGCCCGGCGGCCGCAAGACGCGTCATCTCGAGCTCGACGCGGGACACCGCAGCTGAAGCCTCCTGCGCGGAGGCGACGGCTCGGTCCAGCTCCGGCCCGTTGCCCTGGCGAGCCCCGCCACGGAACTGGCTGGCGGCCCGTTCGAAATCGGTGGCCGCTTCCCCGAGCTCGGCGGTCAGCTGTGACGCGGGCGCCCAGGCCTCCACGCCAGCGAGGGCGGTGGCCGCCGCATCGGCCTCACGCTCCATCCCGGCAGCGGCGATCGCCACCCGGTCGTCGTCACCCGCGGTGAGACCGTCGATGGCGGCGGCGAACTCGCCATCCGCCGCGCGCAGGTGATCGGTGCTGACGCAGACGGAGTCCCGGAACCCGGCCGGCGGGCGTGGCGACGCACAGGCACCCAGCAGCAGGGCCAGGACCACGGCGGAGAAGGGACGCTGCGGGCGCATCGGCATCGTGTGTACCACGCGGCTCCTAGACTGGCGAGCGCAACTGAGCGCCGCCAAGGAGGACCGATGCCCGACCTGATCCCCTGGTTCCTGTTCCTGCACGTGATCGGGGCCGTCATCGCCTTTGGTCCGAGCTTCTCGTTCCCGATCATCGGGGCGATGGGGGCGGCCGACCGGCCGCATGCCAACTTCGCCACCCGGGTCTCGTATGCCATCTCGACCAAGCGGGCGCTGCCCGTGGCGCTGAGCATGCCCGTGACCGGGATCGGCCTGATCTGGTCCGTGGGGATCGACCCGTTCAGCCGCGACGCGCGCTGGCTGGCGCTGGGGATCGTCCTGTGGGCACTCCTCTTCACGTTCGCCGTCACGATGCAGCTGCCGACCACCCGCCGCATCATCGAGATGACCTCCGCGCCGCCGCCCGAGGCGCCGGCCGGATCGGCTCCCGGGGGGCCGCCACCGGCGCTGATGGACCTCGTCAAGCGGGTCCAGCGCGGCGGCATCGGCATGAGCCTGACGATCGTGGTGATCGTCTTCCTGATGGTGGTGAAGCCGAACCTCGGCTTCTGAGTCGCGCTACTCGAGCGACTCGGCGACGCGGACGGCGTCGAGCAGCGACGGCGCGCCCTCGACGCGATAGCTCACGCCGGAGTCCTCCCAGATGAGGGTCGGCCCGGCGAGACGCAGCGTCGAGTCGACCTGGCGTCCGTTCGCATCCCGGAAGAAGAAGAAGTGCTCGCCGCCGGCGATCCACCAGGCAGCGCTTCGCCCGACCGAGGTCGGCGTGACGCTGACGCCAACGTCGATCAGCTTCTCGAAGTACTCCGGACCGATGTCGGCCCGGAACTGGGTCACGATCAGCCCGATGGCGGTGGCCGGCTCGGCCGGGAAGCCGGGGCGGTCCGCATAGAGGAGTGTCACCGCGCCGCCGGCCGGCGGGTCGGCGAGATAGACGAGATCCGGCTCGCCGAGCTCGCCGAGTGCCGGAACGCGCAGGGGGTAGGTCACCTCGCGCCGCGCCTCCTCCAGCGAGGTGGGCTGGCCGAGGCCCGGTCCTGCGACGAGCGAGGGCAGCGGGGAGAACGAGGCAGGCCCGAAGGTCAGCCGGAGCCCGCCCAGGCCGATGCCGACGGCAGCCGCGATCCCCACCAGCAGCACCGTGGCCGCGACGGCGATGGCCAGCCCGCGGCCGAGCGGCCAGCCGAAGTGCATGCCGGGCGACCGGCTTGGCTGCCGCAGCCGCTCCGCTACGAGGCCAGCGAGCGGTGGCGTCGGCGGGAAGGCGACCGCCGAACCGAGGTCGAGCAGCCGATCCTCGAGTGACCGCTGTAGCCGCTCAGTCATCTGCGGCCTCCCCGATCGCGGCGCGCAGCCTGGTGGTGGCCCGCGACAGCCGCGACTTCACCGTGCCGCGCGGGCAGGCCAGCACCGCGGCCATCTCTTCCTCGTTCAGATCCAGGAACCAGCGCAGGGTGATGACCAGGCGGTCCTCCTCGCGCAGCCCGTTGATGGCGGCCAGCAGCTCATTCCGCCGTTCGGCCGCCAGGAGCAGCACCTCGGGCGATGGGGCCGCATCGCCCGAGGCTGCGTCGCGGAACGCGCGCAGCGCCAGATCGGCACGGCGCGAGGCGCTCCGTCTCCGGTTGCGGGCCGCGTTGGCGACGATGCGCAGCAGCCACGGCCGGAACTCAGCCCCGGCTCGGAAGCGCCCCAGCGCGGCGTGCGCACGAAGGAATCCCTCCTGCGCCGCGTCCCGGGCCTCGTCGGCGTCGCGGACCACCAGGTAGGCGGTCCGGAACGCAATCTCCTGGTACTGGCGCACGAGCTCCTCGAAGGCGGACGCGTCACCGCGTCGCGCCCGTTCGATCCATTCACGTTCGAGCAGTGGACGGCCCTCCACCTCTGCCACCCGTACACCGCGAGGCCGGCGCCGGTTCCCTCATCGTGGCGAAAAACGAAGAGGCCCGGCGATTGCTCGCCGGGCCCCTGGTCGCGATGCGGACTAGCGTCGCGTGCTGAAGCAGTTGCTGCAGTAGACCGGCTTCGAGCCGGTGGGGCGGAACGGAACGCGCGCCTCACCGCCGCAGCCATCGCAGGTGGCGGTGAACATCTCGCGCTGGCCGCCGCCGTAGCTGGAGCCGCCGCCGCCGCCGTAGCTGGAGCCGCCGCCGTAGCTGGAGCCGCCGCTCTCACCGCGAGCGGCCTTGCGGGCGGCCCGGCAGGACGGACAGCGGCGCGGCTCGCTGAATTCCTTCTCGGCGTAGAACTGCTGGTCCGTCGCGGCGAACACGAATTCCTGGTTGCAGTCGACGCAGGCCAGGATCTTGTCTGAATAGGAGGTGGAGGGGGTATACAAAGAGAAAACTCCTTCTCGTGCGGCCTCAGCGATCCTGTCTCGCCGTAAAGCCGTGAGGAGGAGTGAACGTCGATGCCGCGGGTGATATGTGCCCCGCATTCGGGGCGTTGTCTTCGTACCGTACCACATCCGGTGCTGCAAACCTAGAGCACGTTCATGGGCACTGGCCAGCGGGACGCACCTGCCCGCGGTTTCAGGCGGTCCGGCTCTGGCATGAGCGTCGCGCAGCGGGCACGGTTGGTGAGGCGTCTCTGGTACGCCGATGACTGACAAGGATGAGAGGTACCACATGACCACGCAGCTGAAGCCGGATGCGCCGACGGTCGAGATCGAGCCAATCCTCGAACCGATCGTCGAGGCGGAGCCGCGCCGCGCGATCGCCTCGGTGGCGGGACTTGTCCGCGGCGTGGACGTCGAGATGAAGAATGCCCTGGTCGGCGCGGTGATGGCCGCCGATGACGTGGAGCTCGAGCGCGTCGTTGCGCGCAGCGTCTTTGCCGGCGGCGAGATGCATATTCGCCAGGCAGGCGCCGGGATGATCGTCTCCGGTGGAGACACCCACGTCACGCAGGGCGGCGCGCAGGCGATCGTCTCCGCCGGTTCGGTCACCATGGAGTCGGCGGGGAGCGGCTTCGTCGTCGGAGGCCGAATCCGGGTGGCCCGTGGCGGGACTGCCGTCTTCGCGATCACCCCGAACCTGGAGGTCCAGGAGGGCGGGCGGGTGCTCTTCGGCCGCGCGGCGTCCTTTGCCGTCCTGGCCGCGATGTCGACGATGGTGGCGCTGGCGATCTACGTGGTGCGCCAGCGCTCGCGGTCAACCGGCCTGATCGCCGGCTTCATGCAGCGGCGAGCTGTCCGGCGCTGATCCCGGCGTCGAAGGCCGCAAGGTCCGCGTCGAGGACCTCGGGGCGCTTGCGGCCGACGACCTCGCGAATGGCGGCTTCGATCGACGAGCGCGAGACCCAGCCAAGGCGCCCGATCAGCGCGCCGAGTGCGACGACGCTGACGAGCTTGTCGTTGCCTGCGTTGGCGGCAAGCTCGGTGCAGGCGATCCGGAGCTCCACCCCGGGTGCGTCTTCGCCCGCGTCGCCCGCCAGGGAGGAGTTCACGATCAGCAGGCCGCCCGACGCGAGGCGCGGACCGAACCTCGCCAGCGAGGGAAGGTTCATGACGACCGCGGCATCGAAGCGGTCGACCACGGGTGAGCCGATCGGCCCATCGCCGACGATCACCGTGCACGAGGCGGTGCCGCCCCGCATCTCGGGGCCGTAGGAGGGAATCCAGAAGACCTCCAGGCCGTCCCGGATGGCGGCGCGCGCCAGGATCTGGCCGGCGAAGAGGAGTCCCTGGCCACCGAACCCGGCGAAGACGACCGATCGCTCCATCTCAGCCCTCCACGCCCGCCGTTGGCGCCGGGCTGCCGCTGTCCTTCAGCACCCCGAGGGGGTACACGTCGGCCACGGTCCGCAGGTGCTCCATCGATTCGCGCGGGGTCATGTCCCAGCCGACCGGGCAGTTCGACAGGATCTCGACGATCGCGAAGCCCGCGCGGTCGAGCTGGACCTGGCATGCGCGCTTGATCATGGCCCTGGTCTTGCCAATCGCCCCCGGATCGACCACGGAGCCGCGCGCCGCGTAGGCGACGCCCGGGAGCTGGGCCAGCATCTCGGTCATGAGGATCGGGTAGCCGGCGGCGGTGGCCTCGCGACCGCCAGGGGAGGAGGTGGTGTGCTGGCCGAGGAGGGTGGTGGGTGCCATCTGGCCACCGGTCATCCCGTAGATGCCGTTGTTGACGAAGATGGCGCTGATCAGCTCGCCGCGGGCGGCGGCGTGGATGATCTCGGCGGTCCCGATCGCCGCGAGATCGCCGTCCCCCTGGTAGGTGAGCACGAAGGCCTTCGGCCGGACGCGGCGGATGCCGGTCGCGACCGCCGGCGCGCGCCCGTGCGGCGCCTCGACCCAGTCCAGGCCCAGGTAGTCGTAGGCGAAGACCGCGCATCCGACGGGAGCCACCGCGATCGTGCGCGGCGCGAGCTCGAGCTCGCCCAGGACCTCCGCCAGGAGCCGATGGATGATGCCGTGGCCGCAGCCCGGGCAGTAGTGCGTCGACCGATCGATCAGGAGCTCCGGGCGGCGGTAGATCAGCCGTCCCGGACGAGGCGACTCGAGGGCAGCAGTGGTCGTTGCGGTCATCGGTCGCCTCCGGAGCGGGTTCGCAGGTTGAGGGCTCGCAGCTGCGCGAGCACCTCATCGGGGGTGGGCACCATCCCTCCCGTGCGGCCATGGAACGTGACCGGGCAGCGACCCTCGATTGCCAGCCGCACGTCCTCCACCATCTGGCCGGCGGAAAGCTCCACCACCAGCACCCCGCGCACCTGGTCGCCGAGCGCCCGGAGGGCGGCCTCGGGGAAGGGCCAGAGGCTGATCGGGCGGAAGAGCCCGGCCGGGATCCCTTCTTCGCGGGCCTGGGCGATCGCCGACCGCGCGACGCGCGCGGCGGTCCCGTAGGCGACGATCACGAGCTCGGCGTCAAGGAGCCGCTCGGCCGACCAGCGGACCTCCCGCCGCACGATCTCGGCGTACTTGGCCTGGAGCGCGGTGTTGTGCTCCTCGAGCCGCTCGGGTTGCAGGAACAACGAGCGCACGACCCGCGGAGGTCGTCCATCGGCGCCGGTCAGGGCCCAGTCGAAGTGCCGGCGTCGCAGCTTCCGGAACCGCGGCTCGACGGGCTCCATCGCCTGGCCGAGGATGCCGTCGGCCAGCAGGATGACCGGCGTCCGGTAGCGTTCCGCGATCTCGAAGGCGGACGCCACCAGCTCGACCGCCTCGCCGATGGATGCCGGCGCCAGCACGGGGATCCGGTAGTCGCCGTGACCATGGCCCTTGACCGCCTGGAAATAGTCGCTCTGCGACGGGCCGATGCTTCCGAGGCCCGGTCCACCGCGCATCACGTTGACGAGCACGAGCGGGGTCTCGGAGCCCGCCATGTAGCTCATCGCTTCCGCCATCAGGCTCATCCCCGGGCTGGAGGTGCTGACCAGGACCCGCGCGCCGGTGGCCGCCGCGCCGAGGCCCATGTTGATGGCGCCCAGCTCGCTCTCCGCCTGGATGAATGCGCGGCCCAGCTCTGGCATGCGGCGCGCCATCCACTCCAGCAGCTCGGCCTGCGGGGTGATGGGGTAGCCGAAGTAGGCGTCGCAGCCGGCCTGGATGGCGGCCTCGGCGATTGCCTCGTTGCCCTTCATCAGCACGCGGGAACGGTCCGCGGTCACGGGCTGCCTGGCCTTCGGCTGCTCGAGCGTGACGGTCACGACGTCGGCCCAGCCTTCGGTGGCGCATACACGGTGAAGACCACGTCCGGGCAGACCCGTGCACAGAAGGCACAGCTCGTGCACGGCCCGGCGTCGACAAGGCGGATCGGGTGGTAGCCAAGGGCGTTCACGACGGTCAGGTCCAGGGCGAGGACGTGCTTGGGGCACGCCGCGACACAGAGTTCGCAGCCCTTGCAGCGGTCGGAGGCAATGTCGAGTGGCCTCCAGGCCGCGACGCCGATCGTCATCCGTGAGCCCCTTTGCGCAAGGCACCCAGCCCGCCGGCCGGGATGGCCGACGTTCAAGCTGAGCGTGGGCATGCCCCGCACCCGGGGCAAGGGCCGTTCGGCCCGGATCGGGTGACTAGAGTCCGTCGCCGGCCTTGGTGATCCGCCGCCGGGTCTGGACGTCGACCTTGGACTCACGGCCCTCGTGGGCCGGGTGCTCGACGAGGGCGATCAATCGGCTCGACATGAAGCGGCCGGTGCGCACCGGCGTTCCGCCGCGGGTCACCTCGCTGACCTCCACGACGCCGCGACTGGTGGTCACCTCGATCCGGCGGCCGGCTCGCGTGGCCTCGATCTCGAAGGTCTGCGTCCCCTGGCCGGTGTCCACCACCGCCTCGACTCGATCGCCCTTCATCGGCCCATGCTAGCCGGATATGCTGCCGGTGGACATGACCGACCGATTCGTTTCGCGCGGCTTCGTGGGCCGCGCGCACGATCCCGGCGACCAGGCGGGCCGCATCCCGCCGGGTCAGTACCTGACCGAAGGATTTCCGGTCCTCTCGGCGGGTCCGACGCCGCAGGTGCCGCTCGAGAGCTGGGAGTTCACCATCACCGGCCTGGTGAAGGCACCGGTCCGATGGAGCTGGCAGGAGTTCACCGCACTGCCATCGCGCGACTGGACCGTGGACATCAGCTGCGTGACCAAGTGGACGAAGCTCGACACGGTCTGGCACGGCGTCAGCCTGGACGACCTGCTGGGCGCCGCTGAGATCGAGCCGCGGGCGCGGTTCGTCACGGCCCACTCGTACGGGGGCTACACCACCAACCTGCCGCTGACCGACCTGCTCAACAACCAGGCGTTCGTGGCGTGGCAGTACGACGGCGAGCCGCTCGAGCCGGCACACGGCGGGCCGGCCCGCCTGGTGGTGCCGCACCTCTACCTGTGGAAGAGCGCCAAGTGGGTGCGCGGCCTCCAGCTTCGCGAGGAGGACGAGCCCGGCTTCTGGGAGTCGCTCGGCTACCACAACCGCGGCGACCCCTGGCGCGAAGAGCGCTACTCGGGCGACTGAGGGCATCCAGCGCCGATGCCCGAGCCGCTCGCCTGGCAGATCTCGACGGTCACCGCGATCCGCGCCGAGACACCCGAGGTCAGCTCCTTCACGCTCCGCCTGCCCGCCTGGCGGGCGCACCGGGCCGGACAGCACTACGACGTGCGCCTGACGGCGGCGGATGGCTACCAGGCGCAGCGCTCGTACTCGATCGCCTCGCCCCCATCGCGCAGCGGGGAGGTGGACCTGACGATCGAGAAGATCGCCGACGGCGAGGTCTCGCCCTACTTCCACGACACGGTCGAGGTGGGGGACCAGGTCGAGGTGCGTGGGCCGATCGGCGGCTACTTCGTCTGGGAGCCGGACCTGGGCGGCCCGCTGCTGCTGGTCGCCGGTGGCTCCGGCGTGGTCCCGCTGATGGCCATGCTGCGCGAGCGCGCATCGGCGGACCGCAGGCCGCCCGCGGTTCTGCTCTATTCCTCGCGGAACTTCGAGGACGTGATCTATCGCGACGAGCTGGCGTCGCTCGCGGCGGCCGATGCGGGTCTGCGCGTGATCCAGACCCTCACCCGCTCGCAGCCGCCCGGCTGGGCCGGCTACGACCGCCGCATCGATCGCGCGATGCTGGCCGAGGCGATCGCCGCCGCCGGCGCATCGCCGCTCGTCTACATCTGCGGCCCTACGCTCCTGGTCGAAGCCGCCGCCAACGGGCTGGTCGAGCTGGGCGTCCCGCCGGCGCAGGTGCGCACCGAGCGCTTCGGACCGACGAGCTGAGAGGAGGCGATCCGATGCACGACGCGCTGATGCTGGACGCGAACGCGGTGGCGGGGGAGCTCGCCGAGCTGTTCGGCTTCGAGATGACCGCCACGGTCCACCGCTGCGCACACTGCGGCAACGTCGGGGCCATGGGCACGCTCCTGGCCTGGACGCAGGGCCCGGGGATCACGCTGCGCTGCTGCATCTGCCGCGACGTGGTGGTGCGGATCGTGCGCACGCCGTCGCGCACCCTGATCGACGTCAGCGGGGCTGCCTACCTCGAGATTCGCAACGGCTGAGGGCCGGTATCATCGGGCCATGGCGCCGCGTCGTAACCGGTCCTCGATCCTCTTCGACCTGTTTGCGGCCTCGCAGCAGGTGAAGTCACTCCTGGGCGCCGCCATGGCCGATGCCGGCCTGCGCGCGGATGACTACGCCGTCTACTCCGCGCTCTTCGAGTTCGAGCCACTGACGCCGACCGAGCTTGGCCGTGTGGTGGGGATGCCCCCGACCACGGTCTCGCACTACATCCGCGCCATGCGTGAACGCGGGCACCTCGACGAGACGCGGAACCCAAGCGACAGTCGATCGCGGATGCTGCATCTCTCGCGGCAGGGTCAGAGGGCGCATCGGCGCGCCAGCCTGGCCTTCGAAGAAGCCTATCGTCGGTTCGTGGCCCGCATCGGCGAACCAGGGGAGGCGTCCCGGGCGCTGCTCGAGATCGAGCAGGCCGCCGCCGCAGCCCTGGCGGAACTCACGACGGACGCAACCGCGAAGGCCGGATGAACCTTCCAGCCGCGCATGGGATACTACCAAGTGGTAGTAACTTCGCAGCGAGGCAGTGCGCGTGCACGATTGGGCAAGACGGCTCGGCTTTGGGGTCCTCTTCCTCTCGCTCGTGGGCTGCAGCCCGGGGAGCCCGTCGCCAAGTGCCGATGGATCCGCCGGGCCGTCGGTCGCGGACCTGGCAGCGGCCAGGGCCGACCTCGATCACCTCGTGGACGCGCTCGAGGAGATTCACCCCGAACCGTGGCACGGGATCCCGCGCGCCGAGTTCGTGGCGGCGCTCGACGACCTGAAGGGCAGGCTCGGCAGCCTCTCGCCGGACGAGACGGTGGTCGAGGTCATGCGCGTGACGGCCCTTCTCAGCCGCCATGGGCGGGACGGGCACCAGTTCGCGATTCCGGCGGCGGGGTACGAGGCGCCCATCCTGCCGATGAGCGTGTACGAGTTCGCGGAGGGACTCTTCGTCACCGCGGCGCTTTCGCCGAACGAGGAGATCGTCGGCCAGCGGATCGTGGCGCTTGCCGGCCACCCCATCGCCGACGTGCTGGCCGCGTTGGAGCCGCTCGTCCCGCGCGACGGTCCGGCGACCGTGCCGGCCTTCCGCCCCGCCTTCCTGTTGAGCACCGAGGTCCTGCGCGGACTCGGGCTGATCGGTGATGGGGTGGTCGAGCTCAGTGTCGCCGATGCGCAGGGGGTCGAGCGCACGGCGCCCCTTACCCCGATGCCGTTCGACGACTACTTCGAGGAGCTCGGCGGCGACGCGATGACCCAGCTGCCGAACCGCGCCGACACGCTGTACCTGTCGTCCGACGAGATCATCTCCAGCCAGCTCCTCCCCGACGGCCACACGCTCTACATCCGGTACACGCAGGTCCGCGACCTGTCGGCGGCGGTCGGCGCCATCCGCGACCGGGCCCTGGACCCCGCCGTGGAGCGGATCGTGCTGGACCTGCGGCAGAACGGGGGCGGGGACAACCACAGCTACCCCGCGCTGCTCAGCGTGCTGGAGGACTTCGCCGCCGCCCATCCCGGGCGGCTGGTGGTCATCACCGACCGGGTCACCTTCTCCGCGGCGGCGAACTTCGCCGCCGAGGTGGAGCACGGCACCGATGCCACCTTCGTGGGCGAGGCGATGGGAGGCGGGCTCAACTTCTGGGATGACGTGATCTTCATCGACCTGAAGCACCTGGCCACCCCGATGCGGGTCGGGATCAGCACCCGCTACTGGCAGAAGTCCGATCCGGACGACCCGCGCCTGACGATCGAACCAGACATCGCGCTGCCGGTGCGGGCCGCCGACTACTTCGCCGGCAGTGACGCGGCCCTGGAAGCGGCGCTGGCGGTGGGCAGCCCGTAGCCGGCCAGCCGCTACCCTTTGCGCCGTGGAGCTGCTGATCCGCCCCGCCGGTGCCGCCGACCTCCCCGCGATGGTGGCCATCAAGCACGACGCCGGCGTCGCCGCCTGGGGCCACATCCTGCCGCCGCCGACGGTCGAGACGCTGCCCTTCCCGGACCGATGGGCGGCGGCCATCGAGGCGGACGATCCGCGGGTGCGGGTCCTGATGGTCGAGGGGAACGGCGAGGCGGTCGGGTTCGCGGTGACGCGGCCCTCCGGCGACGCGGACGCAGACCGCGCGACCGGCGAGCTGGACGCGTTCTTCGTCGCTCCGGCCAGCTGGGGGAGGGGCGCCGGCCGCGCGCTGCTCGAGGTGGCCGTCCAGACCCTGCGGGCCGCCGGTTTCCGCGAGGCGACCCTGTGGACCGCCGCCGAGAACCATCGGCCTCGCGCCATCTACGAGACAGCCGGCTGGAGCACCGACGGGACGGATCGGCGCCGCGCGTTCGACGGCGTCGAATTCGATGAGGTGCGCTACCGAATCGGCCTGCCGGGAAGTTCGTGACCTTCGGCGGATGACAGCCCGCGTCCGGTCCGCCAAGGTGGACGCAACCATCCACGCACAGGAGTTGACCGATGCAGACCGAGGTTCCGCCTCGCATCGAGGAATTCAGCATCAGCGGCGACGAGCTGCTGGCCAAGGCCAGGGAGCTCATCCACCAGGGCAACGTCCGTCGCATGATCATCAAGAACGAGGAGGGGCGGACGCTGGTCGAGTTCCCGCTCACCTTCGGCGTGATCGGCGCGGCGCTGCTGCCGGTCTTCGCCGCCATCGGCGCGATCGCCGCTCTCGCGACCCGCTGCACGATCGTGGTGGAGCGAAGTGACGAGGGGACGACACCGACCGTCTAGGACGCATGTCACGCAGCGGAGGTCTATCGGTCCGCGGCCAACGATTGTAGGATCGGGCCGCGGATCGCTATTTGGAGTCACGAGATGGCCGGCTTCACGCCGTTCACGAACAACTACCGCGACCTGTCGGACGAGAACGGGTACCAGTTCGAGTTCGTCTGCGACATCTGTGGCAGCGGCTACCGCAGCGAGTTCGAGCGCTCGGCGCTCGGGAGTGCGAGCTCCCTGCTCAGCGGCGCCAGCAACGTGCTGGGCGGCCTGTGGGGGGCACAGGGCGCGGCGCGCGGCGCGAAGGACTTCATGGACCGCGGCGCCCGGGACGAGGCGCTCAAGAAGGCCGCCGCCGAGCTCATGCCGAACTTCACGCAGTGTCCCCGCGACCAGCGCTGGGTCGACAGCCGGTGCTGGAACGAGGCGCGCGGCCTGTGCATCGCTGACGCCCCGAAGCTCGCCGCCGAGATGGAGGCCGAACGAGCCCAGGTCGAGGTCGCGCAAATGCGGCACGCGATGCAGGGCGAACAAATCTTCACGGGCGACCTGTCGGCCCGGGCCACGGTCTGCACCAACTGCGGCAAGCCGGTCGGATCGGAGAAGTTCTGCTCGAACTGCGGCCACCCCACGGGGCAGAACAAGTGCACGAACTGCGCGGCCGACCTCGCGGAAGGGGCGAAGTTCTGCGCGAGCTGCGGCACCCCTGTTGCGGCGTCTGCCTAGAATCCGACCGTCGTTCGGAATCGCACCAGGAGTCGTGCTGTGAGCCACCACGAAAAGCCAGCCGCCAAGAGGCCAGCCGCCAAGAAGCCCACCGCCAAGAAGCCAGCCGCCAAGCCGGCCGCGAAGAGGGCAGCGCCAAAGAAGAAGTAGGCGAGCGACGAGCCGAAGGGGCCTGAGAAGGCCCCTTCAACGTGTGCCGGGCGGAAACGCCCGCTAACTTGCTACATCTCCTGGATCGGCCCAGCGAACTTCATGCCGGTGGGTGCCAAGGTCCGGAGCACTCAGGTGATTCTCAGGAAGCGGCGCAACAATGGCGGCATGCACCTGCTGCTGGTGGAGGATGACGCGCGGCTGGGGCGCCTGCTGACGCGCATGCTCAGCGAGGAGCGGCACCTCGTCGAGCTGACGGCGCTGGGCGAGGAGGCCCTCGAGATTGCCGCGGCAGGGGCTGGCATCGACGCGGTCATCCTCGATATCGGCCTGCCCGACATCCCCGGCACTGAAGTGGCCCGGCGTCTCCGCGAGTCAGGCTCGCACGTTCCAATCCTGATGCTGACCGCCCGCGATGCGATCGAGGACCGCGTGCGCGGTCTCGACGCGGGCGCGGACGACTACCTTGTCAAGCCGTTCGCGTTCGAGGAGCTTTCGGCGCGACTGCGGGCCCTCGGGCGTCGGGTCTCCGCCGATGCGCACGACGGAGCGACACTCCGCAACGGACCGATCGTCCTCGATGACGTCCGCCGTCTGGTGACGGTCGACGGCGGGCCGGTAGAACTGAGCCCACGTGAGTTCAGCCTCCTCGAGTGCCTGCTGCGGCACCCGGGGCAGGTGCTGAGCCGCGATCAACTCCTCGACGCTGCTTGGCCATACGGGGAGATGCTGACCCACAACAGCGTCGACACGTACATTCACTACCTCCGCGCGAAGCTGGGTCGGGGTGCCGGGTGCATCACGACCGTGCGCGGGGTCGGCTACCGGATGGCCCAGGTGTGAGCGGTTCGACGACGCAACGCCAGCCCGGTGACGCCCGGCTGCTCACTCGCGTTCGCTGGCGCCTGGTCGCCTGGAGCGCGGGATCGACCCTGGTCCTTCTCCTGGCGCTGGGAACCGCCCTCTACCTGAGCGTCGACGCGTCGCTTGCGGCGGCTGGCCGGGCACAGCTCGACTCACAGGCGCGGAGCCTGCGAGCCTTCCTGCAGAGCCTGCCACCCGGAACGGAGCCCGACGCCGAGAACCGGGAGGGTCCGCCCATTGGCCGCGCTGAGTTCGGCGGACCTGGAGCGGGAACCATCTCGATCGTCCTGGACGCCGACGGAGACTTCGTTGGCGCGGCACCGATCGACACGACCGACATGCCCGTAGCCGCGGGGGTCACCGCGGCGCTTTCCGGCGCAACCGATGTTCGGCTGGCAACGGTAAAGGGGGCGCCGGTTCGGGTCTGGACCGAGGCGCTGACCGGCGCGGGCGCCACCTATGTCCTGCAGGTGGTGCAGGATCGGACGGCGGAGCAGCGAACGCTCTTCACCCTCCTCGTCGTCCTGGGGGGCGGGGGCCTGGCGGTCCTGGCGCTTGCCATGGCTCTTGGCTTTGTCTACGCCGGACGCGCGCTCATCCCGATCCGAGACTCGCTCCGGCGCCAACGGGAGTTCGCCGCCGATGCCAGCCATGAGCTGCGCACGCCGCTGACGATCGTGCGCGGCAGCGTGGAGCATCTGCGCCGGCACCGCACCCAGCCTGTCGCCGAGGTGGGAGAGGCGCTCGACGATATCGAGGCGGAGGTCGAGCACCTCACGACCCTGGTGGACGACCTGCTGCTGCTCGCCCGGAGCGATTCTGGGGTGATCGAACTGCGCCGCGAGAAGGTGGATCTCGCGAAGATTGCGGGGGAGGCGCTGCAGCGGCTGCAGGCCCAGGCCGAGGCGCGCGGGGTCGAGCTGCGGCTGGACGCCGCACCGGGCTCCGTCGAAGGCGACCCGGATCGGCTCCGCCAGCTGGTGGCGATCCTGGTCGACAACGCCATCGGACATTCGCCAGCCGGGTCGGTGGTGCAGGTCAGCCTCCGCACGGATGCCCATCCGCGCGTCTCGGTCGAGGACGAAGGCCCGGGCATTCGGGACGAAGATCTTCCGCACGTCTTCAACCGATTCTGGCGTGCGAGCGACGCCCCAGCGGGCGGCACGGGACTCGGCCTCGCCATTGCCGCCTGGATCGCGGAGCACCACGGTGGCAGGATCACGGTTTCGAACCGGCCGTCCGGCGGAGCCCGCTTCCTGGTGCAGCTGCCGCACTCCTGACCGGCCGACTCGGCCGGGCCAGGACGGTCTTCTATCGTCCGATATCAGCCCTCGGTCCAGAGCATCCCGTCGGCGCTTATGCCCAAAGCCCGGTAGCCGGAATGTCGTGTCACCCAGGCGAGTCCGGCAGATCCCATCGCAAAGGCCGCTGTGGCATACGCATCGGCCAGGCTCAGGCTTGGCCCGACCACCGTGATGCTCAGCCAGTCGCGCGGGGCCCCCTCTTCCCGGGGATTGGTGATGTGGTCGCCGCGCTCGTAGGCGCCGGAGGTCGCGACCGCGCCGCGGCGCAGCTCCAGCACGTGCGCCACTGCGTCCGGCTGCACGGGGTGTCGGATCCCGATCCGCCAGGGCTCGCCAGGCTCGGGCTCGCCTTGCACCAGGACATCGCCGCCCGCGTTGATGGCGTAGTTACGGGCGCCCGCCGCATCCAGGATCCAGGCGGCCTCCTCGACGGCCCAGCCCTTCACGATCCCGGACGGGTCGAGGCTGCCGTCGATACGAGCCGCTCGCACATCGAAGTAGCCGCCGCTGTCTAAGCGCAGCTGCTCGGCGAGAGCGAGGACTCGCCGCAGCTCAAGGCTGCAGTCCGCGAGCTTCAGCTCGCCGCGCCCCAGCCGGCTCACCTCGCTCTGGGGCTTGTAGGTGCTGAACTGGTCGTCCGCCCAGCGCAGCGAGGCAAAGGCCTTCTCGATCGCCTCATCCGCCACGCCGTCGTCGCACACGTTGATTCCGATGGCGGTGCCCATGATCTGCTCAACGCGCAGCCGACCCAC
The DNA here is from genome assembly GCA_963807915.1 of uncultured Chloroflexia bacterium. Classification (GTDB taxonomy): domain Bacteria; phylum Chloroflexota; class Limnocylindria; order QHBO01; family QHBO01; genus CF-167. The sequence continues at coordinate 118,828 of CAWEDO010000002.1, read as the reverse complement.
GGAGACCGTCATGCGTGTGCCTGATCCAGTGCGGCCTGCAGCGACTGCGCGTATGCCTCGCTGGTGTACGTCGCGCCGGAGATCAGGTTGATCTGCCCGCTCTGCGCGCTCAGTACTTCGGACTTGAGCAACGGCTCCACCTGCTGCGAGATCCAGCCCGACCGCCCCTCGGCGGGAAGCTGCAGCGCAGTCACCGACGTGATCTGACCGTTCTGGATCGTCACCTGCACCTGAGCCGTGCCGAAGAAGTAGGAGATTGCCGGCCCGGTGAGGGTCTGCACAGCGGGCGTTGGCACCGCCGTCGGCGCGGAGCTCGCGCTCGGCTGTGGCGGCGTGCTTCCCGTGGCCGCACCGCTCACTTGCGGGTCGGTGACCGTCTGGCGGCTGAAGGCGGCGAGACCCTGCTGCGAGGGCGTCTTGAAGTTGATGAGCAGGACAACGCCGACAGCAGTCAGAAAGGCCGTGATGGCGCCCCGTTTTGGCATGGTCACAAGTCTCCGGTCAGTAGCTGAATCGTTCGCTGTGGATCCGGGACCGCGGCACGTGGAGCCATTGCAGGCTCGCCTCGACCGCGTCCATCATCGCGTTTGAGCCGCACAGGTAGATGTCGCGTCGGATGATGTCGGGCACCAGACGACGCAGCGCCTTCGGCTGGAGAGGGTCGGATGGCATCTCTTCGGACCCGCGCTGGCCGACCAGGTAGTGCACCCGCCCGCCACGCTGACGGACGAGCTCGTCGATCTCGTCGCGGAAGAGCACCTCGCTCCAGTCGCTGGCCCGATACAGCAGGGTCAGGTTGCCGCGGCCCACCGGCAGCTCCTCCAGCAGCGCTCGGAGCGGAGTGACCCCGATTCCGCCTGCGATGAGCAACAGCTGCGGACGCGTGCGTCGCGCCCCGGTCAGCACCCCATACGGGCCTTCCGCGAAGACCCCAGTGCCGACCCGTACACCCTGCAGCAGCCTCGAGTAGTCGCCCGAGTTCTTCACCGTCAGGCGCAAGTACTCGCCGTTCGGAGCCGCCGAGAGCGAGAAGGGATGGCCGCGCCACCAGCCATCGGGGGTCAGGAAGCGCCAGATGAAGTACTGCCCGGCCCGTACCGCCAGCCGGTCGAGCTTCCGCCCAACGAGGTAGATCGATACGACGCCGGGTGCCTCCTGCACCACGTGGGCCACGCGCAGGCGGTGTCGCAGCGAGAGCGCCAGCGGTGATCCGATGCGGAAGGTGATCAGAAGTGCGGCGACCATCGCGTAGAGCGCAAGCCAGTAGACCCGCGCCACGGGGTCGTGCGCGAAGTCAGTGCCCACCACCACCTGGTGCGCCGTGGCGAGCGCGATCGCCAGATATGCGTAGAGGTGGATCCCGAACCAGGTCTCGTAGGCAAGGCGACGACGCGCGAGGCGGACCGAGGTGACCCCCACCGCCAACAGCATCGCCATGCCTGCGGTCGCCATCAGGACGTAGGGGTAGGTTGTCAACATGTTCCAGAGTTCGACCGGCGCGGAGAGTCGGTCTGCGAGCGCATATCCGAGCGTGGTCATGATTCCGTGTCCAAGGAGCAGCCAGACGGTGGCGAACCCGATCCAGCGATGCCACGCCGTCAGCCGATGCATCCCGAAGAGCTGGTCGAGCCACGGCGAGCGCGACATCAGCACCAGCTGCAGGAGGGCGGCGTAGGTGCCCAGCAGCGCCGTCAGCTGCCCCGCCGCGGTGAGAGCTCCCCCGGCACGGTGAGCTGCGTGAGGCCCCCGTGTCGCCACCACATGGCCACGATGAAGATTCCATTGCCCACCGCCAACGAGCCGACGTCGACCGGGCGGAGGCGCCACGTGCGCGGCATGGGAACCCGGGACAGCGCGGATGAGATGGCGGTCATGCACCGCATCCTGCCGGTCCGGCCTGAGAACGTCCTGAGAAGCGGCCCCTGGTTTTAGGGCCTTTCGTGCAACGCAGATTCTGAGCGGGCGGGCGGGGGGCGTACCTAGACCTGCTGCATCTCCTGGATCGGCCCGGCGAACTTCACGCCGGTGGCATGAACCGGACAGTACCCGTTCGGGTTCTTGGCCAGGTACTGCTGGTGGTAGTCCTCGGCGAAGAAGAATTCGGGGGCGTCGACGATCTCGGTCGTGATCGCTCCGTAGCCGGCCTTTTCCAGCTCAGCCTGGTACATCGCCCGCGACGCCTCCGCCGCAGCGCGCTGCGCATCGGTGTGGGTGTAGATGGCCGACCGATACTGCGTGCCCATGTCGTTGCCCTGGCGGTAGCCCTGTGTCGGGTCATGGTGCTCCCAGAAGACCCGCAACAGCTCCTCGAGGCTGACCCTGGCCGGGTCGTACACGACCCGCACGCTCTCGGCGTGGCCGGTGCGGCCGGAGCAGACCTCGTTGTAGTTGGCATTGGGCGTGAAGCCGCCCTGGTAGCCGACGGCGGTGACGATCACGCCCGGCACCTGCCAGAAGTCCTTTTCGGCGCCCCAGAAGCACCCCAAGGCGAAGTCGATGACCTCGGAGCCCTCGGGATAGGGACCCTTCAGCGGCTGTCCGTTGACGAAGTGGCGCTCGGCGGTGGGGAGGGGCTCGGCCCGGCCGCGGAGCGCGTCGGCCGGATCGGGCATGCGGGACTTGTGACCGAAGCTGAACAACATGGCGCGAAGTCTAGATGAGGTCAGCCACGCTGGCGTGAAGGGCCGATAAAGGTTCCGTCACGCGTCCCGGCCGGGGTCAGCCCTCGGGGAAGAAGGGCTGGCCCTCCTGATCGGGGAGCAGTGTACGAAGCAGGTCGGTGGCGGTCAGCACGCCCACCGGAGCGCCGTCGTCGTCGACGACGACCAACCGGTGAATGTGCTCGTCGAGCATCATTCGTGCCGCCCGCACGACGGTCGTGGTGAGATGCACGGTCAGCGCCGGGCGACTCATCAGGTGGCGGACCTTGACGCGGTCCCAGTTGGAGCCGATCAGCTCGCTCGAGCGCGCGTTCAGCAGGTCGGTCTGGCTGATCACGCCTACCACGGCGCCATCGGCCGTCACCGGCAGCCCGCTGATCCGATAGGACTTGAGCAGCATCTCGGCGTCGTGGACGGAGGCCTCGGGGTCGATCACGACCGGGTCCACCGTCATCAGGTTCCCAACCCGCAGCGTCGTCGTGGCGATCATCGCTGGCACCTCCTGACCGGAGCCTGACGATCGCCATGAGCGGGGGCCACGGCCAGAGGTCCCCTTGGACCCTGCCGCCGGTCACGAACCGGAATCAGGCCATGGCAGGGGGGCGCGCCACCAGGTCGGGATCGGTCCTGTCACCGGAGCAGATCCAGCGCCGGATGAAGGGCCCGACCCGCGGGCCGACGATCGCGTCCAGGCCGTAGAAGTTGCCCGCCCCGATGACGCCCAGGCCGAAGGTAACGACCGCATAGGTCAGGTGCTGGTTCACGATCCCGAACTCGAAGTCCCAGGCCGCGACGAAGAAGAAGAGCATCATCAGCGTGCCCATGGCGGCGCCGAAGCGGGTGAAGAGGCCCAGGATCAGGCTGACGCCGATCCCGAGCTGGCCCAGCGGCACCAGGTACTTGATGACGTCGCTGGCGCTGGTGCCGACCAGCCCGACCCAGAAGTCGTGCGTCGGGTTGAAGACGGTCCCCTCGGCCACTTCGCCGGTCACGAAGGGCCAGCCGAGCGACCCGCCCGTCCCGAACTGCAGGAAGCCATCCGCAGTCCAGGTGCCGAGACCGGTGCCGATGATCTTTTCGAGGCCGGCCCACAGGAAGATGATCCCGATCACGATCCGCCCGAGGCCCACGAAGCCGAGATACCTGCCCGAGATGTACACGTCCCTACCTCCAGTGCCGGAGACGTCCACACCATCCCAGCGCCTCCGCCGGCGAAGAGTATGCATCCGATGTGAAGCCCGTCACGCGGTAGAACGCCCCGTCGTGAACGGCTCGCCGTGGCCCGGCACCACCGTGTCAGCCTCTGCCAGGATCCGCGCCCGGCTGGCCTCGAGCGCGACCTGGTCATCGGCCAGCGGGTCGACGTCAGGGGTGCGGTCGGCGCGCCACCAGGCGTGCGTGCAGGCCACGACCCCGGCATCGGTCTCGACCAGGAGTGTCGCGTCCTCGTCCGTGTGACCGGGCGTCAGGATGAGCCGGGCGTGCTCGCTGACCCGGTAGCCGTCGCCCTCGTGGTCCAGCCACTGGTCGCCTCGGTAGCGCGCCCAGAAGTCGACCACCTCGGCATTCGGGAAGAGGCCCGCGTTGACGGCGTGATCGGGGTGGTGGTGGGTGAGGACGACGTGGGTGACGTCGCGCGGCCCTAGCCCGAGGCCGCGGAGCGGGGCCAGGATCAGGTCGGTGTCGGCGACCATCCCGGGGTCGACCACCATCGTGGCCACGCCGTCCAGCACGAGGCTGACACTGCTGGCGACCCCGTCGTCGCGGACGTAGCCGGCGTGGAGCAGGTGGTAGGTGGCCGGCATCGGCGCCTAGAGCGCCCGCATCCGGTTGTTCTTCGGGTTGTGCTCGACCTCGGCGAGGCCCAGCGCCTCGAGCAGGGGAGGCATGTACATCCCGAAGCGGCCGCGGAGGCCCTTCTTCAACCCGTACCAGCCCCCGACCGGATTGTCGGCGGACCTGCCCCACGCCTCGACCGTGCCTACCGCGGGCTCCTTCTGCTCGTCGGCGCTGCCGAGGGGCATCCAGTCGCCATGTGCCTTCAGCATCGCGTGCAGGTCCTCGATCGCTCGCGCGTCGTAGCGCAGCTGGGTCGTGCCGACCTGACACACGATGGCGGGTGGATCGAGCGTGTCGTCGCGGTACATCTCGTAGGCCGAGGTGCCCGTCGGCGTCTTCAGCTTCCACGGATCGGCCCTGGTGCCGGATCCCGATGCCCGATCGGCGCTCACGTCATGCAACCTCCAGCTGTCGGTGCCCGATTCTACGCGGGGCGGGTCCGCGCGCGCCGGCGCTACCCTGTCGCGGTGAGCCTCGGACACTCCGACCCTGCCCTGCCGCGCCTCTCGTGGGGTGCGAATCGCTACCTCGAGGTCGCCGGCGAGCGGGTCCACCTCGTCGAGGTGGGCGAGGGCGGCCCGCGGCTGCTCCTGCTGCACGGCTATGCCTCAAATGCGCAGGGCTGGCGCGCGGTGAGCGATCGGCTCGGCGGGCGGTTCCGGATCGCAGCCCCGGACATGGTTGGCTTCGGCTGGAGCACGCGATACCCGGTCCGGCCGCTCACCGGGGACGCATACGCCGAACGCCTCGTCGCCCTCCTGGACGCGCTCGGCTGGGAGACTGCGCACGTTGCCGGGCAGTCGTGGGGCGGCGGCCTCGCCCAGCGGCTGGCGGCGGCGCATCCGGACCGGGTCGAGCGCCTCGTCCTGGTGGCAACCGTCGATCCGGGTCGCACGCTGTGGCTCGGCACCGCCGGGCTGCGCCTCGGCATCCGCTTTCCGTTCCTGGCGCGGTTCGCGGTGCGTGGCGCGCAGCGGGTCGCGGCACGGGCCGCGGGGGTCCGCGCGGGCGAGCTCGCGCGCGGGTACGTCGACCCGCTCCGGCTGCCGGGCACCCAGGCCTTCATCGACCGCTTCGTGGCCGAGCACGGCACCTCGTCACATCTCGACCTCGGCCGGATCGCAGCGCCCACGCTCGTGCTCGGGCCGCTCGAGGATCGGGTCGTGCCGCCCGAGGTCACCCGCTCGGTGGCGGCGCGCATCGCCGGCGCACGCTACGTGCCGCTGCCGGGCGCCGGTCACTCGGTGGCAGCCGAGGCGCCGGAGCTCGTGGCGGACATGATCGCCGACTTCCTCGGCTAGGCTTGTCGCCTGATGCCACTCCCGCCCGATTCGCACCGGCTTCGACCGGACCACCTGCCGACCCCGTTCAGCGCAGCGCAGATTCGCGCCGGTAATCCCGCCGGCCGAACGATCCGCGTGCGCGAGGAGGCTCCCGACCAGCCGCCGAGCTTCCGGCGGATCGTCTTCATGGAGGGCGACGCCGAGACATCGGTGCAGGAGCTGCAGGTGACCGATGCCGACGGGGCGCCGATTGGCGAAGCGAGCCTCGGCCGCTCGACGTGGCTCGACCTCCAGCGGCATGCCTCTCAGCCCGCGGATGCCACGACGGTCCAGGAGCTCCGCCTCAAGCTCCCGTTCGGGGAGTACGACTGTTGGCTGTACACGGTCCGGGGGCCCGATGCGGAGCTCCGATTCTGGTTCGCCAAGGAGCTGCCGGGGATGCCGGTCCAGATCGAGAAGTGGGTCGACGGGTCGCTTGCCGGTCGCAGTACCGTGATCGCCAGCGAGATCTGATGGCATTGGGGAAGGCCTGTGGAAAAGGACGAATCGGGCTCGAAAACTCGGGGATAAGTGGGGTTGCTGGTCCCCATGGGCGCGGGCTATTCTTTGGTCGTCCCGAAGGGGCAGCGATACCGGATCACGAGATTGCATCAAGCGTTCCGGTACTGATGTGGCGGTCTCGCACCGCGGCATTGGGCGCAGTTCCTTCGGGATATTTCGTTGCCCGGGTTGGTGAGGGATCCCGCCCGTGAGCGATCCGCAGTGGGCCGTGCAGCTCGACTCACCGGTCCTCCTCCCCGGACGCACGGTGGCCGTGGCCGTCACCTACAGCCCCGACCGTGACATCGAGGCGCGTGGCGTGCGCGCCGTGCTGCGCTGCGTCGAGCGCTATCGCTACAGCAGGACCGAGGGCGCGGGCACCAGTGCGCACCGCGTCACGAAGACCGGCGTCGAGGAGCTGGCACGGATCGAGGCCCAGCTGGCGGGGGCGCTGCGCCTGGTCAAGGGGCAACCGATGACCTGGCACACGACCTTCGAGGTTCCGCCCCTTGGCCCCGCCTCGTTCGAGGGCGAGGCGCTGCGCTGCGACTGGACGATCGAGGCGAACATCGACGTGCCGATGGGCCTCGACTCGCGGCTGGAGGAAGCCGTCCACGTGGCCCAGCCAATGGCCCTGCTGCGGGCCGGGGTCATCGACACCGGCCAGTTCGGTCTGTTCGAGGAGTCGCCTGCCAACCTCGACGCGCTGCCGGCCCAGATTCGGCTGCGGCCCGTGCCGATCTCGCTGCAGTCGCCGTTCGAGGGCGCTTTCATCGTCGAGATGGCGGGGAAGGGCGAGGTGCAGGAGGTGCGCCTCGAGCTTCGCATCCTCTCCGAGGTCACCGTTTCGGGTGGTCACCGCGACGAGATCGTCGCCTGGCGCGGCGTGCTGCAGCCCGGTCCTGGGCCCTTTGGCGGACCGTTGACGGAGCATCCGTTCAGCGCCGACGCGAGCGGTGCCTGGCTGCCGACCGTCGACCTGCCCCACGGGCGGTCCCGCGCCGAGTTCCACGTCATCCTGGCCCAGGCCTGGGCCCCCGACATCCACTACTGCCGGGACGTCGCCGTCGCGACGACCTCCGCGCTCTAGGCGCCCGCTCGTTCGACAGTCACGTCGTCCGTCGCTTCCGGGGTGGTGAGCACGACGATCGAGTCGAAGCCCTCGCCGGCCAGTGCGTCGAGCGAAGACCGCACCCGCACGTGCTGGCGCCGGATGGCGGCCGGCGGGCGCCGGTCGGCGCGGCCTGCGTTGCGCTCGAGGCACGTGGCGAGCGGCAGGTCGAAGACGATGGCCGCGGCCGGCCGGTGCAGTCGACGCGCCCCCGCCAGGATTCGCTCGCGAGCCCAGCCTTCCACGTTGGTGGCGTCGACCACCGTCAGCCGGCGACGGGCGAGGCGCATCGCCAGGATGGCGTGCAGCAGCTCGAACGCCGCCTCGGTCGCCGTCTGGTCGTTCGGATCGTCCGCGACCATCGCTCGCAGCTCGTCCGACGAGAGCACTTCGGTCGGCGCGAAGTGCCGAGCGGCGAAGGTGCTCTTGCCAGACCCACTCGGCCCGACCAGGAGCACCACGGCGTCCGCCGGAAGCCTGACGATCACACGCCGTCGCTCCAGCGCGAGAGGGGCGCCAGCAGCTCCGCCCCCTCGTTGCGGACGTTGTTGACGGCGGGGGAGACGGCGTAGACGTCCAGCGACTCGGCCGGCGCAGGGCGCAGCAGTGGTCGCAGCTCGGCCATTGGCGTCGTCTCGGCTAGCCAGGCGTCCCAATCGGTCCGGTCCAGGACGACCGGCATCCGGTCGTGGATGCGCGCCACCAGCTCGTTCGGATCGGTGGTCATGATGGAGCAGGTGTAGAGCCGGGCCGCGGTCTCCGGATCCCGCCAGATCGACCAGAGGCCCGCGAACGCAAGCGGCTCTCCGTCGGTCCGGTGGACAGCAAAAGGATGCGAGCGGATCACCTTCCCGCTGGCGGGGTCGCGTTCTCGGCGCCACTCGTAGAAGGCATCGGCCGGGATGATGCAGCGGCGTCGCGCGAAGGCGGTGCGAAAGGCGGGCGAGGTCTCGACCGTCTCGGCGCGGGCGTTGATCAGCCGCGCCGCGCCCTTGGCGGTCGTGGCGAAGAAGGGGACGAGGCCCCAGCGGAAGGCGTCGACGGTCCGCTCGCCGTGGTGCTCGACCACCGCGGCCACCTCATCGGTCGGGGCGACGTTGAACCGGTCGCCGGGAACCTCCGCAGCTGGACGGGCGTGGAAGATGCGGGCCAGCTCCTCGGCCGAGCGCGGCTGCGCGAAGCGACCGCACATCGCCGGGAGACGAGGGCGTCAGCCGAGAGGCTCAGGCCTCCGAGGCCGCGCACTCCTGGCACATGGCCGCGTCGGGGATCGGCGGCTGGGGGGAGCCGGTGGCGCGGGGCAGGGTCCGGCCGCAGATCGTCTGCTCCGGATCGCGCTGCAGGTGGACCTTCGAGAACTGTCGGTCCGGCAGGCGCCAGGTCACGTAGCGTCGTTCGTTCGTCGTGGTCGTTGTCATCTCGATCCTGGAATCAGGGGACCGCGTGGGCCGCGGCGGGGGACGGGTATTGTGCCCGAAATCGGCCCCCACGGCAACCGGCCAGGGCGCGAGCGCGCGGCGACGGAGCATCGCGTGGCGCGCCATGATGTCGCCATGACACGCATCGGCATCCTGACCGGCGGCGGCGACGTGCCCGGCCTCAACTCGATCATCAAGAGCGTCGTCTATCGGGGGCGCGAGATCGGCTGGGACATCCTCGGCATTCGGCGCGGCTGGATGGGTCTCACCCACCTCGGAACGGAGGGCGAGGGCGACAAGGCGTTCGTGCGCACGCTCACGCGGGAGAACACACGGGCCATCGATCGGACCGGCGGGACGATGCTCCACACCTCCCGCACGAATCCGGCGCGCATGAAGCGAGACAGCCTGCCGCCCCACCTCGACCAGGCTCGCCTGGCCTCGTTCGAGACCTATGGAGACCGGTTCGACCTGACGCCGGTGGTGCTGGAGAACATCGCCCGCCTGGGGATCACCCACCTCGTGACGATCGGCGGGGACGACACCCTCGGCTACGCCGATCGCCTGGCGGGCGAAGGCGTGCCCCTCGTGGCGATCCCGAAGACGATGGACAACGACGTGCAGGGAACCGAGTACTGCGTCGGCTTTTCGACCGCGGTGACCCGTGCCAAGGAGCTGATCAACCGGCAGCGGACGACGCTGGGCAGCCACGAACGGATCGGCGTCTTCAGAATCTTCGGCCGCAACAGCGGCTACTCCGCGTGGTACGCGGCCTACGTCACCAGCAGCCGCTGCGTCATCCCGGAAGCCCCATTCGACCTGGACCGGCTGGCGACCCTCCTCACGGACGATCGGGCTGCGAACCCCAGCAGCTACGCCCTGGTGATCGCCTCGGAGGGGGCCGCGTGGGCAGGCTCGACGCTGGGCGAGTACGGGGAGCCCGACGCCTATGGTCACCGCCGCCCGGTCGACATCGGCGCGTCGCTGGCCGAGGAGCTGCATCGGCGCACGGGCATCGACGCCGTGCACTCCGACCTCACCTACGACCTGCGCAGCGGCGATCCCGACGCCCTCGACCAGATGGTGGCGACCACCTTCGCCAACGTGGCGGTGGACCTGCTGGCCAGCGGCGTCCATGGGCGGATGGTCGCCATCCGCGACGGGAAGTACGCCCACGCCCCGCTGCCGGACCCGTCGCTGGGGCCGCGGCACGTGGACGTGGCGACCATGTACAGCACCGATCGGCTCCGGCCGCTCTACGCCGAACGGCTCGGAATGCCCCTCCTGCTCGGACCCTCGATCGAGCCCTAGGCCCGCCAACCCTTCCCAATGGCCCGGACAGAACTGGGCCGTTCGGCCCTGCCTCCGGGCGTCGCCGGTCCCGCACCGTGTGGTGAGCAACCACGCAACTCCGAGGACTCCGATGCGACGCGCTATCGCCTATACCGCCGCCTTTGCCGGCATGACGCAGTAGCCATGGCCGGACGGCTCGCCTATCCACACGCCGGATCCGCGGCCGACGCACCGCCCGGCACCGCCCGGCTGAGCGCCCGGGTCCCCGCCAAGGTGACGAGGCGCCGTGCGCTGGCGGTGCTCGGTCCGGAGGGTCGCGCTGCCTGGCTCGGATACCCGGTCGAGCCGGGAATCGATGACGAGCACGAGCGCCATCTGCTGGATCTCGAGCTGCACGTCGGCGAAGGGACTCCCAGGCTCGCGTTCAAGAAGGCCGCCTACGTGGATGTCGGCGTGGCTCGCACACGCCACCTTGGGCCGATCGAGGTGCCCATCTCGTGGCGCGCCGCCGGTCTTGCACCACTCTTCCCGGTCTTCTCGGGCACGCTGGCCTGGGCCGACGAGGAGCTGACGATCGAGGGCTACTACGCTCCGCCCGGAGGTGGGATCGGGATCGTGGCCGACCGCCTGCTGCTGAACGTCGCCGCACGCGGCACCGCACGACTCCTGCTCGAGCGGATCGCCGCCGTCATGCGCGGCGAGCCCTTCTAGCCCACCCTGCGCTCGGCGCAGGCAGCCACGAACGAGGCCCACAGCCGCGCTTCACCCTTGACGGCGAGCGCCAGCCACGTGCATAGTACGCGCGACGATATATCGAGCCACGCTATAACGCCCGACGACCGATGGGAGGCCACGGACTGGGAACCGACCGATCCACGAGCGACCTGGGGCGCTTCGCCGAGCCGGCGCTCCTCATCCTGGTGAGCCTCGCCGACGCCCCGAAGCACGGCTACGCGATCATGACCGACGTCAACGCCTTCGCCGACGTGCCGATCGGGCCCGGCACCCTGTACGGCGCGCTGGCACGGCTCGAGAAGCGCGGGCTGATCGAGCCGATGGGCCCCGAGGACCGCCGACGACCGTATCGGATCACGGCCTCCGGTTCCGAGGCACTGAGCAGCCACCTCGCTGAGATGCGCCGGCTGGTGCAGGTCGGACGAGCACGCCTGGGCACCACGGGCGGCTGACGGTGGCGGCTCCGGCGTCGGCGGTCGGCCTCGTGCTGCGAGCGTATCCGCGCCCGTGGCGCGAGCGCTACGGCGCCGAGATGGCCGCCCTCCTGGCGGAGCGACAGCCCGGCTGGCTCGACCTGCTGGACCTGGCGCGCGGCGGCCTCGACGCGCGACTCCATCGGCTGGTGCGTCCGCCGGCCCAGCTGGTAGCGGCCATGCCGCGAAGGGAGATCGTGATGGCAGTGCCCGTGTCCCGACCGTACGGCGTCGTAGAGAAGCAGCCGATTGGCGAGATGAGCCGGCGCGCCTTCCTGGGCCGGATGCTGGGCGTGGGGGCCGGCATCCTGGCGCTGGAGTTCATCGGCGGCTCGATCGCGTTCCTGTGGCCCCAGATCCGCGCCGGGCTCGGCGCGAAGTTCGCGGTCGGCAGGCTCGCCGACATCGTCGCCAAGCAGCCGACCTTCGCGAACGGCTGGCCCTACTCGGTCCCGGCGGCGCGCTCGTTCCTCATCAACGTGCCGGCCGCAAAGGAGCTCGCGCTGGGGCACGATGCCTCCGTCCCGAACCCCGCCGCCGACCAGATGCTGGCCCTGTACCGCAAGTGCCCGCACCTCGGCTGCCAGGTGCCGGGGCTCTGCGACGAGCTGAAACGGTTCACCTGCCGCTGCCACGGCAGCACCTACAACATCCTCGGCGAGAAGCTCAAGGTTGGGCCAGCGGCGCGGGGCATGGACCGCTTCGCGGTGGAAATCAGCACCGATGGGGTCGTGATCATCGACACCTCGCAGTACACCTTCGGCAGCCTCGACCGGCAGGACGTCAAGTTCCTCTCCTTCGTGGATGCCGCGCCGTACGACCGCAGGTGCCAGTAGGGAAGACCCCCGACTAGATCACGTTGAGCTCTTCGTAGGGCTCGTTGCGGGCGACGCGCTCGTAGCCGAGCGGCCGCACGTCGATCGTCTCGTAGTCCCCGGTGGCGATCCATTCCGACAGCGCGCGCCCGGCCGCCGGAGCCTGCTGCAGGCCGTGCCCCGAGAAGCCGTTGGCGAACAGGAAGTTGGGCAGCTCGGGGTGCGGGCCGATGACCGCGTTGTGGTCGAGCGTGTTCACCTCGTAGTGGCCGGCCCACGCGTCGAGGAGGCGGATCGCCTCGAACGCCGGCACGCGATGGGCGATCGCCGGCCAGATGACCTCCTCGAACCAGGACCGATCGACCTCCAGGTCGAACGTGTCGGGGTCCGGCTGCTCGCCGTGCGGGGACGAGCCGGCGATGTAGTTCGGCCCCTCCGGGCGGAAGTAGACGCCCGAGGTGTCGATCGTCAGCGGGCTCTCGATCCGCGTCCGGCAGTCGAAGTGGAACACCATCCGCTTGCGCGGGCTGACCGGCAGCTCGAGCCCCGCCATGGCGGCGACTCCCGCCGCTCTGGGGCCGGCCGCGTTGACGACCCAGTCGGCCGTGATCCGACGACCGTCGGCGAGCCGTACGCCGGTTACACGCCCACCGTCGCGTTCGACCTCGACCACCTCGGCGGCGATCTCCTCCGCGCCGAGGGAGCGCGCTTTGCGGCGGAAGGCCTGGAGCAGCGCATAGGCGTCGAACCACCCCTCGTCGGCCAGTCCCAGCGAGCCGCCGGCCACGTCATCGACGTTGAGCCACGGGAAGCGGGCCTGGAGCTCCATCGGCGTCAGCAGGGCCACGTTCACGCCGTGCTCACGCTGGACAGCGTGGTTGCTCTCGAGGATCGGCATGCCGGCCGCACTGGCCAGGAAGAGGTAGCCGCCCTCGACGAAGTCGACCTCCGGCTCCGGCTGACCCGCCACGCCGAGCCAGGTGTCGAGGTGCTTGATGACCTCCACCCCGAAGCGGCTGATCTCGATGTTCAGCGGGGTGCTGAACTGGAGCCGGATCGAGGCTGCGGAGAGCGTCGTCGAGGAGGTGCGGAAGGTCGGATCGCGCTCGACCACGACCACGCGGCCGTGCCAGTCCGGTCGCCGCCGCAGGAAGGTCGCCACGGCGCTGCCGACGATCGCGCCGCCGACGATCACGACATCGGCATGCTCGGGCTTCGTCACAGGCCGATGCTAGCGTCTGGGCCCCCGCCGGAGAGGCACGGCATCGTAGACTCCACGCTCCATGGCCACCAAGCCGGTCATCCTGGCGGTCGATGACGATCTGCCTGTCCTCCGCGCCGTCGAACGGGACCTGCGCGCGCGGTACGGCGAGCAGTACCGGATCGTGGCGGCCAACTCCGGCCACGACGCACTCGAGGCGGTTCGGCAGCTGACGCTGCGCGGCAGCGCGGTCGCCCTCTTCATGGTCGACCAGCGCATGCCCCAGATGACCGGGATCGAGTTCCTGGCGCAGGCGGTCGAGCTCCAGGCCGACGCGCGACGCGTGCTGCTGACCGCCTATGCCGACACCGATGTGGCGATCAAGGCCATCAACGACATCCGCCTCGACCACTACATCCTCAAGCCATGGGATCCGCCCGAGGAGAAGCTCTACCCGATCCTCGATGACCTCCTCTCCGACTGGATCGCCACCTTCCGCCCGGCCTTCGAGGGTGTGCGCCTGCTGGCCGGCCGATGGGCGCCGGGCGGCCACCTGATCCGTGACTTCCTCACACGCAACCAGGTCCCCTACGCCTGGCTCGATCCCACCGAGGACGCCGAGGGCCGCAAGCTGGCGGCCTCGCTGGGCGAGGCCGAGGAGGTCGATCCGGCCATCCCGATGATCCTCTTCGCCGATGGCTCGACCCTGCGCGACCCCTCGACCCGCCAGATCGCCGAGAAGGTCGGCCTCCAGACCAAGGCCGCGCTGCCGTTCTACGACGTCGTGATCGTGGGTGGTGGACCGGCGGGGCTGGCGGCGGCCGTCTACGCCTCCAGCGAGGGGCTGAAGACGATTCTGGTCGAGTCGGAGGCGCCCGGCGGGCAGGCGGGCACCACCAGCCGGATCGAGAACTACCTTGGCTTCCCCGCGGGCCTCTCCGGCGGAGACCTGGCGCGACGTGGCCTGGCCCAGGCGCGCCGCCTGGGAGCGGAGATCCTGTCGCCCGACGAGGTGACCGCCATCCGACGCGAGGATCCGTATCGCGTCGTCACCCTCGCATCGGCCGGTGATGTCTCCTGCCAGACGGTGGTGGTGGCGACCGGGGTCAGCTACCGCCAGCTCGAGGTGCCGGGGGCTGCCGAACTGGCCGGCGCGGGGATCTACTACGGCGCCGCCACGACCGAGGCCGTCCTCTACCGCGACCAGGAAGTGGGCGTCGTTGGCGGCGGCAACTCGGCCGGGCAGGCGGCGGTCTACCTGTCGCGCTTCGCGAAGCGGGTGCTGCTCATGGTGCGCACCGCGGCGCTCTCCGGGATGAGCCAGTACCTGGTGGACCAGATCGCGGCCTGCCCGAACCTCGAGGTCCGTTACGAGACCTCGATCACGGCTGCCCATGGGGAGGGGCATCTGGCATCGGTCAGCGTCACCGGTCCCGGCGGCGAGGAGGAGCTGCCGCTCGCCGCGATCTTCGTCTTCATCGGCCAGCAGCCGCGCACCGACTGGCTCGAGGGAATCGTGGTCCGCGATCCGGGTGGCTTCGTGCTCACCGGCGCGCAGCTGCTCGAGGACGGCAAGCGGCCGGAAGGCTGGAACCTCGACCGCGATCCGTTCCTGCTCGAATCGAGCCTCCCCGGCGTCTTCGTTGCGGGTGACGTGCGACATCGGTCCGTCAAGCGCATCGCCAGCGCGGTGGGTGAGGGGTCGATGGCCGTCCAGTTCGTGCACCAGTACCTGGCCGGGCTCTAGGCCGATGGCACTCGACGCCCTTCGCGCCACGCCCATCTTCGCCGAGGTGCCGCCCGAGCTCCTCGAGCGCCTGGCGGCGCAGTCGATCCCAATGTCCCTTCGCCCAGGCGAGTTCCTGATTGTCGAGGGCGACGAGGCCGATGACATGTACGTCGTGGTCTCCGGGGAGCTCGACGTCACGAAGGCATCGGGCAGCAGTGCCATCCCGCTCGCTCACGTCGGCCCGGGGGCGATCCAGGGTGAGCTCGCCGCGCTCTCCCGCGGCAAGCGCATGGCGTCGGTGCGAGCGATGACGGAGGCCGAAGTGCTCCGCATCCCGTTCGCCGCGGTGCGCGACCTGCTGTCCGGCGGCCCTGACGCAGCCCTCGGCATCATACGCACCGTGATCGGGCGGCTGCGCGGGATGGAGGCCACCCTGCGGCAACGGGAAAAGCTGGCAGGGCTGGGCACCCTTGCCGCGGGGCTGGCGCATGAGCTCAACAATCCTGCCGCTGCGATCCGGCGCTCGGTGGAGGCGCTCGACCAGGCCATCGCGGCACGCAACGAGATGCATCCTCCCCACTCGCTCACGCTCCTTCGCCCGTCCGGCAAGGTCGAGCTCGACGCACTGGCTCGCGCCGATGCCGTGGACGAGATCGCGACCCTGATCGGCGACGCCGAGATGGCTGCCGCGCTGGTGGACGCCGGCTGGACGAGCGACGAGCTGCGCAGCGCCTTCGCCGGCATGGATGCCGAGGGTGCTCGCGAGGCGGCCGCCTGGTTGGCGGCCACGGCGACCGTCGAGACGCTCATCGGCGAGGTGCGCATGGCGGGCGACCGGATCAGCGAAATCGTGGGTGCGGTGAAGTCGTACGCCTACCTCGACCAGGCCCCGGTGCAGCGCATCGACGTGCGCAAGGGGCTGGACGACACCCTCGTCATCCTCCGCCAGAAGCTGAAGGCGGGGATCGAGGTGACGCGCGACTACGCGCCGGACCTGCCCGAGATCGAGGGCTGGGGCTCGGAGCTGAACCAGGTCTGGACGAACCTGATCGACAACGCCGCCGATGCGATGGACGGCCATGGCGCCATTTCGATCAAGGCCGAGTGCATCAACCCAAAGGAGGTCCGGGTCACGATCTGCGACACCGGCCCGGGCATCCCGCAGGAGGTGGCGCAGAAGATCTTCGAGCCGTTCTTCACGACCAAGCCGCCGGGGATCGGCAGCGGGCTGGGGCTGCACATCAGCCACAACGTGATCGTGCGCCACGGCGGACGGATCGACCTGGAGACGAAGCCCGGCCAGACCTGCTTCATCATCACGCTCCCGGTCACGATGCCAAAGAGCGCCACAACCGCTCCGCGCGAGCCCTGACCGGCCGCAACCCGTTTGACAACGGTCGCTGCCGAGGCGTACGTTCCGCCGCACATCTGAAGACGGCGACGATCGGGACGAGTACCTGGTCAGGCGAGCCCACAGGGAGTCGGGAGCAGTGGAACCCCGGCGGCGGCGCGATCGGCGAATGGACCCGGGAGCTCCGGTCGAGAACGCGCGAGGCATCGGCCTCAAGCCAGTAGCGATCGGCGGAGAGGCACCGTTATCGAGGCCGAGACCATCGCCAGCCGGCAACGGCGGGCCGCGGTCGAAGGAGCCCGGGTGAGAACACCGGGGAACAAAGGTGGCACCACGAGAAGACCCCCTCGTCCTTTCAGGACGGTGGGGTTTGTTGTTCTCAGGAGGTCACCGATGTCCCAGCCACAGCAGCGCCGGTTCATGCTCCCCGAGAGCGAGCTGCCGACGCACTTCTACAACATCGCGGCGGACCTGCCGGAGCCGGCGCCGCCCGTGCTCCACCCCGGCACCCGCGAGCCGATCGGCCCCGCCGACCTGGCACCCCTCTTCCCGATGGAGCTGATCAAGCAAGAGGTCAGCACCGAGCGCTTCATCGAGATCCCCGAGCCGGTGCGCGAGGCGTATCGGATCTACCGGCCGTCGCCGATGATCCGTGCCCTGGGCCTGGAGCGGGCGCTCGATACGCCGGCGCACATCTACTACAAGTACGAGGGGGTCTCACCGGCCGGCTCGCACAAGCCGAACACGGCGATCGCCCAGGCCTTCTACAACAAGGCCGAGGGGATCAACCGGCTGGTGACCGAGACGGGGGCCGGGCAATGGGGGAGCGCTCTCGCCTTCGCCGGCAGCCTCTTCGGGCTCGACGTGAAGGTCTTCATGGTCAGGGTCAGCTATGAGCAGAAGCCGTATCGGCGCTCGTTCATCCAGACCTTCGGCGGCACGGTGACCGCGTCGCCGTCGACCGAGACGAATGCCGGACGCAAGATCCTGGCCAATGACCCGGACTCGACCGGCAGCCTGGGGATCGCCATCAGCGAGGCGGTCGAGGTGGCCGCCACCAACGAGGACACGAAGTATTCGCTGGGCAGCGTCCTGAACCACGTCCTCCTGCATCAGACGGTGATCGGGCAGGAGGCGATCCAGCAGATGGCGATGGCCGGCGAGGAGCCGGACGTCGTGATCGGCTGCGCGGGCGGCGGCTCGAACTTCTCGGGGATCGCCTTCCCGTTCCTGCGCGAGAAGCTGGCGGGGGACTCGAAGACCCGATTCCTGGCGGTCGAGCCGGCGTCCTGCCCGTCCCTGACCAAAGGGGAGTATCGGTATGACTTTGGCGACACGGTGGGGATGACGCCGCTCGTGAAGATGCACACCCTCGGGAACGGCTTCAGGCCGGCCCCGATCCATGCCGGTGGACTGCGCTATCACGGCATGGCGCCGATGGTCAGCCACCTCTATGAGCTGGGCTTCATCGAGGCGAAGGCCTATGCCCAGAACACCTGCTTCGACGCTGCGCTGCAGTTCGCCCGGACCGAGGGGATCGTCCCCGCGCCGGAGTCCTCGCACGCCATCCGGGCAGCGATTGACGAGGCGCTCGAGGCGAAGGAGGCGGGGGAGAGCCGCGTGGTCCTGTTCAACCTCTCCGGCCACGGGTACTTCGACATGGCCGCCTACGACGCGTATCTCGCGGGCGACCTGGTCGACGTCGAATACGAGCCGCAGCGCGAGGCGGTTGCCGTCTGACCTTCCCTGAGCCGATGACGGCGTCGGGCTCCGGCCCGGCGCCGTTCTCTTTCACGGGTCGCGCTAGGATGCCGCCATGCCACGAGCCACCTGGAACGGCGCGGTGATCGCGGAGAGCGACACCTTCGAGACCGTCGAAGGGAACGTCTACTTCCCGCCGAAGAGCGTGAAGTCGGAGTTCCTGCGCCCCTCCGACACCCACACGACCTGCTGGTGGAAGGGCGAGGCGAGCTACTACACGCTCGAGGTGGACGGCAAGCCGAACACCGATGCCGCCTGGTTCTACCCCGATGCCTCCGAGAAGGCCAAGCAGATCGAGGGCTACGTCGCCTTCTGGCACGGCGTGACGGTCGAGCGCTAGCGCACCCGCAGCAGGGTCAGGCCGTCCGCGATCGGCAGCATGGCGATGTCGACCCGCTCGTCGCTCGCCAGGTCGGTGTTCAGGTCCCGAATGGCCTGCGTGTCCTCATCGGTGTCTTCCGGATCGATGACGCGGCCGCTCCACAGCACGTTGTCGATCGCGATCAGGCCACCCTGCCGCACGAGGAGCAGGGCCCCTTCGACGTAGCCGCGGTAGCTGGTCTTGTTGGCGTCGATGAAGGCGAGGTCGAACGATCCCGGTCCGTCCGTGGCGAGCAGCGCCTCAAGGGTCTCCAGCGCCGGAGCCAGCCGCAGGTCGACTCGATCCTCGACGCCGGCGGCCGCCCAGGTCCGTCGCGCGACGGCGGTGAACTCCTCCGACACGTCGCAACAGACGATCCGTCCATCGGGCGGCAGGGCCAGCGCCATCGCGGTCGAGGAATAGCCGGTGAACGTGCCGATCTCCAGGACGCGGCGCGCGCCCAGCAGCTTGACCAGCATCGAGAGCAGGGCTCCCTGCTCGATGGCGATCTGCATGTTGGCCTGCGGCAGGACCGCGGTCTCCTCGCGAAGGCGAGCCAGCACCTCCGGCTCCCGCACCCCGACCTCGATCAGGTACGCGTTGAGCTCGTCACTGAGGCCGATCGATCCCTTTGACATGCGCGCATGGTAGCCGCGCGCCGTGTGGCGTTCTCAGCGGCTCGCCGGAACGCCGAGCTCGCGCTGGGCACTCTCCTTGCGAGCGGCCATCCTGGCGCCGAGATCCTCGAGCTCCTGGCGGTCGAAGACCTGCCGCGCCTGGGGGAACATCTCGTCCTCTTCCTCCTCGATGTGATGCTCGACGTTCTCCTTCATGACCACCGCCTTGGCGCCCCACGTCTCGTCTGCCACGTCCAGGTCCTCGAGCTCGCCCATCAGCAGGTCGACGACGTGGTGCTCCTCATATCCCTCGAGCACGAGGTCCACGGCCTTCGGGTGGCTCTTGAGCGCCGGATAGAAGATCTCCTCCTCGATCAGCTCGTGGATCGTGAGCTCGCCCTTGATGGTGGAGAAGAGCTCGGCCCGCGTCTTCACCCCACGCTCCGTCGTCGACTCGAGCTCGTCGAGCAGCTTCTTCATCTTGTCGTGATCGGCCTTGAGCATCGCGATGGCGTCCATGTGCCCTCCTGAAGACTGGCGGGCCGGCGAGCATGCGACGTCCCGGCCCCTGGTACTGCAGAATCCGTAATCTGAAGTTCCGCCCCTGCTCCGGCGTCCCGACACGGGGCGCGCACATCACAAACGCGTTGCGAAGGAACCCGCCATGAAGTTCGGCCTGCAGGTCAACTCGTTCACCTGGCCGGGCGGCGCAGCCGCCATCGGTCCAACCCTGGCGCGCGTCACGCGCTCGGCCGATGACGCCGGGTTCGACTCGATCTGGGTGATGGACCACTTCTTCCAGATCCGCGGCCTGGGACCGCCGGAGGCGCCGATGCTCGAGGGCCTGACCGCGCTCGGCTTCATGGCCGCCAACTCCGACAGGGCTCGCCTGGGGCTGATGGTGGGCGGCATCCACTACCGGTTGCCCGGCCTCTGGATCAAGGCCGTCACCACCCTCGACGTGCTGTCCGGCGGCAGGGCGTGGTTCGGGATCGGGGCGGCCTGGAACGAGGAGGAATCGACGGCGCTGGGGTTCCCGTTCCCGCCGCTGCGCGAGCGGTTCGAGATGCTCGAGGAGACGCTGGAGATGGCGGGGGCCATGTGGACGGGTGGCACGGGCAGCGGCGAGGGATTCGAAGGGAAGCACTACACCGCCACGCGCCTCATGAACTCGCCCCAGGCGATCTCGCGGCCGCGGGTCCCGATCATGATCGGCGGGGGCGGGGAGCGAAAGACGCTCCGGCTGGTGGCGCAGTACGCCGACGCCTGCAACGTCTTCGGGGACGAGAGTCGCATTGCGCACAAGTACGCCGTCCTGCGCGAGCACTGCGAACGGTTGGGCCGCCCCTATGACGAGATCGAGCGCAGCACGCTGCAGAGCGTGGACGTCGATGCGCAGTCCAGCGACGAGCTGGTCGAGCGTTTCGGGGCGCTCGGTGCGGCAGGCGCGCAGCACATCCTGATCAGCGTCCGCGGGGTGAGCGACGTGACAAAGCTGGAGCGCCTCGGGGCCGAGGTTCTGCCTCAGCTGCGCTGAGGGCGGCGGCGCTCTGCCTCAGTCGTCGGGCATGGCCAGCCGGCGGCCAACCTCGCGGTCGGCCTCGGGAAAGGCCAGGGTGCCTGCGGCGACCCACCACTCCATGACGTCATACGCCAGGCGCCCGGCCTGCACCGATGGATCCCCGTCGCTCAGCCGCCGCGCCTCGTCGGCGTCACAGGCGAAGATCGAGAGGCCGCGCATCGCCGGGTCGGATTGCACACCGAGCGGACCGTTCACGACCAGCACGCCCTCGCGCCGCAGCCCGGCGCGGTAGGCGAGGTGCCGCGCCTGCAACGCGTCGAGCTCAGCCTCGGGCAGATCCGGCGCGTCGGCCGACCGGCGCAGCAACACGACCGTGTAAACGTCGAAGGCGTCGGGGATGTTGGGGTCGCGCGGCATGTCAGCGGGTCCCGCTGAGGGTCCGTTCGACGTCCTCGATCGGGCGAACCGACCGCTCGCCACTGGCCCGATCCGTCACTTCGGCTCCGCCCGCGGCCAGCGAACGCGGCGAGATGGTGACGATCATCGGCATGCCGAGCAGCTCGGCGTCGGTGAGCTTCACCCCGGGCGACTCGTCGCGGTCGTCGTACAGCACCTGGACACCGCCATCGGTCAGTCGCTGGTAGAGCCCATCGGCCGCGTCGCCGACGGCGGGATCCTTCGAGGCGCTGAGGGCGACAAGGTGCGCGGCGTACGGGGCGACGGACGCCGGCCAGATGATCCCCTTGTCGTCGTGATGCGCCTCGACGATGCAGGCCATGGCCCTGCCCAGTCCGATCCCGTAGCTGCCCATCACGATCAGCCGCCGGCTCCCATCCTCGGCCAGGTAGGTCGCCCCGAGCTTCTCGGTGAAGTCGGTCCCGAGCTTGAAGATGTTGCCGACCTCGATCCCCTGGCGCAGCACGACGGGCGCGCCGCACATCGGGCAGGGATCGCCGGCGCGGGCGTTGGCGATATCGGTCACGAGGTCAGGCGTGAAGTCGCGGCCGACGTTGACGTTGAGCAGGTGGTAGCCGTGCCGGTTGGCGCCCGCCACAAGGTTCGGCGAGCGCGCCACCAGGTCATCGACGACCACCGTGGTGCCGGATGCGCCGATGGGAGAGGCGTAACCGGGGACCATGCCGGCGGCAGCGATCTCCTCTTCGTGGGCGGGACGCAGCCCGCCGATCGCTTTCACCGCGTTGCTCAGCTTCGTCTCGTTCACCTCGTAGTCGCCGCGGACGATGGCGGTCACCAGCCGGCCGTCGCCGGTAACGAAGAAGATCGCCTTGGCGGTGCGGTCCTCGCCCACCCCGAGGAACGCGGCCAGGGCCGCGATGGTCGGCGTCTCGGGGGTTGCGACCTCCTCGGCGGGGCGCGCCTCCTCGGCGGGTGGCTCGGGCTTCGTGACGGTGGCGATCTGCTGGTTGGCGGCGTAGTTGCACGACTCGCAGAGCACGAGCGTGTCCTCGCCGGCGTCGTTGAGGACCATGAACTCGTGGGCGAGGCTGCCACCCATGATCCCGACATCGGCGCCAACGACGACCGTCTCGAGCCCTAGCCGAGCGAAGATCTTCTGATACGCGCCGTAGTGGGCCTGGTACGAGATCTCGAGCGCCGCGTCGTCGGGGTCGAGCGTGTAAGAGTCCTTCATCACGAACTCGCGGACCCGGATGAGGCCGCCGCGAGCCCGCGGCTCGTCGCGGAACTTGGTCTGGAAGTGGTACACAATCGCCGGCAGCTGCCGGTAGCTCTTCACCACGTCGCGCAGCAGGTCGGCAACGACCTCTTCATGGGTCATGGCCAGCACCATGTCGCGCCCGCCGCGGTCCTTGAAGCGGACCATCTCCGGGCCGATCTTGGCGTAGCGGCCGGACTCCCTCCACAGGTCGGCCGGATGCACCACGGGCATCTCCATCTCCTGCCCGCCGATCGCGTCCATCTCCTCGCGAATGACCTGCTCGATGCGCTGGCTGACCCGGAAGCCGAGCGGCAGCAGGCTGTAGATCCCCGCCCCCAGCTGGCGGATGTAGCCGGCGCGCACGAGGAGCCGATGCGACGCCATCTCGGCATCGGCCGGGTTGTGGCGCAGCGAGGTGAAGAAGAGCTTCGAGACGCGCATGGAGCGCTGATTCTACCGGCCCTCGTGCACCTGGCTCAGTCGGGCTCGGGAACCGCCTTGCCGGCCTGAGCCGGCGTTCCGTGGTCGTCGTGCGCGAGCCCGACCAGGTGCTCGCTGTCGCGAAGGGCCCGGACCGGCAGGAGCGCGAGC
The DNA here is from genome assembly GCA_963807915.1 of uncultured Chloroflexia bacterium. Lineage (GTDB taxonomy): Bacteria > Chloroflexota > Limnocylindria > QHBO01 > QHBO01 > CF-167. The sequence continues at coordinate 95,850 of CAWEDO010000002.1, read as the reverse complement.
AGCAAGAGGCCGAGCGACGCAGCCAGCAGCCCGTCGATGCCCTGCCATTGGGCGGCGCCACCGCCCAGCAGGCTGCCCGTGATCTGCCCGAGCGCCAGAAAGACCGAGTAGAGGCCCATGATCGCTCCCCGGTCGGCGGGATGGGCCTCGCTGATGTCGGCCAGCAGCCCGAGCGCGGCCGGCGTGGCGCCGGCCAGCACGAACAAGCCGGCGAGCGCGACCAGGATGAGTGGCGCCTGGAGCGCAAGGCCGACGGCGGCGGAATGGTTGATCCCGAACGTCGCGCCGACCATCGCCAGGCCACCGAGGATCCCGACCACGATGATCGACGTGCGCCGGTAGTTCTTGAAGCGCCCGCCCCAGAAGAGGAGCCCGACGAAGAAGATCAGGAGCGCCCCACCGAGGCCGATGCTGATCTCGATCGGCCGGAAGCCGCCCATCAGCAGCTGATGGGCGAAGCGCGGTGACGGCTCGCGAACGAGCTGGAAGATCGACTGCGAGGTCCAGGTGCCGATGACCGCGTTGAGCGCGATCCAGGTCGGGGCCAGCAGCCAGACGCGCCCGCTGCTCACGACCTTGCGGTATCGCGCGAAGTCGAAGCTCGGCCGCAGCTCGGCGGAGTGCACCGGCTCGACGGCAGGCGTTCCGTGGGTGGCGACGTCGGCGACGCCCCAGCGGTAGATGGCGTACGACCCCGCGTAGAGCCCGGCGTTGATGAGGAAGGCGACCCGGGCGAAGACCTCCCACATCGGCCCGGCCGCGACCAGGCCGATTCCCAGGCCGGCGATCGTGGCCGCCTCGAAGCGGGCGACGGTGCGGCCCCGCAGCGGGACGTCGCGGCTGGTGGCGATCGCGATGTAGCCGAGGATCGACGGGACGCTGGCTCCCGCGGCGGCCCCCTCGATGAAGCGCGTCACGCCGAGCAGGAAGAGGTCCGTGGTGGCGAAGGTCAGCACCACCGCCACGGCGCCGAACACCGGCCCCCACTGCATGACCCGATGCGCGCCGAGGTGGTCCGACAGCACGCCGAAGCCGGGTGAGAGGACGAGCTCGGCGATGAAGTAGGTGGCCATCATCAGCCCGAGCAGGAACGCGGTCATCTCCACCCCGCCGTGCTTCGGCAGCTGCGCCGCGTAGTACGCGAACAGGCCGCCGGTCAGGCCCGTGCTGAAGCGCAGGGTGAAGGTGCCGAACAGCACCGCCTGGATCGAGCGGCTGGCCGAGCTGCTCACGCCGGCGGGTCCATGGGCACGTCGTCGGCCTCGGTCGCGGGGGCATCGGCGGCAAGGGGCTCCGCCGGCTGCCACTCCGTCACCGGAGCGGCGCTTTTCACCGTGCGTCGCCGGCCGCGGAGACGGAACCCGACGATCGTCGCACCGCCGAGCACGAGCACGCCACCACCCGCCACGAGGACGCGGGTCTGTCCGGTCTCGGCCGCCCCTGTCCGCTCGGACAGGGCGCGCTCGGCGTCCCGGCTGGCGTCGTGCAGCTCATCCGCCTCGAAGGCGTCCCGCGCGGACGCGAGATCCGCATCCGGATCCGCCCCGAGCAGGCCCACCGTCTCGAGCAGGGTCTCCTTCTCGGCCAGGCGGTCCGCCGCGGCCGAGATATCCGCCAGGGCCTCGATCTGCAGATCGGCCTCTGCCTTCGCCGCCTTCAGGCCGCCGTCCCGCTCGAACAGCTCCTGCAGGTAGGCGGGCGGCGTGAGACCCAGCTCGCTCGCGTCCCCCGCGATCTGGTCGCGGTCGTCAAGCACGACGCTGGCCGAGGCCATCGCGGCCTCCGCCTCGTCGAACTTCCAGGATCCCATCGCGTAGCGCAGGTCCTTCGGCAGGTTCCACGTCCCCGCATCCTCGACGACGGCGAAGTACTGGTCGCGCGCCGTGGCGCGATCCTCCATCTCGTGCTGCTCGTCCGCATTGACGACCCATTCGGACCAGAGGTCGTCGAAGGTGGCCCCCGCCCGCGCGTCGAGGAGGTCCAGGAGCTCCTGCCAGCCCTCGAGGCTGAAGTCGACGCCCTTCTCCGGATCGCCGCCGCCGTTTGCCGGCTGGTAGGCCATCTCGCTGTTGTGCGCGCCCAGCCACACCGCCCGCAGGCCGGCCAGGTCGGTCCGCTCGAAGATCAGCAATGCGAGGTGGTAGGTCGCGGCGTACGCGTACTCTTCGACCCCGATCTCGACCGCCCCGATCTCGCCCCAGTCATTGAGCGCGATCTTGTTGGCCAGCAGCTCATCGGTCAGCTCGAAGGCATTGCCGGTGGCGCCGATCGCCTGCGCCGCCTGGATCCCGTAGAACTCCGCGTACGCCTCGCCGATCCAGCGGTCGCGGAAGAGGTCGCCGTTGAACCAGATGTGGGCCGCCTCGTGCAGCCCGACATAGGCATCGGCGTCGTAGCGGACGCGGATGATCGCGGTCAGGTTGTTGTAGACGCCCGCGTACTCACCCAGCCGGCTCGTGGCGGCCTCCTCGACGGTGAGCGTGCCGGGATTGGGGTAGGGGAGGCCGATGAGCTCATGCAGCTCCGGCAGGCCGTCGGTCATGAGCTGGCCCATGGTCGTGCCCCATTCCGGGTCGTCCTGCCAGGCGCGCACCTTCAGGGCAGCCGACTTGTCGCCCACGACGACCGTGAGGAGCGTGTCCTCGAACGCGCCCGGCCGGTCCGCGGAGAGGTACGCGAAGAAGGAGAAGGGGTCGGGGAGCGAGGTCGTCGCGAGGACGATCTCATCCGCCGGCCCCACCGACGACACCAGGTCCGCGCCCTGCACGCTCGGTCGGAAGCCGGCGGGCAGGGTCACCGTCACGCTGCCGCCGGGCTCCTCCGCACTCCCGAACGCCCAGATCGGGAAGGCCACGATGCTCGGACTGATCCGCAGGTTGCGGTCCGGGGCCCCGCCGGGATCGGGCAGGTCGAAGGTGACGCGGTAGGCGTAGCTCTGCTCAAAGAAGACGCCCTCGGCGAAGGTGACCGTCACGCCGATGAAGTCGGCGCCGGAGTCGTCGAGCTCGACCGCCAGCGCCTGTCCATTCGCGGACGCGGCGATGTGCGTCGCGCCCGCCTGCACCGCGAAGCTGGTGCCGGGGTAGTAGGCGAGTCCGTCAACCGGGTTGGGGGTGTAGGAGGTGGCGACCGCGTCGATCGTGACGTGGACCCGCCGCTCCTCGGGCTGCGCCTCGTAGCGCGTCTGCGCGATGACCACTAGGCCGCGGTCGGCGGCGAGTGCCACGCGGCCGGGCATCACCGCCGGGGCGATGCCCAGCAGGATCAGTGCCGCGGCCGCGGCGAGGGGGACGATGCGGCGTGTGCCCTGGCGCATGACCCCCGCAGGATAGTTGGGAGGGCTGTCAGGCGCTCTTGGCGGCGAAGGCCTCGAGCCCGAATGCGGTTTCCAGCTGCTCGGCGGGACGGAACCCGACCGCGGCCTTCGGCGGCTCACCCGGCGCAAAGAATGCGACGGTGGGGATGCTCATCACGCCGTAGTGCATGGCCGTGTGCGGATTCGCGTCGACGTCGAGCTTCAGCACCTCGACGGTGCCTTCGTACTTCTCGGCCAGCTTCTCGATCTCGGGCGCCACGAGCCGACACGGACCGCACCACGCGGCCCAGAAATCGACGATGACTGGCTTATCGTTCTGGAGCACCATCTGCTCCCAGTTGGCGTCGGTCGCCTCGCGGACGTTGGACATGGGTCTCTGCTGGATCCTTTCGTTTGACGCCGTCAGCCGGCGACCTGTCGAAGCATGCGGTAGACCTCGAGCACCTGCGGGTGCGCGAGCCGATAGAAGACGGTGCTGCCCTCGCGTCGAGAGGCCACGATCCCCGCCGCGCGAAGGACCGACAGGTGCTGACTCATGTTCGGCACCTGGCAGCCGATGTCGCGCGAGAGGTCGCTCACCGATCGCTCCCCGTCGGCCAGCCGCTCGACCACGCACAGGCGCTTCGCGTCCGAGAGGGCGCGGGCGATCGCCGCGGCGCGGTCGCGGAGGAGATCGGGGGTGAGAGTCGCTTCCATCACGCTCATTGTGTCACTGCTTGCGCAAGGACGCAACTAATTTCCCATCGCAATGGTGCGCCGCCGCGACACCATAGATGTCGCGCAGCGTGCACAGGATGGCGCCATGACCATTCAACTTTCCTGCCCCTGGTGCACCGATGAGGTCACCTTCACCATCAACGAGAGCGATGACGAGCTGGTGTGCAGCAGCTGCTCCACCCGGATGGACTTCGCTCCCGATCCCGGCGTCACCTTCGAGCTGCTCTACTCCTCGGCTGCCTGAACGGCCTGCCCCAGCTCCTCGGGGAGCGGCAGCCCCAGTCCGGTGAGCAGGTAGGCAATCGTGTGGCGCTCCCGCTCGCGGATGGCGGGGCCGCGCGTGCGGTGCCGCTGCTCGGGCAGCGTGACGAGCTCAACGCGCCTGCCGGCCGCGGCAAATGCCTCGATCAGTCGCTCGGAATGGCGCGTATGGACGTTCTCGTCCACGGTTCCGTGGATGAGCAGCAGGTCGCCGCGGACCTTGCCGGCGTGGGTCAGCGCCGATGACTCGCGATAGCCATCCGGATTCGCCTGTGGCAGTCCCAAGTAGCGCTCGGTGTAGGCGGTGTCGTATCCGGTCCACTCGGCCACCGGCGCGATCGCGACTCCCGTCGTGAAGAGGTCCGGTTCGAGTGCCATGGCCATGATCGCCATGAAGCCGCCGTAGCTGCCGCCCACGATCCCAACTCGGGCGAGATCCAGATCGCCCCGGTCGGCCAGCTGCCGCAACGCCGCGGCCTGGTCGGCGACCTCGTTCCAGCCCATCCGTCCGTCCACGGCCGATTCGAACTCCAGCCCCCGGAAGAAGGTCGCGCGGTTGTCGACCATGACGACGGTGGCCCCCGACTGGGCGAGGAACTGGCGCAGCCCATGCACGGTCATCTCCCACGCGTTCTTGACGAACTGGGAGTGAGGGCCGCCGTACACCCACACGACCGTCGGGGACGGTTCGGTCCCGCGTGGCATCGCTCGGTAGAGGGCGGCGTTGAGGCGCGTCCGGCCATCGGCCGCGACCACCTCGACGAACGCGGGCGGCGGCAGGCCGGCCTGCGAGGCCGTCGTCGACGCCGCGTGGATGACGGTCGTCGCCCCGTCGCGCGTCGTGACCGCCACGCTCGGCGCGTGATCGAGATCGGACCACGTGTCGATCCAGCGCCCCCCGTCGTCGCGTCCGGCGACCGCATGCCAACCGGGTTCGGCGGTCAGGCGAAGCGGATCGGTGACCGGCTCGGCCGCGTCGAGCGGGACGGCGTACAGGTGTCGATCGAGCACGCCGTCGCGGGTGGCGGTGAACAGGACCTCGCCACGCTCGGCTGCGATGGCGATCACGCCGGTCACGACCCATTCGCCGGCGGTCAGGACCCGCTCCAGCTCACCGTCAGCGGTGCGCACCTCGAGATGCCGGAAGCCACTCCGTTCCGTCGAGCGCAGGATGCGACCATCGGCCAGCACCCGCGTGTCGTCGTCGAGGTTGATCCACGGCTTGCCGACCTCGGTCCACAGCAGAGCCGACGACCCGTCGGCGCCGACGCGATGCCAGCGCAGCGACCGCTGGCGGCGTGGCAGCACGGCCGCCAGCCAGCCGCCGCCCGGATCCACGACCACGCGTGCCAGGTAGTCGTCCTCTGCCATCCCGAGGTCGACCGTCTGGACGGCCGAGCCATCGACCGCGGCGATCCGCAGGCTCACCTGCGCGTTCGGCCCGCCGGGGAAGGGGTAGTGGTGCACCTCCTCGGCCGGCTCGGATCCCGGCTGGTGCACGATCGTGAAGGGTGGGACGCGTCGCTCGTCGACGTGGGCAAACGCCAGGGACCGTGAGTCGGCGCTCCACCACGCGCCCTCGAACCGATCGAGCTCCTCCGCGGCCACGAACTCGGCCAGCCCGCTGAAGACGGCCGGCTCCGCGTCATGCGTGAGCTGGCGCGCGGCGCCGCCACGGACGGGGACGACGAAGAGGTCGCCGTCCCTCGTGTACGAAAGGAGCGAGCCATCGGGGCTGAGCTGCGGTCCCTGGGCGTCCCGCACGCCGTCAACCTCGTGGACCGCGGTCTCCGCCTCCTTGCCCCACGCCGCGAAGAGGTGGCCGCTCATCGGGACGAGCAGCGTCTGCTCTGGCGCATCGGTCGCCCACGCGAACGAGGTGACGCCCAGCCCGGTGGTGCGGGTGCGCTCGCGCTGGAGCTGATCGGTGCGCGAGAGGGTCTCCTCGCACGTCGTCTCCGGTCGCGGCACGGCGATCTCGGTGCGTTGCCCGCTCTCGAGGTCGTGGCGCCACAGCGAGCGGACGAGCGACCCGTTGGCGCTCCAGAGGTAGGTGATGGATCGGCCGTCGGGCGAGAAGACGGCGCTGCCCGGCGCATCCATGCCCGGCTCCGGGCGACGCGCCACGTCGTCGAGGGTGAGGCTCCGCCGGCTCACCATGGCACGCGGCAGTGGCGAGGCCTAGGTCTCGTCGATCTCGATCGTCTCGATCTTGTCGCCCGGCTGCGGGTCGCGCTGCGGGTCGCGTTCGCGGATGCTGTTCACCACTTCCATGCCGGAGGTCACGCGTCCGAAGACCGTGTGGCGCCCGTCGAGGTGTGGCGTGGCGCCGAAGGTGATGAAGAACTGCGAGCCGTTCGTGTTCGGTCCCGCATTGGCCATCGACAGGACGCCGGGGCCGTCATGGCGGCGCTTCACCGACAGCTCGTCGCGGAATGAGTAGCCGGGGCCCCCGGTGCCGGTGCCCGTCGGATCGCCGCCCTGGGCCATGAAGCCGGGAATCACGCGGTGGAAGGTCGTGCCGTCGTAGAAGCCGGCGCGAGCCAGGTTCACGAAGTTCTCGACCGTCATCGGCGCATCCGCGGCGAACAGCTCGACCGCGAACTCGCCACGCTCCGTCTTGAACCGTGCCGCATACGACTTGGTGAGGTCGAGCGCGCCTGTCGGCGCCATCAATCGGTCAGCCATGCGAAACCCCCGAATTGCAGGAATGGGACGGACCGATGCTACCCGACGGCCCGCGTTCAGGGGGCGGTGAGGAGGCAGATGTCCGGGACGCGCACGTCGCGCGCCCGCTCTCGCGACAGGTTCCACGCCTGCCATGCCTTGCCCGATTCGTCTTGCGCGATCGCGTCGGTCCAGATCCTGACCACCCTGGCCGCCGTTGGCCGGAAGGTGTGCGGCAGGTCGCACAGGTTGTCGGCCACCACGGCCAGGGCGTCGTCGCCGAGCGAGGCGAGGTAGTAGGTATCGAGTTCCAGCTGGCCTCCGGGCGCAATCCGCTCTGGATGAATGACGCGACCGATGTTCTCTTCGGCGATCAGCTTCAGGGGACCGATGAGGTTGAATGCCACGCCGAAGGCGAATGACAGCACGAACATGCCGTGGAGGAGCCATCGGGAGCGATCGGTCCACAGCGTCACCACGGCCATGAGGGCTCCAAGGGCCAGCCAGATGATCGCCGCGAGCACGTAGAAGCGCAGCTCGGTCCATCCGTACGCGTCCTGGTAGAGCCGCAGGCGGAGGAACGCCGAGGCCAGCACCGCGATCGTCAGCGCCACCAGCCCGATGGCCGCCGCCACGTACGCCCGCGATCGGTCACGCACGAAACGCTCCGCACCCAGGATCAGCCCGCCCACCAGGAAGGCGACGGCCAGCAGCTCGAAGAAGCCACGGCGCGCGTACTCGGCGTAGGTGAGCCCGCTCGCCTCGAGCGTGTCGCGCCCGCCGAAGAGGTACGTGCCCTGCAGCACCACGAAGCCGATGAAGAGGAGGTCGAGCACCACGAGCACGGTCACGATCTCCGCCGAGCCAAGGCGGAAGCCGTTCCGCTCGGTGCCCTCGACGGCGTGGTTCGCTGCTTCCTCACCGCGAGCGACGTGGGCGAGGAGGCCGGCCGCCACCCAGGCCGTCACCGCCATGACGGCGATCCGCGCTGGCAGCGACCCGAGGTCGACGTCCCAGTGCAGGAGGTCCTTGGTGATCTGCGCGAACACCGCGTCCGCGGCCGAGAAGAGGGCGACGAAGAGGATCACCAGGGGAAGGGCGATCAGGAGGCCGCGGAGGACTGGCGTGAACTGCCCCGCGCGCGATCCACTCCGCGCCGTCGGCACGGCGGCCAGCAGCGAAACAAACGGCCGCGTGCCAGCGGTGATGGCCGAACCAGCGAGTCGCGCCGCCAGGTCGAGGATCCCCGCGAACGAACGCTCCAGCACCCGGAGCCCGCCGAAGCTGACGAGCGCCGCCCCGGTCAGGAGGATCGCCCCCAGGATGTCGAGCGCCACCAGCGTGGTGTCGCCGCGCAGCGCCACGAACGCCGAGAGGATCAGGGCGCCCGGCGCCAGCCAGGCATCGAGCGGGTGGGGTAGCGCGCGGGTTGGATCGCGGACGAACCATCCAGCCGCCAGGAGCGCAGCGATCGCGATGGGGACATTGACGCCGAGCGCGGCATCAACGAAGAGGAACTGGGCCAGCAGGCCGATCGCCACCGCGATCAGGCCGATCCCAGTCGTCGCGCGGGCCATGGCCGGAGCCGACACCATCGGTCCGGCCATGATCCTCCCTCGGGTCAACGGTCAGTGCTCGATGTCGATGACCAGGCGGCTCGGGTCGGACAGCGACAGGACCCGGAAGCAGCCCCCGCCGTCGAGGCCGAGGTACCAGCTGCTGACCGCCTCGAAGTCACCGCCTTCGACGAGCTGGACGAGACGATCGAAGCCCGGCTCGAAGTTGGTCGAGCCGCCGTAGGTCACGCCACCGTCCGGCGAGACCTTGCTGGCCCCGTGCATGGTGAGCTTCAGGAAGGCGGACCCGGCAACCGGGATTTCCTGGCCGCTGGGATCGGCGTAGAAGGGCGGCAGGACGCCTTCGATGACCGCATCCGGCAGGCCGGAGTCGAACTCGAACACGACGCGGTCGTAGCCGTCATGGGTCCCGACACGGACGTCGGTGATCTGGGCGCGGTTGGTCGTCGCGGCGACCGTGACCGATGGCACGCACGCGAAGGCGGGCAGGCTCTCGGTCGGCTCGCTCGCAACGGGGGTGGCGGACGGCGCGCTGCTGGCAGCCGTCGATGCCGGAACCGAGGGCTCGACGCTGCCGGAGGAGGAACCGGTGGGGGCGGCCGAGCTTGGCGGCAGGCCGCCTGCCCTGCAGGCGGCGAGGGTGATGCCGGCGGTGAGTGCGAAGACGCCGAAGATGTGGCGCGATGCGTTCGTGCGGGTCATGGCGATGCTCCATTCGTGAGGCACGATGCCTGGTGCACCGGCCACCTCTCGGACGCCGACCCTATCCGATTCGTTACCGGTCCGTCATCCAGGGGCCGCACCGCCGAGGCGCTCCTCGAGGAGCCGGCGCTCGGCCGGGTTGTCGGTGAGGGCGAGCGCCCGACGGTCCGCAAGCCGAGCTTCGTCGAGCCGGCCAAGCCTCCGCAGCAGCTCGCCGCGGGCCGCGTGGAAGAGGTGATACCCATCCAGCCGGCTGGCGAGCGGCTCGATCTCGTCGAGCGCCGCGGCGGGACCCTCCAGCTCGGCCACCGCCAGGGCGCGGTTGAGGGCCACCACCGGCGTGGGCTGCAGCTGCACCAGGCGATCGTAGAGGGCGACGATCTCCAGCCAGTCGGTCGCGGCATAGGAGGGAGCGGTCGCGTGCACCGCCACGATGGCCGCCTGCAAGAGGTACGGACCGTGCCGCCCCATCCGCAGCGCGCGCTCGACGAGCGCCGCGGCCTCGGTGATCGCGGCAGCGTCCCATCGCGATCGGTCCTGGTCGGCGAGCAGGATCAGCGAGCCGTCAGGAGCGAAGCGAGACTCGACGCGCGCCAGGTGCAGGCGCATGAGCGCCAACAGGCCCAGCGGCTCGGGCTCGTCGGGCATGAGCCGGACGAGGAGCGAGGTGAGCCACTCGGCGTCGCGGGCCAGCTCGCGACGCTCGGCGACCTCGCCGTCGGAGGCGAGATAGCCTTCGTTGAAGACGAGGTAGAGGACGGCCAGGACGCCCTCGAGGCGCTGCGGCAACTCGCTCTCGTCCGGCACCCGGAAGGGAATCCCGGCGTCGCGGATCTTGCGCTTGGCACGCACGAGCCGCTGGGCGACCGTGGACTCCGGCACGAGGAAGGCGCGCGCCACCTGGGCGGAGTCGAGGCCGCCCACCGTCCGCAGGGTGAGCGCCACCTGCGCTTCCCGGGACAGGGCGGGATGGCAGCAGGTGAACAGGAGGCGCAGCCGGTCGTCGGTCGCCAACGGGCCGCCGGTCGCGATCGGTCGCTCCATCTCGTCCGCCTCCTCTCCGAGCTGCGCCAGACGCTGGCGGAATCGCGCGTCGCGCCGCAGCCGGTCGATCGCGCGGCGGCGCGCGGTGGTCATCAGCCAGGCGCCGGGGTTCCGTGGCAGGCCATCGGTCGGCCAGTGCTCGAGCGCCGCCACGGCTGCCTCCTGGACGAGCTCCTCGGCCAGGTCCCAGTCGCCCAGGATGCGCACCAGCGAGGCGACCAGGCGCGCGCGCTCCTCGCGCAGGACGCGCTCGAGCGAGCTGTCGACGACCCGGCGCGCGGTCAAGCAGCCGCTACCCCATCTCCCCCGTGATGAGTGGCCGGATCTCAAGGGTGTCGGGCGCCGGCCAGGTCGAGGCGAGGCGGATCGCCGCGTCCAGGTCCGGCACGTCGATGATGCCGTAGCCGCCGATCATCTCCTTGCCCTCGACGAACGGCCCATCGGTGACCGCCACGTCGCCGTCGATGCTGCGTCGCACGGTCGTTGCAGTGGTCGATGGCTGCAGCTGGGCGCCCTCCAGGAGCTCGCCCGCAGCCTTGCGCTCGTCCCACCACGTCTCGATCAGGGCGTACAGCGCGCGCTGCCCAGCCTCGTCCAGGTGATCCCAGCCGTCCTCGGCACCGCCGATCAGGAGCATGTACTTCATCGCGCCACCTCGGATGCATCGGTCACGGCAGGCGTGACCCGTTCATCATGACGACGAACGAGCGGCCCCGTTCTCGACCGTGACCTCACGAATGGCCCGACGACACCGTTCAACAGCCGATGGCCGGTTACTTCACAATGCAGCCATGACCCCGGCAGCCCCACGACCGTCGACCGTGGCCGTGGCCGTCGCCCTCGGCACGGTCTATGTCATCTGGGGATCGACCTACCTGGCGATCGCCTACGTCGTGGAAAGCCTTCCGCCGCTGTTGGCAGCTGGCGCCCGCTTCCTCGCCGCGGGCAGCATCCTGGTCGCGTTCCTGCTGGCACGGCATCAGTGGAACAAGGGTCGGCCAGGGACGGCGGAGAGCACCCTGCGCTGGCCGCGGGCGGTCGAGTGGCGAACCGCGTTCATCGTCGGAGCGCTGCTGCTGCTTGGCGGAAACGGAATGGTCTCCGTCGCCGAGACGACGATTCCCTCCGGCATCGCGGCGGTCATCATCGCCACCACTCCCATCTGGCTGAGCGTCTTCGACGCACTGCTGACGCGACGGATGCCGAGCCTTATCGCCATCGGCGGTCTGCTGGTCGGGCTGATCGGCGTCGCCATCCTGCTCCTCCCATCGAGCGGGCTCGATGCGCTCGACCCGGGCGGCATCGGGATCCTGGTGCTGGCCACCATCTGCTGGGCGTCCGGCTCGCTGTACGCCCGCCACGGCCCGCTTCCCGCGAACCACCTGCTGGGCACCGGGATGGAGCAGATGGCCGGCGGCCTGGTCCTGCTGCTGGCGGGCAGCGCCATCGGCGAGATCGGCCAGTTCGATCCGTCCGGAGTGACGACGGCCTCGCTGCTGGGACTCGCCTTCCTCGTCGTCTTCGGCTCGCTGGCGGCCTTCACCGCCTACGTCTGGCTGCTCAACCACGTGGCGGTGACGACGGTGGCCACGTACGCCTACGTCAATCCCGTGGTGGCGGTCGCCCTGGGTGTCGCCTTCCGGGGCGAGACCATGTCGCTGCGCTCGCTGGTGGCAGCCGGTCTGATCATCGGCGCCGTGGTCGCGATGGTCAGCGGGCGCCCGCGGGAAGTCGAGGAATCGGGTCCGTCGCCGGACGTGGCCGGCCTCGATCCGGAGACCGAGGCCGACTAGGGTCGCGGCATCTCCCGGATGGTGGGCGAGCGCGTAGACTTGCGCTCCCATGACACGCGCAGGCGCCTCTGACCCGATCGGCTTCGGAAGCGGCATTTCCGATGACCACAAGGACGGGATCCGCTGGGTCGATTACTCGAACATCAGCTGGAACCCGGTCTTCTGCAAGCGCTGCGACATCTGCGTCGAGATCTGCCCCAAGGACACCCTCGTCCTCCGCAACGACGCGATCATCGAAGAGCAGAACTGCATCCTGTGCGGGCTGTGCGAGCGCTACTGCCCGGACATCGCCATCGAGATGCTGCCCGAGGCGGTTGCCGCGCACGCGGCGAAGGGCGGCACGGCCGCCGAATCCTCCTAGGCCGATGCGGAAGCTGACCCAGGGCAACGAGGCGGTCTTCCGCGGGGCGGTGGCCGCCGGCGCGACCTACTACGCCGGCTACCCGATCTCGCCGTCGACCGAGATCCTGAACGTCGCCTCCGGCTGGGCCGCCGAGCACCCGGAGTTCCGCTTCCTCCAGGCCGAGGACGAGATCGCCAGCGCCAACGCCATCATCGGCGCCAGCCTGGCCGGCGCGAAGTCCTTCACCGCCACCAGCGGGCCGGGCTTCAGCCTCATGCAGGAGGCGGTCGGGTACGCGCAGAAGGTCGGCGTGCCGTGCGTCTTCGTCAACGTGCAGCGGGTGGGGCCCGCCACCGGGATGCCGACCATGCCCGGGCAGGGCGACATCATGCAGGTGCGCTACGGCAGCACCGGCGACTACACCCCGCTGGCCTTCTACCCCAACGGCATCGAGGAAGCGTTCCGGGTGACCGTCCAGGCATTCAACGCGGCCGAGGAGTCGCTCTCGCCGGTGATCGTCCTGTCCGACACGTTCGTGGGCCACCTGAACGAGGTCGTCGACCTCGACGAGCTGGGGGCGAGCGTCGAGGTCGTGCCGCGCACGCTCGTCCCGCTCGGGAAGCACGAGGCGGGCAAGCCCCGCTTCTTCGCGGGCGTGGTGATGTACGAGAGCGGGCCGAACGCCGGCGAGCCCGCAACCGCGGACGCGGACGAATACCTCCGCCAGTTCTACGCGGCCAAGCATCGACACCTCGAAGTCGCGAAGCGCTATGCGCTGTTCGAGCACGGCTGGAACCGCGACGCGAAGGTCCTGGTCATCTGCTACGGGATCGTCAGCCGCGTGGCCTCGCCGCTGGCGCCGGACTACGCGCTCTTCCGGCCGATCCGCATCCACCCCATGCTGGACGACGAGGTGCGCGCCATCGCCGACCGCTACGAGCAGGTGGTTTGCATCGAGGCGAACGACGGCCAGTACGCCGACATGGTGGAACTCGCCCTGCGGCGCGAGATCAAGCGCGTCCCGCTGCTCGGCGGACGGATCAGCCTCGAGGCGGTGCGCGACGGCCTCGATCGCGTGCTCGGCGGCGGACCTTCCGAACCGCCGATTCCGGTTGCGCCGACCGAGCCGGTCGAGCGCTCGCCGCTGGGGATCGGCTGATGCCGGAGCTGGCGTTCGCGGAGCTGGGATTCAAGGAGCGGCTGAAGGTCGACCTCTTCCCCACTATCTGGTGCCCGGGCTGCGGGATCGGCACGATCATGATCCAGCTGGCGATGGTCCTCGACGAGATGGGGATGAACGAGTCGAACACGATCATCGTGACCGGCATCGGCTGCACCGGCCGGATGGGCAGCTACCTGAAGCACGAGAGCGTCTACACCCTCCACGGCCGCACGCTGCCGGTGGCCGAGGCGATCAAGGCCGTCCGGCCCGAGATGCACGTGGTGGTGGTGGCGGGGGACGGGGACACGGCCAGCATCGGTGGCAACCACCTCATCCACGCCATTCGCCGCAATGCCCCGCTGACGGTCCTCTGCAACAACAACGAGATCTACGGTCTGACCGGTGGCCAGACGGGACCGACCACGCCGACTGGCACGAAGACGCTGTCGAGCCCCGCGGGCAACCCGAACACGCCGATCAACCTGCAGGGGCTCGTTCGCTCGTCCCCCCACGCGCTCTACGCCAAGACCACCGTCTACCACCAGCTCCACATGCGGAACGCCATCAAGGAGGCGATCGAGCACCCCGGCTTCAGCTTCGTGGACATCACCAGCCAGTGCATCGAGAACAACGGTCGCCGCATCGGCTTCGCCAGCGCCAACGACATGCTCAACTTCTACCGCAAGACCTACAAGCGCGCCGCCAAGGACGCCGAGCACCTCAACCCGTTCGAGATCGGGATCCTCACGCCACGGGTTGGCGAACCCACCAACGGGAACGGGTCGGGCGTGACGAGCACGCCGCAGCGCCCGGAGGAGCTGCCCGCACAACCGGCAGGACCGATGGCCTCCGCGACCGAGTCACCCGGCGCCGCCGGCGCGACCGGGCCGGCAGCCGATGACGAGAAGGCTCGCCGCCGTGCCGAGTCCCAGGAGCGTGCCGCCGTGATGGGCCAGCTGTCGACCGAGGTCAAGCTGGCGATCGCGAAGAAGGAGCTGACCCTCACCGACGCATTGGTCCAGGCCGGCATCCCCATTCCCGAGTGGCTGCGGACGGGTGCCAGCGCACCCGCGGGGGCACCGGTCGCGCCGGGCGACGTCGAGATCAGTGCCTCCGGAGACGATCCTCAGACGCAGGACCAGCCGACCCAGCTCGACGCCCAGAAGGCGGAGGCGCTGGTCGAGGAGCGCAACCTCATCGGCGGGGCGCAGGGCTCGGACACCCAGCCCGCCGCTCCTCGAACCGCCCATGACGCCGCGCCACCGGCGATCGCGGGAGATCCGAAGGAGGCGAAGCGTGCCGAGTCGCAGCGGAAGCTGGCGCTCATGCAGCGGCTCCCGTCCGAGGTGAAGCTGCGCATGGCGAAGGGCGAGATCAGCCTGCCCGACGCGTTGCGCGAAGCCGGTATCGATCCCGAGTCGGACGCGTGACGACCAGGATCGCGCTGGACGGCGTCGGCGGCCAGGGAGTGCGGGTCATCGCCGGCGTGCTCGGCGCGCTGCTGGCGCGGATGGGGAAGCAGGTGACCGTCCTCTTCGACTACGACTCGAGCGTGCGCGGCAGCATGTCCGACGCCTTCGTCATCTTCGACGACGCCCCGATCCTCAACCCCGTGGTCGAGTCGGCCGACATCATGCTCAAGCTGGCCGACAAGGGCCACCTGCGGATCAGTGGCCGCAAGGTCGTCACGGACCTGGGGCTCGGCAAGCCGGGCGACGAGCAGATCCCGTTCGCCTCGCTCGGCTCGGAGCACTTCGGCAAGGAGCTGTTCGGCAACATGATCGCGCTGGGCAGGCTGCTGCGCCTCGCCGAGATCGACTTCGATGACGGCGCCATCCGCGAGTCGCTGCCGCGCCGCTACCAGGACGAGAACGTGGCGGCCATCCGGTTCGGCTACCAGCTCACGCCCGATGAGATCGCGCGCCTGGCAGCCGCGGCGCCGCCGAGCCGCTTCGAGATGAACGACGCGGCGACGGCTCCGCTCCATCGCCAGACCGGAGTCGGCACCGGCGGCGCGATGGACGTCGGCGGGGCGGCGGAGTCCGGCTAGCCCGCGAGCGGCAGCGGCGGATCCAGCTCGTCGAGGACGGAGTCGAGGGCAGCTCCCTCGGCCTCGGTCAGCGCCCGCATCGGCGCGCGCAGGTCCGGGTTGATCGGGACGCCTCGACGCCGCAGGACGTGCTTCACGGAGGCGATGAACGGGTGCGTCTCCATGGCGGAGCGGAGCGTTCGCAGGCGCGCCTCGGCCGCGGTGTCGGGCGCATCGAGCGCGGCGCGCACGACCTCGGGGAAGGCCGCCGCCAGCCCGGAGACGGCGCCGAGCGCGCCGCGGGCCATCGCCGCGGGGATGAGCGGCTCCGAGCCGACGAAGACCGGCAGCCCCAGGTCGAGGAACGGCTCGACCTGCGGGAACGGTGACTCGCTGACCTTCAGCCCGGCCAGGTTCCTGGCGGCGTCCCGCACGCGCGCGACGACCTCGAGCGGCACCGGGTAGCCGCTCCGCGCGGTGAAGGCGTAGATGTAGAAGGGGAGCGGCGCACAGGCCGCGGCCGCGGCGAGCAAGTGAGCGGTCAGCGCGTCGGCATCGAGCGGGAAGTAGGGCGGCGGGATGACGGCCACCGCATCGGCGGCGATCTCCCCCGCATGCGCGGCCAGCGTCACCGTCTCCGCGGTCGTCTGCGCCCCGCAGTGAACGATGAGCCGTCCCCGCACCGCCGCGCGGAAGACGACCGCCGCGCGCTTGCGCTCCCCGGTGTCGAGGAGGATCCCCTCGCCGGTGGTGCCGCAGGCGAACACGCCGTCGGCGCCGCGCTCCTCGAGGAAGCGAACCATCGGCAAGATGGCGGCCTCGTCCAGGGCCTCTCCCCCGGGGGCGAGCGGCGTCGCTGCAGCGACGATGAGGGGTGGGCGTTCGGGCATCGGCGGAAGGGTAGCGGCTTTCCCCTTGTGGCCGTCGTGGCCGCAGGCTAGGCTGCCCGACACCATGGCACCCCCCGCGCTCGACCATGCCACCATCCGCCGCGCCCCGAAGGTGCTGCTGCACGAGCACCTCGACGGAGGATTGCGGCCCACGACCCTGATCGAGCTGGCGGACGAGATCGGCTACGGCGGGCTCCCGACGCGGGATCCCGACGAGCTGGCGGCCTGGTTCAAGCCTGCCCCCGGCGAGGGTGGCCGATCCCTCGTCCGCTACCTCGAGGCGTTCGACCACACCGTCGCCGTCATGCAGACCGCGGCGAACATCGAGCGCGTCGCGGCCGAGGAGGTCGAGGACCTCGCCGCCGACGGGGTCGTCTACGCCGAGGTCCGATTCGCCCCCGAGCAGCACCTGCGCGAGGGCCTGACGCTCGACGAGGTGGTCGAGGCCGCCGCCGCCGGCGTCAGGCGCGCAACGGCGGGGCGACCGATCGTGGTGGGCCTCCTGCTGAGCGCCATGCGCCAGGCCGCCCGCTCGGTGGAGATCGCGGAGCTGGCGGTCCGGCATCGCGACGGCGGGGTGCTGGGCTTCGACGTGGCCGGGCCGGAGGCCGGCTACCCGCCGACCCGCTACCTCGACGCGTTCCAGCTCATCGCCCACGAGAACTTCCACTTCACGATCCATGCCGGCGAGGCGTTCGGGCTGCCCTCCATCTGGGAGGCGCTCCAGTTCTGCGGCGCGGAGCGCCTGGGGCACGGCGTCCGGATCGTCGACGACATCGTCACGCAGCCCGACGGGCCCATCGCGATCGGGCGGCTGGCGGCCTATGTCCGCGATCGGCGCATCCCGCTCGAGATGTGCCCGACCTCGAACGTCGACACCGGTGCCGTGGCACGGCTCGAGGACCACCCGATCGACCTGCTGAAGCGCCTCCGCTTCCGGGTGACGCTCAACACCGACAACCGCCTGATGAGCCAGATCAGCCTCTCCGACGAGTTCGGGAGCATGGTGACCGCCTTCGGCTGGGACCTGGCGGACATGGAGTGGGTGACCCTCAACGCCATCAAGAGCGCCTTCCTGCCGTTCGACGGCCGGCTGCGGATCATCAACGAGCAGGTGAAGCCCGGTTATGCCCGCCTTCGGGCCGAGGCCTCGGCGGCAGGGATGTCCGTCGGCTAGGCGAGCGGTGCGCTCGGTGTATCCTCACCACACCGACTGAGAATCCCCGGACGAGGGAGCTCGACGCTATGACCTACGTGATCGCAGAGCCATGCATCGGCGTCAAGGACGCCTCGTGCGTGGACGTCTGCCCGGTTGACTGCATCCACACGACCGACGAGGCGCCGCTCTACTACATCGATCCGGACGAGTGCATCGACTGCGGGGCGTGCGAGCCGGAATGCCCGGTGACCGCGATCTTCGCCGAGGACGCGCTGCCGGAGCAGTGGAACAACTTCATCCAGATCAACGCCGACTTCTTCAAGAAGTAGCGGATCGTGGTCCGCCTGATCGCGCTCTACAGCCAACCAGAGGATCCCACCGCCTTCGACGCGCACTACCGCGACGTCCACGCCCCCATCGTCGCCCGCTACCCCGGACTGGTCGACGTGCAGCTGACCAGGGCCGATGGGATCGGCGGCCGCCCGGCCGCCTTCTACCTGATGGCCGAGATGCGCTTCGCGACGCGCGCGGACCTCGAGGAGGCGCTGGGCTCCGAGGCCGGCCGCGAGAGCGGCAGGGACCTTCGCAACTTCGCGGGGGCCGGCGTTACGCTCTTCATCGCCGATGAGGCGGCCGCGATCGATGGCTGAGCCAACGGCCCCGGTGGCGGTCGACCCGGAGAGCCTGGGCTTCGAACAGGTGCACTACGCGAAGGAGGCGGCGAGCGGGGTCGCGACGGTCACGATCGACCGACCGCAGGTCATGAACGCGTTCGACTTCCAGACGCTGCGCGAGCTGGGCCGCGCATTCGAGGACGCCTCGTGGGACGACGAGGTCGCGGTGGTGGTGGTCACCGGGGCGGGGGATCGGGCCTTCTGCACCGGCGCCGACCTCGACGAGCAGGCGACGATGGGCGCCACCAGCGGCCAGTACTGGCGCTGGATGGGCGCCTTCATCGAGATGCACGACCGGCTGCGGAACATCGGCAAGCCGACCATCGCGCGCATCAACGGCATCTGCGTCGGGGGCGGCAACGAGCTGCAGATGGCCTGCGACCTGTCGGTGCTGGTGGACGACGCGTACATCCGGCACGTGGGGCCGGAGCACGGATCGGTGCCGTCGGGTGGCGCAACCCAGTGGCTGCCCATCCTCGTCGGCGACCGGCGGGCGCGGGAGATCCTCATGCTGTGCGAGCCGATCAAGCCCATCCAGGCGCTCGACTGGGGCCTCGTCAACCGGGTCGTGCCGCGAGCCGACCTGGACGAGACGGTCGCGACCCTGGCGGCCAGCCTGCGGGCCAAGCTGCCGGAGGCGCTGCGCTACACGAAGACACAGTTGAACTGGTGGCGCGACCTCGTGTGGTCACAGACGGTGACGCACGCGCGCGACTGGCTGGCGGTGCACTCGACCGCCGACGAGACCCGCGAGGCGGTCGCCGCCTTCCATGAGAAGCGCGCCCCACGCTTCGACGAGCTGCGGCGGCTGCAGGCCGGGGCGGGCCGGGTCTGTCCGACGTGTGGCGAGAACGGCATCTCTGCGTACGCCACCTACTGCCCTGGGTGCGCGGCGCAGCTTTCCGACGTCTTCGAGGCGATCCCGTGAGCGACGAAGCCCTGGTCCTGGTCGAGCGAGACGAGGAGCGTCGGGTGGCGCTGGTGCGCCTCAACCGGCCGAAGCAGCTGAACGCACTGAACGGCCCGTTCATGGACGAGCTGTGCGGCGCGCTCGAGGCGCTCGACCGCGACGACGCGATCCGGGTGCTGGTGGTGACCGGCAATGAGCGGGCCTTCGCCGCGGGCGCGGACATCGGCGAGATGGCCGGCGCGAGTCCCATCGACATGCTGCGCACGAACCGGATTGCGCAGTGGGACCGGGTGCGACGCATCTCGAAGCCGGTGATCGCCGCCGTCGCGGGCTGGTGCCTGGGCGGTGGCTGCGAGCTGGCGATGACGCTCGACCTGATCATCGCGGCTGAGAGCGCGCGCTTCGGCCAGCCGGAGATCAACATCGGCGTCATCCCGGGCGCCGGGGGAACCCAGCGTCTGACCCGGGCGGTCGGCAAGAGCACCGCCATGGAGATGATCCTGACCGGCGAGCCGATCGACGCGCACGAGGCGCATCGGCTTGGCCTGGTGGCGCGTGTGGTCCCGAACGAGCTGGTGGTCGAGGATGCGCTGGCGATGGCCGCGAAGATCGCCACCAAGTCCCCGCTCGCGCTGCGCGTGGCCAAGGAGGCGGTCAACGCGGCCTTCGAGATGAGCCTGACCGATGCGCTGGCGTACGAGCGGCGCCTCTTCTACCTCCTCTTCGCCTCCGAGGACCAGAAGGAGGGGATGGCCGCGTTCCTCGAGAAGCGGCCGCCGGACTTCACCGGGCGATAGGCAGCTCGCGGTGACGCGTCGAGCTCCGCGTCAGAGTGTCTTCGTGCGGCGGCTGCCGTTCGGCGACCGGCTTCCACTCGGAGGGGTGCTCGACGACGACCTCTTTCCGTTCGAGGGGAAGATCGCCATGAAGCCTCTCGAGACGCCCACCCTGCCCGAGCCGGAGCGTCGCGGGGCCGGGGGAGAGGATTGCCGCAGCTGCGGCCCCGATCCGGGCACGGTCTGGCGGGACGACCGCTGGCGGGTACGGATCCCGATCGAGCCGGGCGGCCTGCCCACCGTCGCCGTCCTCCTCCCGATCGCACACCACGACCTTGGCGACCTGCCTGATGAGCTGGCTGTCGAGCTGGGACCGATGCTGAAGCGGGTCGCCGCCGCGATCGAGGCGGTAGGCGGCATCGGGCGCGTTCACTTCAACCGTTGGGGCGATGGAAGCGAGCACTTCCATGTCTGGCTGCTGCCACGGCCGTATGGCCTCTGGCAGCTGCGCGGCGCGATGCTGGCAGTGTGGGACGACCTCCTGCCGAAGGTGCCGCGAGCCGAGTGGAACCGGAATCGACGGGCGGTGGCGCGGGCGCTGGCCGCGGATGGCGGCAGGTCCACGATCTGACCTCGGTCGGGCTTCGGGCGCTGGATCCACCACTCGGCGAACGAGCACGATCGACCGTCGGGAGGGAGGCGGACCACCCAGACTGTGGTGCTCGATGGCGATCTGCGGGAATCGACGGAAGGGACGCGTCTTTCGCAGACGCCACGCCGCCGATCGGTAGAATCGGCGCATGCCCGACCAGCCGTACGAGACGATTCGCTACGAGCTGGGCGACGGCGTCGCCACCATCACGCTCGCGCGCCCCGAGAGCCTCAATGCGCTGAATGCCGCCATGCGCGGCGAGCTGCAGGCCGCGCTGAAGGCGGCGGGGCGAGACGAGGCGGTGCGGGCCGTGGTGCTCACCGGTGAGGGACGCGGCTTCTGCAGCGGGGCCGACCTGCGCGGCGGCAGCGGCGAGCGCGACTTCCGCCGCGTGCTGACAAACGAGTACCACCCCCTCATCACGGCGCTGCGCGAGCTCCCCAGGCCGGTCATCGCAGCCGTCAACGGGGTGGCGGCCGGGGCCGGCATGTCGCTCGCGCTGGCCTGCGACCTCGTCTACGCCGCCGATGACGCGCGCTTCATCCTCGCCTTCGGGCGCATCGGGCTGGTGCCCGACTCCGGCCTGACCCGAACCCTGGTGCGCGGGCTGGGACGGCATCGCGCCGCGGCCCTCATCTTCAGCGGCGAGCCGCTCGGGGCGGCCGAGGCGCAGGCGGCCGGCCTCGTCAACGGGGTCGTGCCGGCCGACCAGCTGGCCGAGACCGCGCACGCTGCCGCGTCAACCCTCGCGGCCGGGCCGACACGGGCCATCGCGCTGGCGAAGCGGGCCATCAACCACGCCGAGGACGCGCTCCTCTCCGAGAGCCTCGCCATGGAGGCAGCACTCCAGGAGCTGGCCGGCCGCAGCGAGGATCACGCGGAGGGGGTCGCCTCGTTCACCGAGAAGCGGGAGCCGCGCTTCCTTGGGCGCTGACGGCCCCGCGAGGGGGCCGCTCGAGCGGATCGGGATCCTGGGCGCCGGCACGATGGGCGCAGGCATCGCGCAGGTGGCGGCGGAGGCGGGCATCGAAACGCTCGTCCACGACCCGATCGCCGGTGCCTTCGAGCGGGCGCATGCTCGGATCTCGGGCTTCCTGACGCGCAAGGTCGAGAAGGGCCAGCTCGACGCCGAGGGGGCCGCGGCTGCCCTCGACCGGCTCATCCCCGCAGCATCACTCGACGACCTCGCCGCGGTGGACCTCGTGGTCGAGGCGATCCCCGAGGAGCTGGAGCTCAAGCGCGACGCATTTCGGCGCCTCGACGCCGCGGCGGAGCCCGAGACGATCCTGGCCACCAACACCAGCAGCCTTGCGGTTGCGGGCATCGCGTCGGCCGCCGCGCACCCCGAGCGCGTGGTGGGCATGCACTTCTTCAACCCGGTGCCGCTCATGGCGCTCGTGGAAGTGGTCGCGGCTCCCGGCACTGATCGCGCCGTGGTCGACGCCACCGTGGCGGCCGCCCGGCAACTCGGCAAGACGCCGGTTCTGGCGGCCGATACGCCCGGCTTCATCGTCAACCGGGTGGCGAGGCCGTACTACCTCGAGGCGATGCGCATCGTCGGCGACGGACTGGCCGGCGTCGACGAGGTCGACGCCGCCATGCGCGCCGCCGGCTTCCGGATGGGCCCCTTCGAGCTGGTCGACACCATCGGTGCCGATGTGAACCTCGCCGTCAGCCAGTCGATGTACGGCGCCTTCGCCCAGGACGCGCGGTATCGGCCCCATCCAGTGCAGGAGGTCGTGGTGGCCGCGGGCCGGCTCGGGCGCAAGACCGGAGCGGGCTTCTACGACTACGCCGCCGATGGCTCGAAGCAGGCGCCGTGGGTTGGCCTCGCCGATGCGCCTGTCGGCGCCCACCTGACCGCCGATCAGATCTCGAGCCGCGTGCTGGCCGCGCTCGTCAACGAAGCCGCCTCGGCCGTAGCCGACGAGGTTGCGGAGCCCGAGGCGATCGACACCGCGATGCGGCTCGGCGCGAACTACCCGGCCGGCCCGTTGGCTCTGGGGGAGCGGGCGGGCCTCGCCGGCGTCGTGGAGACGCTCGACGGGCTGCACGCCCAGGTCACCGACGGGCGGTACCGAGTCGTGCCACTGCTCCGCTCGCTGGCCGAGCGCGGCGGATCGTTCTTCGCGTCGCGCGCGTGAGCCAGCCACTCCATCGGTACCGTGCGGTCGTCTTCGACATGGACGGGCTCCTGCTCGAGACCGAGCTCCTCTGGCAGCGCGCCGAGGGGCGACTCTTCGAGCGGCACGGTGCCGAGTTCACGTTCGAGGACAAGCTGACGGTGATGGGCACCAGCGCAGCGTTCACCGGCGTCTTCTTCGCTCGGCGGCTGGGGCTCGCGGAGGACCAGGCCGACGCCCTGATCCGGGAGGTCACGGAGCTCATGCACGAGGAGCTGCAGGGGCAGGTCGATGCCCGCCCGGGGGCCGTGGAGCTGGTTCGGCGCCTGCGCGGCCGCGTGCCGCTGGGCCTTGCCTCCAACTCGCCGCGCTTCCTCGTCGACGCCGCGCTGGCCAGCGCTGGATTCAGCGACGCGTTCGACGCGGTGGTGAGCGCCGATGACGTGGCCTACCACAAGCCGGCTCCGGACCTCTACCTGCTCGCCTGCGAACGGCTCGGGGTCGCACCCGCCGAGACGCTGGCGCTGGAGGACACCGCGTCGGGGATCGCCTCGGCCAAGGCCGCGGGGCTGACCTGCATCGCCGTGCCGCAGTTCGCCGAGACGGATGTCGCCGCCGCCGACCGCGTCATCGACTCGCTCGAGGAGCTCCTCGCCGAGGCGTGAGCAGCCGGGTCGCGCTACCCTCTGCGGCATGTGTCGAAGCATCAAGACCCTCCGAACCCTCGACGAGCCAGCGCCCGATGACGAGATCCGCGCAGCCGCCCTCCAGTACGTCCGCAAGGTGAGCGGTTACCGCAAGCCGTCGCCCGCCAACGAGCACGCGTTCGAGCACGCCGTGGACGAGATCGCTCGAGCCTCCAGCCGCCTGCTGGAGGCGGTCACCGCCACCCATCCCGCCCGCCGGGCGAGCTAGCGCCCCTCAGATCGTTCCGGCATCAGTGCCGAAACCGGTAACCAAGGACGCTCGGCACCCGCGTCACGAGCCGCGTGAGCAGCCCCGGGCTGCGGCCAGCATCCAGGGCGTCGTCCTGTTGGATGAGCGCCTCACGGATCGCTCGCGCGCCGATCGAGCGGAAGGGCTCCGGTGGCAGGAACCGCTGCCGTCGCCCGAACAGCGGCAGGCTGGCGACGGGGTCGGTGCGGCCTGCGAGGCGCGCGGCCAGCACGCGTCCCGCCAGGCGAGCCGGTCCCACGCCGTTGCCGGCGAAGCCGTGCGCGTACAGGATCCGACCACCGTGCACGGAGCCGATCTCCGGGGACCGATCCGCGGTGATGTCGATCGGGCCGCCCCACGCGTCCTCGAACCGGACGTCCGCGAGCATCGGGAAGAGGTGGCGGAAGTTGGCGGCCACGCGCTCGATCGCGTGCCGGTCGTGGGTGAAGACCGGACCGATGCGACCGCCGAATCCGGCGGCGCCGACGCCCGCACCAAATGCGATGCGCCCATCGCGGGTGGTCCGGAAGTAGCTGATCGTGAAGCGCGAGTCGGCAATCGCCTCGCCGCCCGTCCAGCCGAGCGCGGCGAGGCGGTCGGGAATCGGCTCGGTCAGGACGATGTAACTGCCCCACGCCAGGACGCGGGTCCGGAAGCCCGGCCAGCCGGCCGCCCAGGCGTTCACTGCCAGCACGCCCCGCTCCGCCGTGACGCTGCCGCGGGCGGTGTGCATCCGCACCCCGCCCGGGCGCGACTCCATCCGCTCGACGGCGGTCCCCTCGTGGATCTCGACCCCGCGCTCGAGCAGCACGCCGCGCAGGCCGCGCGCCAGCAGGGCCGGCTGGACGGTGGCGGCGCTGGGCATGAACACCCCGTTGCCGAAGGCCGGCGAGGCGCACCGCTGCTGGACCGCGTCGCGGTCGAGGTGGACCAGCTGGCCCGGCGCACCGAGCCGTTCGAGATCCGCGATCGAGCTGCCCCAATCGTCGGCGACCTTCGGGAAGGCATTGACGCGGAGGTAGCCGTTCGGGACGTAGTGGGCATCGACTCCGTGACGCGCGCACCACTCGCCGATGCCGGCAACCACCTCGTCCGAGGCCTCAGCGATGCGCAGCCCCTCGGCCGGCCCGTAGCGCTCGACGAGGTAGGGGAGGTCCTCCCACCACCCGTGGAGAAAGCCGCCGCTCCGGCCGCTGGGGCCGCCGCCGCAGATGTCGGCCTCGAGCAGGACGATGCGGGTCTGGGGCGCGATCTCTCCCAACAGGTAGGCGGTCCACATGCCGGTATAGCCGCCGCCCACGATGGCCACGTCGGCGCGCGCGTCGCCGAAGAGGGACGGGGCGAGCTGGCTTGGAGCCTCGGCGGCGAGTGCCTCTCGCAGCCACCACGAGCGGCGCTGGCCGGGGATGGGGAGGTCGGGCGAGCCCTGGGCGGTCACGTCGCGCGATCCTAACCCGGTGCTAGCATCCACGCCTGATGCGCCAGCATGATCCCGCTCGCACTCCCGTGGTCGTGGATGGGCTGCGCACGCCGTTCGGCCGCTACGGCGGCGCGCTGCGCGAGGTCCGGCCCGACGACATGGCCGCGCACGTCATCCGCGCCCTCCTCGAGCGCACCGGTGTCGACCCCGGCGCCGTCGACGACGTGATCCTGGGTGCGGCCAACCAGGCGGGCGAGGACAACCGCAACGTCGGCCGCATGGCCGCGCTGCTGGCGGGCATGCCGGTCGAGGTTGCCGGCCAGACCATCAACCGGCTGTGCGGCTCCGGGATGCAGGCGGTCCTCGCCGCGTCCCACGCGATCGTGGCCGGCGACGGTGACCTGTTCGTGGCGGGCGGCGTGGAGTCGATGACTCGCGCCCCGTTCGTGCTGGCCAAGGCATCGGCCGCATTCCCGCGGGGTGAGCAGACGCTGTACGACACGACCCTTGGCTGGCGCTTCACGAACCCTCGTCTGGCCGATGCCCACTACCCGTACTCCATGGGCGAGACCGCCGAGAACGTCGTCGAGCGCTGTGGCGTCACGCGCGAGGACCAGGACCGATTCGCCCGCACCTCGCACCAGCGCTGGGCGGCGGCGCAGGCCGCGGGTCGGTTTGCCGACGAGGTCGTGCCGATCGAGGCACCGGCCTCCAAGGGCGCCACGACCACGGTGGACCGCGACGAGCACCCGCGTCCCGACACCACGCTCGAGCAGCTGGCCGGGCTGAAGCCGGCCTTCAAGCGGGACGCCTCCGGTTCTGTCACGGCCGGCAACAGCAGCGGCATCAACGACGGCGCGGCCGCGCTGCTCGTCACCTCCGAGGCGCGGGCCGCCGAGCTGGGGCTGCGCCCCATGGCGCGCCTCGTCTCGAGCGCGGTGGCGGGCGTCGATCCTGCCGCGATGGGCCTGGGCCCGATCCCGGCCTCGCGCAAGGCGCTCGAGCGCGCCGGGCTGACGGTCGCGGACATGGACCTCGTCGAGCTGAACGAGGCCTTCGCGGCGCAGGCGCTGCCCGTCATGCGGGAGCTGGAGCTCGATCCGGAGAAGGTCAACGTCAATGGCGGCGCGATCGCCATCGGCCACCCGCTCGGTGCGTCGGGCGCGCGGTTGGTGGCGACGCTGCTGCACGAGATGCGGCGTCGCGGCGCGCGGCACGGGCTGGCGACGATGTGCATCGGCGTCGGGCAGGGGATCGCATCGGTCTGGGAGGCGACGGAGTAGCGATGGCCGTGCCAACCGAGCGCATGATCGTGGTTACGGGCGAGGCGACGGTGCGCCGGGTCCCCGACCTCGCGGTGGTGTCCCTCTCGGTCTCGGTGCGCGACCGTCAGACCGCCCCGGCGCGGGACGAGGCGAACCGCCGCGCGTCGGCGATCCTGGCGCGGTTGCGTGAGATCGGCGTGCCCGAGGCGGATGTCCAGGCGCCTGCGCTGACGGTGCAGCCGAACTACGAGTACGGCCGCGGTGCCCCGAAGATCACCGGCTACCAGGCTTCACGGCCGATGACGATCCGCGTCCGCGACATCGACCTGCTCGGGACGATCCTCGACGGCCTGGTGGACGACGGCGCGACGCAGGTCCACGGCACCTCCATGGAGCTCGCCGATGCCGAGGCCGCTTCCCGTGAGGCGCTGGCCGCGGCGGTCGCGGTGGCGCGTGCCCGCGCGGAGGCGCTGGCTACGGCCGCCGGGCTCAAGCTCGGCCCGCCCCGCAGGATCGAGGAGGATTCGGAGGCAGCTCCGGGACCGTTCCGCGGCGCGATGATGTTGAGGGCGGCCGCCGAGTCGGTGCCAACCGAGATCGCGGAGGGGGAGATCGAGATCAGCGCGCGACTGCGCGCCTGGTTCGACCTGGAGTAGCCCCGCTCACCCCAGCCGGAGCTGGGGCAGGACTTTCTCGCCGAAGGCGGCGATGAACTCGGCCTGGTTGCGACCCACGTTGTGCACGTGGACCTCGTCGAAGCCCATCTCCACGAACTTCTGGATGTGCGCCGCGTGCTCGTCGAAATCGGCGGAGATGAGGACCCGGTTCGTGAAGTGCTCGGGGTGGACCAGCATCGCCATGTTGGCGAAGTCCTCGGGGTGGCGGATGTCCTGCTTCGGGAAGGGCATGCCGCCGTTCGGCCATTCGCGCACCGCCTGCTCCTCGGCCTCGGCCTGGGATGCGGCCCATGAGACGTGGATCTGGAGCAGCTTCGGCATGGAATGCGGGTCCCGTCCCGCCGCGAGGGCCCCTTCCCCGAACTTGCCCCACAGCATCTTGATCTTCTCGTCGGCCGCGCCGACGGTGATCATGCCGTCGGCATGGCGTCCGGTGCGCTTGGCGTTGATCGGGCCGGCAGTGGCGACGTAGACCGGCACCGGCTCCTCGGGGCGCGTGTAGAGCTTCGCGCTCTCGAGCGTGAAGTACTCGCCGCTGTGGCGAACCACCTCGCCCGTGAAGAGCTTGTTGATGATCTCGATCGCCTCGAAGAGCATGTGGCTGCGGACGCCGATCTCAGGCCATTTGCCGCCGACGACGTGCTCGTTGAGCGCCTCGCCCGCACCCAGCCCCAGCCAGAAGCGGCCCGGGTACATGGCGCCCATGGTGGCTGCGGCGTGCGCGATCACGGCGGGGTGGTAGCGGAATCCAGGAGCCGTGACGGCCAGGCCGATCGGCAGCGTGGTGCGCTGTCCGAGGGCTCCCATGAACGTCCAGGCGAAGGCGGCGTTGCCCTGCTCCGGTGTCCACGGTTGGAAGTGCTCGCTGACCATGAAGCCGGCCGAGAAGCCCGCGGCCTCTGCCTGGGGACACCACTCGAGCAGGTCGGTGGGGTGGAACTGCTCGAGCATCGCCGCGTAGCCGATCTTCGTCACGGTCACAGCGTACCCGAGAGCATCGTGCCTGCGACGCGAAGAGGCCGCCCCGCTTGTGCGGGACGGCCTCGGTCTGGGTTGCGGGAGCAGGATCAGCTCGATGGCGCCTCGGACTCCGACTCGTCGGCGTCGTCATGGCCGAAGCTGGGGAACCCGAAGTGGCCACGGCCCGGGCCCATCGCCGGGAAGTCGCCGGATGCGAGTGCCTCATCCAGCTTCGAGAGGATCTCGTCGGCGCGTGCCTGGTCGAGGCCATCGGCAACAGCGGCGTCGAGCTTGGTCTTCACCGCGTCGTGGATCGCCTGCTTGACCGTGTCGTAGTCCTTGCCCTGTGCCGTGGCGACGTCCTGCAGCGAGTCACCGCTGCGAAGCGCCTGCACCAGCTCACCCGGCTGCATCCCGAGCGCGTCAGCCGCGACATTCAGCAGCGCGCCGAGGTGGACCTTCACGCCATGCCCGATGCCCGCGAACGGGTGGCCGAAGAAGCGGCAGCCGTTCCCCTCGGCCGCGTTGATCTTCTCCTTCAGCGCGGTCGCGCGCTCCTCGGTCAGGTCGCCGGCCGCGACCGCGGCATCGACGGCGGCGATGCTGGCCGCCTTGGCGGCCGGGAGGAGGTCGTCCACCGAGACGCCGAGCTCATCGGCAAAGGCCTTTTGCCAGGTCTCGCAGTACTCGCCATCCGCCAGGTTCGCGCCCGATGCGCTCGAGCCGGGCGACGAAGGTGCCGCCAGGGCGGCGCTGATCAGGGTTCCACCCACGAGCGCCGCGGCGACGAGGGCGCCGGCGATGCCCAGGGTCTTGAAGTTCTTCACGTGCATGTCCTCGCTGGATCGTCGCTTGGTGCGACCTCGATACCCCGAAGCATCGGCTGGGGCGATCAAGAACGCGTCAAGATCGGACCCATCCGTCTTGACATCCTCTGAATCGATCGGCCACTAGGATGCGCCAATGGTGCGCCACCGGATCCTGATCGTCGAGGACGAGCCGCAGCTGCGCGGACTGCTGCGCCTCTACCTGGAGCGCGCGGGCTACACCGTGACCGATGCCGGCGACGGCACCGCCGCGCTGGCCACCTTCACAGCCGATGGAGCCGACCTTGTCGTCCTGGACCTGATGCTGCCCGGGATGCAGGGCGAGGCAGTCCTCGAGGCCCTCCGCGACGAGGCCGACGTGCCGATTCTCATCACCAGCGCCAAGCGTTCCGATGCGGAGCGGATCGCGGGGCTGCGCCTCGGCGCCGACGACTACCTCGCCAAGCCGTTCAATCCGCACGAGCTCACCGCCCGGGTCGCGGCGATCCTGCGGCGCACCCGGCCCGAAGCCGCCGATCCCGGCGAGGCGATCATCTCCTTGGCCGCCGGCCGGCTGGTCCTCGATCCGAGCTCGCGGCGCTATACCCTCGCCGGCGGTGAGGGCGGGCGCCTGACCCCGGGTGAGGCGGCCCTGCTCGTCGCCCTCGCGCGCCGTCCCGGCGCGGTCATGTCGCGCGAGCAGCTCCTCGAGGCGGTGGCGCGCCGTCCGGACGAGGTGTACGAGCGCGTCGTGGACGTGCACGTCGCCAACCTGCGCCGCAAGCTTGGTGACGACGCCGGCGATCCCTGGCTGATCGAGACCGTCCCCAGCACCGGCTATCGCCTGGTGGCGACCAGGGACGCCACATGACCGGCGGCAGCGAGCCGGCCCGCGGCCAGCCGCTTGGCGTGCGCATGGCGCTGGTGCTGTCCGCGGCGGTGCTGGCCGTCCTCCTGATCGCCGGCCTGGCGGTGAATCGCTTCGTCAGCGGATCGCTGGAGCAGGAGCTCTCGGCCGCGGAGCGCGACCGCATCACGGTCGTGGCCGGGGCGATCGCCGGCGTGGACCTCGGAGCTCCGCGGACACTCCATGGCGTAGAGGTGGTGCTGCGCCGCATGGCCAACACGATGCGCGGGCACGTCCAGCTCGTCGACGCCGGTGGCCAGGAGCTGGTCGACGTGGGCCGCCTGCCGCCGGGAGTGGCGTCGGAAACGATCACCGAGCCGATCCCCGGGTCAGACGCCAATCTCGTGATCGACGTGCCTCAGGCGGACCGTGCGTTCCTGCGCGTCTTCAACCTCAGCCTGCTGGTAGCAGGCCTGCTGGCGACCATCACCGTGGTTGGCGTGGCGCTGCTCCTCTCGTCGCGCCTGACGCGCCCGCTGCAGGGGGTCGCGGCGGCCGCCCGGCGGCTGGGACATGGCGACCTGGGCGCGCGCGCCGAGGGTGGGCCCGATCGCGAGTCCCACGAGCTGGCGGACGCCTTCAACGCCATGGCCGACCGGGTCCAGCGGTCAGAGATGCTCCGCCGTCGTGCCGCCAGCGACATGGCGCACGACCTGGCCACGCCGGCGACCGTGCTCGAGTCCCAGCTGCAGGCGATGGTCGACGGTGTCGTGCCCGCCGACCGCGAGCAGCTCGATCGGGCTCGGGCGGCCGCCGGGGCGCTGTCCGGCGTGATCGTGCAGCTGGGGGAGCTGGTCGACGCCGAGTCCGCGGTCCTGCAGCGCCGTTCGCAGGTGCTGCCGCTGGCCGACCTGCTGGGCGAGGTCGAGCGGGCCATCGGGCCGCTCTTCCGTGAGCGCGGCGTCGAGCTCGCGGTGGCGGCGGCTTCCGCCGAGGTGCGGGTCGACATCGACCCCATCCAGGTCGGCCGGGCCCTCCGCAACGTGCTCGCGAACGCCGCGCAGCACTCACCAAAGGAAGCGACCGTTCGGGTCGCGGTCGAGGCGGTCGCGAACGAAGCGATGCTGCGGGTCAGCGACGCGGGTCCCGGGATCGCGCCCGAGGATCTGTCGCACGTCTTCGAGCGCTTCTACCGGGCGGACCAGGCGCGCGGCGCCGGCGAGCCACGCAGCGGCAGTGGCATCGGCCTGACGATCGCGCGCGAGCTGCTGGCCGCCAACGGGGGTCGGATCAGCGTCGAGCGCACGGGGCCAGACGGGACCACCTTCCTGATCGCCCTGCCCCGCGTGGGCTAGACCTCGGAGAGCTCCCAGCTTCGCTTGCGAGGCATCCCCAGCCAGTCGTCGCGCAGGATCGACATCAGGTACACGTCGTGGTGCGCGCCGCGGTGGAAGCGGGCGCGGCGCAGGACCGCATCGGTCTTGAAGCCCGCCTTCTCGTACGAGCGGATCGCCCGCAGGTTGTAGTCGAAGACCTCGAGCTCGATCCGCTCCAGTCGCAGCTCGCCGAAGCCGAAGTCGACCAGGGCGTTCAGGGCATCGGTCCCGTAGCCCTTGCCGAGGTAGCGACGGTCGCTGATGAAGATGCCGACCATCGCGCTGCCGTTCACCTTGTCGACCTGACGAAGGAAGATCGCGCCGATGCCACGCTGCTCGCCGAGCAGGCAGATCATGTACGGATAGGTCGTCTCGCCGATCTGGGACTGGAACTCGGTGCTGAAGCGCTCCGCCGAGGCGCGGCTCCAGGGCGTCTTGCCACCGCCGAAGTGACCGATCTCGACGTCGCCAGAGTAGGGGGCTTCCTCGATGATGTCGGAGGGCTCGGTGGGCCGCAACCAGACCAGCTCGCCGCGGAGCATGGGTCGCGGCGCCGGCATCTCCGTATCGGTCATGGCCGGCATGATACCGACGACTGCACCGCGATTCCCGGGCCAGCCGGCTGGCCGAAACAGGCTAGCGCTCGAACGGGAGGCCGCGCTCGATGGTTGCCCAGCCGACCGCCAGCAGTCGGGTCCCGACGTCAGGATCGCGAACGGGCGGGTGGTCAGGAGCGATCAAGGCCCCGGCCAGCCCCGGGAGCAGGGGCGAAAGGCCAAACGAGACGGCGATGAGGGCATCTCCAGCGAGAGGGCCAGACTCGATCCTGAACAGGACCTCCTGGTCCATGGTGTCGTAGTGGACCCAGTACGGGTCGGTCGTCGCCATGCGTCGCAGGCGGGTCCCGCTCCACAGCACACGCGACGCGGGGGTATCCGGCAACGCCGGCGAGCCGGCGTACCACGCGCGGGTGGCGCGAAGATCGCGCTGCAGCGTGTCATTCCACTTGTCCCACCACGACGTCCGTCGCGGCTCGGCGACGTCGAGCGCCAGATTGCCGATGGCGACGAAGTCGTGCGGATCGTGCATGACGTCCCGGCAGCGGTCGTCGCAGCGCGGCAGCAGGACGCGCGGCAGCTCGCTGATGGAAAGGCGCGCGCTGAGCCAGACGCTCGGTGTCGGCGTCTCGCCGGGTCGGCTGTCGGGGTTGATGAGTGCGACCACTTGCTCGCCACGCCGCATCTGGTCGATGGCAATCGAGAAGGAGCGATAGGTCTCTTCACCGTCGTCGGACCGCACCGCACGCACCGCCTGCTTGTTCATACGCCAATAGACCCATCCCGGGGTGGGACTTGGCAACTACGGAAAACCCCACCGCACCGCCGCCATCCCGCCCATCGGTGCGCGGAGTCAACGGCCCCGGGCCATCCATCGATGGTACGGAGGTCCTGCGCTGGCCCTTGTCGCTGCCTGGTTGCGCCTGGGGCCGCCCCCGCGTACCGTGGCCGCCACCATGGAGCCCTCGTCCGACGCCAGCCTGGAAGCGTGGTACAGCCGCTTCCCGGAGGGCTGGTGGGGGTACCACTGGACTCCGCCGCAACCGATGAGCGCGGTCGAGATCGTCGGCAGCGGCAGCGTCGACGCACGCCTGATGGCAGCCCTCTGGGCGGTGACCAGCCGCCGACGCAGCGTGATGCTCGCCTCGGAGGCCCCTCGCGCGGGCAAGACGACGACCCTGTCGGCGCTCGTTGACTTCCTCCCACCGGGAACGGTCGGGGTCTTCCTGCGCGGCTGGCGTGGCGACTTCGACTGGACGGATGAGATCGGCCCGGAGCGCGGCTACCTCCTCGTCAACGAGATGAGCGACCACCTCCCGATCTACGTCTGGGGCCGCAACGCGCGCGGCGCGCTCGAGCTCGCCGGGCGGGGCTACGGCATGGGCGCAACCATGCACGCCGATTCGCTCGACGAGGCGCTCGACCTGCTGCGTGGCCAGCTCGGGGCGACCGATGCGGATCTCGCCGGGCTGTGTGTCTACCTGCAGTACTCCGCGTACCTCACGCCGGGCGGCATGTACCGTCGGGTCGAGGAGGCGTGGCACCTGCGCCTCGATGAAACAGGCGAGCTCGAACCGGTTCGCCTGGCGGCCATCGAGGGCAGCCGCTCGCCGAGCCTGACCGGCGCGCAGCGCGACCCGGAGCCCCCGATGCTGGCGAGCGACGGTGGCCGTTCGAGCCGTCGCCTCATCCACGACCCAGCGGCGTACGCTGTGCTGGCCGCCAGCCTCGGCCTGGGGGCGGACGCGCTTGAGGCGGAGCTGGCGGCGCGCTCCGACTACCTCGCCGCGCTCGCCGAACGCGGCGTCTGCGATCCAGCGTCCGTTGCCGTTGCCCTCGCCGAGTACCCATTCTTCCCCGAAGGAGCCCCCGCATGACCGACCGTCCCACCATAGCTACCCTCGGGGAGCTGCGAGCCACCGGCTACCGGTCGCGGAGCGTCAAGGAGGAGATGCGCGCCAACCTGGTGGATCGGCTGCGGCGCGGCGAGTCGCTGCTGCCCGGGATCATCGGCTACGACGAGACGGTCCTGCCGCAGGTGGAGAACGCCATTCTGGCCGGCCAGGACATCATCCTGCTCGGGGAGCGTGGCCAGGCGAAGAGTCGCATCGCGCGATCGCTCGTCGGCCTGCTCGACGAGTGGATGCCGGCCGTGGCCGGAGCGGAGCTGCACGACGACCCGCTCCATCCGGTCAGCCCGTTCGCCCGCGCCCTGGTGGCCGAGCAGGGTGACGTGACGCCGATCGCCTGGATCGCGGCTGCGGACCGCTACGGCGAGAAGCTGGCGACGCCGGACATCAGCATCGCCGACCTCGTCGGTGAGGTCGACCCGGTGAAGGTGGCGGAGGGGCGCTACCTGTCCGACGAGCTGACGATCCACTACGGGCTGCTGCCGCGCACCAACCGCGGGATCTTCGCGCTGAACGAGCTGCCGGACCTGGCCGAGCGGATCCAGGTGGGACTCCTCAACCTGATGGAGGAGCGCGACGTCCAGATCCGGGGCTACAAGGTGCGCCTCAGCCTCGACCTGTTCGTCGTCGCATCGGCCAACCCGGAGGACTACACCAGCCGCGGCCGGATCATCACCCCGCTGAAGGACCGCTTCGGGGCCCAGATCCGGACCCACTACCCGGAGGACCCGGAGACCGAGATCGCGATCATGGAGGCGGAGTGGATGGCCTTCGACGACGCGACCGCGGCGGCGGTCCCGGTCCAGGTGCCGACCTTCATGAAGGAGATCGTGGCCGAGCTGTCCCAGCTGGCCCGCCGGTCGTCCGAGGTGAGCCAGCGATCCGGGGTGAGCGTGCGGGTCACCATCGCCAACCACGAGACGCTCGTGGCAGCTGCGCTGAAGCGCGCCGTGCGCCTGGGCGAGCCGATCGCGGCGCCGCGGGTCAGCGACCTGGGCGCGATCGTCGCCTCCACCGCCGGCAAAATCGAGCTCGAGACGCTCGGCGACGAGACCCGCGAGGAGAAGGTGATCGAGAAGCTCGTGCAGCGCGCCGTGGTGAACGTCTTCAACCGGCACTTCTCGCTGTCGGAGCTCACCGGGCTGGTCGAGCGCTTCGAGGCAGGGGCCGAGGTCGAGGTGGGCGATGCGGTCGCCTCCGAGGCGCTGCAGCGGATCGTCGCCGAGCTGCCGGAGCTGAGCCGGGCGGTTGGGCGGCTCGACATCGGGGAATCGCCTGCCGGCGTCGCCAGCGGGGTCGAATTCGTCCTCGAGGGGCTGCACCTCAACCGCCGCCTGAACAAGGAGCGGCGTGGCGGCGGCGTCCGGTACGCCCGCTAGCCGATGCCCGCGCGTGCGGCGTCCAGGGGCGCCGATGACCCGTTTCCGCGGGAGCGCTTCCTCGCCCTCGTCCGGCGCCTCCCCGGCTACGGCCGCCTGGCCTGGCGACTTGCGCGCGATCCGCGGCTGAGCCGGCGGCGACGCGCCGCGGTGGCGGTCGCGGTCGCGTACCTCGTCTCGCCGATCGACCTGGTGCCGGGGATCATCCCGGTCGCCGGCCAGCTGGACGACGCGGCGGTCGCGCTGCTCGGCCTGCGCTTCGCACTGCGCGGGCTCTCTGCCTCGGATCGTGCGGCGCACCTCGACGCATCGGGCCTGACCGCGGCCGACCTCGACCACGATCTCGCGACGGTCCGCACCGGCGCCGCCTGGCTGCTGCGGCGCGGAGGTCGCGTCGGGCTCTGGGCGGGGCGAGGGCTGCTGCGTGCCGCGGGCCGCGGCCTGCGGACCGCAGCTCGCCGCCTGCGATGATGGCGCGACCGTGAGCCGCTACCGCTACTCGCACTGGGACGGCAGCCAGAGCCTGCCGCCCTTCGATGCGGACGACGTGCTCGAGGCACTCTCCGACGACATCCTGGCGGAGGGCGACATCCGCCGCGCCCTGCAGCGCCTCATGCAGCGGGGCATGCGCGGCACACGGGGTGGTGACGTCCCGGGGCTGCGGAGGATCGTCGAGCAGCTGCGCGCGCGCCGGGCAGAGGAGCTCGCCCGATCCAACCTCGACGGCATGCTCGAGGGTGTCGCCGAACGGCTGCGCGCGATCGTCGACCAGGAGCGGGCGGGAATCGAGCGGCGCGTCCACGAGGCGGAGCAGCGCGCGCTCGACGCGGTGCCCGGACCGTCACAGGACCAGGCCCGCATGGCCGAGCAGGTCCTTGGCCGCACGGCTCAGCAGCGGCGCGACCGGCTCGACGCATTGCCCGGCGACCTGGCCGGCCGCCTGACCGGGCTGGGCGACTACGAGTTCATGGATGCCGATGCCCGCGATGCCTTCAACGCCCTCACCGACGAGCTGCGACAGCAGCTGCTGCAGACCTACTTCCAGGGGATGAAGGAGGGGGTGGCCGGCATCTCGGCGGAGGATCTCGACGGCGTGCGGGCGATGGTCCGGGATCTCAACAAGCTCCTCGAGAAGCACGCCTCGGGGTCCGATACGAGCGCCGACTTCGCGAGCTTCATGGTCCGCCACGGCCACTACTTCCCACCGGGGATCGAGACGGTCGACCAGCTCATCGACCACCTGCATCGGCAGGCGTCGCAGATGGCCTCGCTCATGGCGTCGCTGAGCCCGGAGATGCGGGCAGAGCTGCAGCAGATGATGGACGAGCTGCTGCGCGACGACCGGCTGCGCTGGGACATGGCGCGCCTCGCCGGCGCCCTCCAGGCACTCCGCACGGACAGCCCATTCGGCGAGCCCTATCCGTTCAGCGGCGACGAGCCGCTGGGCCTGCCGGAGGCGCTGGCTGCCATCGACCGGCAGCAGCGCTTCGACGCCATGGAGGAGGAGCTGCTCGGGGCGCGTGACCCCGACTCGCTCGACCAGATCGATGCCGAGGCGCTGCAGGCGCTGGGTGGCGACGACGCGACGGGCGACCTCGAGCAGCTACGAGCGCTGACGCGCGCGCTGGAAGAAGCGGGCTACCTCGAGCGCGACGACGATCGGCTCGAGCTGACCCCGCGGGCTGCCCGCAAGCTCGGGATGCGGGCGCTCACCGACATCTTCAGCCGCCTGCGGCGGGAGTCGCTGGGCGGACACGCCCTGCCGACCTCCGGCTACGGCGGCGAACAGACCGATGAGACGAAGGCGTTCGAGCACGGCGACCCGTTCTCGGTCGATCTGAATCGGACGCTCTTCAACGCCATGGCCCGCAACGGTCCGGGCACCCCGGTGCGGATCGCGCCGACCGACTTCGAGGTGCATCGCACCGAGGAGACGACGGTGAGCTCCACGGTCCTGCTCCTCGACATGAGCCGCTCGATGCTCCTGCGCGGCTGCTCGACGGCCGCCAAGCGCGTGGCGATGGCGCTGCACACCCTGATCCATACCAAGTACCCGCGGGACCGGCTGTACGTCGTCGGCTTCGCCTACTACGCCCGTCAGATCAAGCCGGAGGCGATCGCGACCCTCTCGCCGTACGAGTTCGAGTACGGCACCAACCTGCAGCACGCGCTCATCATCGCCAGGCAGCTGCTCGGCCGGCGGAGCGGCGGCAACAAGGAGATCGTGGTGATCACGGACGGCGAGCCGACCGCGCACATCGCCAACGGACAGGTGGAGTTCGCCTATCCGCCGACGATGCGGACGATGCAATCGACCCTGCGCGAGGTGGGTCGTGCGACACGCGAGGGGATCGTCATCAACACCTTCATGCTCGAGCGATCGCGCTACCTCTCCGAGTTCGTCGACCTGATGAGCCGCATCAACCGGGGTCGGGCGTTCTACGTCGAGCCGGAGCACCTCGGTGAGTACGTCCTGGTCGACTACGTCAGCAAGAAGCGCAAGCGCGTAGCCTGAATTCTGGCCACTGCGCGGCCGGGGATTCGGGCCAACTTCGGCTCCTCGAGCGCCCTCGCATCTCAGCGGCAAGGGGGTCCCCGTGCTCCCGGCGGCTTACCCGCCCCACCGGCTCGGCGCAGCCGCGTACGCGGACTGATCAGATGACCTGAACACTAGGGGGAGTCACTTACCACGCGATTACTCGCCCGAGGTCGATCGAACCAATCAGATGTCGCCGGGTGAGGAGGACCCAGCAGGGCAGAATGGCACCATGCCCACGCGCATGAAGGTCGGAGTCCAGCTTCCCGAGGTGGAGTGGGTGGCGCGCTGGCTGGATCTGCTGGAGATGGCCCGCACCGCCGAGGGGATCGGCCTCGACTCGATCTGGGTCGGCGACCACCTGCTGTATCGCGGCGACGGCCTCCAGCCGCGTGGGCCGTGGGAGGCGTGGACGACGCTGGCCGCGGTCGCCGCGGTCACCGAACGAGTCCAGATCGGTCCCCTCGTCGCGTCCACCAGCTTCCACAACCCCGGCATGCTCGCCAAGCAGGCGGCCACGGTCGACGAGATCAGCGGCGGGCGGCTCATCCTGGGCCTCGGAGCAGGCTGGAACGAGGCGGAATACCTGGCCTACGGCTTCCCGTTCGACCATCGGGTCAGCCGCTTCGAGGAGGCATTCACGATCATCCGCACGTTGCTCGCGGATGGCCGCTGCGACTTCCACGGCACGTACTTCGACCTGCAGGACTGCGAGCTGCTGCCGCGTGGCACGCGCCATCCGCC
The DNA here is from genome assembly GCA_963807915.1 of uncultured Chloroflexia bacterium. GTDB lineage: Bacteria > Chloroflexota > Limnocylindria > QHBO01 > QHBO01 > CF-167. Next base: position 57,642 of record CAWEDO010000002.1, on the reverse strand, counting down.
GGGCGAGGGGCCGCCCCTGATGGTCGGCTCGATGGGGGAGCGCATGCTTGCCATCACGCTGCCATGGGTCAAGGCCTGGAACGCGTGGTTCACCTGGTTCGACAACAGCGTCGAGGGCTATCGGCCCCTGCGGGACACGGTGGATGCCGCCTGCCGGGCTGTTGGCCGCGACCCGGCGGAGGTCGAGCGCACGCTCGCCCTGCTGGTTGCCTTCCCCGGCGCAAAAGGCCGGTCGCTGGGCGACCTGAAGAAGCCCGACGTCGCGCCGATCCAGAGCGATCCGGCCACCCTTGCGGCAACCCTGCGCGGCTTCGAGGCCGAGGGAGTGGGTCACGTCCAGCTGGTGCTGGACCCGATCAACGCCGAGACGATCGCCGCCCTCGCCCCCGCGCTCGAGCAGCTGCGCGGCCAGCCGTAGCGGTATGCTCGGCGCATGGAGGGTAGCCAGGCCGCGTTTCCGCTGGGTCCCGACGGGTCGCTCGAGGCCGAGCCGCTGACCAACGCAGCCGGCAACCACGCCGTGCTGGTGCGCGAGGGCGGACAGCCGCGGGCGCTCGTCACGATCGAAGCGGGGAGCGCCGATCGCCATCGCGTGGTGGTCGTGCCCCTCGACACCGATGTCGAGATGCGGGTGGACGGCGACGCGCTGGCCATCTGGCTGTCGCAGGGCTCGGTCGGACGCCCGCAGTCGAACGTGCCGGGCTGGGCCAATGCCATCGGCTTTGGATTGGTGATCACCGCCGTCGCCTTCGTCGTGCTGGGCGGCGTCAGTTTCTTCGGCTGGCTGTTCCGGGGCTTGGGATGGCTCTGACGCCGCCGACCGCCGGCCTGATCGCGATGCGCATCGGCCAGGAGTTCGGGCCGCCGGAGGAGTTCGCACGGTCGCTCGAACGCGCCGTCGCACGCGGCGGCGCCCGCGGGGCCACGATCGTGGCGGTCCTCGATCGCGGCGACCTGGCGACCCACATCCCGCAGGTCGACGGGCCGTCGTGGAACACGGTGCCGCTGGTGCACCTCCACCGCGGGCAGCAGCCGACCGAGGATGACTGGGCCATCGCCAACGCGATTGTCGAGCGGCTGGAACGCTATCGCTGAGCCGATGGACAAGGACGGCCCCTGGCTGCGGGCGATGATGGGTCGCTTCGCCACCGGCGTCACCGTCATCGCGGCGCGGCACGGTCCGTTGCTGGCAGGGATGACCGCCAACGCGGTCGCGTCGATCAGCCTGGACCCGCCGCTGCTGATGGCCAGCATCAACCGCAGCAGCGAGACGCACGTGGCCATCGTGGGCAGCCACTCCTTCGCGGTCAGCGTCCTCGGCGATCACCAGCGGGCGATCGCGGATTGCTTCGCCCTTCCGACCACCGCGGCCAAGCTCCAGCGCTTCTGCGACGCGCCCTGGCATGAGGCGGAGACCGGCTCACCGATCCTCGACGGGGCCATCGCCTTCTTCGACTGCCGCCTGCACGAGTCGCACGCCGCCGGCACGCACACGATCTTCATCGGCGAGATCGTCGCCGCCGGATACGAGGAGGGCGGCGATCCGCTGCTGTGGTACGGGTCGCACTACCGGCGGATCGCCGCGGAGAACGAGCCCGCCTGAACGTATCCGGCGCGACCGCCGCTGAGCACCCTAGGTACCGTCCGAGATCCGGGCTAGGCGCCCACCGCCGCGAGAGATTCGGCGATGACGCCGATGGCGGTCTCGACCTCGGCATCGGTCGTCACCAGGGGCGGGATGACCCGCACCACCTGCCCATAGGTGCCGCAGCTGAGCAGCAGCAGCTTGCGGTCGAAGGCCTCGTGCAGGATTCCCTTGGCCAGGTCCGGCCGCGGCGTGAGCTCCGCCCCCTGCGCGAACTCGATGCCGATCATCAGGCCCCGACCGCGGACTTCGGCGACGCAGGCATGGCCCTCGGCGGCCTCGCGGATCCCGGCCAGCAGCCGCTCGCCCTGGCGCGCGGCGTTGGTCAGCAGGCCCTCGGACTCGATCACGTCGAGCGTCGCGACCGCCGCGGCGCAGGCAACCGCATTGCCGCCATAGGTCCCGCCATGCGAGCCAGGCGTGAATCGGTCGAGCAGCTCGCGGCGGGCCATGATCCCGGACAGCGGCATCCCCGACGCGATCCCCTTGGCCATGACCAGGATGTCGGGACGGGCGTCGTACCAGTCGTTGGCCCACATCCTCCCCGCGCGCCCCATGCCGGATTGCACCTCGTCGGCGATGAGCAGGATTCCATGTCGATCGGCGAGCTCGCGCAGCGCTGGGAGGAAGGAATCGGGCGGGACGACGTACCCGCCCTCGCCCAGGATCGGCTCGACCAGGAAGGCGGCCACATCGTCGGGGGCGATCAGCGTTGCGAAGAGCTCCTCGATGCCAGCCAGGCTGTGGGCCACGGCCGCATCGGCGTCACGCCCGGTGGGGTTGCGCAGTGCGTACGGGTACGGTGCGAAGTGCACGCCGCCCAGGAGCGGCTCGAAGTGGCCGCGGTTCTTGATCGCCGAGCTGGTGAGCGCCATGGTGCCGTGCGTGCGCCCATGGAAGCCACCGCGGAACGCGATGATCCCCGGCCGTCGGGTGGCGTACTTGGCCAGCTTGACCGACGCCTCGATCGCCTCCGCTCCCGAGTTCGAGAGGAAGAGGCCCGCCTCCTCCCCGTCGCGCAGGCCGGGGAAGGTGCGCGGCAGCCGCTCGTGCAGCTCGAGCCCGGGCTTGTGGTACAGGATGTTCTGCTGGGCATGGATGATCTTGCCGGCCTGTTCGGCGATCGCCGCGGCCACGCGCGGGTGCGCATGGCCGGTGTTCGTGACGCCGATGCCGCAGGTGTAGTCGAGGTACCGCTCGCCGTCGATCGTCTCGACCCAGGAGCCGGAGCCACGCTCGACGATGAGGTCGGTGTAGCGCGCCCAGACCGGTGCGACGCCGCTCCGCAACTCGAGCCAGTCGGTTCGCTCGTCGGCCATCTGTCCCTACCTCCCGACCAGGGTGATGGGCGCCGCCTTGCCCTGGCGCCGCTGGCCCCACAGCTGGACGCCGATGAAGGCGAATGCCGTCAGGAAGATGAGCGTGCCCAGCACGTTGACCTCCGGCGGGATGCCAAGCCGGCTGACGCCGAAGACCCACAGCGGGAACGTCAGGGTGTGGCCGGCGGAGAAGAGCGTGATCACGTAGTCGTCGATCGACAGCGCGAAGGCCAGGAGAGCTGCCGACAGGATACCGGGGAAGATGATCGGGAAGGTGACCTTCCAGAAGGTCGTCCGGCCGTCGGCGTAAAGGTCCATGCCGGCCTCCTCAAGCGATCGGTTCATGCCCGCCAGTCGCGCCCGCACGGTGACCACCACGAAGCTGATGTTGAACATGACGTGCGCCGCCAGGATCGTGAGCAGTCCGCGCTCGACGTCGAAGGTGACCCACAAGGTCAGAAGCGAGGCTCCCAGGATGATCTCGGGCGCGGTCATCGGGATGAAGATCAGCAGGTTCATCAGCCAGCGGCCGCGGAACGTGAAGCGCGTGAGCGCCAGCCCAATCAGGGTGCCGAAGGTCGTGGCCACCACCGTCGAGACGGTGGCGATCAGGCAGGCTGTTGACCATCGGTCCGGTGATCTGCGAGCGACCCCACAGGTCGAAGTAGTTGCGGACGGTGAAGCCCTGCCAGGTGATGTTCTGCCGGCCGACGGGGATCGTTGAAGCTGAAGGCGATCATCACGCCGATCGGCGCGAAGAGGAACAGCAGCAGAAGCGCGGTGAAGCCCGGCAGCACCAGGTTGGCGAGCCTGGCGCGCAGCGGGCGACGATGGGCGGCCGGAGGCGCAGGAGAGGCGGCGGTCGTCATCGGCTCGTCATCCGCTGAGCCGATCGCTGCCGACCAGCCGGGTGTAGATCGTCACCAGCACCATCACCACCGCCACCAGCACGAATCCGAGGGCGGCCGCGGACGGGTAGTCGAGGTTGGTCGAGGAACTTGCGCTGGATGATGTTCCCGACCATGAAGACCTGCGGGTTGCCCGCGCCGATCACCTCGGCGGTGATGAAGTCGCCGACCGCCGGGATGAACGTCAGCAGTGATCCCGCCACCACGCCGGGAAGCGACAGGACGAACGTCACGCGCCAGAACGCCTGCAGCCGGCTGGCATACAGGTCCGTCGCGGCCTCGATCAGCCGCCGATCGATCTTCTCGAGCGCCACGTAGAGCGGCAGGATCATGAACGGCAGGAAGTTGTAGGTCAGCCCGAAGATGACCGAGGCCGGCGTCGCCAGGAAGTGGAAGTCCGGCGCCACCAGCCCGATGTCCTTCAGGAAGCCGAACACGATCCCGTTGTCCGACAGGATCATCCGCCAGTTCAGGGTCCGGATCACGAAGCTGACGAAGAAGGGAGCACGACGATCAGCAGCAATGCGTTCTTCAGTCGCCCGCCGCGGAACGCGATGGTGTAGGCGACGGGATAGCCGATAGCCAGGGTCAGCACCGGTCGCCGTCAGCGCAAAGACGACCGACCGCACGTACAGCTCCCAGTACTGGCCGATCACCTCCGGATAGATGCCGAAGTTCCACGTCAGCTGGTAGCCGGTGTCGAAGGTTCCCTGCTGCAGCGAGATGAGCAGCATGAAGGCCATCGGCACCGCGAAGAACGACGACCAGCCAGCGCGCCGCCGGGCAGCAGCAGCAGAAGTGGCGTGAGCCGCGGCTGCAGCGGAGCGCACGTTCGATCGCCTGGACGGTCGCTTGCGATCAGCGCGAGGCTCATGCGCCGACGACCGCCTCGAAGAGGTCGTTCCACTCGGCGCTCTTCGTCCTCGGTCATCTGCTTGTCGGGTAGGTGTTGCCGATCTGCTCGGCCGATCGGGACGACCGTGGGCGCCAGCGCCTCGTACATGTCGGCCGTCTCCGTGTCGCCCTCGCCGCGCGCCGTCGCGGCATCTGCCGCGAATCTGCTCTCGAGACGCCCTTCACCGGGCGTGAAGTAGCCGACGTACTCGGCGAGCATCGTCCGCGGCAGCGACTGTGTAGTAGTAGTCGAGCAGCTTGTGGGCGTGGTCGAGGTTGGCGCCGCCCTTGGGGATGACGAGGTTGTCGTTCCATCGCATGCCGCCCGTCCTCGGGGACGACGAACTTCACCTGGTCGTTGTCGTACAGGTTCATCTGGCTGATGTCGCCGGACCAGGCGACGCAGATCGCCAGGTCGCCGGCGGCGAGCGCGTCGTAGTACGAGTTGTCGTAGAAGCCGCGGAAGTGGCCGTTCGGGACGGCGAGCAGCTTCTGCTGCGCCCGCTGCACGTCCGCCACGGTGGCGTTCGCGGGCTCGACGCCGAGCGAGAGCAGCGTCAGCCCGAACATGTCGCGCATGTCGCTGAACCCGCCGGCGCGGCCGGAGAAGGCCGGGTCGAGCAGGTCGTCGAAGCTGGTGATCTCGCGGCCGGTGAGATTCGGGTCATAGGCGATGCCCGTGATCCCGCCCTGCCACCAGACGCTGTACTTGTTGTCCGGGTCGAACCAGAGGCCCTTGGCGTAATCGGCGCAGTTGGCGGTCCAGTTGGGAAGCTTCGAATGATCGAGCTCCTCGAGCCAGCCGTTGCGGCCCATGCGCTCGACCACCCAGCCACCGGGGCTCATCACGTCCCAACTGGTGTTGTTCCCAGCGTTGAAGGTCCGGCGCGTAGGTCGCCAGGAAGTCGGCGTTGTCGAGGAGGCCCTCGTTGTACTCGACCGTCGATCCCCGTCTGGTCTGTGAAGGCCATCGATGCTCGGGTAGCTGCGACTCGTCCTCGGAGTGATGTCGATGTAGGCCGGCCAGTTGAGCCACTTCAGCGTGGCGGCGGCCTGCTGACGAGCCTGGCGAGGCGCAGGCCGCCAGGATCGCGGGGAGCGTCAGCGCGCGCCAAACGCGATCGCCACCGCGCCCGGCGCGGCGCATGAACGTCCGACGGCTGATCAGGTCACGCCGCATCAGGTTGTCGATGGCCAGCTCGATCTGAGTACGGGGCTCCTGGTCACTCATCGGTCTCTCCTTCTTCGGACGTGTGCGGGTCGCCGCCGACATGCTCGGCGGAGCCGCTGATGACGAATGTGTGCTGTGGCTTCCAGGTGAGGGTCACGCGCTGGCCGTCGGCCAGCAGCTCGCTGGCGCCGGCGGTGTCGAGGTTCTGGGCGTAGACCGTCAGCCGATGGCCCTCCGCGGTCTGGATCAGGTACTGGGTGCTGACGCCGATGTAGCTGGCATCGAGGACCGTCCCGCTCAGCGCGTTGAGGCCGTTCGCGGCTGCTGAGTCCGCCCGGGCGTCGACGCGGAGCTTCTCGGGTCGAACGCCGATGCGCACGGGGCCAGAGCTCGCGGCGCCGTCGGCCGGTGCGCGCAGCACCGTTCCGTCGCCGAGCTTGACCGCCACGAGCGAGCCGTCGACGCCCGCGACCTCGGCCCTCGAGGAGGTTGGAGACGCCCAGGAAGCCGGCCACGAAGGCGGTCTTCGGGCGCTCGTAGAGCTCCTCGGGATTGCCGAGCTGCTCGATCCGGCCCGCTCGCATCACCGCGATGCGGTCGGACATCGTCATCGCCTCTTCCTGGTCGTGGGTGACGTAGATGAAGGTGATCCCGACCTCGGTCTGGATCCGCTTCAGCTCGAGCTGCATCTGCTTGCGCAGCTTCAGGTCGAGCGCGCCGAGCGGCTCGTCCAGGAGCAGGACGCGGGGATGGTTGATGAGCGCCCGCGCCAGCGCCACCCGCTGCTGCTGCCCGCCGGAGAGCTGCGACGGCTTGCGCGCCTCGTAGCCCGGCAGCTCGACCAGCTCGAGCATGGCCGTGACCTGGGTGGCGATCTCGCTGGCGGCGACCTTGCGTCGACGCAGGCCGAAGGCCACGTTCTCGAAGACGGTGAGGTGGGGGAACAGCGCGTAGTTCTGGAAGACGGTGTTCACGTCGCGCTTGAACGGCGGCAGGCCGGTGACATCGGCGTCACCGAGGTAGATCGTCCCTGAGCTGGCCTCCTCGAAGCCGCCGATCATGCGGAGCGTCGTCGTCTTGCCGCAGCCGGATGGTCCGAGCATCGAGAAGAACTCGCCGCGCTCGATCTCCAGCGAGAGGTCGTCGACCGCCACGACCTCGTGGAAGCGCTTCGTGATGTGGTCGAGCCGAACGTCGACGCTTGACGGCAACCGGGGTCCCTCGTGCGATGCGGGAACCTGATCGGGGAAGGGCGGCCGTGCAGGCCAGATCGGAGTATAGGACCCCGCCGCGCGCCAGTGTCAACGAGCCGGACTGCTAGACTCCGGCCACCGATGGACTTTGCCCTCTCCGCGCCGCACGTCGAGATTCGGCGCACCGTACGCGACTTCGCCGAGCGCGAGATCGCCCCCGTCGCCGACGAGATGGAGCGGCGCGGCGAGTTCCCCACCGAGATCATCCGCAAGGCCGCCGGGCTGGGCCTGCTGGGCGTCCCGTACCCCGAATCGGTGGGCGGGACCGGGCTGGACTCCCTTGCCTACGCGATCACCATCGAGGAGCTGTCGCGGGTCTCGGGCAGCGTCGGGATCATCGTCAGCGCGCACACCAGCCTCGGCTGCGCGCCGCTCTACAGCGCCGGCACGCCGGAACAGCAGGAGCGCTACCTGCGACCGCTGGCCAGCGGCGCCAAGCTCGGCGCCTACGGCCTGACCGAGGCCGGAGCCGGCTCGGACTCGCGTGGCACGCGGACCCGGGCCCACCGCGACGGTGACGAGTGGGTGCTCACTGGCAGCAAGCGCTTCATCACCAACGCCGGCGTGGCCGGAGACCTACATCGTCACCGCCGTGACCGACCGCAACGCCGACTCCGGCAAGATCAGCGCCTTCATCGTCGCGGCCGGGACGCCGGGCTTCTCCATCGGGCGGATGGAGGAGAAGATGGGGCTCCATGCCAGCAACACCGGCGAGCTCCTCTTCGACGATTGCCGGATCCCGGCGGAGAACCTGCTCGGCGAGGAGGGGGATGGGGACCGGCTCTTCCTCAAGACCCTGGATGGGGGCCGGATCGGGATCGGGGCCATGGCGCTCGGCCTCGCGCAGGCCGCCTACGAGGCGGCATCGGCCTATGCCAAGGAGCGCCAGCAGTTCGGCCGGCCGATCGCCTCGTTCCAGGGAATCGCCTTCAAGATCGCCGACATGGCGGTCCAGATCGACGCAGCCCGCCTGATGGTCTATCGCGCCGCCTGGCTCAAGGACACAGACCAGCCCTACTCGACCGAAGCGGCGATGGCGAAGCTCTTCGCCAGCGAGGTGGCGCGCCAGGTGACGAACGACGCGGTCCAGGTGCACGGCGGCTACGGCTACGTGACCGAGTACAAGGTCGAGCGCTACCTGCGCGACGCGAAGCTGACCGAGATCGGGGAGGGGACCAGCGAGATCCAGCGCATGGTCATCGCACGCAACCTGCTCGGCGTGCGCGCGATGTGACCGGTCCGATCTTCGGGACCGATACCGACGCCACGGCCTGGCGACCCTCGCCGGCCTATCTCGAGCGCAGCCGCCTCGCCCGCTTCCTGCGCGCCCATCGCCTCGATGACCTCGAGGCGCTCCAGGCTCGCGCCGTGGCCGACCCCGCGTGGTTCTGGGAGGCGGCGGTCAAGGACATCGGAGTCCGGTTCGATCCGGAGCCGGGCATCGTGCTGGACACGACCCGCGGCATCGAATGGGCACGCTGGTTCGGCGGGGCGGGCTTCAACTACGTGCGGATGGCGGTCGACGAGCCGGCGGCGGAGCGACCCGACGAGCTGGCGCTCGTCTGGGAGGGCGAGGACGGCGAGGTCCGCCGCTTCTCCCGTGCCCAGCTGCGCTGGGCGGTGGACCGGGCGGCGCGCGCGATCGCCGAGCTGGGCGTGGGGCGGGGGGACCGGGTCGGCATCTTCCTGCCCATGGTCCCGGAGGCGGTGATCTCGGTCCTTGCCGTCGGCAAGCTCGGCGCGATCTACACCCCGATCTTCTCCGGCTACGGGTCCGATGCGGTCGCCAGCAGGCTCGCCGACTGCGAGGCCTCCCTGCTCATCACCGCCGACGGCTTCGCGCGTCGCGGCAAGCCGGTGCCCATGAAGGCGACCGCTGACGAGGCGCTGGCTCATGCGCCCTCCGTGACCCGATGCCTGGTCGTGCGGCACACCGGCGCCGAGGTGAGCTGGGACCAGGGGCGCGACGTCTGGTGGGACGCTGCCGTGACATCGGCCTCGGCGGAGCCCTTGGACACGGTGGCCACCGACGCGAACGACCCGTTCATGATCATCTACACCTCTGGCACCACCGGCCGGCCCAAGGGGGCGCTGCACGTCCACGGCGGCTTCCCGATCAAGGCTGCCGTGGACCTGGCCCATGGCTTCGACCTGCAGGCCGGCGACACCCTCTTCTGGTTCACCGACATGGGCTGGATGATGGGTCCGTGGGCGGTGGCCGGGGCACCGATGCTCGGCGCCACGCTCTGCATCTACGAGGGAACGCCCGACTACCCCGGGCCTGATCGGCTCTGGGCCCTGGTCGAGCGTCACCGGATCACGCACCTGGGCATCAGTCCCACGCTCGTCCGGGCGCTGATGACCCACGGCAGCGAGCCGCCCGCGTCGCACGACCTGTCGTCGCTCCTCGTCCTCGGCTCGACCGGCGAGCCCTGGAATCCCGATCCGTGGTGGTGGCTCTTCCGCGAGGTCGGCGGGGAGCGGCTGCCGATCGTCAACTACTCCGGCGGGACGGAGATCAGCGGCGGGATCCTGGGCTGCACCACCATCTCGCCGATCGCACCCTGCTCGTTCTCAGGGCCCTTCCCCGGGGATGGCCGCCGACGTGGTCGATGCGGAGGGCGCGCCGCTGCGCGGCGAGGTGGGGGAGCTGGTGATCCGGCAGCCGTGGCCCGGGATGACCCAGGGCTTCTGGAACGACCGCGAACGCTACCTCGAGGCGTACTGGAGCCGGCTGCCGGGGGTATGGGTCCACGGCGACTGGGCACGCATCGACGAGGCCGGCTACTGGTACATCACCGGGCGGTCGGACGACACGATCAAGGTCGCCGGCAAGCGCATCGGTCCGGCCGAGGTCGAGTCCGCCGCCGTGGCCCATCCCCTCGTGGTGGAGGCGCTGGCGGTCGGCGTGCCCGATGCGCTGAAAGGAGAGACGATCGTCCTCTTCGCGGTCGTGCGCGACGGCGCCGAGCGAGACGAGCAGGTGGCATCGGCCATTGCCGACACCGTGGTCGAGCATCTCGGCAAGTCGTTCAAGCCCGGCGCCGTGCACCTGGTCCCGAGCCTCCCGAAGACGCGCAACGGCAAGATCCTGCGCCGGCTGGCGCGGGCGGCATACCTGGGCCTCGACCCGGGCGACGTCAGCTCCCTGGAGGATGCCTCCACGCTGGTGCCGATCCGCACGATGCACGGCAACCACGTAACGGATGCCCACCCTCCGCCCGTTCCGCGGGCTCGGCTACGCGCTGGATCGCTACGCCGCCTCGTCGCCGCCCGGGATGCGCATCGCCGACCTGACCGATGTCGCCTGCCCACCGTACGACGTCATCACGCCGTCGCAGCAGGCCGAGCTGCTGCGCACGCGACCGAGCACAACGCGGTGCGGCTCGAGCTGTCGCCCGAGTCGGATCCGCACGCGGCCGCGGCGACCGCCCTCGAGGCGTGGCGGGCGGACGGCACGCTCGAGCGTCGCGCCGATCCATCGGTCTACTACTACCGCCACGCGCGGCCGGACAGCCCCGGACGAGCCCGTCGTCCACGGTGTCCTGCTTCGGCTGCTGCTCGAGCCATTCGGCGATGGCGTGCGGGCGCACGAGCACACGATGGCGGGACCCAAGGCGGATCGGCTTGCGCTCCTGCGCGCGACGCGGACCCAGCTCTCGCCGATCCTGGCCATCTACTTCGACCGCTCCACGCTCCACGACCACCTCCTCGGCCTGCCCTGGACCGACGAGTGGCGGGCGCGCGATGCAGACGGCCTCCTCCATTCGCTCGCCGCCGTGGAATCCGACGCGCGGCTCCTGGGCCATCTCTCGCGCCAGCAGCTCTATATCGCCGATGGGCACCACCGCTACGAGACCGCGCTGGCCTATCAGGCCGAGGTCCGAGCCGACCCTGCCCATGCCGATGCGGCACCGGGCTCGCTGGCGGCGGACTGGATGATGGTTGTCCTCGTCAACGCCGAGCGGGAGCCGCTCGAGATCCAGGCGACGCATCGGCTGCTGCGCCGAGTCGACGAGGCGGCGATTGCGCTCGCTCGTCCGTGATCCCGGCCCGATCTGGCACGCCACCCCGGCGGCGCCCGCCGAGCTCGCGGAGCGGCTCGCCGCGCCGCGGGGTGCTGACGAGCCGGCCTTCGGGCTCGTGCTGGCGGGCGACGAGGGATACCTCATGGCCGCCGATGCCGATGCGGCCGACGCCCGGATGCGCCGAGAGCCGATGTCCGCCGCGGTGCGGCACCTCGACCTCGCGATCCTGCACGCGACGATCCTGGGCGACCGGCTGGGCATCCATGCCGCGGACACCGCGACCGGTGACGCGCTGGCATACACTAGGAGCCAGGCCGAGGCGATCGATGCCGTGGCGAGCGGCGACGCGAAGGCCGCGATCCTGGTCCGCCCCACCCGACTCGAACAGCTGGCCGCGGTCGCCAGCGCCGGCGACGTGATGCCCCAGAAATCGACCTACTTCTATCCCAAGCTCCTGACCGGCTTGGTCTTCTATCCACTGGAGGACGAGTAGCAGCGTGGTCCAGGCCATCAAGCGCGACGAGGTCTACATCGATCCGGAGGGGATCTACGTCGAGACCCAGCAGCCGGAGCGGCGCAGCCGCAAGCCACCGCTCCTCCTCGTGCACGGCGCGCTGACCGGGTCGTGGCTGTGGTCGAGCTTCGGCGCGTACTTCGCGGAGCGCGGCTGGGAAGCGCACGCCATGAACCTGCGCGGCCACTACACCTCCGACCTGGCCGACCTGAGCGAGACGCGGATGCGGGACTACGCCAGCGACATCGGCGTGGCGGTCCGTCAGCTTGGCCGGCCGCCGATCGTGATCGGCTGGGGGATCGGCGCCCTGGCGGCGATGCTCTACGCGGAGCACAACCGGGTCCTGGGGCTCGTGCTGCTCGCCCCCTCGCCACCTTCCGCGGCACTCCCGCGACGGCCGGTCGAGCACGAGCTGAAGCAGGTCCCCGACATCTACGACGCGACCTGGTGGGGCTGGATCCAGCCGTGGGACAAGCTCCGCGAGGCGATGCCGGACATGAACGACGACGAGCTCGAGAAGATGCAGGAGATGCTCGCCGGGGCCTCCGAGTCGGGGAGTGCGCGTCGCGAGCGGATGCTCGGCGTGCCGGTCGACACGGAGCGGATCAGCGTGCCGACCCTCGTGATCGGTGCGGGGATGGACGACGTCGTCCATCCGTCGGAGGCGCGTCGCACCGCCGACCTGCTCGGCGCCACCTACGAGTACTTCCCCGGTGCCTCGCACTTCGGGCTGGTGATGGGCTCCGATAGCTGGCCGCAGGTGGCCGGCTCGGTGCTCGGCTGGCTCGAGGAGCGCCGTCACGTGATGATCGCCTCGCTCGCAGGGGCTGCCGCGCGCTGACGAGTCCGTCCTCTGCAAACCGGGCGCCTCCACGTTGACAGCCGCTAGTATCGCGATATATCGTGACGCTGCGAGAACGTACGAGAACGCGAGCCGATGGTCGCCCCCAACAAACTACCCATCTTCGAGCAGCTCCGGTCTGGACGCCGCGCGATGGTGCGACGCGGCGTCCGGGCGGCGGTCCTGGCCGTGCTGGTCGACCAGCCGATGCACGGCTACCAGGTGATCCAGCGGCTCGAACAGCTCAGCGGAGGCCGATGGCGACCAAGCGCCGGCTCGGTCTATCCCACCCTCCAACAGCTCGAGGACGAGGAGCTGGTGCGCAGCGAAGAGCTGGACGGGCGTCGGGTCTACACCCTGACCGAGTCCGGCACTGAGCTGGCCGCGAAGAGCCCGCTGCGGAAGCATCCATGGTTCGACCGCGCCTCGGGGAAGCGCCCTGCGGACCTGCGCCGCCTGGCGGTCCAGGTGATCGGTGCGGCGGTCCAGGTCAGCCGAGTGGGCTCGGAGGTGGTGCAGCAGGAGGCCCGAGAGATTCTCGTCGACGCTCGCAAGCGGCTGTACGGGTTGCTGGCCGAGGACGACATCCAGGAACCACTCACGGAACCCGCTGGAGCGAAGGAATGACGACCGCACGAGCCGATGAGACCGTGATCTCCGTCAGGGGCCTGACCAAGAGCTTCGGGGCCGTCGAGGCCGTGCGCGGCATCGACCTCGAGGTTCGGGCCGGTGAGATCTTCGGCTTCCTTGGGCCGAACGGCGCGGGCAAGACCACGACGATCAGCATCCTCTGCACCCTGCTGCGGGCGACCGCAGGGCAGGCCAGCGTGGCAGGCATCGACGTCGAGCACGACCCGGCCGGGGTTCGGTCGCGCATCGGCCTCGTCTTCCAGGATCCCTCGCTGGACGGGCAGCTGACAGCTCGCGAGAACCTCCAGTTCCACGCCTTCGTCTACAACGTGCCGGCGGCCGAGCGCGCGGGGCGGATCACCGCCGCCCTCGAGATGGTGGAGCTCAGCGACCGTGCCGACTCGACCGTGATGACCTTCTCCGGCGGCATGCGGCGCAGGCTCGAGATCGCACGCGGAATCCTCCACACGCCCGATGTCCTGTTCCTGGACGAGCCGACGATCGGCCTCGATCCCCAGACCCGCCAGCACATCTGGGGCTATCTCACTGAGCTCCCCAAGCGACAGGGCGTGACCATCTTCATGACGACCCACTACATGGACGAGGCGGAGTACTGCGACCGGATCGCGATCATCGACCATGGCCAGATCCAGGCGATCGGGACTCCGGATGAGCTCAAGGCGATGGTCGGGGGCGACGTCGTGACGATCACGACCGCGGACAACGAGGCCGCGAAGGCGCAGATCGCCGCGCTCGCCGGATCCGAGCCGATCGTCGACAACGGGACCCTCCGAGTGGAGGTGCCCGATGGCGCCGCTTTCGTGCCGCGGCTCGTGCGCGAGGCCGGCGTGGAAGTGACCTCCGTCGCATTCCACCGGCCGAGCCTCGACGACGTCTTCCTCAAGCTGACCGGCCGCGCGATCCGCGAGCAGGAGGCAGGCTCGACCGACGCGCTGCGGATGATGGGACGCGCCTTCATGGGAAGGGGAGGGGGACGATGAGCACACCGAACGGGGTGATGGCCGGTGCGCCGGCGGTCGCGACTCGCCAGCGGCCCGGGGGGACGTTGTGGCCCACGCTGCGGGCGATCTACATCATCTGGTACCGCGACATCCTGCGGTTCTGGCGCGATCGAACGCGCCTGGCGGCGAGCTTCGCCCAGCCGCTCCTCTACCTGCTCATCTTCGGCACGGGCCTCAGCTCGGCGCTGTCGGGCGCGGGCGGCTTCGGCGGCGCCGGCGGGCAAGCCGGGTTCAGCTACACCCAGTTCATCTTCCCGGGGATCATGGGCATGTCGGTCCTCTTCAGCAGCATGTTCGCCGCCGTGAGCATCGTCTGGGATCGCGAGTTCGGCTTCCTGAAGGAGGTCCTGGTGGCGCCGATCGACCGCTCCGCGGTCGCCATCGGCAAGGCACTGGGCGGAGCGACCCAGGCCATGCTGCAGGGGCTGATCCTCCTCGTGCTGGCGCCCTTCGTGGGCGTGAAGCTGACGGTCATGGGCGTGCTGACGCTCATCCCGCTGGTCTTCGTGCTGGCCTTCGCGCTCTCGGCGATGGGCGTCGCGATCGCGTCCCGGATGCGCTCGATGCAGGGCTTCCAGATGGTCATGAACTTCCTGGTGATGCCGATGTTCTTCCTCTCCGGCGCCCTCTTCCCGCTGAGCGGCCTGCCCGGCTGGATGACCGTCCTGACCCGGATCGACCCCGCCGCCTACGGCATCGATCCGCTGCGCCGGGTGCTGCTCGAGGGGGCCGGCCTGCCGTCCCAGGCGCTGGATCGGATGAGCCTGACGATCGGTGGGAGCCCCGTCCCGATCATCGCCGAGGTCGGCATCCTCCTGGCATTCGGGTTCGTGGTCCTTGCCATCGCCGTCCGGAACTTCCGCGTCCGCGACTAGGAGGCCAGCCGGCGCCGGGTTTGAGGGCCCTCGGCGCCCGTTGCTATACTCGCGGCCCGTCTCCGCGGCCTGCTGCCGCGACTCGTGCCGCATTCGTCTAGAGGCCTAGGACACCGCCCTCTCAAGGCGGAGATCACCGGTTCGAATCCGGTATGCGGTACCACCCAAATGACCTGTCCGCGGTTGGCCAGCAGCAGGCGCAGGAGATCGCGGATCTTGGGGTCGTCGTCGACGAGCAGGATCGTCGCCATGCCGCGAAAAGTATGACCTGCGTGTGAAGGTCCGATGAATACGCCGATCCGGCAGGGGTGAATAACCCACGGGGAGGAGGTGCCTCTGATGGCTCGGCGCCTCGACCCGGACGGGGGAAGCGAGGACTTGGCGAGTTGCTCATGACCCGGCCCGGGGTTGCGCCCTAGCTCGGGTCGCGGAGCGCGTAGACGTGCCCAAGCGAGGTCCCGAGGAACAGCGAGCCGTTCACGACGGCCGCCTGGGTCGGCACACCGACGACGTCGACCGTCCAGAGATGGGCGCCGGTGGTGGCATCGAACGCCTGGACGTTGCGGTCGGCGGTCGTGACATAGAGCACGTTGCCGACGATGGAAGCGAGGGTGCCGAGCTGCGCCGCTGCCGCCGCGACGGTCCACCGTGGAGCCCCGCTGGCCGGGTCGAGCGCGTAGATGCTCCCGTCGTCCGAGACCCCATAGAGAAAGCCGTTTGCCAGTGCCCCCGGGAAGACCTGGCGCCCTGACGGCGCGGCGAAGGTCCAGCGGATCGTGCCGTCGGCACGATCGAGAGCCACGACGTCGTGTGGCCCTGCTGGCGCGAGCAGGCCGCGACCGAGAAAGACGGTACCGGGGCCGACCACCGGCGTCCCCACTTCGCCCGGCCCAAGCTCCACGCGCCATCGGTCCATCCCGGTTTTGGCGTCGAGGGCGGAGAACCGGCCGCCCGCGGCCCCAACGTAGACCACGCCGTCGGCCAGTGCCGCGCCGCGCGTGATCGATCCGCCGATGTCGACCGTCCAGAGACGAGCGCCGGTGCGGCCGTCCAGCGCGACGAACGTTCCGTCCTCGTTCCCGATGTAGATCCGCCCATCCGCCTCGAGCACCGACGCCGTGATCGGCGCGGAGCCAACCACCCGATCCCAGACGGGCGCACCGTCGGCCGTTGAGAGCGCGATCACCTCGCCCGCGTCCGTACCCAAGATGAGCAGCTCGCCCAGCAATGCGGGCGCGCCGCGCGCCGGGCTGGCGGTCGGATGGTCCCACAAGGTCCGTCCAGTCGCCGCGTCAAGCGCTGCGACGGTTCCGCTCCCATCGGCGACATAGACGCGGTCGTCCTCAACGAGCGGCATCGTGGTGAACGGCAGCGGGCCGGGCCGTGCGACATCCCAGGCCACGACCGGCACACCGCGTGGTCCCGGGCCCACCATGACCCCGGTTCGATCCGGCCCGCCGTGGTACTCGCTGAGCAGATGCGCTGGCTGCTGCAACCTGGACCCGATCGCGATCACCGCGAGCGCGGCGAGGATGAGGAGCGCCACGACCACGAACGCCAGCGTCAGGCGCGGGACCCAGCCCGGCCGGCCGAGCCGGACGAGGCCGCGCTCCTGCTTGGTGACCCGGATCTGGCGGAAGATCGTGTCGCCGAGCTCGGCGGGCGCCTCCACGGTCCGTGGCGCCGAGATGGCGAGCTTGATGAGCGCGTCGCGGTCGTGCATCGTCATCGCCGTTCCACCTTCAGCGCCCGGTCGAGCGCCTTCCGCGCGTTCGACAGCCGCCACTTGATCGTCCCGACCGGTGCCCCAAGCGTCCGCGCGATGTCGGCCAGCGGCTGCTCCTCCTGGTAGTGCAGGACGAGGAGCGCCCGGAGGTCGGGATCGAGGCGATCAAAGGCGCGCCGGATCGCCTCGACCTCGGCGATCTGCTCGCCGTGGCCTCTGGCCGAGAAGCCGGCCGACATGGACTCGTCATCCGGCTCCCCGAGCCGGATCTCGCGGACGTTCGTCCGGCGCTGTCGCCGCAGGTGCGCACGGCAGGCGTTGACCAGGATCTGGGCCAGCCACGGGTCGAAGCGATCGTGGTCCCGCAGCTTCGGCAGCTGCCGCCATGCCGAGACGCATGCTTCCTGAACCGCGTCGCGCGCGTCGGCATCGCTGCGGGTGATGGCGATCGCCATCCGGAATAGCTTGTCCAGCCGCGGCCGGATCAGGACGTCGAACGCCTCCACATCGCCAGCCGCGGCCCCCTCGAGGAGTTGCGCGGGCGCCGGCGCCGAGCGGGCACCGGCGATCACCGCCACACCCACCCCGGATCAACCGCTCCCGCGCCCATCGGCCAAGGCTACTCGGTCGGGAGCGCGTACTTGCGGAGCGAGGCGGTCGGCCACGTCGGGTTGCCGTCGCTCGCGAGGTAGATAGCCTTGCCCGACGGATCGACCACACCGGTCTCACCGCCGGTCGACCACAGCCCCAAGTGCTTTCCGGTGGCGTCGAGCTCGACGAGTTGATGGCCCGGCGTCGATTCGTGGCCGATGTTCACGAAGATCGCGCCGTTCGGGCCGATCGCGAGTCCGGCCACGAAGCCGTCCGTGACGCCCGTGTCGAGCGTCGCCGCGACGGTCCCGTCGGCAGCGTAGCGGAGGATGCTCGACGGCTGCTCCTCGCCGGCGGCGCGATAGAGGGTGCCCGTCGCATCGAGAGCCATGAAGATTCCGGCGTTGAGCTCAATTGGCCCGAACGCCCGGAGGAACGTGCCGCTTGCGCGGAAGGCCTGGATGTCGCCCCGATCGTCGTCCGCGACGTAGACCGTCTTGCCATCGGTCACGACCCCGAACGGCAGGCCGAACTGGCCGTCCCCGGAGCCGAACGTGCCCCATGAGGTGACGAGGTGGCGCTTGGTGTCGAATTTCTGGACTCGATGGTTCCCGGTGTCGGCGACGTAGAAGCTGCCGTCCGGGGCAAACGCGATCCCGCCGGCCGACTGCGGAGGCCCGCCGCGGTGGGTGCTGAGGTCGAGCTGACCTGGACCGCTGCCCGGCGTGCCCCACGCCTCGAGGAACCTCCCGTCGGGCGCGAAGATCCAGTACTGGTTCGCGAAGGCGTCTGCGACCCAGACGTTGCCGGTGTTAGGGTCGATCGCCGGCCACCAAGTCTGGCAGCACGGGTTGGGCTGTGTCGGACCGCTCTTCTCCCACAGGAGCTCGAGTGCTGGCGCGGGCGATGCAACCGGTGTCGACGTTGCAGACGGAGACGGCGTGGGAGGGGTGGTTGCGGCGAGCGAGGCGGCCGGCTCCGAACTGGGACTCGGCCCCGCGCCAGAGCTCAGCGACGCGGTTCCGCTGCACGCGGCCACCAGGATCGACAGTACGACGAGGCCCGAGGCGGCCGTGGAGTGGCGGGGGCGCATGTGCGATCTCCTCATTCGTGGGCCTGACTCCTGTGGTCCCTCGGTCGTGTGATGTCCGCCAACCGCCCCTGGTTGGGCCGATCTTCGTCGATCGTCACTTCGCGGTCCCGCCAATGGCGTACAGCACCCCAAGGTTCGTCCCGACGAGCACCAGGCCGTGGGCGACGACAGGGGCGTAGGGCACACCGACGATCGGCGCCTGCCAGCCCAATGCGCCCGTCGCCTGGTCGAGCGTGACCAGGGTGTGACCGTTCGTCGGGACGTAGACCAGGCCGTCGGCGATCGCCGGCAATGCCTCGTTCGCGGCGCCCGTCTTCGTCGTCCAGGCAACGGCGCCAGTCGCCGCGTCGAGCGCCACCACCGTCCCGTCCTCGGCCCGCGAAGGCTCGTCCGTCAATCACGGCCGGCGTGTACGCCTGTCGCTGCGTCGGGCTGGTGTACCGCCAGCGGACCGCGCCGGTCGAGGTGTCCAGGGCCACGACCCCCTTTGCCGCCGGGTCGCTGCCGTCCAGCCCGGTCGAGTCGAAGACGAGCCCATCGGCGACGGTCGGCGTCCCGCAGTCACCGCTGGTGGCTACCGGCGACTGCCAGAGGATGGAGCCGTCGGACAGGCGCAGGGCGACCAGTATGCCCTTCGCGCCCACGAAGACTGTGTCTGCGCTTGCCGTCACCGAGTGGGTAACGCCGGGCGGCAGCGTCGCCTTCCAAATGACAGAGCCCGTCTGGGCGTCCAGCGCGTACGCCGAGCCGCCTTCCGTTGCCGTCAGCGCCAGGTTGCCGACGCCCGCAGCCGCGCCGTCGATCGCGCCGTCGGTCTGCGTCGACCATCGCTTGTGCCCGGACGCGGTGTCAAGGGCGTGGACCACCCCCGAGCCGTCACCGACCACGACCAGCCCGGCGACGATCAGCGGGCTTGCCGACCCCCCTGGAGTCGCCCCGAGACCGAGCTCCCATACGGCCGCGCCCGTGGCCAGGCCTTGAGCGCGTGGACAACACCGTCGCTTGAGAGCAGGAATACCCGGTCGCCGACCACGGCCGGGGACGACCCGATCGGCGCGCCAGCCTGGAACTGCCAGGCAACGTGGGGGCTCCCCAGTCGGCCCCGGGCCTGCGCATTACCCCCGTGCGGCCGGCGTCGCCGCGGTAAGTGGTCACATCTCCGCTCGCAGGACTGGTCGGCATGGCGCTCGGCGTGGTTGCCAAGCCGCCGCAGGAAGTCAGCACCGTGCCGGCGATAAGAATGCTCACCAGCGCGAACGATTCGCATGCATCACTCCTACCCGGTCGTCCTAACAGTGGTGTGATGCCGCGCATCGTCCCGCGGTTGGCGACGACCTGTATGTCGTCGAGCCGCGCTGGCGCGGGCAACGGCGTTGCGGCTACCTCCTCGCCTCCAGGCTCGCCGACATTCGACGCAGTGCCGCTGAACCAGTGAGGTCTGTTCAATCACCTGGTGGCATGTCGCGCACTCGATGAGAGTGACCCTCAGGCACTCCCGAGACCGCTCGGGGCGGGGGAGCGAGATGCGGTTCTCAGCCGTTCCCTGCGAATTCAGGAGACGGCCGGCTCCCGCCCGCCGGAGCCAACGCCTTACTGATTCGGACGGTAACCGCCGAGCCTGCATATCTGCCGCGTAGTAGGGCTGGACCCTTATCTAGACCCTTATGAATCCTGTCTCATGCGTCTCATACGTCTCTTGGTAGTACTGGGTGTACGCGGCTGAGACGCATGAGACGATTCACCGGAAATCCGGTATGCGGTACCAGCTCTCGCACCACAACATCTTCGGGTTCCAAATCCGCCCGCACTACCACATGTTGTGGTTTTCGTCTTTATCTCCTTGACCAGCTGGCAGAGGGACCCTTATCTCGACCCTTATGGCCAATCGAGTAGGGCGGTCCGGGCTCGCTGAGCTTGGTCGCTCCGCACGATTCGACCTCCACGAGGTGAGCTCCGCGCCTCGCGTTGCACCGCCGCGAAGCGAGCATGCGGGCCGCCCTTCCCGGCGCTCACGGGTGCGCGCGGTCCTCCATCCGGCGCCGATCGATCGTGTAGCTGGATGGTCGAGTGCTCCATGTCGAAGTCGTCGGTCAGGCAGGCGCACAGCTCGTCGAGGACGGCTGCCGCATCGGCACCGGGCTCCATCACGGCGTGCAGCGACACCACGTTCTGGCCCGAGGTCAGGGTCCAGGCGTGCAGGTCATGGATCTCACCCACGCCTCGGGCGCGCAGGACGTGCTGGGCGACCTGCTCGAGCTTCACGCCGCGTGGCGTGGCCTGCAGCAGGACGTTGACCGCTTCCCGCAGGAGCGTCCAGGTGCGCGGCAGGATGAGTCCGGCGATCACGACCGAGGCTATGGGATCGATCGGCGTCCAACCGGTCAGGCTGATGACGACGGCGGCCACGATCACCGCCACCGAGCCGAGCAGATCGCCGACGACCTCGAGATAGGCGCCGCGCAGGTTCAGGCTCGTCTGTGCTCCGGCGTGGAGCATGCGCATCGCGACCAGGTTGACGACGAGGCCGACGACGGCCACGGCCAGCATCGGCAGGCCGACCACATCGGGCCCCCTCGCCAGTCGCTGGATCGCCTCATACAGGATGTACGCTGCGACGCCGAACAGGATGATCGCGTTGGCGATGGCGGCGAAGATCTCGACCCGGTAGTAGCCGAACGACTTCTCCGGCGTGGCCCGCGCTGCGCGAACCAGATCGCCAGCAGGGCGAGCCCGATGCCGACGGCGTCGGTGAACATGTGGCCGGCGTCCGGGCACGGTAAGGCCGTCGGTGAGGAGGCCAGCGATGACCTCGACCACCAGGTAACCGAGCACTAGCATGAGAACCAGGCCAAGTCGGCGAGCGCCGACGGCTGCCGCTGAGCCGTGGTGGTGCGCGCTGGGAGCGGGGACGGCCTCAGTCATCGTGATCCTCGCCGTTCCATGCCTCCCAGCCTTCGCGCAGCAGGAAGACCCACGATCCCGAGGCCAGAAACCGGATCGGCCCACCACAGGCCGAACAGGGCGTTGAGGGCCAAGCCGACCAAGGCCACCGACGACAGGTACCAGCACGCATACGTCTGCTGGGCATCGGCGATCAGGGCGCGGGCCACCGAGCGCCTCCCCGGTCCGGCGCTTCGCGCGCGCCAGCCACAGCATCACCACGATCGAGACGGCAGTGAGACCGATGCCGATGGGCCCCGCATCCGGCGCCTCGGCGGTGACCAGCGCCCGGATCGATTCGAAGGCGACGTACGCCGCCAGGATCGGAAGCTGGCGCCGACGAGCCGCTCCGCGCGGCGCTCGATGCGCTCGACCCCATCGGGGTCGTGCCTGCCGCTGCGCTCGCCCGCCAGGCGCCAGATCAGGACGCCACCGGAGATGCTCTCGACGAAGCTGTCAGCGCCGAAGCCGATGAGCGCCGGGCTCGCGGCCAGCACGCCGGCACTGATCGCCACGATGCCCTCGACGATGTTCCAGCCGACGGTGACGTACTCGGAGCAGCAGGCCGCGGTTCAGCAGCTCCCCGCGGCGCCCTGGAGGTCGATGCGGTCATGCGGCCCCGGCGCCCTCGGCGGCTCCTCCCTCGCCGGCATGGCGCAGGCCGTCGGCGAAGACGTGGCGGATGCGCTCATCCGCCAGGCGGTAAGACCACCATCCGGCCGCGCTTGGTCCGGGCGACGACATCGCGGTCTCGCAGCAGCCGTAGCTGATGGCTCAGGGCCGACTGGCTGATGCCGAGCAGCACCGCGAGATCGCACACGCACAGCTCGGTGTCCGCCAAGCTCAACGCGTGGAGGATGCGCGCGCGCGTCGGATCGGCCAGGACGCCAAACGTGGCCGCGACGCGGTCCGCGCTGGAGTAGTCGAGCAGTTGACCCAGCAGAGGCGTGACGTGGTCGGGATGAATGCACTCGACCTCGCAGCGTTCGGCCGTCAGAACGTCTGAGGAAGTGTTCATATATCGCATACGTTAGACGGCCTGGGGCTGACCAGGTGCAAGAGTTGGACGGCGCTCGGATGGCGTTAGGGCAGGGCGGCGATGACTTCTTCGGCGATGGCAGGGGCAAACGCCTGAACCACCAGCAGCACATCGCCAATGAGGTATGCGTAGAAGGTACCGAGCCGCGCCGCCATGGTCGGCTGGGGTCACTACCGTCACCGACCGGCCCCCGACGGTGGTCTCGTCTCGCGTCACCTCGCCCTCGCTCGGGTCATACGCCGAGGCGATGAAAGCCTCTTTCAGGCTCGGGCCCACGACGCCGGGCACCCGATGCGCGTAGGTCTGGAAGAAGCGAGCCCCGTGTTCACTGGCGTGCGCGTCAACCAGCACCTGGGAACCCGATAAGGGCGGACCACCTGCGCTCCACGCAATGGCTCAAATCAGGAAGACGGCCTCTCGGCACCAGGAGCCCTGACCCGGAGCCGTTATTGATCCTGTCTCATGTGTCTCATGGGCTTCTTGGATGCACTCGGTGAACGCGGCTGAGACACATGAGACGCTTCGCTATATCACAGATGTTGTGATTCATGTGATTTTGGCGCCGAGGGGTTGCTCTCTGGAAGGAGCTCGTGAACGAGCGGGTCGCTACGTCGTCGCTAGCCACGACAGCATCGCCACCATCGCGGCTACCGCCAAGACAGTACCGACGATTGCGATCGCGTAACGGACCGCGAGAGGCAAATTCCGCAGCCAGTCCTCGCCCGAGGCTGGCGATCGCTGCCGACGCGAGCTCATGGCCAATCGATCGAGGTCAGGCCCGCAGCGCGGCGGAGTAGCCGCGGGCCTCGCGCAGCTGAGCTGAGAACTCGCCGGGCAGCTCAGAGGCGTCGATTGCCGCCGCCGCCGCCTGGACGTCGTAGGCGGCACGTCGGAACTCCACGCTGACCCCGTCGAGCGTGGTCTCCACCAGCGCCCAGCAGGCCCGCGGATCTCCATCTTTCGGCTTGCCGGCCGAGCCGACGTTGATGAACCTCGTCCCGTCGACTGCCTTGTCGTACGGCCGATGGGCGCGCCCATAATCGATGTGTTGGCGCCGGCACCGTCCGCGATACGCGCGAACGTCGCGTCCGGCTTGTCGGGGTAGAGGTACTCGTTCATGCGCCGCGGGCTGCCGTGGACCAGCAGGAAGCGGTGTCCGTCGGCCTCGAACCGGATCTCCGACGCCAGCGTGCGCAGCCAGGCCCTGTTGCCATCGGTCGCGTGCGACTTGGTCCAGGCGAAGCTGTGGTCGCCCAGCGCCTTCTCGGCAGGATCGGTGTAGGCGCAGCCGCACTCGTCGCGATCAAAGCCGGTGCCGTCGTCGTAGTTGCCCATGACGACCCCGATCCGCTCGGCTCGTAGGCGCTCGATCACCTCGTTCGGCCAGGGCGCGTAGCCGACCAGGTCGCCCAGCACGTAGCGGGCGTCCACGCCAGCGCGCTTGATGTCGGCCAGCACGGCCTCGAGCGCCGGCAGGTTGGCGTGGACGTCGGATAAGATGGCGATGCGCACTACGATCGCGCCTCGACGCCGAGCTCGGCCAGCAGACCACGCACGCGCCGCTCGAGGTCGTCGCGGATTGGCCGCACCTCCTCGATCGACTTGCCCGACGGGTCGTCGAGTTCCCAGTCCTCGATGTAGCGCTTCCCCGCATAGACCGGGCATGCATCGCCGCAGCCCATGGTCACGATCACGTCCGCCGCACGCACGATCTCGTCCGCCCACGGCTGGGGGAGCTCGCTGGCTCATGTCGATCCCCTGCTCGGCCATGGCGTCCACCGCCACGCGGTTGATCACATCGGCCGGGTCCGGATCCGCCGGAGTAGACGTTGACACGGTCGCCCGCCAGGTGTCGCATCAAGCCGGCGGCCATCTGCGAGCGTCCGGCGTTGTGGACGCACAGGAACAGGACGCTGGGGTTGAGATCGGTTCGGTCTGACTCGAGGCGGACGAGCGCCTGCAGCCGGTCGTTGGTCAGCCGCTCGACCAGCACCGGCAGCCAGGTCGTGACTCTTGCCTTGGGTAGCAGCACTTCGAGCGACTCGGTCATAAAGCGCTCGATGGTCTCGACGTTGAGCTGCCCCTGCCAGCGCCGCTGGAGAGTCAGCGCCGCGCTCCGCATCTGGAGGTGCTCTGCGGTCGACAGCTCCGGGGTCGTTCCGGTCTCGCGGGTCTCCGTGGTCATGAGCGCGATATCTCCTCCGCTTGTGTGGCGGGGCCTGCGGCTATGGCGAGCCGGTCAACACGCTCGGCAATGTCGGCGAAGGCCGAGCGAAATGCTGTTCGGGTGCCGCTGCGGATCGGGTCGGGCACCGACCAGTGGAGGGTCGGCGCCGCGAACGGCGACCCCGCCTCGTGGGCCCGGTCGCAGACGGAGATCACCAGATCGGGGGTCGCGGTGATCGCGGCGTAGCCCTTGGGAGCCATCCCCGACAGGTCCAGACCGAACGTCGCGGCTGTGCGTGCCGCGAGCGGGTGAATGCGGTCGGCGGGCTGGCTGCCGGCGCTGTCGGCCGGCCGGCCGGTCTGTCGGCGCCACAGCGCGGCGGCGAACTGTGAGCGCGCGGAGTTGTGAGTGCACACGAACAGCACCAAGTTCGGCGACAGCGCTGGGAGCTGCATGAGTCCGCGGACGCGCTCGGGACGCAGCGAGATGTATCGCCGACGCCGGTCGCCCTCCGAGGCGCGTCGCTGGATCAACCCGGCGGACTCCAGGACACCCAGGTGATGGGCCGCGGCATTGCCCGGCAGGTCGGCAGCGGCCGCCAGCTCCTGAAACGTGCGATCGCCGAGCGCCAGGGCGTCGACCATCTGCAGTCGGTGCGGATCCCCGAGCGCCGCGTGGGCGCGAGCCCGATCTTCGACCTGCATGGCTCAGAGAATAATGACTCACCTAGCGTTGAGTCAATGGCTCTGGGGCAATCGGCCACACCGGTGCCAGCCCCGCGGAGGCGGGTGACCCGTTGCAGTAGGCGGTAAACCCTCACCGGCTGCGGCTCAATGCGTTTCCGGCTCCATGCTTGGCAGCCCCTGCATCGGCGCGAATGCTGATGCCGCGAGCTGCGCACGTCCCACGTCACTCGATCGAAGCGAGTATGAACAACCGGCAGCATCCAGAGGAGGCGCAGGAACGGCTGGCCTTCGAGCTGGCCGTATTCGTGATCACGGCAAGAGATCGAAGGCCATCTTGGCCGCGATGACCCACAGCAGGACGCCGACGAAGCGCTTGAGCTGCGGACTGGTGAGACGGGTGCGCATGAGGTAGGCGCCGAGCAGTGATCCCGCTGCGGCGAGGATTGCCATCACGACGAGGAACCCCGGATCGAGACTGCCGACCGCGACGTGGCCCAGGAAACCCGAGAGCGAGCTGAAGACGACCGCCAGCGCGGTCGTCCCGGCCGCCACCTTGGCGTCGAGGCCGCTCCAGGTCAGCCCGGGCAGGATGATGTTGCCACCACCCACGCCGAGCAATCCCCCCAGGAAGCCCGCGACACCGCCGAGGCCGGCCCCGACCCCGGCCTCGGCGACCGCGCCGCGTGTCCGGCGCGCGGCGCGCGGCCGGTAGAAGAGCATCATCGCCCCGGCGAAGACCAGGAAGCCGACGAACAGTCCGAGCAGGATCTGCCGGTCGACGCCGACGGAGAGCGCCGCCCCGAGCGGGGCGAGGATGACGGCCGCGACGAGGACGGGGATGCCGGCCCGCCAGTCGATGAGGTGCCCGCGGGCGTAGCTGACGGTGGCCATCGACAGACTCACCGCGTTGAGCAGCAGCGCCGTCGAAGTTGCCTGGGCGAGCGGCACGCCCAAGTAGTAGAAGAGGGGTACGAACAGGAAGGCGGCGCCCAGGCCGGCCATGGCCATCACGCCAGAGAAGACGAAGACGGTGGCACCGCCGATGAGGTAGAGGGCCATGGCCGCTCTCTCGGCGCGGCTCAGCCCGGGTAGGCCGAGCAGGCGAGGCACACGGCAGTCCCTTCGACCAACCGCAGGTACGGCTCGGCGACGAGCTCGCCGCAGCGCGGGCAGACCGCGAAGCGGACGACCTCCTCGGGCTCAGACCAGTCACGGGGCTCGATAGGCCCGACGGTCATGACCGCCTCGGCGGGAGCCTCCCACACGAGACGGACGACTTCGTCCTGCTCTTCGACCGGGATCTGCGAGGCGGGCACTCCGGCGGCGCGCTTCTGCATGAACGGCGTGGCCTTAATCTGCGGCTGGAGGGTTGGCTTGTACGCGACGCGCACCGCTCGTCCCGAGGCCTTGTCGATGAGGGTGACGGCGAACTTGCCCTCGCGGCTCTTCTCGAGGTTGCCCTTGCCGAACGTGCAGCCGGTTGTGAACTGGATCCCGTCGCCGAAGCACATGCCGCCGTGGTAGTCGCCGATCTCGATGATGGCGTGCAGCTCCTTGGCGCCCGCTCGCTCGACGCCCAGCTCGCGCAGGGCGGCCAGGCCCAGGCGCACCCCGGCGGTGCTGGCCCAGCACTTATGCCCGTGGAAGGCGAGGGCCTTGGTCAGGATGGCGGTGTCATCGGTGGTGATGACAGTCATGGCATTGACTCCTTGTAGTGAGCGCATGATCCGCGCGGTCGATCGCCGCCAGTGGGTGCCGGCGATCCTGCCCGCAGGGATGGATTCGAGCTGGAGCAGGGCATGGCCGACGCCCATCCGCCGGTGCCCTTCGCCGGGCGTGGTTGGGGTCGGTCCTGGACGGAGCGGCGGCCGGGCATCAGCCGTGCTCCGAGCCATCCGCGCGAGCGTGCCAGTCCGGGACGGCCACCGGCATCGGAGCACCGTTGACGCGCAGCGCGAACTCGAACGACGTTGCCCGGGCGACCGTGCGGGTGACCGTGCCTGTCCGCAGCGCGCGCTCGACGACCTCCGCCACGCGAGTGGGCGAGGCTTCCGTCTCAATGTCTGCCTCGAGCCTGACCTGGCTTAGCGCCGGCGGGTCGTCATCCCGCTCGGCAGCGAGCCGGAGCTGGATTCGTGCACAGTCGACATGTCGGCCGTCAGCGAGCCAGCGCAGGTTGCGGACGAAGCAGCCCGCGACCCCGGCCAGAAGAGCCTCGACCGGGCTCGGGCCATCGGTGTCGTCGTCGGGAGACGCGTTCAGCACGCCGTCCCACAGCGCCCCGTGCACGCGGGTGCGGTCGCCGCGTTCGATGTCCACGTTGAGCAGATAGACCGGCGACGACGGCGGTCGGCGACGGATCACGTGAAGAGGGGCGTTCATCTCAAGACCACGTCTCGCCGTCAGAGGATCCCGCGAATGACGGCGCGCGCCTCGGCGATGGCGGCTTCGTCACGCTCGTAGTACAGGAAGCGGGCATCTGCGTTATGCCGGCTGGCCCTCACCAAGCTGGCGTCGCGCAGTCGTCCTAGGTGGTTGCTCACGTTGTTCTCGCGCGCCCCCAGCGCGCCGGCAAGTTCGCAGACGCAGTACGGGCCGTCAGCCAGCAGGCGCAGGATGCCGGCGCGGATCGGGTCTGCCAGCAGTGCCGCGATGGCCACGCCGTCGGCGACATCGGGCCGGGTGATGCCCTCGCGCGGGACGCAGACGGTCGGCAGAGTGGCACTCACAGCCGCACCTCCGCGAGCCGGGCAGCGGGACGGTCATCCGCTGATCGGAAGAGGCGTGGCGCGAGCCGAGTGGCCGACCACACAAAGAAGAGCATGACCGGCACCTCGATGAGGGGCCCGACCACGGTCGCCAGCGCCACGGTCGGACTGAAGGCGGTGATGGCGATCGCGATTGCGATCTCGAAATCACGCCCGGTGGCGTTGAAAGCCACCGCGACCGCATCCTCGTAGCGGAAGCGCAGGCGCCAACCGACCAGGAAGACGGTGAAAAACATGGCCGCGAAGAAGAGCGTCATGGGAATGGCCATCTCCACCACGATGCCGGGTCGCTCCAGGATGAGGTCGCCCTTGAGGGCGAACATGACGATCAGGGTGAAGAGCAGGCCCAGGATGGAGACTCCGTTGAGGATCGGCTTGGGGGCGTCCATGCCCGCCTCACCTCGCCGCCTGACGACGAGCAGTCGGGTGGCAACGCCCAGCACCAGCGGCAGCCCCAGGTACAGGACCACGCTCTCGGCCACGATCCAGACGTCGAAGCTCACGTTCCCGATCAGCAGCCCGGCGTAGACAGGGATGAGCAGCATCTGTGCGACGGAGTTGAGTGCCACGAACACGAGCGCCATGGGCGTGTTGCCCTTGGCCAGGAAGGTGAAGATGATGACCATCGCAATGCACGGTGCCAGCCCGTACAGGATCAGCCCGGTACGGAGCTCGGGGTCGGGCACGAAGAGGCTGGCCAGCCCGAACATCAGGAATGGCGCGACGAGGTAGTTGAAGACGAGCACCACCGCCAGCTGACGCGGCGAACGGAACGCGGCAGCGACCTCTCCCAGCCGCACGTTGGTCATGGCCGGATACATCATCGCGAACAGCCCGATCGGTACGCCAAGGCTGATGAGATTCGGCACGCTCAGCTCGAACGAGCCTGCGCCGATGTCCTTGATGGCATCGATCGGCGGTGTGAGCGCGAAGTCCGAGATGGCGAGCGCGTTGCCGACGGCGATCCCGATCGCCATGCTGACCACGACGAAGATCGGCAGGAGGCGGAAGTCCTCCAGCCGTGCCAGGAGCGGCTTCACTGGCCAACCGCCGCCAGATGACGGACTTGGCGCGCCGGCGCTGCGGCGAAGGGCCGTTCGGGGTGGTGGTCGCAGGCGTACTGCGGGAAGACGGGTCCCTGGTAGGACGCCACCAGGTGGGTCTTGCAGAGGCCAACATGGCAGAAGCGGCACTCAGCAATGGCCGACTGCTCGATGCCGTCGCGGGCGCATTCGTGGCAGTACATCGGGAACTCCTCAAGCGTGTCGTGGGTTTGTGTCTCAGCCGACCCTGACTATCTCAGCCGCCACTGAGGCGTCGATACTGCCGAACGTCACCTTCGTCGTGGGTCATGTGGCTCTGCAGACGGTCGCCATCGCCTGCGCCATGTTCACGAGCGGCTGCTGGCCGCGACGCCTGCTGCAACCGGCCAGCCCTGGCCACAGGGTTCGTCCTCGATCTGGATGGTGGCGTGGCCGACCCCGATGCGACGCAGCTCCTCGGTCGCCGCGGGCAGGAGTCGGTGGCGGTCCGGACCGGGTGAGGTCTCGAGGTGCGCGGTCACCACTGGCAGATCCTCGGCCAGGGCCCACACGTGCAGGTCGTGGACGCCGCGCACGCCGGGGATGGTCTGCAGCGTGGCGCTGACCATGGGCAGCGAGAGTGCCGCCGGCACGCCTTCCGACAGCACATGGACGATCCGGCCCAGCAGCCGGACGCCGGCCACTCCGAGCAACGCAGCGATGACCAGGCTGGCCACCGCATCGGCCGCGGTCGGGCCACCGGCCATGATGACCAGCGCCGAGCCGATCACCGCCAGCGCCCCGGCCGCATCGCCACCGAGGTGGAGGACAAGGACCCGGGTCGCCTCGGTCTTGCGCTCTGCGCCGTGGACGATGAGGGCCGACGCGCCGTTGACGACGAACCCGGCAAGGGCCACGCCGAGCACGGCGGGAGCGTTGATCTCAACCGGTGCCAGGAGGCGGCCGATGCTCTCGACGACGATGACCGCCGCCGCCGCGACCAGGAGGACCGCGTTGGCCAGCGCGCCGATGCTCTCGAGGCGGTGGAAGCCGTACGTGTGCGCCGCATCCGGTTCGCGGGCTGCCAGGCGCCCCGCACCCAGCCCGACCAGCAGGGCCACGATGTCCACCGCCACGTGGCCCGCGTCGCTCAGCAGCGCCAGGCTACCGCTCAGCAGCCCGCCAACAACCTCCAGCGACAGGACGCCGAGGGCCAGTCCCAAGGCGATCCACAGGCGCCGTGATGGCGCGGATCGCGCCACGGCCCGGGCATGGGGGCTCGGGGCGCTCGCGGCGGCGTTCACGTTTATCTCAGACCTGGCCCGGGAGCGGGGCGAGTGCCGGCCGCCGACCCTCGAACCAGGCGCGCAGCCGAGGGGCGGCGCGCAGGTAGCCGACCAGCAGCAGGATCTGGAAGATCGGCATGGTGGCGGCCGGGATGGCGACCAGCGGCGAGAAGGCGGTGGTGGCAATGGCGATGGCGGTACCGTTGTTCTTGCCGGTGCTGGCGAAGGCCAGGGCCATGTCCTCGGCATAGCCCAGGCCCAGGCGTCGGGCGAGCCAGGTGACCGCCAGCAGGGTGGCGCCGATGAAGATGGCGTTCGGCACCAGCAGGGCCAGGACCGTGCTCCATCGGGTCACGATCAGGGTGGCCTTGCCGAAGAAGATGAGGAAAACGATGCCGTACATGGCCAGCAGCGAGGCCGCCGGGAAGAGGGGCTGCAGGCGGCCGAAGCCCTCCGCGCCCAGCCACCGGACGAGCGCCAGTCGGGTCAGGTAGCCCAGGATCATCGGCGCGATCAACACGGTCAGGATCGAGGTCACCAGGTCCCCGAGCGGGACCTGCAGGTGATAGCTGCCGGCGTAGAGCAGCATCCAGGCGGGGACCGCCACGATGGCCAGCACGAAGCTGAGGGCCACGATCACCGTCGCCAGCTCCAGGTCTCCCTTGGCCAGCCCGGTGTAACCGATGGCCATGCTCGAGCAGGGCACGACCATGACCAGCATGAAGCCCAGCGCCAGCAGCGGCTCACCGATGAAGACGGCGGCCAGCAGCCAGCCGACGAGCGGCGCCCACACGAAGTTGAACCCTAGGGCCAGGCCCACGGCGCGGAGATTGCGGCCGGCGCGGGCCAGCGCCTCGAAGCGGACGTTGACCATCATCGGGTAGACGATGAAGAACACCGCCACCGTGGTGAGGCCGCTGATCGCGCCACTGGCCGACGTGGTTGGCGAGGCCGCCGGGTAGCCGATCGCCAGGCCGGCGGCCATGGCCAGGCCCACGTAGGCCAGCATCCAGCGGTTGAGGTGCTCCTGGACGGCGCGCACGTGGGTCATGATCGGTTGCTCCCGGGTTGCGAATAGACCGTCCCGAACTGGGTCAGGTTGCGCTCCAGCAGCGCGGGCCGGTGCGGGCATGATCGACAGACTCCCTTCAGGTCAGCGGATCAGTCGTCGAACAGCCAGGTGGCGATGTCGCCGGGGTTGGGAATCCGGCCGGCACTCACGACCTTGCCGTCGATGACCAGGCCCGGGGTGCTCATGATCCCGTAGCCCAGGATCTGGCGGTAGTCGGTGACCTTGACGATCTCCGCCTCGACGCCGGCCATGGCCACCGCCTCGCGGGCGTTGGCCTCCAGGTGCTGACAGTTCGGGCAGCCGGGTCCCAGGACCTCGATCTTCTTCATGGCATGGAGCTCCTTACAATCCGAGGGCGTTGAAGCCGAAGCCAACCGCCAGGATCCCGGCGGTCACGGCGCCGGCGAAGACGGCGATGAGCTGGGGGCGCATGACGCGCCGCAGGATGATGAACTCGGGCAGGCTGATGGCGACGACGGCCATCATGAAGGCCAGGGTGGTGCCGAGCGGCATGCCTTTCCCGAGCAGGGCCTCGACGATGGGGATGGTGCCCGCCGCGTTCGAGTAGAGGGGCACCGCCAGGACGACGACCAGCGGCACGGCCAGCGGGTTGTCGCGGCCGCCGATGGCGGCGACGACATCGGTCGGCGCGTAGCCGTGGATGAAGGCGCCGATGGCGATGCCGGCCACGACGAAGGGGGCGACCTTCCAGACCAGGGACCGGGTGTAGGCCCAGGCGTCGCGCAGGCGTTCCGCGATCGCCAGGCGGATGCCGCTGGTGGTGGCTCCGCCGCCGGCCCGCACCTCGAGCACCCATGGCTCGATCCAGCGTTCGAGCGGCAGCCGTCCGAGGACCAGTCCGCCCACGATGGCGACCGTCAGGCCCGCGGCCATGTACAGCAGCGCGATGCCCGGGCCGAACAGGCCCCACAGCAGGACCAGCGCGACCTCGTTGACCATCGGCGAGCTGATGAGGAAGGCGAAGGTCACGCCCATCGGGATGCCGGCCTCCACGAAGCCGATGAAGAGGGGCACCGCCGAGCAGCTGCAGAAGGGGGTGATGATCCCGAAGCCCGCGGCCGCCACGGTGCCCACCAGCGTGCCGCGCCCGATCAGGGCGGCACGCACTCGCTCCGGCGGGAAGTAGCTGCGGGCGAAGGTCACGACGGTGACGATCCCCAGCAGCAGCAGCAGGACCTTCGGGACGTCGTAGGCGAAGAAGGCGACCGCGTCCCCAAGATGGGTTCCGGGTTCCAGGCCCAGCAGGTCGTAGGCGAACCAGTTGGCGGCGGGAAGGTTGACGATCCAGGCGAGCAGCCAGGCAACCACGGCGACGGGCACGACGAGGCGTATGGGCACCCGAGCGGGCTGCAGGGTGATGGCGCTCATCGAAGGACCGCCTTGACGTGAGGGCCGCGCGGCAGGCGGCCTTGTCGCGCTCGTAATAGACGCGACGGGAGTCGGGCCTCCGCGGGCTGTTCGGACCAGCCCCGCCTCGCGGAGGCGGGCGAGGTGGTTGCTGACGTTGTTCTGGCGCTGCCGAGCGCCGCGGCCATCTCGCACACGCAGTGCGGCCCTTCGCGGAGCATGGCGAGGATGCCGGCCCGCGTTCGATCGGCGAGCAGGGTCGCCACCCCGACGGGGTCGTCGACGTCCGGTCGCGGCAGCGTCATGCGCAGATCGGGGAGAACCGGGAGCTCGATCGCATTGGGGACCTCACTACATGTCAGGTCCAACTGTGTCATCCGTGGCTGATACACCCTACGGCCGAAGGGCACCTGTTCGGCGGGCCGAAGGTCCCGCTGATTGCGCGAGGTCGTTCGCCGAATGTCGGCGGCGGGGGAGTGGCTGCTGGCTAGGAGGCTTAGGACACCGCGAGAGCTGGACTCATTGCAGGGACGTCAGCCATGTGACAGTCCGACATCTGTGCTGGGACTTGGAGTCGGGCTGAAGCCTTATCCGGACCCTTATGGATCCTGTCTCATGGGTCTCATGCGTCTCTTCTTGGTACTGGGTGAACGCGGCTGAGACATATGAGACATTTCGCGAGGAATCCGGTATGCGGTACCACAGTCACCCGGGAGTATCATCGCCGCGGGAGGAATCCTGCGTGGCTACGACTGAGCCGGGAGAGGCCGGCCCGCCCGAAGAGCCTGATCCCCAGGACACCGCACGCCCGCGCGATGGGACGCTCGCCGCGGCGGATGACGAACGCGGCCGGCTGGCGCAGCTGCGCGGCTGGTTACGGCGCAGGTGGGACACGGGCCGCGGGCGCGCAGTCCTTGCCGGGTCAGGGCTCGTCGCCGCCACCGGCATCGTCCTCGCGATCATGTTCGTTGTCGGTGCCTTCGCCGGCCCGGACGATCACGCTCCTCCCTCCGGCGTCGCTTCCACGTCCCCCGGCGTGGCCCCTGCCCCCGACGCCACCTTCCACCTGACGGCGACCAAGGCCGATGCCACCGGCATCGATCTCGACACGGGGTTCGAGCTCGTCGCGACGCAGGACCTGCCGCTCGACACGCTGCGCACGCTCCTGCACGTCGAGCCGGCGGTGGAGCTGAGCGTGACGCGCGAGAGCGCCGGCCATTTCCACATTTCCCCTGCACAGCCGCTGGCCCGGGGCAAGGTCTATCGCTTCGTGATCGGCGACACGGCTGCCAGCCCGCCGCATGTGCTTGCCTCGTTCGCGTTCCAGACCAAGCGGCCGGTCGGCATCGTCCAGACAGTGCCGGGCGACCAGTCCACCGGTGTGCCAGTCAACACGGGCATCGAGCTGACGTTCGCCCAGGACGGCGTGCACGACCTCGAGAGCCACTTCCGGATCGAGCCGGCAACGCCGGGCCGCTTCGAGGTCCACGATCGCGTGGTGGCCTTCGTCCCGCAGGGCGGGCTCGCGGCCGGCACGCTCTACACGGTGACCGTGACCCACGGGATCACCGTGGAGGGCTCGGCAGACGTGATGGCGGACGACTTCGTCTTCCAATTCGAGACGGGCGACACCCCGCGAACGGGCGAAGTGGCCCGACGGCCGGTCCTCAACTTCACGCGCAAGACCGCGGAGTCCGCGACGAGCGAGGCCCCTGCCCTCGAGACGTATACGTCCGCGAGCGGCGCCGTGACGCTATCGGTCCACGTCTACCGCTTTGATGGCATGCAGGCGTTCCTCGACTCGCTCGACGAGTACGAGCAGCTTCCCGCCTGGGCGGAAGTCTCGCGCGAAGCGTTCGTCACGGACACGGCCGGCCTCCCGCAGGTCGCCAGCTTCGACGCGGACCTCCAGCGCTTCGGCAACGCCCAGACGAGCTACATCCAGTTCCCGGCGCCGCTCCCGGCGGGCTTCTACCTGGTCCGTTCCGCGTTCCAGGATCAGCCGATCCAGACGTGGCTTCAGGTGACGGATATCGCAACCTACGCCGCGCTCGCGCAGGACCGCACGCTGGTCTGGGTGAACGACCTGAGCAAGAAGGCGCCGCTCTCGGGGGCGCGGGTGGAGTTCATCGGCGGGGGCGTCTCAGGCGAGACCGGCGCCGACGGCACGCTGTCGCTCGAGACGCCGGAGCACTTCGTTCGGACGAGGCCGATTGCATCGGGCTATGCGAGTCAGGACGTCCGCGGCAACCTGCTCATCACCGCCGCCGATGGACGGGTTGCCGTCGTGCCGTTGAGCTCGATCGAGGGCTTCTACTCGGGCTACTACACCCGCTACGGGCAGGATGCCGGCGACGACTACTGGCATTATCTCTCGACCGATCGACCGTATTACCTGCCGACCGACACGGTTCGGTTCTGGGGCATCGCCCGGCCGCGAGAAGCGCCCGCCAGCCGTGCCGTGACCGTCCAGCTGAGCAGCTACTCGTACATCGGCTACGACTACCAGCCGGTCGTCGTCGCCCAGGCGGAAATGACGACGAACGCCCTGGGCACGTTCATCGGCGAGCTCCCCTTCGCCGGCCTCTCGCCAAACTCGTATGACCTCACCATGAGCGTGGACGGCCATGTGATCGGCCACGAGTACGTCGAGGTGCGGACGTACACGAAGCCCGCGTACCAGATCAGCGTGACGCCTGACAGGCTCGCCGTGTTCGCCGGCGACAAGATCACGTTCTCGATCGAGGCCACCTTCCTGGAAGGCAGCCCCGTGCCCGGTCTCGCGCTCAACTACACCGGCTACACGAACGGCGCTGTTGCCGGCAAGGTGACCACCGATGACAAGGGCCACGCGAGCGTCACAGTGACTGCCAGCGGGGCTGATTCGTACACCACGCAGGCATCGCTCACCGTGGCGCCGGTACGTGCCGAGGAGGGCGAGATCGTCGGTGAGGCATGGGTCTCGGTCTATCCCGCCAGCATGACCGCCTCGGCCCAAACGGACGTGCGCGGCGACCTCGGCGTGATCAGCGGCACCGTGCACATGGTCGATCTCTCGCAGATCAACGACGGGACATCGCAGGGTTTCCAGGATGTCCTCGGCGACGCCGCGGTGGGCGCGACCGTTTCGCTCGAGATCACGGACGTCTCGTACCGCCAGATCGTGACGGGCGAGTACTACGACTTCATCGCCAAGATCGTGCGCAAGCAATACCGCTACGAGGAGGTGCAGGTCTCCCTCGGCACGTTCAGCGTCACGACCGAGGCTACCGGCGCGTTCAGCTACAGCTTCCCAATCAGCCAGGAGCGCTTCTACCGCATCAACATGCGCGTGAAGGACGCGCAGGGCCGCACCGAGCTGCAGCAGTTGTACGTCTCCGGCTCGCAGAGCCAGTACAACTACGGCTCGGACTACGCCTATCTGCGCCGCCCGGACACCGCCTCCAGCTTCTTTGGCGGCACCGATCGGTTCGCGCTCGGTGCGCCGGTGTCCCTGGCCATGTACCGCGGCGCCGATGAGCTCCCATCCGGTGGCGCCAACCGCTACCTCTATCTCAAGGCACAGGACGGCGTGCAGGACTACACCGTCCAGGGGGACTCCACCTACCGGTTCGACTTCGCGGCGGAGGACGTCCCGAGCGTCACCGTCTTGGGCGTCTGGTTCAACGGCCGCACCTACCTGGAGGTGAACTACGGCTACCAGATTCGCTTCAACCCGGCCGAACGGAAGCTCAACATCGGCATTGCGCCCGATAAGGAGCGGTATGAGCCAGGCGACCAGGCGAGGCTCGATCTCACCGTCACGGATCAGAGCGGCGCCGCCGCGAAGGACACCGAAATCAATATCTCCGTGGTGGACGAGGCGCTTTTCCTGCTCGAGGGCGCAAGGTACACGGAAGACGTGCTGGAGGCCGTGTACGTCCCTGTCAGTCCCGGCATCCTGCGCACCTACGCCTCGCACCAGTACCCGAAGGCCACCCAGGCCGGCGAACAGGGCGGCGCAGGCGGCGAGCCGCGTACCCACTTCGCCGACGTCGCCTTTTACGCAAGCGTCACAACGGACGCGGGCGGCCACGCCTCGGTCAGCTTCAAGCTCCCCGACAGCCTCACCTCCTGGCGCGTGACTGCGCAGGCGTTCAACGACCGGATCATGGCTGGCACGGCGCTGCGCAAGATACCCGTCGGCCTCCCATTCTTCGCCGACGTGACGCTGAGCGACGAGTACCTCGTGACGGACCAGCCTGAGATCCGGCTGCGGTCATTCGGCCAGGCGCTCGACGCGACCGACGTCGTGACCTTCTCGGTTAGTGCGCCCTCGATGGGCATCAGCACGCCTCTCAAGATCGACGCCCCGGCGTTCCAGGCGGCGCGCCTCGCGCTGCCGGCGTTGAGCGAAGGCGAGCACGAGATCCTGATCGAGGCCCACTCGGGGGACCTCACGGACAGCCTCGTCCGCAAGATCCGCGTCGTGTCGTCGCGCCTCGTCTCGGCGCGGACGCACTTCTACGACCTGGCAACCGGACTGCGCGTGGAGGGAAGCGACAGCAGCCCGACGCGCGTCGTCTTCTCGGATCACGAGCGCGGGCGCTACTTCGGCGTCCTCCAGCAGCTCACCTGGGGATACGGTGACCGGCTCGACCAGATGCTGGCACGGGACGTTGCGGCGCAGCTGCTCGGGAGGTTCTACGACGACGTGGAGGTGCGCGGCGAGCCGTTCGACCCCTCCATCTACCAGACGCCGGAGGGTGGCATCGCGCTCTTCCCATATGCCGGCGCGGACCTGACGCTCAGCGCGCGCGCCGCCGCCGTCGCGCCCGACCGCTTCGGCAGCGCCGCGCTGACCGGGAGCTTCCTCGCCGTGCTCCGGGCCCCGGACGAGACGCGCGAACGCCAGGTGATCGCGCTCTATGGCCTGGCCGCGCTTGGCGAGCCCGTCCTCATCCCGATTCAGGGGTTGCTGAGGGAGACAGACCTGACGTGGCGCGAGCGGCTCTATGCCGGCCTGGCGCTCGCGGAGCTGGGGGACGACACAGGCGCCCGCGCCGTCTACCAGGGCCTGATTGACGACTACGGCGAAAGCAGGTCGCCCAGCTACCGGCTGCTCGTCGGCGACGACCAGGACGACGTCATGGAAGCAACCTCACTGGCCGCGATACTGGGCGCCTCGCTGGGCGACAAGTTGGCGCCGCGGCTCTTCGACTACACGACCGGGAACTACACGAAGGACATCCTCGTCGAGCTGGAGCAGATCAGTTACCTGGCGAAGGCCCTGCCGCGGTTGTCCTCGGCGCCCGTGCGCTTCGCCTACACCGTCGACGGCAAGCGCACGCCGGTGACGTTGGCAGGCGGCGAGTCGCTGACCGTCCAGCTGACGCCCGAGCAGCTTGCCGGCCTCCGGCTGGAACCGATCCAGGGCACGGTCGGCATCGGCTCCTTCTACACCGCTCCGATCGGCGCTGGCTCTGTGCGGGTCGACCCCAACGTCACCGTGACGCGCACCTACGGGACGGACCCTGCGGCCCTCCACGAGGGGGCCATCGTGCAGATCACGCTGACAGCTACGTTCGGCGCACAGGCGATTGACGGCTGCTACCAGCTCACCGACCTCCTGCCGTCCGGCCTGCGGCCAGTCGCCCGCCCCAACGCCTGGGGAGTGGAGCCGGGCACCAACTATCCGTATCGCATCGACGGCCAGCGCGTCAGCTTCTGCGTCTCAGATGCCCCGTCCAACCGCGGCGCGTCGTATTGGGCGCGCGTCGTGACGACGGGCGAATACACGGCTGAGCCTGTGCTCATCCAGTCGATGCAGAGCGCACAGAGCATCAACTTCTCGGCGGCGGAGCGCGTGATCATCAGGTGACGCGTCGCAGGGCCCGCGCCTGGGTGCCGGCCGCCCTCATCGTGCTGGCGCTGGTCGGCGCATCCTGCGGCGGAAGTGCGACATCGACGATGCCGCTCGCGCCCGCCACACAACCGACGCTCTTCTACGACGATGCCGCGTTCTTCTTGTCCGTCCGCGCCGCGGCGACGCTGCCGCTGGCCAGCGGTGACGTGATGGGCGGCATCATCCCGCACGACTGGCGGGGAGGGGAGTACATCGCGTGGCTGTTCCGCTCGCTTGCCGAGCTCAGTCCGCCTTCCACGGTGATCCTCATCGGTCCAAACCACGACAACGAGGGCTACCCCGGCGTCCTCACCAGCGAACTGGCCTGGTCGACCCCCTTCGGCCTGGTCCAGCCGGACCACGAGATCGTGGACGCGCTCCTTGGCCGGGGCCTCGCCCTCGTCGACGAGCCCGTGCTCGCTACCGAGCACTCGGTTGCCGGGATCATGCCGGCAATCGCCTACTACCTGCCGGGCACGCGCGTGGTGCCGCTGATCGTTCGCGGCGACACAGCGCCGGAGGATGCGCAGAGCCTCGGTCGGGCGCTCGCATCCCAGCTCGATGGCGCCACGCTGCTGGTCGCCGCGGTGGACTTCTCGCACGACCTGGTCTCGAGCGCGGCCGAGCGCAACAACGCCGCGACGCTCACGGCGTTACGTGCCGGTGACGCCGCGATGCTCTTCACGCTCGATAACCGATATGTCGACTCGCCGGCATCGATCGCGACGCTCATGGCCTCGATGGCGTCGGCGGGCGCCGGGCCGTTCGTCCTCACGGCCGACACGAACTCGGCGGCACTCCATGGCGATGAGCTCGCCCCGACGACGAGCTATCTGGTCGGCTACTACACACCCGCCGCCGATCCGCCTTGACCTCATGGCATCGATGCGGGCTGCCGGCTCTCAATCGCCGCACTGGACAACTCGTCGTCGAGCTTGGCCCCGACGGATCGCAGCCGCGTGAAAGCGCCTCGTAACTGGGCTGCTGGCGCCGGTCATCCCACGACAGAGAGCCGCACGGCACTGGCCCCACGCTGCGATTCCTGTCACACCTAATCCCAGCGCCGGGACGGACGGTCCAGGGCTACCAACTCACCGGGGAGATGGCAGCCAGCCGGTCAGCCAGCCGCGTCCGGCGTGTCGAAGTCGCGCGCGGCGAGCAGATACCAGGTGTCCACCTCGCCCTTGCCCTTGACCGACACCGGGCCGCGGTACTCGCAGACGAACTCCTCGCCGATGAGGTCGTGCGTCGCGCGGGTGATCTGGATGCAGTCCGGAATGCCATGCGACTCCATCCGGCTCGCGGTGTTCACCGCGTCGCCCCAGAGGTCGTAGAGGAATCGCTTGCGGCCGATGACGCCTGCCACCACCGGGCCGGAGTTGATGCCGATCCGGAGCCTGAGGTCGAGATCGCCGACCGCGCCGTCGGCGCGGGTTGCGGCCATCATGTCGAGCGCCAGCAGCGCGAGGGCGCGGGCATGGTCGGGTCGTGGATCGGGGACGCCAGACGCGACCATGTAGCAATCGCCGATGGTCTTGATCTTCTCGAGGCCGTAGCGCTCCGAGAGCGTGTCGAAGTGGCCGAAAAGCCGGTCGAGCATCCCCACCACCTCGGTCGCCGGGAGCTTCTCCGCATAGGGCGTGAAGTCGACGACGTCAGCGAACAACACTGATGCGGCGGGGAACTGGTCGGCGATGGTGTGCGGCGATTCCTTCAGTCGTTCGGCAATCGAGCCCGGAAGGATGTTCAGCAGCAGGTTCTCCGCGCGCTCCTGGGCGATGCGCAGGGCGACCAGCGCGTCCCGCCGCTGCTGGGCGAACAGCGCCAGGAGGGTGAAGACGATCAGCCCGCCGACGGAGATGTTCAGGCCGACCATCAGGTTCGAGAACGATTCCGGCAATGGCGACTGGCCGCCCAAGAGGATGGCCGCAAGGCCCGATCCGAGGAAGGCGACCAGCCACACGACGAACCATCGGATCCCGGCGCCAACGTCCCGAAACACCAGCGCGCCGAACGGGGCCAGGATGCCCCACAGTCCAACCCCACCCGTCGTCAGCCAGCCGCCGATAGGAATCATGGACAAAGTGGGCGCGAAGGCGATGTCCAGCAGCTGGATGTTCAGAAGGAGGGCGAAGTTGCGCGTTCGGGCAAAGAGAACGATCGACGCGACCGAGATCGCGGCATACAGCAGAGCGACGTACCCCGTCCACGCGCCGAAGGCGAGGTAGAGGGCAGCCCAGGTCCCCGAGACGGGCAGGATGAGGATCGCGATGAGGACCAGGAGCGCCTTCAGGCGCCGCGTCTCCTCGTCGTCGTTCGGGTCAGCACCGACCTCTGCGAGCGGGGAGAGGATGCGACTCAGATCCACGGCAGGCCGCGGTGGCTTCGTTTCGTGGGAAATCGCGCGAGGGCACTGGATGGCACCCGATTACTCTAGGAGATCAATCCGAGGATCATCACGTGCCCCACGTCGCGATCGAACGCCGCCAGCTGCCGAATGGTCTGCGCGTGGTCCTGTCGCGCGACAATCGCGCGCCGATCGTCGCGGTGCACGTCTGGTACGGGGTCGGCAGCCGCGACGAGAGACCGGGCAGGACCGGCTTTGCCCACCTCTTCGAGCACATGATGACCCAGGGGTCCGCCAACGTCGGCAAGGGGGAGCACGACCAGCTGGTGGAGGCGGCGGGCGGCCTCTCCAACGCCAGCACCTGGCTCGATCGCACCAACTACTTCGAGACGCTGCCCAGCCACGAGCTCGAGCTCGCCCTCTGGCTCGAGGCCGATCGGCTCGCCAGTTTGCTGCCGGCGATCACCCAGGAGAAGCTCGACAACCAGCGCGAGGTGGTCAAGAACGAGCGCCGCGAGGACTACGAGAACGAGCCGTACGCCAGCTCCGACGAGAAGATGCAGGAGCATCTCTTTCCCGCTCGGCCATCCCTATCACCATCCGACCATCGGCTCGATGGACGACCTCAACGCGGCCTCGCTCGACGACGTTCGCGAGTTCTTCGCCGCGTACTACGCCCCGAACAACGCCGTGCTGGCGATCGTGGGCGACTTCGACCAGGACACGGCGATGGCCCTGATCGAGAAGTACTTCGCTCCCATTCCGGCGAACCCCTCGATCGCGCCGCGGGCACCGGTCCCGTCGATGCCGATCCTTGGCGCCGAATCGCGCGAGACGGTTCCAGACAGCGTCTCGCTATCGCGTGTTTACGCCGCGTACCGGATGCCGCCGCTCGGCTCGGCGGGCTTCGACGCGCTGCAGGTGGTCGTTGACCTCCTGACCACCGGCCTGGCGTCGCGGCTCTATCGGGGGCTGGTGCGGGAGCAGCAGGTCGCCGGGGAGCTGGAGGGATATGCCTTCCCGTTCGCCGCCGGTGCGTCGATCCTGATGCTCTCGGCCACTGCGCGTCCTGGCGTGGATCCGGGCGTCGTGGAGGCAGCCATGTGGGCGGAGATCGACCGCCTCGCCGCCGACGGGCCGACCGACGACGAGCTCGACCGCGTCCGGAACCTGCACGCAGTGAGCGTTGAATCAGACCTCGAGCACGTCGGCGAGCGCGCCGAGCGGCTGGCGGCCTACACGGGACTCTTCGACGAGCCGGAGCGCATCAACAGCGAGGTCAGCCGTTACGCGGCGGTCGACGCGGCGCGTGTGCGCCAGCAGATGGCAGCGAGCATGGGCCGCGACAACCGTGCGGTCCTGACCTACGTCCCGATCGATTCCGGGGATCTCGAACCGGCTGACTGATCCTGTCCGCGAGGCCGACCGGTACGGAGGTCCTGCCGGGTACTGCACTCCACCGCACAACGTCACAAACCGCGCCGTTGGCGACGCGCGCCGATCCGTGACGGGGTGACCCCACGTGACGATTCCGTTATGGCGAGGCTCGTTCTTCGCAGCGATCCTTCCCACCAGATCAGTCATCTCAGAAGGACGGCAGCGTGGCTCATTCCGGATCCCGGCAGCGCTCGGTGGCCAGGGCATCGACTGCACTGGGCTCGAACTCACCGCGATCGTTCCCGCGCGCATTCCGGGTCGTGCTCGCCTCGTTGCTGACCGTCTTCTCGCTCGTTCTTTCACAGGCCCCCAGCTTCGCGGCCGGTCCGTTGAGCGACCCCGACTGGCAGCTGGATGTCACGCCTGAAAGCTCGACCGGTGCCACCGGGACGCTGCATACGCTGACGGCCTCGGTAGCCGATGCAGCCGGAGACGGCCAGGTGGCCGAGGTCGATTTCGAGGTGATCGAGGGACCCGGCGACGACGACATCGGCACCGCCGGCAACACGCCGGCCACTCCCGACCTGACCTGCATCACGAGCGGAGGCGGGGTCGGTGTCGCCGCGTCCTGCACCGTGTCCTACGTCGAAACCGACAACGAAGCGGGAGCGGACTCAATCCTGGCCTGGATCGACGCCGACGCATCCGATGGAACCGTCGAGGCGGACACGACCGAGGGCCTGGATGCGGCTGGCGGGGGGTCGCCTGGCTGTGCGGCTGGTACATCGGGCGCAGGCTCGGTGCCAGAGCCGGATGCGAGCGACTGCGTCGCTCGGACCTGGACCGAGCGCACTGGCGTGGCCGTCGACGTCGAGCCGGAATCGGCGGCAAGTCCGCCCGGCCAGCCCGTCGTCATGACCGCGCATGTCATTGACGGCAGCGGGCCGATCGCAAACGCGTCGGTGCGGTGGTTCTTCATGCCGGGCAGTCCGAACGATCCGCACAGTCCCGGGAACTCCCCGGACATGCGCTGCAAAACCGACTCGACAGGTACATGCGCCGTGAGCTACACCCCGACGGACCTCGGCACCGACACGCTCTGTGCTCTCGCCGCCGGCCCGCGATTGCGCTGCAACGAGGCCGTCAACGCCCCAGAGCTGGCCAACAGTGCCGATGTGGTGCTGCGCGTCATCGACGACTCGGTGACGCCGACCCCGACCCCGACCCCGACGCCGACCCCGACGGCAACCCCGACGCCGACCCCGACCCCGACCCCGACGGCAACCCCGACCGCCACCCCGACGCCGACCCCGACCCCGACGGCAACCCCGACGCCGACCCCGACCCCGACGGCAACCCCGACCGCCACCCCGACGCCGACCCCGACGCCGACGGCGACCCCGACGCGGACCCCGACGCCGACGGCGACCCCGACGTCGACCCCGACGCCGACCCCGACGCCGACGGCGACCCCGACGGCGACCCCGACGGCGACCCCGACGGCGACCCCGACGCCGA
Source organism: uncultured Chloroflexia bacterium (assembly GCA_963807915.1). Lineage (GTDB taxonomy): Bacteria > Chloroflexota > Limnocylindria > QHBO01 > QHBO01 > CF-167. Next base: position 13,658 of record CAWEDO010000002.1, on the reverse strand, counting down.
CGGCGACCCCGACGCCGACCCCGACCGCCACCCCGACCGCCACCCCGACGCCGACCCCGACGCCAACCCCGACTCCGACCGCCACCCCGACCCCGACCCCGACCGCCACGCCGACCGCCACCCCGACGGCCACCCCGACCGCTACGCCGACGCCGACCCCGACGCCGACCGCCACGCCGACGCCGACCCCGACGCCGACCGCCACCCCGACGCCGACCCCGACGGCGACCGCCACCCCGACGCCAACCCCGACGGCGACCGCCACCCCGACGCCGACCCCGACGGCGACACCGAGCCCGGCCCAGGCGCCGACCCCGGCCGAGACTGCCTCACCGGAGGGCGAATCGGCGGCAGTAGAGCCCGAGCCCACGGTGACCCTGGCACCTCCGACCGAACCTGGGGCCGCGGCCGACCCCGAGACGAGCGCACCTGCAGTCGTTGCGACGCCAGGACGGTCATCGGTGTCCGGCGTCCAGGTCGAGAACCCCTTCAGCGTCGTCCTGGGGGCTGCCGTCCAGCAGTTTGCCCGGGTCGTGAAACCGCAGGCGGCCGCAGTCGTGGTCGTCGCGTTTGGATTCCCGTTGATCCTGAGCATCGCGGTCGTGGTCTTCCTGCTTGCCCAGGGTTGGTTCGACGCCCGGGATCCCAAGCTGCGGATGGCGCCGCAATCGCCGGTCGAGACGGTCGTCCCCTTCAAGGATGAGGAGCAGTTCTGATGCAGCAGCATGACCGCGCCGACTACGCTGCCCTCAGCGACCGCATGACCTACCTCCTCGGGCTGCGGCTGGCGTTCGCCGCGATCGTGCTGGCGTGGAGCACCCTGCGTCCGGAGGCGCTTGGGACGCCGCTCACCACCCTGGCGGGCATCACCGGCGCCTACGTGATCGTCGCAGCCTTCCTCGAGTGGGCACGACGGCACGTGGGTCGCTTTGGCTTTGCTCTCATGACCGGGCTCCTGCTGCTCGATGGCGTGTACCTGGCCTTCGCCATGTACGCGACCGGCGGGACGCAGAGTCCGATGCGCTTCCTTGCCTACCTCCACCTGGTCGCCGTGTCCTTGCTGGCTTCCTATCGGACCGGGCTGAAGATCGCCCTCTGGCATTCCCTGCTGCTGTTCGTCGTGCTCTACGCGCAGGCTGCGCGCCTGCTCCCGCCAGTCGACCTGGTTGCGGGTCGCGAAATCGTGTTCGATCGCATGCCAGTCCTCAATGTCACCTCCTTCTGGCTGTTCGCCGTGGCAACGTCGATCTTCTCGGCCATGAACGAACGCGAACTGCGCCAGCGTCGGGGCGACCTGCAGGCGTTGGTCGACCTCGGAGCTCGGCTGGACGACGAGGGCGACCCAGTCCACCAGACACGAATCGTGCTGGACGGACTCGCCCAGCGGTTCGGCTTCCAGCGGGGCCTCATCGTCGCCGCGGTGGAGGACAAGGTCGTGATCCTGTCGGCCCGGGGAGTGGCGGACGTGCCCACCGCGGCGGTCGAGCCGGATCCCATCATTGTCAAGGCGTGGGAGCATCGCGAACCGCTGGCTGTTCGACGCCTCGACGGCGAGCGGAATCGGCTGCTGGCCTGGGCGTTGCCCGGCGCGCGCAACCTCCTCGTCGCTCCGATGTACGCCGACGGCCGACCGGTCGGGGCCATCGTCTTCGAGCATCGATCGCGCACCATCTTCGGCGTCGAGCGGCGCGTGACCTCGGTCCTGGGGCAGTTCGCCGCGTTGGCGGCCCTGAACCTCCGCAACGCGGTCCTGTTGCAGCATGTTCAGGACCTGGCCGAACGCGACTCCCTGACCGGCGCGGCCAATCGCTACACGTTCCAGCTGACGCTGGAGCGAACCCTCGAGGCGGATCTGCGGGCCAGCGACGCGACCCCGAGCGTCACCGCGGTCCTGTTCGTTGACCTGGACGACTTCAAGGTCATCAACGACACCCTCGGCCACGCAGCCGGGGATGAGCTCCTGGTTGCGGTCACGGCTCGCATCTCGACCCTGGTGCGCCAGGGAGACCTCGTCGCCCGCCTGGGCGGGGACGAGTTCGCGATCCTGACCGACGACGACTCCGAGCTTCGCCGATCGCGGGCGATGGCCGAGCGGTTGGTGCGCGACCTGCGGGAACCGTATGTCATCGGTGGACAGCCGGTCACCATCACCGCCAGCATCGGCATCGCGAGTGTGCGAGATGCCACCGAATCCGCCTCTGATGTCGTGCGAAATGCCGATGTCGCCATGTACATGGCGAAGGCGAATGGCAAGGCCGGGTTCGCCATCTTCGACCCGGAGATGCACGCGGCCATCCGCGAACGCCACGAGCTCGGAGCCCAGCTCCAGAACGCCGTGGAGCTCGATCAGCTGCGAGTCGAGTTCCAGCCGATTGTGAAGCTCGATTCGGGTCGGATCGCGGGCTTCGAAGCCCTGGTCCGCTGGGAGCACCCGCAGCGCGGGCTTGTCCTGCCGGGACAATTCATCGAGATTGCGGAGGAGAACGGCGCGATCCTCCCCATTGGCCGATGGGTGCTCCAGCGGGCGTGCCAGCGCGCGGGCGAATGGGTGCGAAGCGGGCTGACCTCGTCGGAGATGTTCATGTGCGTGAACGTCTCGGCGCGGGAGATCCAGGAGCCGGGCTTTGTCGAGACTGTGAGCGATGCGCTTCGCGAAGCGGGGTTCCTGGCGCGCAGTCTGATCCTGGAGATCACCGAGACAGCCCTCCTGAAGGCGACGCCGGCGACCGTGGCGACGCTCGGGTCACTGCGCGAGATCGGCGTGCAGATCGTGATCGACGACTTTGGCACGGGGTACTTCTCGTTGAGCCACCTGCGGCAGTTCCCAGTTGACGCTCTCAAGATCGCCACCGAGTTCGTCCAGGACACCGACGTCGACTCGCGCTCATCGGCCCTTGCCGGTGCGATCGTCGCCCTCTCGGAGTCGCTCAACATCGTCACCATCGCCGAGGGAATCGAGACCGCCGAGCAGGCCGAACGGATGCGTTCGTTGGGGTGTCTCTTCGCCCAGGGCTACTACTTCGCGCGCCCGCAGGCCGAGGATGCCCTCCTCGACCGCATCAGGGCGGAGCCGGAACCACCCGCTACTCCGCAGGCGCGTCGGCGCGTGCGGCGGGCACGGATGCGGAACGTGCCACGACCCGTCGCGGCGAACGAGCTCGGACTGTCGTGAGGCCGGCGTTCAGCTCGTAGCGAGGTCGCAGCCAGCGGCCCGTGCGTCCGCCGCCAGGGACTCGAGCGGCTCGTCGCTGACGCCGCTCTCCTGGAGGAGTCCCATCACCCTGTCGACCCCGACGTTCCGATAGGCGGCCAGCAGCTCGGCGCGGGACGGCCCGGCGTCCTTGATCACGTTTCGGCTGATGTTCACCGACAGCCGCAGGCTGGCTGGATCCCGCCCGATCTCCTCGCAACGCGACGCGATGACGGGCTTCGCGTCGCGGACCTCATCCGGCGTCAGCCAGTCGAGGTTGAGCTCGTCGGCGTGGCGGGCGGCGAGGCGCCAGGTGACGTTCGGGCCGTTGCCACCGACCATGATCGGGACCCGCGGTTCCTGGAGGCCGCGCGGCACATTGACGGCATCGGTCACCGAAGCGTAGGTGCCGGCGAACGTGGCGTGGCCCGGAGCCAGCATGCGAGTGATCACCTCGAGGTGGTCGGAGAGCGTGGCCAGGCGGGTCTTCGTGTCCGGGAAGCCGTAGCCATAGGCGCGCCACTCGTCCTCCTTCCAGCCGGCGCCGATCCCGAGCTCCATCCTGCCGCCGCTGATGACGTCGAGGGTGCCGATCATCTTTGCCGTGAGGGCAGGGTTGCGGAACGCCGTGCAGATGACGACCTGGCCCAGGCGCACACGTTCGGTCGAGGCCGCCAGCGCAGCGAGGGTACTGAACGACTCGAACGTGAGCTCATCGGTCGGCTCGGGCTCGGTCTGGAAGTGGTCGAAGACCCAGACTGATTCGAAGCCGAGACGCTCCGCCTGTCGGGTGACCGCCAGGGTCCGCGCCCATGCGAGCCGCGGATCCCATCCGTCGTACTCGCCGGTCCAGCCCTGCGGAACCACCACGCCGATGTCCATGTGCGCAACCTACCACGCGTCGCGATGGGACCTTTCCACCGTGGATAGCGGGCATGTCCACCCGGGGGCCGTCTTGTGGAAACGAATGTGGATAAGTTGGTGGACAGACCCCCTTCGCAAGGCGATTGGCGGCCCGTACCATTCGGCGCCGGCGCTTATCCTCGTCCGGTCGAAATCATTGGTCCCGTTTGGGAAATCGCTCATCTCGTCCTGATTCGGAGGCACCCCCAACATGTCGCAGCGGTCCATGCCGTCGTCGGCGCGACCGATGCCGGGAGACGCTCCGGCCGATCCGCCCCCTCCCGATGTGGCGGCATTCATCCGCTTCTGCCACGACCGCAAGCACGTCGGCTGGCCGGAGCTGTATGACGAAATGTGCGCTGTTGCCGCACGACGCGAGTTCAACGGCTGGGATCACGAGCAGTTCGCCGCCAGGGGCCTGACCCTCAGCCTGTTCGAGATGCCGCGCCTCTCCGGCTGGGTGCGGGCGGTGCTGGCCACCCAGCTCGAGCCGATCGAGGGCGTGGCGGTTCCCCTCGTCCCTGGCTGATCCGCCGGACACGCGCCACGCCCTTCATCGCCCGCGTTGCGGGTGGGGACTCCTTCCGACGGCCGCCACGCCAGCCGGTGCTCACGCGCACCGAGTTGTCCACACAGGCACCATCCGCGAGGCGCGGATGTCCACAATTGACGTCTAGTAGGTGTGGCGGCGGGCCATCTCGCGCTCGATCAGGCGCTCCATGACCATGTACTTCTCGATCCGGCGCCGCAGCTCGTTGGCCTCCGGGGTGTAGAGGTGGACGAATTGCTGGAGCTCGAGTGAGAGCTTGCGGCTGAACATCCTGGCGTGGTCCAGGTTCCGGCGCAGGAGGACCTGGTCCATGCGCCGAAGGTGCTCCTCGTTGAGGAGGTCCTCGTCGCGGAGCAGCTGCTGATCCGTCTCGATCTGGGTTGGCTGCAGCTGGACGGGGGCGATGAGGCGGTCATCTGTCATCTGTGCGCCAGTCTAGCAACGCAGCGTTCCCGCGCGGTTGGCGGACGGCCGGTGGGGACAGAGGGCCCTCGCGAGCGGGGTCCGGAAGGCCTGCCGAAAAGGGGCCATTCGGCGGGAGTCCCTTTCAGCCCTCAGCGGCGAAAGTGCGGAGGTGGGATTGCCACAGACATCGAAAGGAACTCCGAGATGACTACACGCATTCGTTTCCTGGGGATTGTGCTGGTGCTCGGCGGGCTGCTCTTCGTTGCAGCAAGCGCCGTCACCTTCGTCAAGCAGCAGGAGGGCGCCGCCTCCCTCAAGGCCTTCAGCGAGAAGCAGAACGTCAAGCTCGCATACGACGACAAGGGCCAGCTCGGCGGGGAGAACCCGGAAGAGGCCGCAGGGATCATGGCCCTCCTGGTCGACGACTGGAAGTACCCCGTCGTCAAGTCGGACCTGGATCCGAATGATCCTGTGGTCAACACCGCGACCGAGTACATGTACCAGATGGCAACCATCAACTACCACATCCTGACCGGCACGCAGACCGTGGTCTTCGCCGAGGATGTCAAGGCTGCCAATGGCGACATCATCCCGGCAGGCACCTATGAGTTCAAGGTCGATGGCCGCTACTACGCGGACTTCGGTCGGACCAACCCGATCGAGGCCACGGCCCGCGGCCAGGCCTGGTCGGCGACGGCCCTCGGACTGATCGGTGAGCTGGGCGTCGGGACGACGACCGCCTCGGCACTCCAGCTGGCGCTCGCGCTGGCAGGGCTGCTGGCAGGGATCGGCGCAATGACGATGCTGATGGGCTTCGGACTGATCTGGGTGAGCGCCGTGCGCCCGGCCGTGGTCGAGTCCACCGCCACCGCACCCGTGGTCGCCCCAGGCATCCTGCCGGCCCCCGTGGCCCGCTGAACCCCACCATCCGGGGCTGATGCCCCGGAAGCAACCGAACGGCCACCCGGCGACGGGTGGCCGTTCTGCATGGTTCGGAACCGATGGCCGCGGCCATCGTCCATCGGCTTCGACCTGCGATACTCGCGCCCACCTTCAATCCGCGGTCGAGGGAGGTTCTCGATGAGCAACGAAGGGGACGAGGTCAGGTCCGCACCCGAGGCGCTCAAGCAATGGCGCACGGCAGAGCGCACGGTGGCCGTGGCGCGTCGCGGCCGGCTTGCAGCCCAGGCTGCCGCAGCCGCGGCCCAGGAGGCGGCCGATGCCGCGATCGCGACGGCAGAGGCCTCCAAGACGGCGCTCGAAGCTGCTGCCCTGGCCGAAGAATCGGCGGCGAAGACCGCCAAGGCCGCCAGACTCATGGTCGAGACGACCCTGGCTGACGTCGCGGATTCCGAGGCCGAGACGGCCTTTGCCGAGGTTGACGAGGCCGAAGCGCATTCACGGTATCGCGACGCGGCGGCGAGGGCGGCGAAACGCACGGGCGCAGCCAGGGACTGATAGGGGCGCCTCCGGGTTGCGCCGGACCGCGCGTTCGTGCGTACCCTATGCGCCGGGCGCGTCCCCGTAGCTCAGTGGACCAGAGCGGCTGCCTTCTAAGCAGCGGGTCGCAGGTTCGAATCCTGCCGGGGACACTCCTCAACAAACCGATCCAGGGCCGTTGAGCTCAACGCGCAAGCGATTGCCTCTAACCGCTTGATCGCAGGTGCGATCCGTCCCGCCGGAGCCACTCACTTACTGCGTCCGACCGGTTAACACCAGTGATCGGTCGTCATATTCCAGACCGCCACGGCCTTCAGCTCGCGGCTGTCGACGTCGACGCGTTCGAAGAGATCCCTGACGGTCGCGACCCTCGTCTCAAGCGGAGCGCGCTCGAGAATGCCCTCGAACTGCGCGATGGTGTCGTCGACGAGCTTCTTCGTGATCCTTATGGGTTGCCCTGTCAGCTGGAGATCGTTGAGGCGGGCAGTCGCCGCTTCCAGCTCGGCGCCGACGGTCTCAATCTCGAGGGTGATGCGCTCGGCCGCACGCGGCCCGGCGGTACGAAGGGCGCGACGCAGGTTCGCATCCTGCAACGAGAGGACCATGATCGACATGTAGGTCGCGGCGAAGCCCAACAGGACCGCGTGGACGGTCAGAGCGGAACGCACCCGGCGCGCAGACGTGCCCGTCCTCATCGCGTCGTCTCCATCAACCTGGCGACCTCTGCCGTCGTGAGGCCCTGGGCGGCAGCCTCACTGAGAAGGTCGCGGATCAGGGAGTTGAGGCGGGCGGACGGTGCTACCTTGCCGCTGGCGACGATCGCACCTCGCCCCTGGCGCAACTCAATGAGGCCCTCGTCCCGGAGCTGGCCGTACGCGCGCTGAACCGTGTGCATGTTCACGGTCGAGCTCCCGCGCCAGGTCCCGCGACGGCGCCAGCTTCGTCCCCGGCTTGAGGGTTCCGCCGGCGATGGCGCGACGCCTATGCGGTCTGCTTTGCCAACGACCCTGCCGCGGTACGGAGGCCGAGTCGAGGTGTGCGGAAGATGTCAGGTGGCTCCGAGGTTGGCACAGCGAGCCAACCGGCAGCCCGCCCGACATTGATCAACTGCTCAGTGGTGAGGCCCGACGGCGCATGGCGGCACCTTGGGCCGGGGTCGCCGCAGGAGCCAGTTGGATCATCTCAAACGCTGACCTCTGTGGTTGGCAGTCACGCGGAGGTGCCGCAGCGGCATCCAAGAGCTGTTCGGCCCGACCGTGCCTTGGTTGGCCTGGCAGCGGTGTCACGGGTGACCGGGTGCTACCGTCCCCAACAGATATGAGCATGAGACAGGTACCTCCCGACGCAGACGAGCCCGGCGGCGTCTACGCCGCGCTGCGGCCATTGCTCTTCTCCATCGCCTACGAGATGCTGGGCGCGGTCGGTGAGGCGGAGGACATCGTCCAGGAAGCGTTCCTGCGGTTCCATCGCGCCGGCGCGGAGGGCACGGAGATCCAATCCCCGAAGGCCTGGCTCTCGACGGTCGTCACCCGCCTCGCGATCGACCATGTTCGGTCGGCACGAGTCCGCCGCGAGACCTACATCGGGACCTGGCTCCCGGAGCCGCTCCTGACCGACCCGGCGCCTGACGCGGCCCGCCACGTCGAAGCGGCGGAGGCGCTTTCGATGGCGTTTCTGGTCCTGCTCGAGCGCCTCGGGCCGGTCCAACGTGCGGTGTTACTGCTCCGCGACGTGTTTGACTTCGGGTTCGACGAGATCGCGGACATCGTCGGCAAGTCCCCGGACAACTGCCGCCAGATCGCGGTGCGCGCCCGGCGGCACATCCGGGACGGGAAGCCGCGGTTCGAGGCTTCCCGGGAGCATCGCGAAGCGCTGGCCCGGCGGTTCTTCGAGGCAGTCGGAGCCGGAAGGACGGACGGGCTCGTGGACCTGCTGGCGGCCGACGTTGTCCTCTACACCGACGGCGGTGGCCAAGGCCCAGCGTTCCCGCAACCAATCCGCGGGCGCGAGCGTGTCACGCGGATCTTCAGCGGCTACCGTCCGGGGGCCCTCGGCGCCGTCGAGCGGCAGTCGGCCGAGATCAACGGCCAGCCGGGGATGATATTCCTCGATGCCGAGGGTCGGACGGTGAGCGTCATCGCGCTCGACATCGCCGGCGGGCAGATCCTCGCCGTGCGGGCGATCAACAACCCGGAGAAGCTCCGCCACCTCGAGGAGCAATTGGCCCGGCTGCCGAACTCACGAGCTGTCACGGGCAAGACTCCGGTCCCGTCTTGATCGTTGTCGAAGGAAGGCCCGGCATCGAGATTGCCGTTGATGCGATGCGAGCGATCCACAACCGAGAGGAGGCACGATGACCGACGAGAAGGCGACCACGAGGCGCCCGGGCGCGCGCAAGTCGGACCCGGTGTGGACCGACGAAGAACGGGCGGCGATCCAGGAGTACCGCCGGGAGCGCAGGCGCCCCGCGCGTCCTCGCAGGGCCGGCAACAAGGACGAGGCGGACGGCGAGGCCGAGGTGCTCGCCAAGATCGCCCAGCTGGACGAGCCGGATCACACCATGGCCGAGCGGCTCCACGCGATCGTCAAGACCGCCGCGCCGGGGATGTCGTCCCGAACCTGGTACGGGAGCCCCGCGTACTACCGGGATGGACAGCTCGTCTGCTACTTCCAGGAGCGCGCGAAGTTCAAGGCGCGATATGCGGTCCTGGGCTTCAGCGACAAGGCCCACCTCGACGATGGCTCGATGTGGCCGGTCATGTACGCCCTGCCGGAGATGACCTCTGCCGACGAGGCGAGGATCACCGCGCTCGTCAAGAAGGCGGTGGGCTGAGTAGAGGCCACGACCTGAGACCAACCGCCTTACCTCGACGTGTGTCTGGAACGACTTGCAGCAGTGCGACTCCTGTCTCGTTTCAGGACCGCCCGACAGTCTGGGCAATGGCGCTGCACGGGCGATCGCCGTTCGACGACCTGATGACACTGTTGGCACTCCAGGAGAGCCAGATCGAGCCAAGCACGCGAGCGAGTGGGACGCGGGAGCGAAATGTCGCTCGAGGTCTCGCCTCGCGAACGCAGTAAGTGGCCGGCTCCGGCCCGCCGGAGCCACAATCATGCTGCATAGTATGACGCCGGTGTTATACTTCGCAGCATGTCCAGTCCGCTCACACGCATTCGCGACCTTGCCGAGGGGCAGTGGGGCCTCGTCACCCTCCAGCAGGCCCGAGCCGCTGGTATCGCCTGGCGCTCCCTGACGAGGCTCGTGGAGGCTGGACTCCTCGAGCGAGTGGCACATGGCGTCTATCGCATCCGGGGAACGGCTGAGCCCGATCACCTAGAGCTCAGGGCCGCCTGGCTCCAGCTCGATCCGGCCCGGCCGGCGTGGCGGCGCCTCGATGATCCCAACGTCGCCGTCGTCTCCCACACCTCGGCCGCCAGCCTCTACGGCGTCGGCGACCTGCGGGCGGACGTCCACGAGTTCACCCTGCCTCAGCGACGCCAGACCAGGCGGCCCGACGTCCGCATCCACCGCGGCACCGTTCCGCAGGATAGACGGATCCTCCTCGGAGGGCTCCCGACGACCCGGGCAGCGTGGATGATCGGGCAACTCCTCGCAGACCATATCGACATGGATGCCGTGGCCGAGATTACCCGCGAGGTTCTCGAGCGCGTCCTCGACTACCCGCGTGTGGTTGCCGAGGCAGTCGGCCCGTACGCTGCGCGGTTCGGGCTGGAACGCGGCGACGGTCTCGGGTTCATGGACGAGCTCCTGCGCCGGGCAGGTGCGCCGAACCGTGAGGCGCTCGCCGAGGCACGACAGCCGTGAGCGAACCTCGCTACGCCGACCCCGGCGCCCTGCGCAAGGCGATCACGGACCGGCTCCGTCACGTTGCCCGTGACCGACCCGGAGCCCAGCTCAGCGACCTCCAGCGCCAGTTCGCCTACGACCGATTGCTGGCGCGGGTGTTCAGCACCGAGGCCGAGGCTTGGGTGCTCAAGGGGGCAACCTCCCTTCTCGCACGGCTGCACGGCGCTGCCCGGCACACGCTGGACATCGACCTGTACCGGCGTGGGGCACGACTCGATGAGGCCGACGCCGCCCTGCGCGCCGCCGCGTCTGCCGACGTCGGCGACTACTTCCGCTTCACGCTCGAACCCGGCCGCCGGATCGCCGAAGGTGGGACGACGCTGCGGGTCCCGGTCACCGCGTACCTCGGTGCCGCCGAGTTCGCTCGCTTCCACGTCGACCTGGTGTCCGGCGTCCTCATGACCGGCGAGCCCGATGACGTCTCGCCGCTGGTGCCGATCGAGCTGCCCGGCATCCCTAGCGTCCACTACCGCGCCTACCCGATCGTCGACCACATCGCGGACAAGGTCTGCGCCCTTGTCGAGCTGCACCCACGCGCCGGTCGTCCTGCCCAGGCCAGCACCCGCTACCGCGATCTGGCCGACCTGGCCGTCATCGCCCACACGCAGTCGGTGGATGTCGCGGCGCTGCGGAGGGCGCTGACATCGGAGTCAGGTCGCCGCCGGATCGAGCTGCCGACCGTGTTCAGTGCGCCTGACGCCGCAGGCTGGCGGAGCGGGTACGCCCGCGTGGCAAAGGACGTGCCGGGTCTTGCCGAACGCGATCTCGAGGCGGCGATGGTCACGGTCAAGGGCCTCCTCGACCCCGCTCTCGGCGGGACTGCCAGGGGGAGCTGGCGGCCGGACCGTCAGCGCTGGAGCGTGGCGTAGGGCAGCCCAGCCGGCTCCATGCGTCAACCGTATCCGCGATAGTGCGTGTGGCCGCCGCCGGGGAGCGGGTCGTGTCACCAGTCGAAGACGAACCAGCCCAGCTCGTTGCGCAGCGGCTGGTCCCCGAGCACGAGTTCCCGGTTCACGTCGTGCCGCCAGAGGCGCTCTCGCACTTGTCTACGACGGTTGCGGGCGCAGCAGCACCAGCGCGAAGCCATCGTCGAGCGCCGCTTGCAGCGCGTTGGCATCCGGTCGACCGGCGGCGTCGAGCGGCACGGCAACGAATTCGCGGACCCGTCGGTCGGACCCCTTGATGAGCTCCGGCAGCAGGCGTTCGATTGCTTCGCGATCGCGGACCAGCTCGCCGCGCGCCGGTACGGTCCGGCCGCCGCGGGTGATCGACACCGGCGCGCCGCCGGCCAGGCTCCACTTCCAGCTGCCCCCGCCGGCCACCAGCAGTGTCCCGTCTGCCCGTGCGGCATAGGCGACCGGAACTGTCCGCTGGCGACCTGTCCTGCGGCCGGTGTAGGTCAGGAGCAAGAGTCCCCGCTCCCGGCCGGTCGGCAGGCGGAGAAGGAACCGCATGATCGGGTTCAGCAACCGGAAGGTGCGGCTGCGCGATGCACGGGTTCGAACCTTGGTCACGCTCGAAGCCTTCCCGCGTAGCTTCTCCGTCATGGGCGCGAGCGGCGGAAGCCTGTCTTCGCTGCGGGACCGCCGCGCTCATTGGGCGGACCCCGCCGCTGCCACTCATCGGGATGCGCGGCGACGAGGATCCGCCTGAACGGCGACTTCCCGCGCCGCCCACACGGTGGTCCCCGCTGCCACCGGATAGAGTTCCCAGGCCGGTGTCAGGCTGACGACGAACGGCGCGACTCCGACGAGGACGATGAGGGCAACCATGCTGAACTCGGCTCCCGACCGGCCAGCCGACACGCCCAGCACGCCGATGACCAGGCCCAGCGCCGCTGCAATGAGCCAGTAGACGCTGGCCAGCCCAATCGATGGCGTCAACCAGATGAGGACGCCAACGACGGTCAGAACGAGAGCCCCGGCTTGAGCCAAACCCTCAGTGATCCTGGTCGGGTTCATCTCATCTCTCGGCTCGGTGGAAGCGCCAACGCTCCGACCCCGCGGAGCGCGCCTGATCCAACCCGGGCCTCTTCGCGCGGTCATCAGGACACGAGGAATTGAGCGGGCGTCCGAGCCAGCACCTGCGAGCGAGCCAGGATCCCGTCGAGTCCCCACACCGATCCGGCACCGACGACGGTGACGAAGAGCGACACGACCGCATACATGAATTGCTCGTTGAAGGGGCCCGTCGCGAAGCTCCACGACGCCACGAAGAGCAGCGTCGCAAGCAGGGTGCCCATGGCACCCGCGAAGCGGGTCGCCAAACCGAGGACCAGGCAGATCCCGATGGCGAGCTCGCCGAACTGGACGAGGAAGTTGACGATCGACATCGCGGCCGGATCGCCGGCCAGCCCGACCCAGAAGTCACCCGGCGTGAGGAGATCGCCGTCGTACGCGACATAGCTGACCGGCTGGCGGTAGCGCTTGCCCGTGGCTGCGACCGGAGCTCGTGGCATCGAACTGCCCGTTCCCAGCCGGCCGATCTCGCGGTGCTCGCGTTGGCCACGGCGGTGCTCGTCGGGGTGGGCGGGCTCATCTTCGATCGGCGCGACACGGGCGTCTAAGGCAGGGGGAAGCGGCCGTCGGCGACACTCCGGAGCGTGCTCCCGTCACCGTGGCCGAAGGTTCAGCGCGGGATTGGGTGCTCCTGCGCGATGTTGATGACGCCGCCGCCGGGGACGCGGACGAAGAAGCGGCGCACGCCCCACGCCTCGGTGACGAGCGGGTGGACGATCTCGTAGCCCCGGTTGCCGGCCTCGGCGTAGGCGGCGTCCACGTCGGCGACCCTGACGGTCATCACGGCGTCCTCGATCGCCGTGGCGTCGCGGGTCACGATCTGGAGGTGCTCACCGGAGGTTGGGGCCATGAAGCGGGTGACCCACTCGAGACCCATGTCCTCGTGATCGAGCCCGAGGTAGTCCGTGAAGAAGCGCTTCGCCCGCTCGATGTCCTGCACGCTGAGGTTGGCCGTGATCCGGCTGACACGCATCGGGTACCGCCATGTCTCGACATTGCCGATTGTCGGCCTCGCCTAGGCGACTGTCCACCGCGCGAGGACCGTCGCCACGACCCTCTGGAACGTCGATGCTATCGCCGCGCCGCTCTGGCGCGGGCGACGGCCGCGCGGCTCCGGTCACGCTTCAGAGCCGCTCGGCAGCCTGGGCAGTGTCGCTGGCTGGGCGATCGCCGCTCAACGACCTGATCGCACCGCTGGCACACGACGAGCGCGGCCTCCAGCCACTCGCGCGAGCGAATGCGGCGGGGGAGCGCGATTTCGCTCAAGGTCTCGCCTCGGGAACG